>NZ_CACSJW010000005.1:0-631269 GCF_902706145.1 Sphingobacterium sp. 18053
TGAACTTCCAAAAACTTTTTCAAGTTTTTTTTCTTTTCCCTTTTTTCGATTTCCGCGTTTAAAATAAACTGAGCGGGATTTTAAATCCTGTCAGGCTTCTCTTAAACCCTTCTTTTTTCATGATTCCTTCTTTCGGGGTAACCGTTCCTCCCTTGCGGAGTGGTGCAAAGATAGGGAGTTTTCGGGCAGACTTCCAAGCCTTTTGTTCTTATTTATTTCATTTCGCCCTTAACTGCCTGTAACGGTGCGAGATTCTTTTTGTAAAACAGGTGATCGGAGGGCTGGAATGGCTGATCCGGCCACCAGACTGGGCCTTCGGAGAACCCCAGGTCATCATATTATAGTATGGAGACAGGCTTCGCATCGGATCTATTACCAATTTCGTTCAACTTTTATTCCTAATTAAAAGGGGTATTATAGGGGGATAACAGGGGGTTAACAGGGGGTTATCAGGGGTACACCCCCTATTACCCCCCTGTTAAAGCGGTGCTATAGTGCTGTTAATTACAAATCGATATTCAATTTGAACATAAGCAACGTAACAACAGATCTCTCCTCTTCGCCAAAACTGCCGCTGAAACAAGCGAAAATATCAATATGAAAAGCCAAATAATAGCAGCATTGATCCACTTATCAAGATAAAAAACCTATTTATCTATTTTTTTATGTAGATTTATCTTCTTAAAATAACCACCAGAGCGATGAGCAGAACTACCCTGAAAGATATAGCGTTGGCACTCAATATTTCTGTTTCGACGGTTTCCAAGGCATTATCAGACAGCTACGAAATAAGTGAAGCGACTAAAAAGATGGTTCAGGAATATGCCAAAAAGCATAATTTCCACCCAAATAAGTTGGCACGGAGCTTAAAAATAGGAAAATCCAATACAATAGGGGTTATTGTATCCAACATTAGTAATACATTCGTTTCACAAATCCTCGATGGAATTCAAATAGCCTCTCAACAGACTGTCTATGACGTTATTTTCATGCAAAGCCGGGAAGACGAACGGATCGAAAAAAATTGTATTGACGTCTTACGCATGCGCGGTATTGATGGCTTAATGATATCTCCGGTTTCTTCCGATTCAAATATTGAAGAGCTAAAAGCATTGATAAAATCACAGATCCCAGTCGTTATTTTTGATCGTATCAATCACCAGCTCGACACATTCAAGGTAGGTGTCAATAATTTCCAGGGTTCATATAACGCCACAAAGCATCTCATCGAACAAGGTAAAAAGAATATTTTGCATATCACCGGAAAGAACTTAGGTGTGGCAGCCGAACGATTAAATGGCTTCAAATCTGCTTTATCAGATGCGGGGATTCCTTTTGATAATAGACATTATATCGAATGTAGTTTTAATAATACCACCGATATAGACGAAACAATTCGAGAGATTTTGCGCAAAGAATATCTTGAACATAAAAGTATAGATGCGATTTTCGGCGCTACGGATGTTATTACAACCCGAACACTAGGTATTTTGGCTGAGCTTCAGATTCAAGTCCCTTCCGAGGTCGCCGTTATTGGTTTTTCAAACACACAGATAGCAGCTTCCTTAAATCCGGCACTATCCACAGTTGTACAACCGGCAACAGAAATTGGGGAACTGGCGACAAATAAATTAATCGCCACCATTAACCAAACAAGACCAATACATGAATTTGAAACGATTGAGCTTCCAACACAGCTCATCATTCGCAAATCTTCCTTATAATTCTTTTGATTATAGTCTCATCGACATACTTAAAACAAAACAGTCGGGAAATAAGAAGTTAGCTCCCCTATTTCCCGACTGTCTTTATGCTAGACCTCTATTACAGGTCATAATCTCTAATCTTCGCCTGAATTATTGGTATCATTCACCAACAATACCATACTCTAGGCCCCGTAATTCCGCAAGCCCTCTCAATCTTCCAATGGCAGAATACCCTGGATTTGTTACTTTATTCAGATCATCCAGCATCTGATGGCCGTGATCTGGTCTGAATGGGATCGCTGTAGATCGCAATTGATTTTCAGCAACCAGGATTTTCACGATTTTATACATATTGACATCCCCATCCAAATGGTCTGCCTCATAAAAGCTTCCGATCGCATCTTTCCTCACATTCCGTAAGTGAACAAAGTTTACCCGCCCTTTAATATTTTCTAAGATAGCCGGCAGATCGTTTGTCTGACTGGCGCCCAAGGATCCTGTACAAAAGCAGACACCATTAAATCGTTGTGGAACCGCATTTAAAAAATAATCGAAATCCGCACCATTACTGGCGATGCGGGGCAAACCTAAAATAGGATACGGTGGATCATCGGGATGAATAGTCATACATATACCGTTATCCTCACAAGTTGCCGCAATTCCCCGAAGGAAATAAACCAAATTATCGCGTAAACCATCTTTCCCAATATGTTTATAGGTATCAATGCTCGCTTTTAACGCATCCAATTCCACATTTTTCTCTCCGGGGATCCCCATTAAGACAACATTTGCCAATTCTTCTTTTTGCTGTTCGGAAATTTCATCAAATCGTAAAGTCGCACGTTTAACAACATCCTCTGGATACGCTGTCTGTGCCTCATCACGTTTCAATATAAAAATATCAAAAAGTGCCAAATCAATCCAGTCAAAATACAATGCTTTTGAACCATCCGCCATGGTTAAATCCAATTGTGTACGTGTCCAGTCCAGCACCGGCATAAAATTATAACAAATTGTTTTGATGCCGCATTGTGCAAGATTGGTTAAAGTCTCATTATATTTCTGAAGGTATTCATCGACCCTAGCACCTTTTGTCTTAATCTCCTCATGTACTGTCACACTTTCCACAACAGACCAGGTAAGACCAGCATCTTCTATAATGCGTTTTCTTTCTTGAATATCGGCAAGTGGCCATACCTCACCGTGTGGAATATGATGTAATGCCGTAACAATACCAGTAGCTCCAGCCTGTTTGATATCTTGTAAAGATACCGGGTCATTGGGACCATACCAACGCCAGGTTTGTTCTAATTTTCTCATCTTAAAGTTTAATTAAACGCCACACCATGCATTAAAACCACCATCGACAAAAACCGTCTCCCCTGTCACAAAGGCCGATGCATCGCTCAATAGATAGATTAAAGTTCCTTTTAACTCACGAGGGTCGCCCAAACGGTTATAGGGAGTTCCGTTAAGAATACGTTTGGTACGGTCGCTATACGTACCGTCTGGATTGATCAATAAGTTTTTGTTTTGTTTGGTTAAGAATACACCGGGAGCGATTGCATTGACACGAACTTGATCGCCGTAACGCTGAGCGAGTTCGGTGGCCATCCATTTTGTATACCCATCGATACCGTGTTTTGCTACAGTATAGCCCAAAACACGTGTAAAAGGACGACTGGCTGTAAGAGAAGATATATTGATGATGACACCTTTTCCGCTTTCAGCAATCACACGACCAATAATATGCGTAGGAATCATTGTACCATACAAATTAAGCTCAATTGCTTTAATAGTATCCTGAATATTGCTCGCAAATAAATCTTGATCGGCACCAATTGTTGCACCTGGAATGTTGCCTCCAACGGCGTTTACTAAAGCGTCTATCCTACCCCACTTTTGCAAAACTTCATCTTTCGCCCGAGTGACATCCTGTTCGTTCATGATGTCAACTTCAACAAATATAGCTTCGCCACCAACAGACTCTACCTGCTGGACACGCTCCGCTCCGATTTGTCCATTACGTCCAAGTACTGCGACTTTGGCTTCTGCCTCGGCCAAAGCCTCAACAAATGCTTCGCCTAAAATCCCTGTACCTCCCGTAATTACAACTACCTTATCTTTTAATGAAAATGGATTATTATGCATGTATTTTTATTTCAAATTGGTATTTACCCCCAATTTTATTGATAATAACCTTAATTACAAAAAAAAGTAATTGATTTAATTACGATAACGTTTTAGTTACGTCACCTTCTTTATCTTCCCCTTCTGTCGTTTCATCATCAAACAGAATCCGTATAGAAGGTGTATAGGTATCATTATGCTGACCGGTTTTATTTGCCCAGAAAAAAGCACATAGGAAAACCAAAGCCAACAAAACACTACAACCGATCAAAATATACATTATTTCCATAACAACTAGAGTTTACGACGTTTGGCATACCACCTCGTCATGAGACTTGTAAAGGAGATGATCGTTACCGTACTTATTGGCATTAGAATCGCGGCAAATAACGGGGACATAATACCTTGCACGGCAAAGCTCAATCCAATTACATTATATAAAAGAGATATACCAAAGCTCATATGTATTACTTTCACCGCATCTTTGCTAAAAGCAAAGAAATCCGGCATTTTTGAAAATGACTCCCCATCCAGTATCGCATCACAGCCGGGAGAGAAGTTATTGATATCATCACTCACGGCGATACCCAGATCTGCTTTACGCAATGCCCCCGCATCATTAAGGCCATCACCAATCATGCAGACATGCTTTCCTGCTACCTGAAAATTTTGAATGGTTTCCAGTTTTTCCATTGGTGATTGATTAAAAAGCAGGCTTGCATTCGAGGGAAAAATTAACTGGAGTGCATCCAGACGTCTATCGTTATCCCCTGAGATTAAATGAAGGTCGTATTCGACTTTAAAATCTTCAATCAAAGCCGAAAGGCCATCCCGCCAGGATTGCTCCATGGTAAAATACCCTTTTAACTCTTCACCTATACGAATAAAAACCACAGAACCATCTGTTTTAATATTACCGATATTCAAAAAGTTAGCACTACCGATTTTAATTTCCTTGCCACCTACATTAGCCTGCATCCCCTTTCCCGGAAATTCCTTAAAATCCTGTATCGAAATAGCAGAAGAGACATTCAGCCACTTGACGATTTCACGGCTCAACGGATGGCTAGAGTTTCTACATACCGCATTCAGTAGTTTTTTGTCAACTGCCGAAAGGCTACCTTCAAAATAAATTGAGGTTGCTTTAGGCGACGATATCGTGCCAGTTTTATCGAACACCAGGGTATCAATCGTTGCCATCTGCTCAATAGCAGCCGTATTTTTCACATAGAACTTATTTCGATCAAAAATACTTAGCGCTGCAGAAAGGGTAAATGGAGAGCTCAACGCCAACGCACATGGACATGCAATAATCAATACCGCCGTAAAAGCTCCCCAAGCCCTGCTTGCACTCCCATCAACGGCCCAAAACAAGGCCGCCAATAGTGCAATAGCCAATAAAACAACAGTAAAATATTTACTTATAAAGTTGACAAAAGTCTGAAAATGTTTGTCATAATCTTTATAATTCTCATTATTCCATAATTTGGTCAAATAGGACTGTGAAATCGGTTTGACCACTTCAAGTTCTATCGCTTCCCCGGTCTGGCGCCCACCGGCATAGATAATTTCGCCTAAGGTCTTACTGACCGGACTTGATTCTCCCGTTACAAAGCTAAAATCTATCGCAGCATCACCTTTTAAAAGCATAGCATCGGCCGGTATAATTTCATTGTTCCGAACCAAGATACGGTCACCTATATGAACGTCAGCTAATTGTACAGGTTTATCCCCAGATTCGGTCAATACTGTTACAGCCACCGGAAAATAACTCCGGTAATCCCGTTCAAATGAGATATGATAATAGGTACGTTGTTGTACCCATTTTCCGATCAATATAAAAAACACAAGACTACAGAGCGTATCCGTAAAACCGGCACCTGTCTGTGTGATCACCTCAAACGCGGAACGCAAAAATAACACGAGGATTCCCAGAGCTAATGGCACATCCAGATTCAACCGCTTTTGTTTCAGACTCCAATAGGCCGATTTGAAATAATCCGATGCACAATACAATAAAACAGGGAGACCAAAGGCAAGGTTTATATAACCAAAGAAATTGGCATATTCCTTTTCAAAACTCCCCATTCCAAAATAATCAGGGAAACTGAATAACATAGAATTTCCAAAACAGAAACCGGCAACAGCAATTTTTGCGACCAAAGGATTCAGATTATTTCTATTCCCTTCCTTTACAACATCCTGCAAGGTGATTTTAGGGTCATAACCGATATTGACCAAAAGATAAACCAGGTCTTTCAATGGCAGCTCATTGTGATTGAATGTAATGCTCGCCTGTTTCTTCATAAAGTCCACGCGCGACTGCAGTACATTGGGATTGAGTTTATATAAATTTTCCAGCAACCAGATACAAGAGCTACAGTGAATAGCCGGAATATAAAAGGTGATGATGGTCATCTTATCATCTTTATAATCCACTAATTTACCGGCAATCTGTGGTTCATCCAGATAGGAAAAATCTTCTTGCTTGGATTTATTCGATTTACCCGGGTGCTGATTATAGCGATAATATTGCTGCATACCACTATCGTTCAGTACCTGGTAAACGGTCTGACACCCCAGACAGCAAAAATCGTGATGATCGAGCTGATAACCCGTTTCCTCAATTTTATCGCCGCAATGGAAACATTTTTCTGCAAGTTGTATTTCATCCCTTAGCTCTCCCATACCTTCGTTCTAAATTGCCTGACTAAATAATTGATTTTGTGCTTTTGAACGCAATAATCGCTGATCAAAGGCCATACAGATATTTCTTAAAAAAGAGCGTCCAATAGCAGTACATTGAATTAGTTCGCCGGTTATGGAGACTAAACCATCTGCAACAAGTTCAGACAATTCGTCGATAATCTGCTCATTCAACGGCGCACCTGTCGGCAACTGCACTTTACCTTTACACATCATATCGAGGATATAACGCCTTACAAGAAGATCCTCCTCGTTGAGTATATGTCCTTTTACAACGGGCAATACCCCTGTATCAATGAGTTTATGGTATTCTTCTACGGTCTTCACATTTTGAGCAAAAGCCCCCCAGGCATCGCTGATCGAAGAGACTCCGATACCGATTAACAAGGGACTAAATCGATCGGCATACCCCATAAAATTGCGATGTAATCTTTCTTGTTGAAAAGCCACAAATAACTCGTCCTCTCTTTTCGCAAAATGATCCATACCGACATCTTCATAGCCATGGGCCAAAATCATTTTTTTCCCAAGGTTATATAAGGCGAGTTTGGCTGCGCCATGAGGTAGATCTGCTTCAGTATAATGCCGTTGACCGGGTTTTATCCAAGGCACATGGGCATAGCTATAGAAAGAGATCCGGTCTGGACCGAGCAGCATCGCTTTTTGGATCGTATCTTCCACCGTAGCCAATGTTTGCTTAGGCAATCCATAGATCAAATCGAAGTTGATCGACTCAAATCCAATTTTCCGCGCATTCAGCATCACTTCTTTCACTTCCGCCGATGTTTGATGTCGGTTGATCACAAACTGCACAAGTGGATCAAAATCCTGTATTCCCAGGCTCAAGCGCCGAAACCCCAAGTCAAATAAGGTTTCTAAATGTGTGACGGTTGTATTAGCAGGGTGAGCTTCAAAGGAGAATGAACGATCAGGAGCCAGGTCTGCGTGTTTAAGGATCCCCTCAATCAGTACCTTCAAATTATCCGGATGGAAAAAGGTCGGAGTACCACCACCCAAATGTATTTCTGCCAATAACGGTCTTTCTCCCTTAAATAAAGCGACATACATTTCCCATTCTTTCAAAAGAGCGGCAATATAAGGTTCTTCAACGCGATGGTTTTTTGTAATGCGCGTATTGCAGCCACAATAAGTACAGAGGCTTTCACAAAAAGGAAGGTGTATATATAAGCTGATACCTTTTTCTTTCGACTGCTGGAAAGTTTGGTAGACTTGATTAGTCCAAGCCGCCCGAGAAAATGCTTCATTATCCCAAAAGGGAACAGTAGGATAGCTTGTATAGCGCGGTGCGGCAACATTATATTTTTGCACCAATTCTTCCATTGTAACCTGCGATGTAATCATTTTATTTTATTTTTTTAGCACAGTCGTTTAGACAACAACAGGCTTTACCAACACATTTTTCTAATCCCCATAAGTTGAGATTCCGGACGGTCTGCTCTGCCAGTCCTTTTGGACTCTGATCTTCAAATGGCGCATTGGCAATCTGAATATGCAGATCTCCAGCCTTTACCAGATCGATATGAGCAGTATCCTTACTGCGGGTCATAATCTTATTGATCCCTAACCCTTTTAAATTAAGTAGCATGCTCTCGTCCAAAATATCGCTCACGGAAATAACTACCGCATCTTTTCCACGCGCGTAATTCTGTGTCTCCGCATTTAATCCATTTGAAATCAAAGTCAAATCATGTTGTTTGGCATTTGCCAATGCCCAAAACTCTTTTTCAAATGACCTTACATTATATACTACTACTTTCATTCTGATTCTACAATCACCAATTAAGGTTTATCCTAAGAACAAAAGTAAATCATGCATATGGGCAAAAAGATGATATAGCACCACACCTTAAAATGATATTTATCACAATTCACAAAAACTTGCATGATTTCGCTAACATCAACAGCTTTAAAAGTCAACCGAAAGCTATTATCTAGCCAATAATCGCGTACAATACGTTCATTGAAACCAAACTAGTTCAATAAAACGGCATAGCGAACTCGCATTGATACTTTAATGAAAAGACACAAATCAGTAAACATAGGCTATCAGAAAAAAAGCGTGTTCAGAAAAACTGAACACGCCTTTTTTAGTAAATTGATTTTTAAATCTTAGCTGCTGATCCCTACTGCTTCACATCCCGCAGGTTCTTGATAGAATTGATGTATATTTTTCCTTTTTCTTTCGAAATCAGTTTTTCTTCTTTAAAGTCGGAGAGCATACGGGAAACAGTTTCATTGGCTGTACCTGCAATTGAAGCTAGGCCGTCTCGTGTCACATCAATTGAGCATGCATCAGCCTCATTGATATTGACTCCACTTTTTTCAGCAACGCTAATCAAAGCATTGGCGACACGCTTACGGACAGAATGATAGGCAAAACCCAGCAATTGCTCTTCTTTTTCACGTAAGTCGACAGAAAGGAGCTTAATAAATTTACTGGCTATTGCAGGTTTTTTCCATAACAGTTCCAAAAAACTATCCTTTGGAATCAACACAATTTCACTTTGTTCAACAGCTTCGGCGTAGTCTTCATAATTATCATTCAACAAAATCGAAGCATAACCAAAGTAATTGCCTTCAATAAAAATACCTGTAGACAGCTCACGTCCATCTTTATAGGACTTAAAGCTGCGTACCTGACCAGATTTCACAAAATAGACGTACGTTGGCGAATCATCTTTTTCATAAATAGACTGTTTTTTCTTCACTGTTTTCACACGTGAATTGGCAATTAGCTCTTTTAGCAACAATACCTGCTCTTCGGCGCTCAAACTCAAATCTTCTTCCCGAGGGATATCTGCTGCAAGCTGCTCATGTCTTTTGAGGCGAACATCTATTGCATTCATCAATTCGACATCATCAAAAGGTTTCGTCAAATAATCATCCGCCCCCATTTCCATCGCTTTGCGCATATCTGCGCGTTCCGCTTTGGCAGTCAGAAAAATGAACGGAATTTTGGCTGTACTTTCAATTTTGCTTAACATAAATAAGACTCCGTAACCATCCAATTCAGGCATCATGATATCACAGAGAATCAAATCAGGAATATGTCTTGTCGCCAGGTCGACGCCAACGCGCCCATTTTCGGCTGTAATGACATCATACCTTCCTGTCAACTCCAATATTTCGGTAGTCCCTTCTCGGATATCGATATTATCTTCAATAATTAGAATTGTCTTTTTATTTCTCATCTGCAATTATTTATTCAGTTATGCGAATCTGCAAGTTCACCTTTATTTAAAGCTTACTCTGAATGAAGTTCCTTTGTGTACTTCCGATTCAAATTCCATCTGCCCCGCCATCAATTCGATGTATCGTTTTACAATATTCAAACCTAATCCTGTACCAGGGATATTACCTGTATTATGTGCTCTAAAAAAAGGCTCAAACAAATGTACCTGATCTTCCTCGGGTATACCAATACCATTGTCTTTCACGGATATTAAGCAGCCTTCGTCGTCGATACAGGTTGTGAATTCGATCAAGGTATCTTCTCCGGAATATTTGATCGCGTTGGAGATTAAGTTGACCAAAGCATTTTTCAACAAATTTGGATCTAGGGTGAAATGCCCAATTTCTCCGGTATGTTGGTATACAATATGCTGATTTTTCTTACAGATCAATTGCATTTCTTCGGTGATCTCTTCTGCCAACTCAACGAGATTGATGTACTGCTTATTCATCACAACAATACCCGCTTCCAATTTTTCAAGTGACAGAAAGTCGTTCAGGATACTTGTGAGCAATTGAACTGCACTTTTAATTTTATTGGTATGTTTAAGGATATTAGCTTTATCATCCGGTCGTTCGGAATACTTTTCAATCAGAGAAGCCGAAAGCTGAACCGAGCTTAAAGGTGTCCGGAACTCATGCGAGGCCATGGACACAAACCGTGATTTCAGCTGGTTAAGTTCAATTTCTTTTTCCAAAGACTTTGAGACTTCTGCTTTAGCTTTTTCAAGTTCAGATACCAGAGAGATCAGGTCGCGTGTACGCTCACTGACTTTATGTTCAAGTTCGGCTGCATGTTGCTTGAGCATATCCTCGGCAGCCTTCTCACGCGATAAATCGTGAATAAAGCCGGTAAAGATATTCTTATCTTTTAACCAAACCTCACTGACTGCCAAGCGAAATGGAAATGTTTCTCCATTTTTCTTTAAGCCCATCACTTCACGGCCGATTCCGATGATTTTCTTGTGACCTGTGGTTTGGTAATTATGCAGATAACCATCGTGATTGCCACGATCAGGTTCAGGCATTAACATGGAGATATTGTGTCCGATCACTTCTTCAGCCTGATAACCGAACAATTCCAAGGCAGCAGGGTTAATGCTTTCCACATTCCCCCTGTTGTCTATGGTAATTATTCCATCAATAGCGTGATCTATTATAGCAGCTAAAAGCCTTCCACCGTCCATGATCGTTGCTTATTTTACCAGTTTCTTGTATTTAATACGGTGCGGTGTCACGTCACCAACGCGTTTTTTACGGTTTTCTTCATATTCAGTGTAGTTACCTTCAAAGAAATAAACCTGTGAATCCCCTTCAAAAGCAAGGATGTGTGTACAGATACGATCCAGGAACCATCTATCGTGGGAGATCACAACGGCACAACCACCGAAATTCTCCAAGCCTTCTTCCAGTGCCCGTAAGGTATTTACATCAATATCATTGGTCGGCTCATCGAGTAAGAGCACATTTGAGCCTTCTTTGAGTGTAATAGCCAAGTGAACACGGTTACGTTCTCCACCGGAAAGTACACCTACTTTCTTTTGTTGATCAGCACCGTTAAAATTAAATTTGGAAACGTAAGCTCTTGAGTTTACCGAGCGATTGCCCAGCATCATATTGTCGCTGCCACCCGTAATATTTTCCCAAACCGATTTTTCAGGATCGAGGTCGTGGTGCATTTGGTCTACGTAACCCAATTTTACCGTTTCTCCGACCTTAAACGAACCCGTGTCAGGTGTTTCCTGACCTGTAATTAGACGGAATAAGGTTGTTTTACCCGCACCGTTGGGTCCAATAATCCCTACGATACCCGCAGGCGGCAACATGAAACTCAAATTTTCAAACAAGATACGATCGCCATACGCTTTGGAAATATTAGTTGCCTCAATGACCGAATTACCTAAACGTGGTCCCGGTGGAATAAACAATTCCAATTTTTCTTCGCGTTCTTTCGTTTCCTCAGAAGCTAATTTTTCATAGTTATGCAAACGAGCTTTCGATTTGGCGTGGCGTGCTTTCGGTGCCATACGCACCCATTCCAGCTCACGTTCCAAGGTTTTTTGACGTTTGGTTTCCTGTTTTTCTTCCTGTGCCAAGCGTTTTGCTTTTTGATCTAACCAAGAAGAATAATTTCCTTTCCAAGGAATACCCTCACCGCGATCCAATTCAAGAATCCATCCGGCTACATTATCCAAGAAATAACGGTCGTGGGTAACGGCAATGACCGTTCCTTTATATTGTTTTAAATGTTGTTCTAACCAATCAATCGACTCGGCGTCCAAGTGGTTGGTCGGCTCATCTAGGAGTAATACATCAGGTTCCTGCAACAATAAGCGACATAATGCTACACGTCTGCGCTCACCACCTGACAAATTGACAATCTTCGCATCTGGTTCGGGGCAACGTAAAGCATCCATTGCTCTTTCCAATTTCGAATCGATTTCCCAAGCGTTAGTGGCATCAATGATATCCTGAAGTTCCCCTTGTCTTGCCAACAATTTGTCCATCTCATCGGCATTTTCATACACCTCTGGCAAGCCAAATTTTTCGTTGATTTCTTCGTATTCCTGTAAGATGGCTGTAATTTCAGCGACACCTTCCTGAACGACTTCAAGAACAGTCTTTTCAAGATCCAATTGAGGTTCTTGTGCTAAATAACCCACAGAGTAACCTGGGGAGAACACCACCTCGCCTTGGTAGGACTTATCCAATCCAGCGATAATTTTTAATAGGGAAGATTTACCTGATCCGTTTAAACCGATCACACCGATCTTCGCCCCATAGAAAAAAGATAAATAGATATTTTTTAAAACTTGTTTTTGAGGCGGATAGATTTTGTTGACACCCGCCATCGAAAAAATGATCTTCTCGTCTGACATAAAATTTAAAAAAATTCGAAAACTCTTATTATATTAACATACAAATGTAATCTTTTATACTGACATTTTGGACGTATAACGGTCATGGCTTAATTGTTGATGACATTATTTAAAATAATTTTAAGGTTTGAAATGCAGAATTTACTACATTTATATATCCTTAATATAAAACAGAAAGGTATTCAATGGAAGCAAAATTTTCACCGCGCGTAAAGGATGTCATATCGTACAGTAGAGAGGAAGCTTTGAGATTGCGTCACGATTATATAGGAACGGAGCATTTATTGCTCGGATTGATTCGTGAAGGCGATGGTATGGCGATAAAGATCCTTAAAAACATAGGCATTGACACGACAGCACTACGTCAATCTGTGGAGGACGCAGTGAAGGGGGCATCGGTTTCACGCGCTCCTATTGGCAATATGCCATTAACAAAACAGGCTGAAAAAGTTTTGAAGATCACTTATTTGGAAGCTAAAATATTCAAATCGGACATCATCGGAACGGAGCATCTATTATTGGCTATCTTACGAGATGAAGATAATATTGCTTCTCAGATTTTACAACAATACAATGTGACTTACGACATCTTCAAATCTGAAGTTGAGCAAAATAGAACGACCATCAAGGATGAGGCTCCAGGCTCTCCTACCGGCGACGATGATTTTGCTGAGGATGATCAATATATCCAACCTAAAAAAGTTTCGGATATCAAATCCAAAACTCCGGTATTGGACAACTTTGGACGTGATTTGACCAAAGCTGCCGAAGAGGGTAAATTGGATCCTATTGTGGGTCGCGAGAAAGAAATTGAGCGTGTATCTCAAATTTTATCCCGACGCAAGAAGAACAATCCTTTGTTGATCGGTGAACCGGGAGTTGGTAAATCAGCTATTGCGGAGGGACTTGCTCTTCGTATTGTCCAACGCAAGGTCTCGCGTGTACTATTCAATAAGCGTGTAGTCACATTGGATCTGGCTTCATTGGTTGCCGGGACGAAATATCGCGGTCAATTTGAAGAACGTAT
This sequence comes from Sphingobacterium sp. 18053, assembly GCF_902706145.1. Taxonomy (NCBI): domain Bacteria; kingdom Pseudomonadati; phylum Bacteroidota; class Sphingobacteriia; order Sphingobacteriales; family Sphingobacteriaceae; genus Sphingobacterium; species Sphingobacterium sp. 18053. Next base: position 13,701 of record NZ_CACSJW010000005.1, read on the forward strand.
GAAAGCGGTCATGAATGAGCTGGAGAAATCACCGGATGTCATCTTATTTATCGATGAGATTCACACCATCGTTGGTGCAGGTGGCGCTTCAGGATCGTTAGATGCTTCCAATATGTTCAAACCAGCCTTGGCAAGAGGAGAAATCCAATGTATTGGTGCAACCACATTGGACGAATATCGTCAATACATTGAAAAAGATGGTGCTTTGGACCGTCGTTTCCAACGGGTAACAATTGAGCCGGCAACACATGATGAAACGGTAGAGATATTGAATCGTATCAAGGAGAAATATGAGGATCACCACAATGTGACCTACACTCCCGAAGCGATCGAAGCCTGTGTGTCGTTAACAACACGTTATATTACAGACAGATTCTTACCAGATAAGGCTATTGATGCTTTGGATGAGGCAGGCTCTCGCGTGCACTTAAACAATATTCATGTACCGCAGTCCATTATTGACATTGAAAATAAAATTGAAGAGGTCAAATTGGAAAAGAACAAGGTCGTTCGTAGTCAAAAATACGAAGAGGCCGCCAAATTGCGTGATACGGAGAAAAAATTGATCGAAGAGCTCGAGAAAGAAAAAATCGCTTGGGAAGAAGAGACAAAATCTAAACGCTATACTGTTTCAGAAGAAAATGTTGCTGAAGTAGTGGCCATGATGACAGGTATTCCAGTACAACGTGTTAGTCAAACAGACAGTCAAAAACTGTTGAATATGGCTGAGTTGATGAAGGGAAGAATCATTGGTCAAGATGACGCTGTAGGTAAATTGGTGAAAGCTATTCAACGTACACGTGCGGGCTTGAAGGATCCTAAAAAACCAATCGGGTCATTTATCTTCTTAGGTCCTACTGGGGTTGGTAAAACAGAGTTGGCTAAAGAATTAGCGCGATTTATGTTTGATACAGAAGATGCACTGATCCAAATTGACATGAGCGAATACATGGAGAAATTTGCGGTATCTCGCCTTGTTGGAGCGCCTCCAGGATATGTTGGTTATGAAGAAGGTGGTCAATTGACTGAAAAAGTACGTCGTAAACCTTATGCGGTTGTCTTATTGGATGAGATTGAGAAAGCTCACCCGGATGTATTTAATCTCATGTTACAGGTGTTGGACGAAGGCCAATTGACAGATAGTTTGGGCCGTAAAGTAGATTTCAGAAATACCATAATCATTATGACTTCAAATATTGGGGCACGCCAATTGAAGGAATTTGGTCAGGGTGTTGGTTTCACCACTGCAGCAAAATCACAACAATCTGATGCGCATTCACGTGGAGTTATTGAAACCGCTTTGAAAAGAGCTTTCGCTCCTGAATTTTTGAACCGTATCGATGATGTGATTGTGTTCAACTCATTGACGAAAGAGAATATCTTCAAAATCATTGATATTGAATTAAGGTCATTGTTCAAACGTATCGCTGATTTGGGCTATACCATCAATTTAACCGATGAGGCAAAAGATTTCATCGCAGACAAAGGTTATGACAGTAATTTTGGTGCACGTCCATTAAAACGAGCAATCCAAAAATATCTTGAAGATCCGATTGCAGAAGAGATCCTCAAAGGAAATGTGCAAACAGGTTCAGTTTTGACCGTGAGCATTAATCCTGAAACCAAAGATATTGAGGTTTCTAGCTCAGATTCTAAGTCTTCAAAAGATACAGCTGAGAAGTAAGCTTCAGCTATCTTTAAAAATAATTTCAATAAAATGCACCTTTATGGTGCATTTTTTGTTGTATATAAATTTGGCGTTAAACTTTCGCACTATTTTATCGTCCTATAATAAAAAAATGTCACAAATAACACGAACAATATGAAAAGACTTTTATTAGCAGCATTAATTGGAACCGCAGCCTTGGTTTCATTTTCTTCTTGTAAGAAAGAATACGTTACAAACTATTTACCGGGAGTAACTTTTAATACGAAGGTGGTATCTTCTTCTTGGGGAGTTGATAATACTGGATATTCTTTCTCAAATGAATTGGACTTTCCCGAACTAGATGCAAAATATTTCGACTACGGACATGTGGGAGTAGCTGTATCATTTGATAATGATCCAAATTATTTCATTAACATTCCTTCAGCTATTGGCCCTTACAATTATCGTGTGGAGTATAAAATTGGTAAAGTATATCTCTATGCTGATTATGTGGGTAGCGACAATAAACCAGTCCGTCCGACCAATATGTTAGTAAAAGTAACATTAACGGATGCCGATAACGGTGGAAACTAATAAAAAAAGGTCTTAGAAAATCTCTAAGACCTTTTTTTATATTTAATAACTATCCTTTCAGTAACAACTCCGCATGTTCCAGTGCTGCATCTGTGGGATTGGTACCACTGAGCATCTGAGCAATTTCCTTGACTCTCCCCTCTTGATCTAATCGAACAATATTAGATATGGTTCGATTGGCTTTATCTTCCTTATATACTTTATAATGCGCAGCACCTTTAGCTGCAATTTGGGGCAAATGGGAAATAGCAATAACCTGCATATTCTCCGCTAGACTTTCCATTACCTCCCCCACACGCAACGCTACCTCTCCAGAGATTCCTGTATCGATCTCATCAAAAATAATAGTAGGTAATGCAGAAGTTTTAGCAACTAAGGATTTAATGGCCAACATCACGCGAGAAAGCTCTCCTCCGGATGCAACCTTATGAATGGATTGCAATGCCTGTCCTTTATTGGCCGAAAATAAAAACTGTATTGAATCCATCCCCGATTCCCGCATATCCCCCTCCTTTAATGGTTCAAGATTAATTTGAAGTCGTGCATTCGGCATACCTACATTTGACAAGGTCGCTTGCGCATCCTTTGCGATCATCTCCAGTACCTTTCTTCTGGCTGCTGATAGTTCCTTTGCGTTTTTCTGGGCAATGGCTAATTTAGCCACAACCTCTTTTTCCAATCGCTCCAATTGCTCATCCGAAGAATTTATAGCAAACAGTTTGGATTCAAGATCATCACGTAATTTGATCAGCTCATCAACGGAGTCCACATGATGTTTTTTCTGTAAGGAATACAATAAGCTCAAGCGCTCATTGATTTCCAATAAAGTTCCTTCGTCGATTTGGGTATCCTCCTCAAGTGAGCTCAGCTCTGCTGCGACATCCTTCAGCTCAATCCAAGTGCTCTTTAATCGCGTAGCCAAATCTGCAGCCTCAGGCAGAAATGAAGCAATGCCTTCCACCTGGCTCATCGTCTCTTTTAAACGGCTTAAAACTGCTGTATCTTCGTTTTCCAAAAGATGTGATGCCCCAGTTAGTGCACGCTTGATATCCTCTGCATTTTCCAATTGTCGCTGTTGTACTTCGAGTTGTCCCTGTTCATCTGCTACCAATCGGGCGGCGTCAAGTTCATCAAATTGAAACTGAAAATAATCTTGTTCTATTGCAGCTTTTTTTACCAGATCCTTAAATTCTTCGAGTTCTTTTTTTGCTTTCTTATAAGCGAAGAAGCTCTCTCGATAGCTTTGCTTCAGTCCAAAAGAGCCTGCTACACTATCCACTACCAAAAACTGAAAATCTTCTGTATTAATCTGCAATGTTGCATGTTGAGAATGCACATCAATCAACTGCTCGCCTAAAGCTTTAAGGATAGCCAGGGTGACGGGAGAATCATTAATAAATGCCCGGGATTTACCATCGGGAGATATTTCTCTTCGAATAATCGTGTGGTCCGCGTAATCGAGATCATTTTCCTCAAAAAAACGAAGTAGCTGGTAAGAACCAATTTTAAATTCCCCTTCAATCACACATTTCTTGGTTGGGTCGAAAAAATGCTTGCCCTCTGCTCTATTTCCTAAGATCAACGATAATGCTCCCATGATAATAGATTTACCGGCACCGGTTTCACCGGTAATCATATTCAAACCTTTATCAAATTGGATTTCCAATTCGTTGATGAGCGCATAATTTCTAATATGTAAGGTATCTAGCATATTCTTGAAGGTCTAATTACAGTTTAGAGGAAATACCGTTCCTCAATCGGATCCTATGTTTCATGAACCTTTCTGTAGGTAATTTACCTAAAACTCAGGCGATTTCAATATATTTTATTTAAAAAAAACAGCTACTCTGCTTTAATAACATGCCCACTTTTAATATTCTCAGGCACTAAATACTAAAAATAATATCATTTTTCCAAATTAAAAACTACTATTTTTAGTAAATAGATTTTATTTTTTACAAAAGAATGTTCTCATTTAGCACTATTGACATGAATAAATCCCTATTTTTATGGCATGCAAGATTATAGTGCTACGCTTAAAAAATACATGCCTGAAGAAGCTGCGCCGATTATATCCAACTGGATTAATCATACCCGCTGCTTATTTAAGATCTCTCGTTCAAGGAGTACCAAACTAGGAGATTACCGTGCACCGTTTAAAGGAAGCCCACACCGCATCTCAGTCAACCATGACTTAAATTCCTATTCATTTCTGATTACGACGATCCATGAATTTGCCCATTTACAAACCTGGAACAAACACCAACATCGTGTCAAGCCACATGGTACTGAGTGGAAAAATAATTTCAAGGAACTGATGGAGCCCTTCCTTAAATTGAATATTTTTCCAATCGATATTAGCAGTGCCATTCATCGCTACATGGAAAACCCCGCGGCTTCAAGCTGCACGGACCTTCACCTGTTTCGCACCTTAAAATCATACGATACCGTCAAAACCAGTGCCCTTACGGTGGAATCTTTGGAGGATGGCCATTTCTTTAAACTAAAAAATGGTCGTTCATTTCAACGCATTGAAAAGATAAGAAAACGCTATAAGTGCATGGAATTAAACAGCAAACGCATGTACCTATTCAATCCAATAGCGGAGGTATTTCTGCTAGAACAATGATTTTTGACAAATACATTCATTATATTTTTATCTTTGCTAACTTAGGAAACAATTAAAGAGAGCTTTTATGTTACACTTACACTCGACTATAGCAATTGTATTATTGCTAGCCCTGGTGATATCGATCGTGATCACCCTATCAAACTATTTAGGCAACAAACCGTACAACCGTAAAATTGCTTTATTGGGTTTTATCGCATCGCATATTCAATTATTGGTGGGATTGATCTTATTCTTTTATTTAAAGTATCCATCGATGATCTCTGGCGCCGTAATGAAAGATCCGACATTACGTTTTAAAATCATCGAACACCCATTAACCATGATCATTGCTATTGTATTGATCACAATTGGTTACTCTAAAGCTAAAAAGATTGAAAATGCAAAAAAAGCAAACCAAACGGTTGTTATTTTCTATATCATCGGTTTGATTTTAATTCTTGCTCGTATTCCTTGGTCTACTTGGTCACTTTTCGCGTAGTCTGCGATAATCATACAAGAAAAGGCCTCACGATCGTGAGGCCTTTTTTTGTACCTTGTAGATCATAGAAGCATAACGGGACGGGATCGTCCACGATGAACTGAGTTCGAAAAAAGGATTAAAATAAAAAAGCCCCAGTAAACTGGGGCTTTCAAATATCTTAGTTGACTTTTAATTAGTCACGGTTTTTTCCAAATCCCAAAATTCCGAAAACGGTTTTGAATGCGATAAGTGCACCTACGATCATGGAGATGTTAGCTATCGCGGAAAACAAAAAAGTTTGTTGACCCATTGCCGCACATACATCCGGTACAAAACGGATAAATGTACCTATTAAACCTAAAGCGATCGCTACTACCAATGTTTTGTAGTAATGAGTTTGGTTCGCATTATTATCAGTTGTCTTTGGACCTCTTGGTTGTACAGTTTCTGCCATTTCAATTTCGATTTTATTCGATACAAATGTACAAAATAATCTATGTTAGAAAAATAAAAATGAAAAAAGCGGAAACACAGGGCTTTCATCTCCCAATACTTATAAATTAACTCGGTTTAGCGCGTTTAAAATTCCCTTAAATGGCGCCATACAAACACTTGAAAGTTCTACTCAGCGTCACTTTTACCTACAAAACTATTCAACTCTTTATTCACCTCATCCAGCAACTGTTGCTCTGTCGGTAGATAAAGGTCGTATTGACTTGCAACAATCTGTTTTTGATCTTCAGGAAGCGTAAATTTGACGACCGCGTCGTTTTTACTCGCACATAGCAAGATACCAACCGTCGGATGTTCATGCGGAAGCTTTTCAATACGGTCATAGTAATTGACATACATCTGCAATTGACCAATGTCCTGATACGTTAATTTATGGGTTTTAATTTCAATGATCACAAAACTTTGCAACAAACGGTTGTAAAAGACCAAATCGACAAAAAACTCATCGCCTTCGATATGAATACGTTTTTGTCTAGCGACAAATGAAAAGCCATTCCCTAATTCTAATAAGAACTCTTGAAGATGGGCAATAATGGCGCCCTCAAGATCTTTCTCATAGTAAGCGCTTTCCCGTTTCAAACCCAAAAATTCCAGCACCATCGGATCTTTGATAATCTCCTTCGCATCGGAAGGCATCTTTTCCTTTTTCGCTACAGCCAACACACTTTCCTTATCGTTGCTAAGCAACAGGCGTTCGTATAGATTCGTATTGATCTGCCGCTCAAGCTGCCGGACTGTCCAGTTATTCTTAATGGTCTCGGCGATATAAAACTCACGTTGTTCTTCGCTCCTAAGACTTAAAAGTAGCTTGTATTGGCTCCAGCTCAATTGCGTCCACAGTGTAGACACAATTGGAAATGTGCGATAAAACTGACGGTACCAATTTAACTGTCTAGATGAAAAACCACTTCCAAACTCAGGCTGTAACTCTGCTGAAAGATATTTAATGATGTATTTTCCATAATCAGCTCGATCCTTGCCTTCCTGTTCCTGCTCAAAAATACGTTTGCCTATGTGCCAGTACATTAATGTGCGCTGATGATCGACCGCACGAATCGCATTATCTTTGGACTGCGCAATAATTGCCTTTATATCGGATACTAAAGTTTGATCGGACAACATAATTGTTTATTTTCTTGGTATTACTTCTGTAAGTGAACAATACAAAGATAACTATAAATAATTTAAATACTAAATATTTTAGCAAACAATAATTCCCTATCACATCAGATTTAATTATCCTAGTCTTCAAGAATTATTGGCTAAAATGATTCTTTTCTATACTTTTAAATTTCAGTTCCTTTTTAAAATCAACAGAATAGGAGATACGCGAGAATTTACTTTTATTCTATCATAAAGTTTGGCTAACTTCACTGACAAGAAGAAAAGTAAATGAAAATAGCTGACAATTATTTATCTGGTTTAAAGAAAGCATACTATGACAATGGTAACGAAGAAACCTGGAATCATTTTGAAAAGATTAAACATGGTGCAAGCAAAACAGATATTAAGAAACTTCAAGAAGCTTTTCCAGCAATCCCCCAGGGACTGGTCGATTTGCTCGAATATGTCGATGGGACTTATTGGAGGACTTATGCCGATGAAGAAATTGCCTTTTTCTTTTTGGGGTCTGACTTAAATGAGTATCCTTATTATCTGCTATCATCTAAGGAGATGGTAGATAATCAACATATTGCGCACACCTATTATGCTGACTATATTGACCGAAAATACGATCATGTAGAGATCGACAACAAGATTACTGATAAATCAACGGACTTAAAATGGCTTCATTTTTCCGATTGTATGAATAACGGCGGGACTTCTCAATTATTTGTAGACTTCAGCCCCTCCGGAAAAGGTAAAAAAGGACAAATTGTACGTTTCGTGCATGACCCTGATGAGTTTCGTGTCATAGCGGATAGTTTCGATGCGTATCTCCAGCTACTGATCAATACTGGTTGCAATTTTATTGATGAAGAAAATATGTAATAGTATCGAAATAGTGGTTTTTCCCTAGTTTATAAATGCGATAAAGCTAATTTAAAAAATCTATTGGATGGATTAAAACGTATAAAAAAACCAATGAATGCCTTTAAATTAAGATATCCTATTATATTGATCCATGGTACCGCAGCTGGAGATAGTAGTTTGTTTTGGGGCAGGATCCCCAAGACTTTCAAAAAAAACAATATCTCATTTTTCTATGGCAAAACCGATGGTTGGGGCTCTGTAGCTAACAATGCGCAGATGCTGAAAAGAAATCTGTCAGATCTTGCAGAAAAAACAGGTGTCACTAAATTTAATCTCATCGCGCATTCTAAAGGTGGGATCGACGCCCGCTATTTTATTTCAACTCTAAAAGGCCATCAAATGGTGGCCTCTTTAAGCACATTATCCACGCCACACTTCGGAACACCAATAGCAGATTATCTAATGGAAAAACATCTATCCGGGGATTCTGTCACAAAAAAACTGATCCAACGTATTTCTTTCTTATTTAGAGGGCAATCTCCCGCCCCAATCGAATTAATCCGAGATCTCAGTGTAAAAAAAATGCGTGCTTTCAACCAGCTCAACCCCAATATGGACAATGTATTTTATCAGAGCTTTGCTTCGACTATGAATAAGCCACAGGATGATTTATTGTACGCATTGAGTTTTAAATACCTGACGGGACTGGCAGGTAAAAATGATGGGATGGTCCCATTAGAAAGTGCAGTGTGGGGAGCCAACTTTAAACATATACATGCTTCCCAGGGTATTTCGCATGCTGGTATTACCGATATCACCCGTAACAATATTGGGAATGTACATATACCACAAATCTACTTAGACATTATTAGTGGATTAGGAGCTTTAGGATTATAACGATTAACAAATGTATACGCTATACGCGCTAATTTTTTTGATATGGTTTGGCATCCCAGGCCTATTCATCTATTTAATGTACTGGATTCTAAAAAAATCTGGCCGTAAAAAGTTGGGAACTATCGTCTCGATTGTTTTAATATTGCCTTTTCTTATGCTCACGCTATACCTACTATTTGATGATCTATTATTCTCTAAATCTGATGCAAGACAACTACTCAGCGAACACCATATCACGCTAAACGATGATTTTAAAATTATTTCCAATCAAAGTGGTGGCTTAAGAGATTACACACATCAATTTGAACTATCTATTTCCGAAAAAGACAAACAATCTTTTATCGATCAACGAACTTGGAGTGACAAAATGGATGAAAGAATAGAAGTTCATAGCTCCGCGGTAGACAGATATGAAGGTGACACGCTACGCGCCAATTATCATGACAATGATTCCTATACTTATTCCATGTATCGTCCAAATGGCAAAGGCATCACTCCAACATTTATAAAAATCTGTGTATCCAATCATAAAAACACATTGACATACGAAGAGATCTTAGACTAGTTCAACACAGAACAGGTCAAACCTCCTATCGCTTTACTTTTAAATATGTGCCCCTATATTTTGTTACTTCATACTTCGCAGCAAGTAAAGTATGAAGCAACAAACAGGTTAGCCATTCAACATCTTGACGGCAAGTATATGTTTGCATAACCCTCTTTTTCCCTGATGATTGGTAAACCAATTGCAGGTACATTGATGCTTGTCGCCCTGTATAATGACGGTATGTTGCACACCTGATCCATCCACTCTAGCTTCAATATAATCCGTTGTATTCTTAACAAATTGTACACCTGCTGTCGCAACAAGTTTTTTAGCATTTTTTAGCCTTGGGTTCAATGCCAAGATACGTTCCATCTTAAACGGTAATCGTCTATAATAGTGCTGATGGCTATGCAAATCATAACCAAGCAACCCAATAGAAGACAATGATGCTGATAGCGTGTCCATCGTATCAAAGTCGACATCATGCTCAATTGAAAGCATTGTTGGATCAAATAACTCGTTGGATTTAAGTAATCCGTTGACCGCATGTATCCATTCATCCGGAACGGCCTTAATCATATTTTCCAATACATTACCTTCGCCCGAAAATCCGCGATAACTATCTGGTGACAACGCAAGAGTCAGTCTCATTTTACCAAAGTCGGCAACAAAAGCCACACTTTCACCTCCTTTTTCCTGATAAACAAACAACTTATCTGCGTAAGTCAGCAATCCCTCCAATAAACGCAACCGCTGTAAACCACCAATACGCACCGCATCACCTGTACTTATAGGGGAAAACACAAACCGGTTAGCCCTTTTCGTCAGATAAAATTCCCCCTTCACATTCCCTTTCGGAATGCCCTGAAATAATTGGATAAGCTGAATTTTATTTAATTCAAACTGTAACTCCATACCTGCCAAATATAATTGGACCGAAGTCAGCCCTTTGATCCAACGCGGGGGCAAAGTCACTTTCTTTTCGGTCACTTTAGCCTTATCGGTACTAATGGCAACCTCATTGCTTCCTACTCCCAACACCATCTTTTCGGTTTTCTTGACAGCATTTAACGCATTGAGCATCGGCTCATTGAAATCCACATTGGTTGTACCACTCGTAATAAACTCCCCATCAATAGCATCTTCCAATAAATCCAGGCGTGCATAAACACCATTACAGGAAGAAAAGCCCTCAAAACGAATCTGATTGGTACCAGCAGAAACGATAGGATCCCGTAAACTCGGAGGTACGGGACCAAAACTTGACCGCACTACTTTCGACAAGGTCAACAAACATTTGGATGTCAGTAAAGGATCCGTCAAACTCCCCCAAAAGAAACAAGGTACGTTGGCGATTTCTGCCAATTCCGACTGATGTGCCAATACCAATTGCTGTATGCCCGATTGTTGGGTCAGTTGTGAATTTCTTGCATAGCTAATCGCTAAATCTTGCTCTGCCATATTGTTATTTTCTTATTTTTTTCAAAATGGATTGTAAACTCTTATATATTTCCAGCTTCTCAAAAACCTGTTGAAGATCATCCGGAAAATGATATTGTTCCTTGTTCATCAAATCGTAATAATATTCGACGATTTTCTTAAAATTGGTCGGCATTTTTTCAGCAATGATGTAATGCGCAAAAGCCGCATCCAATAGCTGCAACAAAGCATTGTTATGCTTCGAAGATATATCGCGACATTGCTCCAACACTTCAATACAACGGCCAATCGGACCATACCCATTGCTCAGCAACATTCCCAATTGTTCACCTAATACAGTGGTGTCCAATCTATTTTCGTTAACTGCAGCCAAGATGACTTCAACAGCCATCGCGCGCACCTCCTTCTCTTTATTGAAGAGCGAAGTTGCCAGATATAGATTGGACTGTTGATCAAAACGGAAAAAATCGTACAGCATCTCTTGCAGATAGGCTGCCGAAGACTTTCCACCGATATCGCTTTTGCTATTCAGCCCCATCGTTAAAAACATAGAAAGACTTTCTGTATTCTGTGGCATCAAACTATGCATATAAGGGACATCTGCCCTATATAAATAATAAGACAATAAAACATCGTTCCCACGGTTGAAAATATCTTTGTGATACAAAAAGGTATCCGTTCCTAGCTTGTATGGGGGGAAATGATAGGTGAGCTTATCTCCGTTATATACCTGCTCGGATTTTCTAGTCGTATAGTTATAACCGTTATAATAGGTCGGTTCTATTTTCAAGACCGGACGGAATGGCTGTCCAGCGAAAGGAATATCCGCCAAAGGCTCTTTGTTAAATTCTTCAAAATAGGTATCACGATGATGCGTGCGCGCCACTGTAGCCCATACACCAATCCAATTGAACTGATCGGAATCTTTGGAAGACAATAAATTTCTAACCCAAGATTGCTGCTGAACCTTCATCGGATTCAAACCTAGGGCATAGCTGATCACATCCTGTACCTGCTGTTCCTTTATTTGTTTTATCAGTACTTCAATTCCTTCCAGATCTTCACGGACAGTACGGCTCAGTGCTATAGACAAATCCAATAAATTGATTCTCACTCCTGCTTCCTGGTAAGCCAAAATACGCTTAACGAGAATCGTCGGCGCGATCCAAAATGGTCGATGTGTCGGCAGACTCAAAAGTGGCAGGCGGATACCATCAATCCGATAACGTTGCAATAGCTCCAATTGGCTGCCCATGAGACTGACCCATTTGGAGTAATTGTGATACCGATCCTTATCTTTATATACTACCGTGGGTTTATAATACATATTAATGAAGGTCCCTGAGAAATGATTGTACCAGGAAGATTCGCGATAAGCTCCTGTTAGCTGTTTTATATAAGGCTCCAGCTGGATCTGATAGTCTGAGGGAAAAACAGCTGTCTGTTGCACCCAGGCATTCATTAGGATCTCCACCTGAATGGGGTCGGAACCTCCGATTACCTCCCCTACCTTGAAAAATAACTCGTTCCAGGTCTGTGGATAGTCATAAGCTTCGTTCAGGTAACGAACTTCTGTTGGCTGATAAATATATTGCTCTGAAGATTGACCATTCAGCTCTGCTAGGATTTCGGCTTCAGAATATCCATCCTCTTGCAAAAGATGCTTCAGGTCAACAGCCACTGAACCCATCATTTGGGCTTTATATAACTGAAGCTTACCGGAAAGTTCTTCTGAAGGCTCTGTCTGATTTTTTAAGATGAATTTACTTGCTCTTTCCTGTAACTGTAGGTCCGAAATCATAAATAGATCCGCAGCCAGGGAAACAAATCGCTCCCGCCATTCCGGTTTTTGTTTCAATAGCTTATCAAATTGAATCAAAAGAGTTTTAAGACTTGTCTTAATATCACTCCGCATAAAGATAGGTTCGGCCCAATCTAAAAATTCCTGTAACTGGAAATCACGATGCGCTAAGAATGGTTTTAAATACTCAACCACAAAATTGACCACAGCACTATGCTCAGCATGCAATAAAGGGAAAAACTGTTGCTGATATTCAATAACTGTATTCTCGGAAAGCTTCATCCGCTCAATAAGCTTTCTGAAATAGCTTTTTAGATTATTATTCCAATTTTTGGTTTGAGCTTCGAGCGCTCCAGTGATGATGAGTACCGGATCAATTTTTCCGTTTTCCAACAACGTATCGAACACTCTATCCCATAACAGTTCATTGACTACATTCTGATAGTTATAGTCCCAATACCTACTATGAACGCCCGTTTCATATTCAAATACCAGAGGAATATCCCGCTGGATCGTCAATTCATCTGTTGTCAGCAGCTCAAAAAACTTTTTGGATTCATAATTATTAAACCCAGAAATTGAACTTGCATAAAGCTCCGGTTCAAAATCAACATGCCCCATTCTCTCCAAAAAACGGAGATTGTCGTAATTAATCTGCTGCCACTCATTTTTACGAACTAACTGTAATAAATATCCGCCCAACCAATTGGGCTTCGCATAGGCAAGGATCTGTATCACCTCCTTGCTCCGAGCCTGGTTCAAAAGTTCATAAAAAATATCCCAATTGCCGGCATCGGAGCCGGAAAATGTGGCGAGCGCCAGTAATTTTACTGTACGTTGTTGCTCTTTCGTACCCCGTGTCCCCCAGTTGTACTGCGTCTTATTTTTAAATTCAGGATCTTTGGAGAGATCACTGTAGTCGACCCAATATCGTTTGGCTACACGAATTTCTTTTTTTAAAATTTCCAGGTTGCCACTGGAATATTCTTCCAGAAAAGGGATGATATCTTCCGTCCTTGCCTCTTTAATAAGCAACTTCAGAGCTGCTACCGCTTCTTCTTTTCGCTGGCTGGCAGCCGTTGGCTGTCGAACAGCGGATCCTTTATCCTTGCTGTCTGCATCTACAGCACCATCTTCAGAATAGCCTTTTTTAGTCTTCTCCGCAATTAGTTTTTCAGCATCCTTTAGACAGGCTTCCTCGGAATCAAAGGTTTTACTTTTACTTTGCCCAGCGGTTCCGTTCCGTCCGTAGGTGACTGTATGAGTTGTCCCCGCAGTTTGTATCTCCCAAAATTTATCCGATGTCCCGTCTATGTATTTTAAGTGCTTAAACATTATATCTAAAGTATTATCAATTAATTCGCTTACTGCTTAAATATAATGAAACTAGCGCAAAAAAACGTATCTTGACATTAAATCACAGCCGCATGAAACGTTTATATATCCTATTTAGCTTTGCTTTGTTGTTTTCAGCAACAATGATTGCGAAAGCTGGTCTTTCTCACCATAAAAACTATTCAAGGCAATTGACTGATACGCTTTCTGATAATATCAGAAAGTATATTGCACAATTAGCTATTTCGGATGGCTTTGATAAAAGCTCCATTAAAATAAAAATTGATAGCTGGGGTGAAGTAATTGTCTCAGATAACTGGGGCAAAAATGCAAAATACAGCAAAAGTCATTGGGACGGATATACAAAAACAGACAACGACGGACTTAAAACATCGATAAAACAGGATTTTTCAGGTAATATAGTCGTAAAATATAACGGCGGAAATGAAAAAAAGGTCAGAAAAAACATAAATGGCGATTTTGACATTCCTGATCAAGACAGAGCTCCATCCGCCGCATCCATAAATATTCTCGATAATTTGAAAATCCGCGACAACCTCGGTAACCTAACCACTATTTCAAAAAATATCTTCGGCGGTTTAGATATCCGTGATGCAAATGGCAACCAAACTACTGTATCAAAAAATGTTGTTGGCGATTTAGACATTCGTGACAGCCAAGGAAATAGCAGTCGTGTATCAAAGGATATTTTAGGGAATTTTACAATTGAAAGTAACAATGGTAAACGTACAACCATAAGAACCGACATATTGGGAGATAAAACAATTGAAGATAACAAAGGGACTCGTGTTGCTGTAAGAAAAGATATATTTGGAAATTATGAAGCCAGCGATAACAATGGAAACCGGGCGTCAATTAAAAAGGATATCTTTGGAACGGTAATCATTGATGACCCAAAAGGTATTCTAAATGACGCAGTGAAATTGCAATTGATCCAAGAACTTTCAAAGAACTAAATTTTTCTGGAAATTAGCCTATTTTATAAGTGAATAATCCAACATTACGATGGACCAAAATATTATCGATTTAATTATAGATGATCTTAACAAAAGACATGGATAAAAGCAATTCGTATGCTTTACCCAACGAGGATAACACTTAATTTACCCATGGAAGAAAATAAAAGGATGGCTAACTGAAGCAGATGATAGTACCTTCTTCTGAGGAACCATGAAAAACTCACGAACCTATTTACAAAGGTTTCAACATTCATATAGTTAAAGATTTTCAAAAGAAAATTAAAATCCCTAAAATTGCAGTCTCATTTCAAGAAAATCGGATTCAGCATATTAATGCTACTGATCTTCCAAACGATATTGACGCTACGGAAATAGGCCCTAAAAAGGGAAATAGCGAGTTGAATAAAAATAAAACGATGAAAAAGATTATATTTTTTCTATTACTGATACCTTTTTGGGCGGCTGCTCAAGAGCAAAATATCCAAAACTTTATCGTAAAAGAAAACCTTTCCAAAAATGGAAAATTAGCTGTAGTTGCATTGGATTCACTTGGAAACACCAATGAAAACATCCATGGCAATTACCTATTTACAATCAATGGTTTCTCGCAAGCACTACAATTTCATGAGGGTGTCGCTGTCCCTAATCAGAAAATTGAGTCATCAACATTTGTATTCTTTAGCCATAAGAATCAACAAACTTCCAAAGGTCGCTTATTTTATATCTATAAGAGCGATAGCGGACTCTCTCCTTTTGCCATTAGCGGATTGATGTTTTTGATTATCCCGGCCATTGTATTGGGAATAGCTTACATGTTTAAAAAAGTGATTATGACAGCGATCGCACTGGCTATAGTTTTCTTTTTATTCAACCATTCGCAGGGTTTAGACTTGAGTAAAATTTTCGAATCTATATTTTCAAGTCTCAAAAATCTCATCGGTTAACAACACGATCTCACGGGAAATCACATCAATTGATGCGATCAAAGTACATCATAACAAAACGATTGTACATTAGAACGGCATACCGATTCCAAAATTGTATTGAATAAAATTGTATCTGTCGGGTCTATGGGTTTCATAATATTGTGCCTTAAATTCTTTGGAATCAAAGAAATGCTTGATAACCCATTGATCAGCACCTGAGAATTGTGGATCTTTTAGTTTAAGCCCGGCATCTAAGCGAATCACAAAATAGTCCGAATCGAAACGAAGTCCGAAACCGGTACCGATGGCGACTTGCCCAAGGAATTTATTGAATTTAAACTCCCCACCCGGATTTAGTTCTTCATCCTTCTTCAATCGCCAAACATTTCCCATATCCACAAATGTCGCTCCATTCATCTTTGCGCCCAGGAAGTTATTAAGTAATCTGAATCGATACTCCGCATTCGCTTCCAGCTTAATCTCCCCCAACTGATCCAAATTACGCAGGTTTAAACGCAAATCCTCACTAAGACTCTGCCGGTTATAGGCACCTGGTCCCAAGGTACGCGCCTGCCAAGCGCGTATACCATTCATCCCCCCACTATAAAAGCTCTTTTCAAAAATCAACAGTTTAGAGTTATTACCATAAGGAATCGCTATCCCTGGATTAAAACGGAAGACAAACTGCCTATTTCCACCAAGATTTCGGTATAAACGATAATCGAATTCTGTCTTGGCGTATTGAAGAAAGGGCACACCAAATATTTTTTTCTCACCATCAGCATTCTTGGGCAATTTTGCCAAGGAGCTAATAAGATCCAGCACGTTTCCACTCACGTCCAATGTTCCTCTGAAATATTGAAAATCCTCCTTGCTATTCAATTTCTTGCCATTCAGGATAAAGGTATATTGTGTTCCTAAACCAAAATATTGACGATCGTTGCTACGTACATACAGCTGGTAGCCTTCCTGTACAAGCTTGTTCCGAAAATTGGAATCCAAGCGCCCATCCCGATACTCCAAAACGATAGGCGTAAAACTATGGTACTTATTTTCTGTTTCATACCAAGAGTAATTCAGAGATGTGATAAAATAGCGGTTTGAATAGGTTTTATCTTGATCGAACAACTGCAATGTCATCGAGTAGGTCGTTTTGGGCAAACCAAACTTCCCCCCTGGATTAATATGAAAGGGCACCATCAGACGAGGAATAACCAAATTTACGCCCGCTTGAAAATCGTTATTGAATATTTTACTGGAAAGCCCTCCTGCTAAACGCGGATCAAACAATACACCATAACGTAATTTCACTTCCAATTGCTCCGAACCACCAAAGATATTACGTTGTGAGAATGTATTTCCAATATTAAATCCGCTCATACCCGAACTAAAGGTATACTCCCCCTCTATCTGGTTTCCCATACGAGGTCTTGGAACGAAATCATAGTGCACATCTAGTTTATTGGAATCTTTTTTGACAAACTGCATTTTGACAGAACGAAAACCATTCATCTCGTACAATCGGTCATAGGATTTATTTTCCTCCCGCAAGGAATAGTACTGACCTGAGCGTAAATACATATAACGTTCCAAAGGTTTCCACCTGAAACTATTCGTTTCATCAACAAACAAAAGGCGTTTTGCAGAATCTAGGATACGACGTGGCTCCTTCTTCGACATTGTTCCATAATTCCTTATCGTCATATAAACACTGTCTATTTGATACTTTTTATGTATCGTAGAGTCAGATGGATTTTCGACATTAATTTTCAAGTCGATCAAAGGTCCATCGATGGCTGAATCGACCCCAGCACGCATATATTGCCTTACATAATCGTAATATCCATTGTTACGCATCGAAACATAAAGTTTCTCCCGCTCATCAAGCAACTTTGTGGCATCGTACTGGGTATTGGATTTTACGGAAGTTTTAGGTAGTACCTCCCGTTCAAATATTGCCTTTACATCTTCATCCTCAAATTTTCGATCTATATTTCTAACTTGATAAGGAACACCTTCATCCACTTTAAAATCGATATGTGCTCGCTTTTTGGAAACTGAAATTGCAGGTTCGACCTTAGCTTTAAAGTAACCTTTTGAAAATAGAAAACGCCGGATTTGATTGGCAGACAAATCCACCATTGCCGAATCCAGCAAATGAGGTGGTTCGCCGACATTCCGAATTTTCTTGGTTTTATAGCGTCCATTTTTAGTATTGAACGTATTGTAAATAAATAGATTTACCCTTGAATTAGGTCTTATTTGATTGGAAATATACGTTTCGGATGATTCTTTCAATGCAGGGGTAACACCAGAAATCTGTACTTTTGTAACCAGAGCTTGGTCATCGTCAAGATATTTTGAAGACCGGCATGATGCAAAAAATAACACTAAAAGCGTTATACTTGCAAATCCGATAAAACGAGGATACTTAATCATCAATAAAAATGTTGTCAAAAGCGCAAATCAGTCTAATAACGTCTCTACAAAATAAAAAGTATAGAAAACAACACGGCCTGTTTATCGTTGAGGGTATAAAATCCGTGATGGAATTTATTTCATCAAGTTATGAGGTTGAGTCTATTTTCTACACGGACGACGCCAACACAAAAGTGGGTAAAATCTCGCATAATATAAAATCCCATGAACTAACGGAAACTGAATTCCAAAAGATTAGTGCACTGAAATCGCCACAAGGTATACTCGCTTTGGTCAAACTTCCTTTACAGCAAAAAATTGTACCAAGTAATTTAAAAAATAAGTTTAGCCTTGTACTCGATGATGTGCAGGATCCAGGCAATCTGGGTACCATTATCCGCACGGCGGAGTGGTTTGGAATCGAACATATTATCTGTTCCATTGGGACCGTAGACGCTTACAATCCTAAAGTAGTACAAGCAACTATGGGCTCATTGGCAAGACTGCAGATCCACTATACTGATTTAACTGATTTTATTCCGGCTACTGGATTGAAAGTGTATGGCGCCCTACTTGATGGTCAATCCATTTATCAGACTGTGTGGGCTGATGAGGGGTTAATTGTTATGGGTAACGAAGGAAATGGCATCAGCGACGAAATAATACCTTTGATCGATCAAGCTGTCACTATACCACGCCTAGGGCAAGCCGAATCATTGAATGTAGCCGTAGCAACAACGATCTTCTGTAGTGAGATTTCCAGACAAAAACTGACCTAAAACAGATTCTATTTGATACTTAGAGCTTTTGATGTAATCCGATCCTGTTTCCTTCCAAATCTTCAATCTCTGCGACGGCAAAGCCCAAGTCGGTATGAAAGGTGGCTGGATATAACTCTTTTCCCCCAAGCGCTAGCGCTTTCCCGATTGTATCGATCACATTTTCTACATGGAAATAAATGATTTCCATCAAACTTTTCCCGTTCAAAGGAAAAGTTAAATGTTTGGCTGTAAAACCGAACAGCTCTTTCCATATCCGTTACAGGAATTTCAAAATATATTCCTGGATTTCTATACCCTTCCATATTTAAGCACTGATCTTCATCAAAAATATCAATTTTAATAGAGAAAAAGCCCCGTCGCGTCATTTTTCTATTCGTTCAAAAGATTCGATTAATTTTTGTCAAAAGAAAAAGCTTAATCGCTCCAAAAACTGTACATTTGAACAGTTCAATCGAAAGACGGATCCATACCGCTATCCATGTTCTTTTTTGAATATTCACACACGATAAAATTATACCATGCCCGCTGAACAGAAATCCATCTATACGTTTCAATTTATTTTACTTTGCTT
The DNA here is from genome assembly GCF_902706145.1 of Sphingobacterium sp. 18053. Lineage (NCBI taxonomy): Bacteria > Pseudomonadati > Bacteroidota > Sphingobacteriia > Sphingobacteriales > Sphingobacteriaceae > Sphingobacterium > Sphingobacterium sp. 18053. The sequence goes on from NZ_CACSJW010000005.1 coordinate 33,219, forward strand.
AAGCTCGCTCCTATTTTCTTCCAGTTTCAATATGATTATTCCGGAACTGCCCAATTATCTGAGCCGTTTGGGCGGAGCAGAATACAAAGGGTTAATCATAGCGTTGTTTACTTTGACTGCTGGAATTTCGCGGCCTTTTAGTGGTAAATTGACCGATCGGTGGGGACGTGTACCGGTCATGGCAATTGGATCCATCGTTTGTTTCATCTGTGGTTTTCTTTATCCCATTTTAACATCAGTCGCTGGCTTCCTATTCTTACGATTGATACATGGTTTTTCCACTGGTTTTAAACCCACCTCAACTTCTGCATATGTCGCGGATCTAGTTCCACAAAAAAGATGGGGGGAGGCTCTTGGCATGCATGGACTCGCTTTTAGTGTTGGAACTGCTGTGGGTCCAGCGATTGGAAGTGCCATTTTCGAGGCCTTTGGTATCAATGTTATGTTTTATTGCTCTTCTTTCATGGCACTTCTCTCCATTCTTATCGTCATTAACATGAAGGAAACACTGGCGAAAAAAGAAAAATTCAATCTTTCCATGCTCAAAATAAACCGCAAGGATATTATTGAATGGCGTGCCCTTCCAGCAGGAATCGTCACGTTTTTATCTTATACCGCTTATGGAGTCATTCTAACTTTAATTCCCGATTGGAGTGAATACCTGGGACTTAAAAATAAAGGGCTATTTTTCCTGGCCTTCACCATAGCATCGGTATTGATACGTTTCGTATCCGGCAAAGTTTCGGACCGTTACGGGAGACCAAAAGTCATTGTTGTCGGAATAGTCATTATTGCTATTGCGCTCGTTGCTATCGGTATGGGCAATAGTTTCATTGGAATGATGATCGGCGCAAGCATCTATGGCGTTGGCACAGGTATACTCTCACCTGCCGTCAATGCCTGGACGATCGACCTTAGCCTACCTGAACATCGGGGCAAGGCAGTAGCAACCATGTATATCTCACTTGAAGCTGGAATAGGGCTTGGCGCACTGCTTGCTGGATTATACTATAGTGATGTTATCTTCCGGATTCCAGTCATTATGTATGCCAATGCAATAGTTTTGCTACTTGCTCTGACCTATATGCTGGGCTGGCAGAGAAGGCACAAAGCCCACTAGTCTTTAATTTTTTTTGCAAACTCATGCAGGACCAAACCTCATTTCCTCTTTAAATAAGTTTCTCAATGGATAGCGGAGAGATCAATAAACTGTGCAGCAATCATGAGTAACGAGAAGAACTGATAAGATCGAATACTTGCTTTTATATGCCACGCAATTATATTGCATATAAAAGGTAATTTATCTAAGTTTGATTTATCATGGTAAGCAATTATTTAAAGCTTCAATATACTTTACTGTCTCGGCATATTCGGGCTACAGGACTGCCTGTTTGGTTCGCCTTTCTCCTCTTATTTGGATTATGTTATTTTGCTTACTATGCATTGGTTCAATACCCGCTTTTTGGTTGTTATGCGCTACTGCTTGGCAATTTTCAAGCACTGTTTCTGCTCACAGAAAAAAACAGAAATGACTTTCTCAAAAATACATACAGTAAGCGAGATTTTCATAAGATCAGAATAGTTGAGAATGGGCTATTAACGCTGCCGTCCTTCGTCATTCTTTTCCTCCACAGCCAATGGCACTATGCGTTGTTATTGGTTACTTTAGCTGTTGTTTTTGCATTTTTGACGTTTAGGGCTTTCGGAAAATCTATCCCGACACCTTTCGCAAAAAGACCTTTTGAATTTATCATCGGGTTCCGACGGAGCTACTTGCTTTTGCTTGTATTGTATCTATTGGCTGGAATCGGTTTTTATGTCGCCAATTCCAATCTTGTTTTATTTTGCGTCGTTTGCATTGCGCTCACCTGCGTTTTCTATTATCAATTGCCGGAGCCTATTTTTTACCTCTGGAATAACCATCATACACCAACAGTCTTTCTGATGCGAAAGTTTAAAAGGGGAATTTTACAGTGTCTGCTCTTGCTACTGCCCCTTCTTTTTCTGTATGTTGTAATCTTTCCATCGGATTTATTTAATGCCTGTATTGTATTGGGCGGAATATTACTTTTACTTCCTTTTGCAATCACATTGAAATACGTCGCTTACCCACGGGAGATTAATTTCCCCGAAGGTTTTGCTTTGGCACTTTGTTTTAGCTTTTACCCCTTGATTCTAGCGCTCTTGCCTTTTTATTATATCAAAGCAATCAATAATCTAAAAAATCACTTATGATCGAGCTTACAAATATCAGCAAGTCCTTTGGACAGCATCAAGTACTCCACGAGGTTACTTACATCTTTGATAGCGGAAAAATATATGGTATCGTCGGTGAAAATGGCGCTGGAAAGACAACGCTGTTTCGTTGTATTGCTGGACTAGAAACCGCCACTGGAAGTCTAAAATCTGATTTAGAACCGCTGAAAAACAATTTAGGTTACCTCACCTCGGATCCGTATTTCCTTTCAAAACTCACCGGGGAAGAGTATATTTATTTGCTGGCAGATGCACGGGGTAAACAGATCAAAAACCTCAGTGAAAGGAATATTTTCGAGTTGCCCTTAAAGGAGTATGCGAGCACCTATTCCACGGGAATGAAAAAAAAACTAGCCCTGACAGCTACTTTACTTCAGGACAATAATTATTATATCCTTGACGAACCTTTTAATGGCATCGATCTACAAAGCAGCATTATTCTTACGGAGATTATTCTTCGCTTAAAAGCGATGGGTAAAACGATCCTAATTTCGTCACATATCTTTTCCACGCTAAAAGATACCTGCGATGAAATCTTAGTACTCGAAACTGGCAGAATTAGTAAATCTGTAAAAAAAGAGCAGTTCGGAGACTTTGAGGAGGAAATGAAAGAAAAAATACTACAAAAAGATATCGACAAATTGTGGCTTTAGTATGCCGTAACACTTGAGATAAACAATATGGAAAAACATTTACCTATACTGGAAACTGAACGTTTAATTATCCGCCCAATACAGATGGATGATGCAGCTTATTTTTTCGCAATGGATTCACAGCCGGAGGTTCATACCTTTCTGAATAACGAACCTATTCAATCCATTGAAGAAATGAAAAAGGCCATCGCGCATATTCAGCAACAATATGAAAAATACGGTATAGGCCGTCTAGGGGTCATTGAGAAATCAAGCAATCAATGGATAGGCTGGACAGGATTTAAATATATTGACGAACTGGAGAACGGACGTATTGGATTTTTAGACCTTGGTTATCGTTTCAGAACGGAATCTTGGGGAAAAGGCTATGCGACAGAAGCCGCACTAGCCTGCATGCAATATTACAGAGAACAGCTGACCCATTTTGAAGTACATGCCATCACACATACGGGAAACCTGGGGTCAAGGCATGTCTTGGAAAAAGTAGGATTTCAGGTAACTGAAGAATCTCATTTCGACCTATGGAATATTCCCTGTTATTGGTATGATCTGGCCATTGACCGACCAACAAACTAATTATATTAGCTTTAAAAACTAATTTTTTTAACTTTTCATAGTTTCACTGGGATAAAACAAAATGGTTTTGTATTTTTACACGTTCGAATAAAATACTATTTCGAACATTTCTGTATTGTACAATTTAATCTATTGCTGAGTAAATGAGTGACGAAACGAACTTCCCAACGGAAGATAATCAAGAAGAACTGGGATCAGGAAAAACAGAAAACGGAAGTCAGACGATACCTTTATCAGGACTATACGAAAACTGGTTTTTGGACTATGCATCCTATGTTATCTTGGACAGAGCCGTACCACATATCAATGACGGTTTGAAACCCGTACAACGTCGTATCCTCCATTCCTTGAAGGAAATGGATGATGGAAGATATAATAAAGCTGCCAACGTCATTGGTAACACGATGAAATATCACCCACATGGTGATGCTTCTATCGGTGATGCCATGGTACAATTGGGACAAAAGGATCTCCTGATTGACTGTCAGGGTAACTGGGGTTTCCCAGTTACGGGTGACTCTGCTGCTGCTCCACGGTACATTGAGGGAAGGTTATCCAAATTTGCAAATGACGTTGTCTTCAATCCCGAAACGACTGAGTGGCAATTAAGTTACGATGGACGGAATCGCGAACCTGTCACACTTCCGGTAAAATTCCCATTATTATTGGCTCAAGGTGCTGAAGGGATTGCTGTTGGTCTAGCGACCAAGATTATGCCGCACAATTTCATTGAGCTAATTGACGGATCAATTCAGGTATTACACGGTGAACGTCCGAATATCTTCCCAGATTTCCCTACGGGTGGTATGGCCGACGTTTCAAATTATAATGAGGGTCAACGTGGCGGTAAAATCCGTGTACGTGCGAAAATCGAAGAACGCGACAAAAAGACGCTCGCAATTACGGAAATTCCATTTGGAACGACAACCGGCGGTCTGATTGAAAGTGTGGTTACAGCAAATGATAAGGGAAAAATTAAGATCAAAAAAATCGAGGACAATACAGCGGGAAATGTAGAGATCATTGTGCATTTGGCTCCGGGAATTTCTCCCGATGTAACGATTGATGCCTTATATGCCTTTACAGCCTGTGAAGTCTCTATCTCACCTAACACTTGTGTTATCAAGGATGAGAAACCTCACTTTATGAGTGTCAATGACATTCTAACGGAAAACACAATAAACACCAAAAATTTATTGAAACGAGAATTGGAGATTCGTTTAAACGATCTTCAAGAAAAAATCTTCTTCAGTAGTTTATTAAAAATATTTATTCAAGAGGGGATGTACAAACATCCGGATTATGAAAATGCCGGTGACTTTGAGGTCGTGGTGCAGGTTCTGAATCGCTTGTTTGAACCTTTCTTCGATCAGTTTTATCGCGAGATACGTCCAGAAGATTACAAAAAATTGATCGATAAACCAATGAGTAGTATTACACGTTTCGACGTTAAAAAAGCGGACGAAATGACGAAAACACTCGAAAATGAGATCAAGGAAGTCAAGCGTCATCTACGTCAATTGACAGAATATGCCATTGCATGGTTTGAGAAATTGCGTGAAAAATATAGTAAAGACCGCGAGCGTAAAACCGAACTGCGTATATTCGATAAAGTAGAAGCGACCCAAGTTGCCCTAGCAAATGCCAAACTATATGTCAATCGTGAGGAAGGATTTATTGGCTCAGGCATGAAGAAAGATGAGTTTGTATGCGACTGCTCGGATATCGACGATATTATTGTATTCCGCGAGGATGGCAAATATGTTGTCAGTAAAATCCAGGATAAAGTATTTGTTGGAAAAGGAATTATCCACGTTGCTGTTTTCAAAAAAGGTGATGAGCGGACAATCTATAACGCCATCTATAAAGAAGGTGAAACTGGCACCAGTTACATCAAACGTTTCTCTGTGGTAGGTGTCACTCGGGATAAGGAATATGATGTATCCAAAGGATCCAAAGGATCTAAAATCCTGTATTTCACAGCCAATCCAAACGGTGAAGCAGAGGTAGTTAATATACAGCTTAAACCGCACACAAAATTGCGCAAGTTGAATTTTGACATGGACTTTGCCGAGATTGCAATCAAGGGCCGTGCTTCACAGGGAAATATTGTATCAAAATATCCCGTCAAAAAAATCAGCTTTAAAAGCTCTGGTGTTTCCACACTGGCAGGACGAAAAATATGGTACGATACCATCATGAAACGTCTAAACGCAGATGAACGTGGCCAATACCTTGGCGAGTTTGATGGCGACGACAAGATATTAGTGGCTCTTTCGGATGGCAGCTACGAATTGTCAAACTTTGATCTAAGCAACCACTTCGACGAGAAAATGATCCGGATCGAAAAATACTATCCAGACCATGTCTATACAGTCGTGCATCAGGACGGCAAGAGTGGAACGTACTTTGTCAAACGTTTTAAATTTGACGATCAACCTATTGGAAAACGCATTTCCTTTATTAATGAAGATGCGGGATCTAAACTGATCTTGATGAGTAATGCGGCTGAACCGATGGTTAAATTGGAGATTTTAAAAGGCAAATCCCAAACAGAAGAAACTCTTGATCAACCTTTGACCGAAATTATTGACGTCAAAGGAATAAAAGCACAAGGAAACCGCCTGTCTTTCCATACGGTAAAATCGGTTGCGCTAACAACAGCGGATGAAGATTTAAGTCAAAAAGGTAAAGAAAGAGCAGCCGAAACAAGTACTGATACCACAGAAACAACGGTTGATAGCACCATAACGGCGGTGGACAGTTCCGTGAAGGAGAAGGAGGTAGAGTCAACCGATAAAAATGACGATATCAAATTGGAAATCACTAATCCAAATGACATCCAAATCGACGATAAAGGACAGATGGAAATGTTCTAATTCGTATTCCATACACAAAAAAGGCTCGAATAAATATTCGAGCCTTTTTTGTGTAGGATACAACACCTTAAGTATTGTCCTTTAAGCTTTAAATTCTTTTAGGAATTTTTGAAGTTTTGGAGCAATGACTACTGAACAAAATGGATTTTCAGGATGATCATTAAAATAATTATGATGATAATCTTCCGCTAACCAAAATGTCACGGCTGGTTCTACCGTTGTGACAATAGTGTCCTCATAAACATCCTCATTTTCCAATTCGTCGATAAAATTCTGCGCTAAGATCTCCTGTTCTTCATTATGATAAAAAACAACTGATCTATACTGTGTACCCACATCGTTACCTTGACGGTTTAATGTCGTCGGGTTATGTGTCTTAAAAAAGATTTTCAATAGGTCTTCATAGTTCACCAGCTCGTCGTCATATTCTAGCTCGACAACCTCAACATGATCAGTTGTACCCGTACAGACCTGCTCATAAGTTGGCTTATCTACATGCCCTCCCATATAACCAGGCAATACCGATGTTACCCCTTTAGTGTTTTGGAAAATAACTTCTGTACACCAAAAACATCCTCCTCCAAATGTTGCTTTCATACTTTTATAATCTTGCGTATTTTAATCTTACTTTTTCAAACACTATAGCCGATTTAGTAGCTACAGCGAAAAATGTTTAGACAAATATAATTATTAATCGGCAATGATATACCCTGCTATCATTGCGAAAAATGGCAGTTTACGTTTCATTTACCACTTGAGAATGAACCCCTCGTACCCATATACCCCTATTTTAATATTAATAGTAGTGTTTTCCTTTAATCAATAAATCTTGTTTTTTACTGTCACAAACTGCATAGGAAAAACCTTGTTGCAGCGCATAGGCACCATATTCACCTTTTTTATTTATTGCTAAGAATCCAACTTGAATTTCCTTCGCAATTGCAGGTTTCTTCTTCACGATACGCATAACAGCTTCCTTACAGGCATCTTCTGGAGAATAACCCTGACGCATCAATTCGACAACCAAGAAACTACCTACATTCCGTATGACTTCTTCGCCAACTCCGGTAGATGTAGCTCCGCCTACTTCATTATCGACATAAAGTCCGGCTCCAATAATTGGGCTATCTCCTACCCGACCATGCATCTTGAAAGCCATACCACTGGTTGTACAAGCCCCAGAAATATTGCCATTGGCATCCAATGCCAACATACCGATCGTATCGTGGTTATATTGGTTTCCTGGCAAACGTTCTGCTGCAAAAGATTGGTTTTCAATATTGGCTACAGGTTTGTATTTTTTTTCCTTCAACCATTCCTTCCACGCTTTTTCACCTTCTGGGGTCAGTAAATTTTCTTCCTTAAAACCATTTTCTAACGCAAATTGCAATGCGCCTTCGCCCACAAGCATCACGTGGGGTGTTTTTTCCATGACCATCCGTGCTACTGATATTGGATGTCCAATTTTTTCCATTCCAGCAACAGCGCCGCAGTTACCATCCGCATCCATGATACAAGCATCAAGTGTGACATGACCATCGCGATCTGGATAACCACCTTTACCAACTGTCATATTTTTGAGATCGGCCTCGGGCACACGCACACCTTGTTCTACCGCATCCAATGCCTTGCCTCCTTTGGACAATATTTCCCAAGCGGCTTTATTTGCTGCGATCCCAAAGTCCCAAGTTGAAATTACAATAGGATATTTTTTAACACTGCCTCTTGCTGCAATCGTCAATCCTTTCGCATCAAAGGCTGTCAATGTCCCCATTGCCGTCGCAGCAATCAAACCTTGCCTAATAAAATCACGTCTTGAACTCATTTCCTTATTAATATTTTATAAAACTATCGCTATTGATTAATCCGGCAAAAACAATCATTAAATTGCCTTCAGTCTACCGAATACAAAAAATTTTCATCATTGACTGCACAAAAGCATCGCTTTCTTTTCTAGCGTATTGCACGACCTTACATCACATCTGCTCCCAATCTACTTCATCGATATACGCTGAAAAATGCTGTTCTACATTTTTACAGCTTCGTGTTAAACTGAAGAAGGATATTGACTTCACAATCAATAAGCAATATTACAAAATGGTTTTAGCAATTAGATAATTTAATTAAAATTAAACCCAAACATTCGTTTTTTAGCAACATAACATCAAAATCACTTAAAAATCGACAATAAAAATTGACTTATATTATGAATTAATCCTATCTTTAGAAACAAACTAATTCGCATGAAAAACACTCTTAAATTCGCTATTTTAGCTTATGCAAGCCTTATAGGTGTTGAAAGCAGTCAGGCGCAGCAGCTAGATTCCACGACTTATTTCAAGATCAAAGAGTTGCAAGAAAACGTAAAACGTGAATTCGCTCCCGATAAAAGAACCAAGATCGTAGCAATCCAAAAAGCGGATATAGCACAGAACCAATATGTGCTTGAAACAACTGAAAAAGATGCTAAGTTCGTTTTGGAGCAAAAGGCAAAAGATATATCAGCCAATATTCAAGTACAGCTCTTGCCTGATGCAAGTGTAGGTGAAAAAACTACTGGAGTCATCAGACTCTCCGTTGCAAATATGCGCACATTTCCAGATAATGCTGCGGAGCTAACCAGCCAGGTTTTATTGGGAACGCAAGTGGATCTTCTGCAAAAAAAGAGCGGTGACTACCGTGTCCGCACGCCGGACGGCTATATTGCATGGGTACCAAGTTCGTCCATTGAAGCGATGGACAAAACCATGCTGGCAAATTGGCGGCAAGCAGAAAAAGTTATCTATACAGCGGAGTTTGGAAAATCATATTCTGAACCCAATGAAAAAAGCCAACGAGTGTCTGATCTCGTATATGGTGACATCCTTCAGTTAAAAGGACAGAAAAGCAACTTTTATGAAATAGCATATCCGGATGGGCGTTTAGGTTATATTAAAAAATCAGAAAGTCTAACCTTAAAAAATTGGTTTGAAACGCGCCAGCCTACAGCGGAAAATATTATCGCCAGTGCAAAAACAATGTTGGGCCTACCCTATTTATGGGGGGGAACATCGGTGAAAGGTGTAGACTGCAGCGGTTTTACCAAAACAAGCTTTTTTATGAACGGCTTCGTGATTCCGAGAGATGCATCGCAACAAGTACTTGCAGGTGAAAAAATCGACATTTTAGATCAAGAAGGACATTTCGACCCTGAGAAAGCACTCAAAAATCTAAAACCGGCAGACTTATTGTTCTTTGCGGCAGGCAAAAACAGCAACCCTAATGCGCGTGTAACACATGTTGCACTCTATATCGGCAATGGAACTTTTATTCACGCTGCCGGATTAGTCCGGATCAACAGTATGCTTAAGGACGCTGCAAACTACGATGATTTCCAAACCCGAACTGTGGTTGCTGCACGCCGTTACCTCGGGACCCACGATAGCGCAATACAGAAAGTCGTTGAAAGCAATTATTACAACAATAAATAAACATAACGATGAGCAATCAATCTGAATGGATCAGTAAAGATTTTGGGGCCTTTAAATTAAGGTTTAGACCTTACACTTTAACTTTGCGCCATGTCTTTACAGTAGCTTCCTTTAGCCGAAGCACAACACCGGTTGTATTGACCGAACTAGAGTATGATGGCATTATCGGTTATGGTGAAGCGAGTATGCCACCCTATCTAGGCGAATCTCAGGAAAGTGTCCTATCATTCCTCAATCAGATTGATCTGACAGGCTTCAACTCTCCTTTTCAAACCGAAGAGCTCCTGCATTATATTGATCAGCTTGCTTTGAAAAACACGGCTGCAAAAGCGTCCATTGATATTGCCCTACATGATATCCTTGGTAAAATTATGAATCAGCCCTATTATAAGATATGGGGATTGAATCCTAACCTTATCCCACCGACGTCCTACACCATCGGAATCGATACAGAAGAAATGATCCGCCAAAAAGTCGCCGAAGCTGATCAGTTTAAAATTTTAAAGGTGAAACTGGGTCTTGATACGGATAAAATGATCATAGACACCATCCGTCAGGTTACCGATCGTCCTTTGTGTGCCGACGTCAATCAAGGTTGGAAAACACGTGAAGAGGCTTTGGAAATGGCACACTGGCTTGCAGAAAGAAATGTTTCTTTCTTGGAACAGCCGATGCCCAAGGAGCAGATAGACGACAACGCCTGGCTTACTGAGCATAGTCCTATCCCTACTATTGCCGATGAAGGATGCCAACGCCTTGTAGATGTTCCGGCATTAAAGGGTGTATACTCGGGGATCAACATCAAATTGATGAAATGCACGGGCATGCGTGAAGCTAAACAAATGGCAGAACTTGCTCGTTCTTTGGAAATGAAAGTTATGATCGGCTGTATGACCGAAACTACCTGCGCGATCAGTGCAGCTGCACAACTTGCACCATTAACAGACTGGGCTGATTTAGATGGTGCTTTATTGATCGGAAATGATATATACGACGGCATGACCGTTGTCAATGGTAACTGCCTTCTTCCCGACCGTCCGGGGATTGGAATTTTAAGAAAATAACCCTATATTCAGTGCAATGTTTTTTTCTTAAAGAAAAGATTGCACTGAATTGCTATCGCAAGTTTGACCAACACTCGACAGCACCAAAATATTAACAAACTAAATTAATCAATTCACACTTTTATGAAACAACATGTGCTCACAACGTTGTGTCTCATAGCCTGTAGTTCGATGCAGTCTTTATATGCACAACAGATCCAAATTGCTGGTAAAATCACAGACAGCAATGGAAAACCAATTAGCGGAGTTACAATAAATGTAAAAGGCGCTAGCCAAGGGACCTCAACAAACGAAAATGGCCTGTTTACCTTAAACACAAACGCCAATGCGACATTAACTATATCTGCCGTAGGTTATAGCCGACAAGAAATTCAGGTCAATGGCCGAAAAACCATTAGTATTTCACTCAACAGTGATGAACAGGCACTGGACGAAGTCATTGTCATTGCCTACGGAACGGCTAAAAAGAGCACCTATACAGGTTCGGCAGCACAAGTAAAATCAGATGCCATTGATAAACAACCTGTCACTTCTTTTGAAAAAGCACTTACTGGCCGTGTTGCAGGTCTGCAAATGTCAAATGGATCTGGTCAGGCAGGTGCAACTTCAGCTATACGCATTCGAGGCATAGGCTCCATGAACGCGTCGAACGAACCACTCTATGTCATTGACGGTGTTCCAGTCATTTCGGGTAGTGTCGGACAGATGGGCGACTATATTGTCAATACTAACAACGTCATGAGCACATTAAATCCCAGCGATATCGAATCTATTTCTGTGCTTAAGGATGCTGCCGCCTCATCCCTTTATGGGTCCCGCGCGGCAAATGGTGTCATCATCATCACCACAAAAAAGGGAAAAAACGGAGATCCGAAGATCAATGTCAAGTCCTCTATTGGCATTAGTCCTTCCTGGGCAACCAAAAATAATGAACCTGCTTCGGTACAGGATCAAATCAATATGCTTTATAGTGTTTTATACGATTCTAGAATAGCAGCTGGTCAAACGGCTGAACAGGCGAATAAAAACACCTTATTCCGCTTAAATTCTTTGGACTGGAATCCAAATTCGGCAAATTACGGTAAACCAACTTCTTCTTATGGTTTTGGTATTCATGGCTATCAATTCAGCACGGATGGAACCTCACAATGGGAAAATGTACATATCTCAGGAAAAACAGATGGTGTAGAGAATCGAGATGGTAAGTATTATGACTGGAACAAAGCATTGTTTAGAACCGGGATATTCAACAGCAACGATATCTCGGTAAGCGGAGCAACAGAAAAAACCAATTACTATGCGTCTTTAGGATACACGCAAGACAAAAGCAGGATTATTGAGAATAACTTCGACAGAATCAATGGTCGGATTAATTTAACGCAAAAGATTGGGAAATATCTCGAATTTGGTTCAAACGTCAACTACGCTAAAAACAAGCTTATTGGGATGAATGACACCAGGAATACAGGAACAAATTACCTGTATCAAGCGAGTAATTTATTATGGCAGATGTATTGGCCAACTGATTATAAAACAGGTAACGAATATACAGCACGTTATGGTAGTCTCGCTTATAATCCACTGTATTACAACAAGGAATGGGAAAACTCTTCGAAAACAAGCAAATTATCAGCTATAGAATCTTTATCATTAAAGCTATTGCCTGAACTTACATTGAAGACTATTTTCTCCTATGACCGGACCGAAGTCAAAGATCATATCTATTACAGTGCTAAACATTATAACGGTATGGCAGACAATGGCCGGGTCACAGAGGTGTCTACGTCCATTGAAAAATTGGTATCATCCACAACCGCCAATTACAACAAGAGTTTTGGCTTGCATAATATCGGGTTATTAGCTGGTTTCGAAGCTGAAAAAAACACGACTGATTTTATCCGTGCTACAGGTAAAGATTTACCATCCTCATCACTTCATACAGTCGCCACTGCAGGTATATTGGATGCGTCCGCCTATTCTTGGGGCAATAATATGATGTCTGTACTATCGCGGGCGGAATATAACTACGATGAACGCTATTTTGCCTCGGCATCTTTTAGAAGGGACGGTTCATCCCGCTTGGCACCAGGTCCTCGTTGGGGCAACTTTTGGTCTTTAGCTGCTTCCTGGAATTTGGCCAAGGAATCTTTTATTAAAGAGATTGAAGAAATCAATAACCTAAGAATTAGAGGTTCCTATGGGGTAAATGGAACATTACCTACGGATCTTTTTGCCTGGCGCAATTTAACAAGTTATTCCAACAAATATATGACGCAGCCAGGTGGTGGGCTTAATAATTTAGGCAATCCGGACGTCGCTTGGGAGAAAAATTACTCCACAAACATCGCATTGGAATTTGGTCTGTTCCACAATAAACTATTCGGTACAATTGAATATTTTAACAGAGACTCGAAGGATCTTTTACAGAATGTTCCGATCTCCACAATTACTGGTTTCGGCTCCATATTGCGAAATGTTGGCGAAATGAACAATAAAGGTATAGAGATTGAACTGGGCTCAGATATTGTTAGAAATGAAAATTGGAAATGGACATTAAGTGCAAATACCGCAATTATCAAATCCAAGATTACAAAACTATATGGTGGACGAGATATCGTCTGGTATGATCCCACAGGTGGAGACGATAGAGCTCGATTTATTTATCGCGAAGGAGAATCGTCTTTATCTTTCTTTGGGTTGGAATGGGCAGGTACCGATCAAACCAATGGCAAAAACGTCTGGTATACAAACGACGGCACGGATGGCGATTTTATCTTTAACGGAAAAGCTGCAAGTTATGATTACAAAAAAGCTAAACAAACCATCATCGGAAATGCTAATCCTAAACTATATGGCGGTATAAATTCTGACATCGATTATAAAAACTTTTCATTGGGATTGAACTTTGCTTATAAAATTGGCGGCAAACTTTATGATGCGACATCCAAAGATGTTGCCGATGACGGCTATTATTGGGAACGAATTCATGCCGCTTATTTTACAGAAAATAGCTGGTCACCTTCAAATACGGATGGAACTTACCCGATGGTTACCGGAAGAGATCTGGAAGATGTGAACCAGATCAGCAGTAGACAACTGTTTGACGCGTCATATCTTAGATTAAAGAACATTTCGTTGAGCTATAGATTACCAAATGAATTTTTAAAACGAGCTGGCATCTCCAATGCAAGGGTATTTTTCAATGGAAGCAATTTATTGACTGTTTCGAAATACAAGTATATGGATCCAGAAGTTAACCAATTTGGTACGCGGGGCTGGGAAACACCATTGGCAAAAACGTACACTTTCGGTGTTGAATTTAGTTTTTAACGAAAAGAAACAGTATTATGAAAAAGCTTTTTATTGCCTCGTGCATAACAATATCATTAGCAATCAGCTCTTGTAGCAATTTTTTGGATGTCACACCGACCAATATGGGGGACTCCAATACCTCCATCCAAACTGCTGCTGACGCAAAGGTTATTATGAATGGATTAATGAGTAAAATGGCAAATGTTGCCTACTATGGACGAAATTTCCCGCTCTATGCTGATGCCAAAGGGGGGGACTTTACGATTGCATCCCAAGGCCGCGGTTATGACTATCTTTATGTATTTAATCATTCGGCCTCTTCTAATCCCTATTCAGGCATCTGGACACAAGGGTTTCATACACTCGTGCAGATCAATAATCTTTTGACAAATATCGATAAACTAATCGCTGCCGGTTCGACAGAAAATTTTAATACGTATAAAGGACAAGCATTGACCGCAAGAGCCCTCATCAATTTTGATCTTGTCAGGTTGTACGGAAAACCCTACAACATGGAAAAATCTGCCCTTGGTATCCCTAATGTGACGAAAGTACTCGAATATAGCGCGCAGGAAAAACGTATCTCCGTTGAGGAAAACTACAAACAAATAGTACAGGATCTAAAGGATGCAGAAAGCTTATTGCCAAAATCCAAATCGGATGGATATTTCAATTTTTTCGCCAATAAAGCACTGCAAGCTCGTGTGTATCTCTATATGAATGATTATGATAACTCGTTAAAATCAGCGCAGGAGGTCATAGACTCCAAAGTCTACACATTGTATAGCAATGAAAACTGGGTGAAATCCTGGACAGGTATGTTTGGAACTGAATCTATTCTAGAATTGGGTGTCTATCCGAATGAAGCTGATGCGGGGACTAGTTCTCTGGGTGCGATGTTCCGCAGAAAAGGACATGGCAGTACAGCCATATTGGGAAACTTTATAGCCGCAGATCCATTCTTGGCCAAACTTAAGAAAGACGAGACAGATGTCAGATGGGGTGTTATGGCGTACGATGAAGTCGGCACCACCCATTTAGGAGCGGTCTATAAATATAGCGGTAGCACCACTCTTGCTGGTGATAAAAATTCAACAGCAAATAGTACCGCAGTCAATATTAAGGTCATCCGTTTGTCCGAAGTATATCTTATCGCTGCTGAAGCTGCTCTATTAAAATCATCTCCTGACAAGGCCCTTGCAGCAAATTACCTGAATGCAATACGCCAACGTTCTCCAAAATTAGATGTCGCGACCTCAGGCACGATTACTTTAGATATGATTGCCGATGAGAGAAGCAAAGAGCTCCTTGGAGAAGGTCATCGCTTCTTTGATATGATGCGCTGGAACAAATCGATAACTTTTGATGATGATTTAGGAAATATAAGCACAACAAATAGGCAAAAAACGATCGATAGAACTTTCTTTAAAACCATTCTTCCTATTTCACTGGATGAGATGAATGCAAACCCAGCTATAGCAAATCAACAGAATACCGGCTACTAGTAGTCTCAAAAAAGGAAAAAGGTCACAGCCTATGCTGTGACCTTTTTCCTTTTTTGAGCTATATTAGGCATTGCTAACTTATCTGATTTTTATACTGCTGTTGCTTTGGTTTTTTCAAATCGATCACCCAACCATTAACTACGGCGTAAATAATCTTTCCTTCTTTCCGAAGAAAGAAATCCGCCTGAGCTCCGAGAGCTAATTGTTGTGAAAATTCTATAGCTTTTTTAGTTAATACACGAATTGGAAGGTTATGCAAAAATTCTCCCGGGATCACATTTTCAATAATAACAGCGGCATAGCCTTTTTCAAGTAATCCCATCACGATGGTATCATCTAAATCGATCAGGGAAGCAAATGGCTCCATATACATCTTGGCTGGGGCAAACTCCATTCCTGCAACATCAATATCTACATAACCATAAAAATCTTGCAGATCGCCAATATCCTCTACTATCCCCTCCAGATAATAGTCAGAGCCTATCGTCTTTTCATTTTGCCGGATGGCGACATCGACAAGTAATGGTTTTCCACTCCGCTCAATGGTCAAATTTCTCAGCAACACATCATGGAGCTTTTCATCATTGAAGGGAATTGCATCGTAATCGGTAACCGAATGCCGTTTAAAGGATTGATCAGCAATTTCCTCAAATGCTTTTAACAATGCTACGAAATTACATTTTCTGACCAGCATTTTTTCGGTATCACCAACATAAGCTCCTGATTCAATTAAAATCGTCCTAGCGCCCCATTTTTGAAAATTATCACCGAAACCGCGCGGTGTATGCTCATCGTCATACCTTGCAACTGCCTTTGGAACAAAGTCCTGAAGGATTTTATTTATTCCAACAATCACCCGCATCGCATCTCTCCGAGTTTCATTGATACTCCGCGCATAATCATAAGCAGGTGCCAATAAGGAAATTGTTACTGGCGTATTTGTTCCGGGAATATTGTAGTAATTGTTTTGGTTATGCAGGTTAAAGGCAAAATCAGGTTTTAGCAACATGGCTTGCGCCTTCAATAAGGCTCCTTCCACTGTTGCTGTTGCCCTTGCATCTCTGTTCATATCCACATCCATGGTTGTCCTACGCTGAAACCGTTCTGTTCCATCAGGATTTAGCATCGGAATAAAATATAAGGTCACTTTTGATGCTATGTCATCTCTAACCGCATCAAAACCATCATCTTTTCCGTTGAAAAAATTAAATAGATCAAACAAGGCCATTGTTGCTGTAGGTTCATCACCATGCATTTGCGACCATAAAAGTATCTTGATTGGCCCTTGTCCGTATTGTAGTCGAAAGATCGAACGATCTTCGGTAGACTTGCCAATTTCCGCTACAGCAAAACGTCCAGAGCTTCTGATATTTTCTAATAACGGCAAAATATCAGCATGTTTAAATCTTCTATGCATCAAAGCCTTTTCTTCATATAAAGAAAAGGCTTTGATGAAATCAACTTTTACTAATTTCATATTAATCTTTTAATGCAGGCTCCATTAAAGCAATCGTTCCTTGCGAAGCATCTACACGGACTTTTGCTCCTACGGGCAAAATAAACTGTTCGGCAATATGACCAACGACAGCCCCTGTATAAGCGGGTATTTTTAACGGTCTGATATAATCATTGAACAGTTGGTCAAGTGTTACGGATCCATAGCCACCAGATGGTTTACAATTGGTGCACTTGCCAAAAATAAAACCCTTAATCGCACCCAGTACACCAGCATTTTTCAATTGACAGAACATGCGGTCAACACGTTCCATATCTTCGTCGACCTCTTCAAGAAAAAGAATTTTATCTTTAAAATCTGGCAGATAAGGTGAACCACATAAGCCGGTCAACACGGTCATATTTCCACCCAGCAATACCCCATCTACTATACCAGGATGAATTGTGGCAATTCGGTCTTTGGTCTGCACAATGCTATCACCTTTAGACTTGGGGTTTTCAAATATTGCTGGCTGATTGGCTACAAACTGAGCATTGAAAGCCTCTGCAAGCTTCTTAGTCCAGGTACTGATCCCCACTGCACCATGAAACGTTATAAGTCCTGTCTTGGCATATAATGCCAAAATTAAGGCTGTTATATCTGAATATCCCAATAAAATTTTTGGGTTATTGGCGATCAGTCTGTAATCTAATCGATCTAAAAGACGTGATGTACCCGAACCTCCTCTGATGCAAACAATCGCTTTGACGGTCTTGTCTGCAAACATATCATGAATGTCTGCTATACGCTCCTGATCTGTACCGGCCAAATTACCGTAGCGGCTGCGTATATGTTTACCTTCTTTTACTTTAAAACCTAAGGTCTCAAATATCTCACGTGCAATACTAATTGATTCTTCATCATCCAATACACCAGCAGGCGTTATTAAACCTACGATATCCCCCAATTTTAACCTCGTTGCAAGCAAAGCAGCTTGACCGTACAATTCGGCTTTATCTCCGGTTGGCTTCCCCATTCCCAGTACAGGAATAGACAACACGCTTAAAGCAATCGATTTTAGAAAGGCTCTTTTTTCCATTGCTAAATACTATCGGTTGAACAACAGACGTTCACCAGCACCTTTCTCAATAAGTTGTCCATTGGAGAAAGCAAGTTTACCTGATACGAGAGTATGTTCAATCGTTGAACTAAATGTGTGCCCCTCAAATGGTGACCAGCCACATTTCGACAGGATATTCGCTTTCGATACCGTATAAGGTTTATTCAGATCGACCAACACAAGATCCGCCCAATATCCCTCACGAATGTACCCTCTATCTTCAATTTGGAACAATGTAGCTGTATTGTGTGCAGATTTTTGCACCAATTGTTCCAGGGTCATTTTTCCTGCTTTGACCATATCTAACAAGGCTTGCAACGCATGCTGTACAAGAGGTCCTCCGCTTGGTGCTGAAACATAGGGCTGAGATTTCTCCTCAATTGTATGCGGAGCGTGATCTGTCGCTATCACATCGATATGTCCATCCAGTACAGCTTTTAAAATCTGATCGCGGTCATTGGCTGTTTTTACAGCTGGATTCCATTTGATAAAATTACCTTTTGAGGCATAATCCTGATCAGAAAACCAAAGGTGATGAATACAGGCTTCAGCCGTTATTTTTTTATCCTTTAGTGGAATATCATTATTAAATAATGCAATTTCTTTGGCGGTTGAGATATGAAGGATATGCAAGCGTGTATTGTGCTTTTTTGCCAGCTCGACAGCTTTTGACGAAGACAAATAACAAGCTTCCTCAGAACGAATCAAGGGATGCATCTCAATTTTTAATCCATCCTCGCCATATTTTTCCTTAAATAGGGCCAAATTCGCCTTTATCGTTGCCTCATCTTCACAGTGCGTAGCCACCAAGGTCGGAGCACTTGCAAAAATACCTTCCAACGCTTTTTCATTATCAACCAGCATATTGCCAGTAGAGGAGCCCATAAAAACTTTTATACCACAGACATTTCTTGGATTCGTTTTAAGTACCTCCTCAAGATTATCATTAGCTGCCCCCATAAAGAATGAATAATTGGCCAGCGCATTTTTTGCCGCAATATCATATTTATCTTGAAGCAATTGCTGGGTCAACGTATTAGGAACAGTATTAGGCATTTCCATGAAAGAGGTTGTCCCACCGGCAACTGCTGCGCGACTCTCATGCCATATATCCGCTTTATAAGTTAAACCGGGTTCTCTAAAGTGAACCTGGTCATCAATAAGTCCAGGTAGCAAGTGTAGCCCCTCAGCATTTATTTCCTGATCAGCAGGATGATTAATTTCCTGAGCAATCATTTCGATTCGACCATTGCTGATATATACGTCAGCAACCTCAACTTTACCTTCATTGACAAGTTGCGCAGATTTTATAAGAATAGATGACATGTTGAAATTTTTACTTTGCTTTAGGTCAAAAGTAAAGATTTGTTGTGGTGATATCAAGTTATCTCGATAAAGAGTTCCCTATAACGACGACAATTTCTTCCTTAAATTCTCGCCTTCCTCTTATGTCAAATTTGAAATATCCTACTCGTATTTGTCTAGATTTGGCGCAAAACAAATCGCATTAAATCTAAACTCCGGAAGTTAATCGCATAAAAAAAGAGGCTAAAGCCTCTTTTTTTATTCTTTATCGAATTTGTATCCTACTCCTTTTACAGTGGTTACATAATCGTCACCTATCTTTTCGCGCAGCTTGCGGATATGGACGTCAATTGTACGATTGGTTACCACAACAGAATCTTCCCAAATACTCTTTAAGATCTGTTCGCGTGTAAACACCTTGTTCGGTTTTGATGCCAATAAATACAATAGTTCAAACTCTTTCTTTGCTAGAACGATCTTTTGTTCCCCTTTATATACCAAGAAAGAATCTCGATCAATGACCAAGTCGGCAATTTCAATTTTATCCTGAACAGAGGCATCTGACTCTTCGGAAGCATTTCTTCTTAAGATAGCATTGATGCGGCTCATTAAAGCACGCGGCTTAATTGGCTTTGCTATATAGTCGTCTGCACCGACATGAAATCCTGCGATCTCCGAATACTCTTCGCTTCTAGCAGTCAAAAATACCATGAATGTACTTTTGAATTCAGGCATTGCGCGCATGATACGACAAGCTTCAATTCCATCCATCTTTGGCATCATCACATCCAAGATGATAAGATCAGGATTTACTTGTTTGGCAACGTTGATTGCCTCTTCCCCATTTTGCGCTGTAGAGACCTGATAACCTTCACGATTTAAGTTGAATGCAATTAAATCCAAGATATCCTTTTCGTCATCAACAATTAAAATCTTTTGTTTCGAAGAACTCATTTGTCTTATTTTTTTTGCTAAATTATAAACAAAATGATAACAATCAGTTAATCTAATGTTACCAAATTATTAAGTAATATAATATTTAACAATAACACATTGATTACTTAATTGTTTTCTTCAAAAATGCCTCTAACTCTTCTCCACGCAAGTTCTTTGCTATAATAATGCCGTTCGGATCGAGAACATATGAGGTAGGCAAGGCTTTCACACGGTAATCAATGACAACCGGTGAGCTCCAAGCCTTCAAATCTGACACATGTGTCCAAGTTAACTTGTCATCTTCAATAGCACGCATCCAGGAACCAGGATTATCATCAAATGAAACGGAGAGTATATCAAAGCCTTTACCATGATAGGTATTGTACAACCTAACGAGATTAGGGTTTTCCTGGCGACAGGGCATACACCATGAAGCCCAAAAATCCACCAAAGTATATTTCCCTTTAAAACTCGATAATTTAACTTCTTTATTTGATGGTGTAAAAGAAGTCAACTCAGGAGCAGGTTGCCCAATTGCCATTTTTTTCAGTTTTTGGGTCTCCTCTTTAAACTGTGTTACATATCTGTTCTCCGTAAATTCATTTTTTATTTTATCTGCATAGGTAATGATTTCATTTTCGGCTACTTCAGGATCTAAGGTCGAGATTGCATAAAAACCTGCAAGATCATTATGTTTATTCGAGAAATCGACTGCTTTTTTTGTATATGTACGCAATTCTTCTGCAAACTTTGCTTTATATTCAGCACGAATCTTTTCGATCTCAGCTGCTGTCGAATTGGCCGTTAGCTTTGAAAACACTGTCTGCAATGAGTCCTGTAGATAATCGCGATAATTTCGCTCTTTGGCAAAAGGCTGTATAGTCTTTGACAATTCAGAACCATCAACCTGGTAATCATTTACATCTTTATGCAAATCTGTCTTAAATGTAATCGTTTCTCCCGGAGAAGCAATTAAATCGTACCGATTTTTACCAACACGCAAGGACAACAATCTGGATTGGCTAGCAGGTCGTACGAACTGAAATTTGTTATTATCGCCAAAAAACATAGAATCCAGCTTGGTATCGCCTTCATACAATGAAATAACTTTGATATTGCCAGGATTTTCGACATTTCCAGCGATGGTAAACTGTTCTTTATTTTGGCAACCCATCATCAAACCAACGATCCCTACTGCTAAAAAAACTGCCTTTTTCATCCTTTTATTTTTATTTGTTAAGTACCTATTCCCAATTACGCAAATGGCTTTGCTCTGTTTGATTCACGCTACATGTCACAGCTTAAAGAATCGTAAAAACTATCAGATTTATTCGAATCCTCCAAGGAAGAACTCGAATAAATCTGATGGCTTCGTATTGTATATTTAGGAAATAAAATCATCTATTTACATCCTAGTTTAGCTAAGTAGCCTGTTCAACTACCCTAAAATTTATTTCAAGAAATCTATTGCTCGCTCAATTGCACCTTTTAATCCGGCAGGGTTCTTACCTCCAGCTGTTGCAAAGAATGGCTGACCACCGCCACCACCTTGGATATCCTTGGCTAGATCACGAACGATATTACTTGCATTCAATCCTTTTTCTTTAGCCAATTCATCTGATATGACGACTGTTAAACTTGGTTTACCATCAAATTCAGCACCGATAACCAAAAATAAGTTGTTAACGGCACCCTTCACGGCATAAGCCAAGGTTTTCACCGCCTCTGGACTCGGTAGATCGACGATTGTGGACAAGAAATTAATCTCGCCAACCTGCTGGATCTTTGCTTCCAGATCTGACTTTAACGCTAAGGATTTTTCTGTAATACTTTTCTCTACCTCTTTTTTCAAAGCGCCATTCTCATCGATGATTTTACCCAGTGCAGAAACAAAATCCTTCGGATTATTCATGAGCTCTTTCAGGTGGTGAACCAATTCGAAATGTTCACGGATAACAGCTGCAGAACGAGTTCCAGTAATCGCTTCTATACGACGTACACCAGCTGCTACAGCAGATTCCGAAACGATTTTGAAAAACCCTATTTGCCCTGTTGCTTTAACATGTGTACCACCGCACAATTCTTTAGAATATTGATCTTCGAAGGTGATTACACGAACAAAATCGCCATACTTCTCACCAAATAGTGCTGTTACACCCGAATCCAATGCTTGTTGATAAGGTACATTTCGTTCCTCCTTCAACGGAATATTTTCACGAATTTTGGCATTGACAATATCTTCCACCTGTTTGATCTCTTCTTCTGTCATTTTTGCAAAATGAGAGATATCAAAGCGCAAAATATCAGCGTTGACCAACGATCCCTTTTGATTCACATGACTTCCCAACACCTGCTTTAAGGCAGCGTGCAGCAAATGGGTTGCGGAGTGATTGTTCTCAGTATCGATTCTTTTGGTTTTATCGACCTGTGCAACAAATGTTCCTTTCAATTCCAGCGGCAATTTGTTTGTAAAATGTACAAATAGACCGTTTTCCTTTTTCGTATCTGTGATATAAATCTTTTCTCCAGTTTCTTCGGAAACCAATTCTCCAGAGTCGCCTACCTGGCCACCACCTTCGGCATAAAAAGGACTAACAGAAAGCACCAATTGGAATTGCTCTTTATTTTTCGCAACAACTTTACGGTATTTAATAACTTCAGTAACAGCAGTCAATGCATCATAGCCTACAAATTCAAATCCCTCTTCATCATTTACCACAACCCAATCACCCGTATCTATAGCAGTGGCAGCACGAGAACGATCTTTCTGAATTTGAAGTGCTTGGTTGAAACCTTCCATATCAACTGTTAAACCTTTTTCGCGCGCTAGCAATTCCGTCAAATCGATAGGAAATCCATACGTATCGTATAATTCAAAAGCAAAATCCCCGTTAATTACGGTGTGGTCCTCCACATAATTTTCAAAACGTTGGACGCCCGTAGACAACGTTCTTAAGAATGAAACCTCCTCTTCCAAGATTACTTTCTGCACAAAATCCTGCTGCTGGATCAATTCGTCAAATACTCCGGCGAACTGAGCTGCCAATACAGGTACAAGTTCATTGATAAAAGGAGCCTTAAAGCCTAAAAATGTATAAGCATAGCGTACTGCACGACGTAAAATACGACGGATCACGTAGCCAGCTTTATTGTTGGATGGCAGTTGACCATCGGAAATTGCAAAACTAACCGCACGAATATGATCAGACACTACCCGCATGGCAATATCAGACTTTTCATCTATACCGTATTTTATACCTGATTTCTCAGCAATAAAATCAATGGTAGGCGTAAATACATCTGTATCATAATTGGAGGTCTTCCCCTGTATACATCGCACCAAACGCTCAAAGCCCATTCCCGTATCCACATGTTTAGCTGGTAACGACTGAAGTGAACCATCTTTCAACCGATTAAATTGCATGAAGACAAGGTTCCAGATCTCAATTACTTGAGGGTGGTCTGCGTTGACCAAACTCTGCCCTGAAGTCTGTATGCGCTCTTCCGGACTACGCATATCGAAATGGATTTCGGAACAAGGTCCACAAGGTCCTGTCTCGCCCATTTCCCAGAAATTATCTTTTTTGTTACCAAGGAGAATTCTATCTTCACCAATCCATTCTTTCCAGAAATCGAAAGCTTCCATATCACGTTCTAAGCCTTCTTTTGCATCCCCCTCAAAAATAGTCACATATAAACGATCTTTGTCTAATTTATATACTTCTGTCAACAGCTCCCAAGCCCAAGCAATAGCTTCTTTCTTAAAGTAATCACCAAAGCTCCAATTTCCCAACATCTCAAACAACGTATGGTGGTAGGTATCGATCCCTACTTCTTCCAAATCATTGTGCTTTCCGGAAACACGCAAACAACGTTGCGTATCGGCAACACGCGGAAATTTAATGGGTGCTTCACCAAGAAACAAATCTTTGAATTGATTCATCCCCGCATTGGTAAACATTAATGTCGGGTCATTTTTTACAACTACTGGTGCTGAAGGTACTATCTGATGCCCTTTACTTTTAAAAAAGTCCAGAAAGGCTTGACGAATTTCTCTACTTGTCATTTAATTATCTAAAAATATGTGCAAACTTACTCAAAATTGGTAGGTTATGCAATGTAGAATTCCATATATTGACCTTGAAACGACTGTTTTCTCTAAACGACCAAAACTTCAATATTGACTTTTCAAACAAAAAAATCAGGAGATAACATACAGACAATTAGGGTACACTTATTTTGGATGTGACAGAAATCACAAACTGATATTAAATACAACATTTTAAAAGTGTTATTAGTTATTCATTTTTGTCTAAAGCGCGTCAAATTCAACACGTAAAACAACAAAAACTATTTGACTTAAGGTCATTCACAATTACATTTGTTTTATTACATTTGATAGTAAAATAGGGAATCTAGTACACTTTCACGCACATTCCCTAAATGCAAAATAAATAAGATTAGATTTTGTAGATTAAATTCCTTCTAATGAAAAAAAACATTCTACTACCGGTAGATTTTTCGGCTCATTCTAATAATGCTGTAAATTACGCAGTGGACCTTGCTCTCGAAAAGGGGTATTCTATCCATCTTTACCACAATTATACTTCGGCTTCTGCTGTATTTGAGGACGAAAATGGCCGTAATGAGACTAATTCTCCAACATTCAAAGCTGATATTCTTATTAAAAATCTGGCAGAATCAATAAAATTAAAGCATCCTACGCTTGAAATAACCACCCAATGTGAGCGCGGTATGATTACTGAAACACTACCGGAGCTCGCCACCCCTAGTCGATTTGATTTTGTCATCATGGGGACTAAAGGCATCACCAATGACGATAGCCAACTTATTGGCAGCACGACCTATGTCATTAGCAAAAAAGCCAAAATACCTGTCTTGGCCATCCCCACTGAAGCGTCCTTTACACCTATTGACAAAGTTGGCTTACTGTCTAATTTTAAAGAAGAAGAGGTACAGACCGTACAAGATTTTGTCAACATCATCGGCAAAGACTTTGAACTAAAACTTATGCATGTTCACTACGATCATTCATCAGAAAACAGAATCGAAGACAAGCTTGAAGTATGGAAATATAAGATCAAAAAATATATTGGTGTGACCAATATTGCTATAGAAGTGGATTCAATACAAGGCGACATTGAGGACTTAGATACGGTTCCGGAAGTGATTAATGAGATGATCCATGAGGAAAAGATCAAAATATTATTGGTGACACGATCGAGGAAATCGTTCTTTGAACGTGTTTTTACGCGTTCCGTTGCAAAAGCATTATTTAGTCATCCCTTAGTTCCAATATTTTTTACTAAAGCATAACCTTATAGCCATGTCTAAACTATTAATACCAGTAGATTATTCCGAAAACGCACGAGTTGCCGCATTTTATGCAGCTCAAATCGCGACGACAACAAATGATGAGATTACACTCTTTCATTCGTTCACTTCGCATATCAACAAATTTGCAAATGCGAAGCATTTAGTAGACCCCACCGAGGGAGAAGCTCGCCGTCAGATGGAAAAACTTGTAGCCGAACTTCTACAGGAATATCCTTCGCTTAAAATTTCTACCTTATTTGCCAACGGTATTTTGGCTGAAACACTGGATAAACAAGAGATAAAAGAGGTCTATCAAACGGTGATTATGGGTACAAAAGGAGTGACCGGACTTGAATCTGTATTGATTGGAAGCAATACATATGATGTCATTAAAGAGTCGAAGATCCCTGTTCTAGCCATCCCAAAAAACGCGATAAAATTCAAAAATGACAACATCGCTCTATTGACAAATTTCAAACCCGGTGAACTTGAAGTGCTTAAACAAGCGATACCATTGTATGGGAAAAATTTCCATTTACAACTCATACATATCAATAAAAATGAACTAGAAATCAATATATTAGGAGAAAAACTTGAAAATTGGATTGAACAGATTATTGCTGAAACTGGGATCGAGGATATTTCCTATATCATCAAGTCGCCAAGTTATTTTGCAGGTTCACGAGAGAATATTGCTAACGGTATCCATACCATTATCCGGGATGAAGATATCGATGTTATTTTGATCACAAAAAGCAGAAAAACTTTTTTCCAAAACATTTTTACAGAAAATATTGTTAAGCATCTGGCTTTTGAAATTGAGGTGCCAAACTTTTTTGGGCGTGTAGAGTAACCAAATAATTTTTGGCAAATTTATTGCAAGAGTGTTCAGTGAGTTAATTTAACAACAGTATTATAGTAGATAATTTTACAAACACGCATTATGAAAATTAGCCTTAAAAAATCAGGATTACTTGTTGCGGCAGGAATTTTATCCACCGCATCCTTTGCGCAAAGCACAAAAGAAGCATCAATCGAAGGCACAACTCCATTAGGTTCGGCGACACAATATAGAACCTGGTCTATCGGTGTAGGGGCCGGTGTAACAAGCTTGCAGAATATCGCCAAGTTTAACAATGGTGGTTATGACAAACTAGACTGGAATTTAGGATATAGTGCTTATATCAAGAAACAAATCTCACCATCATTCGGATTGAAAGCAACTTATTTTGGCGGAAAGACAGCTGGTTATGATAACAGTGACAAGCAAACTGGATTCGAAACCAAAACTCCTTGGTCAGTTGCCTTATCTGGTGAGTTTTTAGCAGCCAACACGAATTGGAGATTTTTCAACAGTTTTATTAAACCTTATGCATCGATTGGTGTTGGGGTAATGAATGCTGAAACTGCTGCAATCGCTGGTGGTAACAAAGGTGAATATGGAGATTCCTATTCCAAAATCTTTGTACCTGCAGATTTTGGTTTGAAATTCGCTGTTGCCAAAGGCATCAATTTTGAATTGGGTTATCAATTGAATTGGGCGAACCAACGATTTGACAATCGTTACAATACAACTCCGCCACAACAATACAAAAATGACTTATTTACTTACGCACATGCCGGCTTAGAATTCGCCTTAGGCAGCAGCAGCAAACCTGCATTGAATAATTCGAATCCTGTCGCAACCCTTGTGAATGACTATACAGTAAAATACGATGATCTAAAAGCTCAAAATGATGCATTGAATGCTAAAAACCAAGCTTTGCAAGGTCAATTGGATGGTCTAAACAATGATCTAAAAGATGACGACGGTGACGGTGTTGCCAACAAATATGATAAATGTCCGGGCACACCTTCAGGTGTTCAGGTTGACGGATCAGGTTGTCCAATTGTCGTGAAAAACGAAACCAAAGTTGTTGAAAAAGTAGTGGTTACTGAAGCAGATCGAAAAGTTGTTGCTGAAGCGATCAAAAACTTAGAATTCGATTTAGGTAAAGCAACTATTCGCTCCACTTCGTATGCAACATTGAATAAAGTTGCTGCGTTATTGATCGAGAAGAATTTTAGTTTAAAACTCGCAGGTCACACCGACAATACAGGTTCACGTGAATTAAATATGCGTTTATCTAAAGAGCGTGCAGAGTCTGTAAAAGCATATTTAGTATCTCAGGGTGCTAATGCGTCGCGTATCGAAGCAACTGGATATGGTCCAGACCAACCAATTGCATCTAATAAAAATGCAGCGGGCCGCCAACAGAATCGCCGTGTTGAATTTACACTTTATTAATAACTAACAAATTACACTAATAAAAAGGTGTTTTAAACAGAAACACCTTTTTATTTACCAAACGTCATATTTCAACTACAAACCTATAGTTAATTTAATTTTTAACTTATTACTTTTACAGCGGTTTATACAAACACAAATTATATGAAACTAAAATTACAATTAGTACTTGCTCTAGCATCAGCGGGCTTATTTGCCAATAATGCAATTGCTCAAAATGCAAAGGTATCATCCATTGAGGGAACAACTCCATTTGGACCAGCTACACAATACAGAACATGGTCTATTGGTGTCGGTGCCGGAGTGACAAACCAAACTAACATTGCTGGTTTTAATCGTGAAGGATACGATGACTTAGCATGGAACTTGGGGTATAGTGCTTATATTAAAAAGCAAATCTCTCCTTCTTTCGGCATTAAAGCGAGTTACTTTGGCGGTAAAACAGGTGGCGCATTTAAAGATGGATCACAATCTTTTGAGGCTAAAACACCATGGTCTGCTGCATTGTCAGGAGAATTCCAAGCGGCTAATACCAACTGGAGATTCTTCAACAGTTTTATCAAACCTTATGCATCTATCGGTGTTGGGGTGATGAACAGCAAAACTACGTTGACAACAGGATCAACTTCCCAAGAAGCGGATGGTATTTCTAAAATTTACGTACCATTGGACATGGGACTTAAATTTGCTGTTGCCAAAGGAATCAACTTCGAGTTGGGTTATCAGTTAAATTGGGTTAACCAAAACTTTGACGGTATTCAAGGTGGTCAATATAAGAATGACTTGTTTACTTACATCCATGGTGGTTTAGAATTTGCATTGGGTAATGGTAGCAAACCAGCTTTGAACAATTCAAATCCAGTAGCAACCTTAGTTAACGACTACACATTGAAATATGATGATCTTAAAGCACAAAATGATGCTTTAAATGCTAAAAACCAAGCACTAAAAAATCAATTGGATGGTCTAAACAGTGATCTGAAAGATGATGATGGTGATGGTGTAGCTAACAAATATGACAAATGCCCAGGCACACCTTCAGGTGTTCAGGTAGACGGTGCAGGATGTCCAATCGTTGTGAAAAACGAAACGAGAGTGGTTGAAAAGGTTGTTGTAACAGAAGCTGACCGAAAAGTTGTTGCTGACGCAATCAAAAACTTGGAATTCGATTTAGGAAAAGCAACCATACGTCCTACGTCATACGCGACATTAAATAAAGTAGCCGAACTGTTAATCGAGAAAAATTTTAGCTTAAAACTAGCTGGTCACACTGATAATACAGGTTCCCGTGAATTGAACATGCGTTTATCAAAAGAACGCGCTGAATCGGTAAAAGCCTATTTAGTATCTCAAGGTGCTAATGCATCACGTATTGAAGCGACAGGTTATGGCCCTGACCAACCGATCGCATCAAACAAAACCGCTGATGGTCGTCAACAAAACCGTCGCGTAGAGTTCACGCTTTATTAATCGATATTCTTTGATTTATACAAGCCAAAGGCATCACTTCACGGTGATGCCTTTTTTATTACTCCTTTTCTTATCGAAACCTTATTCTTTAGTAAGGTAAACGTAAAAAGCTCCCCCTATTTAAAGTAAATAAACATTTGAGCAACAAAAAGATAACTTCCAAACAAACAACATAACACGTATTTTTAATAAAGCAAAATTTAAAAAATGCGTAGACCCCATGCTCTTGTGTTGGCTTTCTTTTCGTTGATCTTTTCCTCTTGTGAAAAGGATCCACCGCTTCACGAACCCGGATCAAATGAAACCATCAACCAGTGGACATTAGACCAAATGAAACGCTACTACTACTGGAATGATAAAATTAGATCAACCCAAGGTTACCAACAAAGTCCAGATTTATTTTTCAAAAGCATCTTATTTCCAGATGACCATTATTCCAGCATATTACAGACACTTAACAGCGACACCTATGGCAATACGCTGACGAACACCTTTGGGTTAGATATGGTACAACTCCAAACAACCGGTAAAACCATCCAACTGATCACCCAGATTGTTCCCTTCAGCGAAGGAGATTTAATGGGACTCAAACGGGGAGACAGCATAAGCCACATCAACAACGAGCCCATCGACCACAGCAACCTGAAATCGCTACTAAGCAAATCCTTACTTTTACCGGCAATGCATTTGACGCGAAACGATGGCAAAATATTTCATCTGCCTTCTTCCTATATTTCGCAGCCCGTCCTCTATACCGCTAAACTCATCTCCTCCTCCCCCACGGTAGGCTATATGTTTTTAAGTCAATTTGACTTTAGTGGGGCATATTCATTATTGGAAGCGGTCCAAAATTTCAAGTCCCAACAGGTACAAGAACTTATTGTCGATTTACGTTATAACCCCGGTGGACAGGTTGCTTTCGCCTCATTTTGCGCACTCTTATTGGCAGACATCAAGGAAAACGACATTTTTGCTAAATACCAAGGCAACAAAAATATCAAAAATAGAGAAGACAGCTTCGCAGCAGCACTGCAAGGTCAGCCCGATGGCTATTCATTTTCAGCAAAAGATGTTCTAAAACAAGGTTTACATTTAAAAAGAATTTATATGCTCACAGGGCCAAACACGGCATCCGCGTCCGAAATGTTAATTAATGGATTACATCCCTATGTACAGGTTGTACAGGTTGGCGATAAAACCTATGGAAAAGATATGGCATCGACCACGCTATCTACACCTGAGGAGATTCATGGCACTGAACGTGCTTGGCATTTGATTCCCATGATCTATAAAATATACAATAAAATGGGACAAGGAGATTATAGTAACGGAATTACTCCTTCTATCAAGATCGACGAATTTGCCTTTTTACCTTTGCCCCCAATAGGTGACACCAGAGATCCATTGATCCGGGAAGTATTACGAACAATTAGCGATAAAAACACCAGAGTCAAGGGCACTGTCAATACAACAGAAAAGACGAACATTTTATCCCCAAAATATAGAGGAAGTACTTATCAGGTAATACCTATCGAAGTAAGTAAAGAGGATAAGACCGAAAAATAATTTTATCAGTGTGCACAAGAATTTAATGAGGTGATGATCATACGTAGATCGGCTCCAGTCTGTCTATTTTTGGCTAATTTGCGAAGAGAAGGAGACAAAATTTTCGAACGAATGGTTCGTTCCTTCGATTCATAGTCCTGCACGATGTCTTCCAGCTGCTGCAACAGTTCCAAATATTGCCGATAAAGTTCATTCAGCTCCGCCATTTCATTCCGTAAGGCTAGCAGCGCAGCCGCATCAACGGACTGATCTACATCTCCCTGAATTTTCAGGGAGATAGCAAATAAATTGCGATGTTTTATAGCATTGATGCCTTTCATAGTGACTATTTTTTTGAATTAATGGCTTACCATTGATGTAAGTGTTGACAGGTATCTGTGTTTGTTTTGTAATGAGTTTTATTTCTGTAGCCAGATATTATCTAAACCATAGCCTATCCCTCCAATTTCTGAGAATGCATCAACATCAAAAGATGCATCGGATTCTTTTTGAGGGAGATATACAATACCGATATCTACCGAAAAATTAAAAAACAAAAAGACTTTTTGTCCATTTATAAGGATCGGTTTTAAATCCTTATCTAATACTTGCGCCTTTGGCACAAAAGTAGCGTCAATCGGTATTTTGATAAATTCTTCGGGAATTTTATCTGATATCAAGTCGGTAATCAGGATTGGATTTTCGTCATACTTGACCATATCCATTCCCCAACTTTCATCATAGACAGGCTTACCTTGATAAACCGCCAATCGAATTGGCTCACCATTAGGTGAAATTGTTTTATTATAATTTAAGATCTTTACTTGCCTCACACCCGGAATCGATTCGACATCATCTCCTAAGGGATTTGGCCCGACAACGAGTGACGGATCAACGGGACTTTTACTATGTACACCAAAGGTATTTAATCCTGATTTGAGCGGAAGCCGTTGCTCTAGGACGACCTGATCATTACTATTATATGCAACGACCGATGAAGAATCGGCATCTTTATTTCGTAGAAAAATAAAATTAGCATCGCTTGGATTAGCAACTTTTCCATCTATCGTTACTCTTTTTACATCCACCGACGCAGTGCTATAGGATATAAAAGCAATCCGGGCCAGTTCTTCAGTTTCTACAATAGGTTCACCTTTTTGACAGGAAGACAATAGGGATCCAATCCAAAGGGCTATAAAACAGAGAAATAAATTTTTAATCATCTATAAAGGATAAAGAAGTGAGCCATTGTATGGCTCACTCAATTAAATAATCAATATTAATAAGTTTTTGGAGCAAATTGAGTCCAGTTTGCAGTCCAAGGAGCAGTTGTCGGATGGAATGCACCTTTATAAGTTGTACTTCCATCACCATATGCAGGTGAAGTTGACAATGGTCTTAAAAAAGCAGGATTAAATGTAGATGTTGTTGGATAAAAAATATTTCCAGCTCCTGCTAAATTCAAATATGTCGTTGCATCTGTTGACACATTTGTTTGGTTTCCTGTTGGTGTAGCACCACTGAATGCCGCAGTATAAGCATGTACAACATTACCTGTAAAAGTACCTGTTGCACCATCCTGAAATGCTGCACCTGTTGCATAACCAGCGATAATCGAATTTTGAATATCATACTGTGAAGCTCTTCTCCAACGGTTACCAAATTTCAGTTTTGTACCAGCTACAGTAGCATCCTTAATTCCCAAGAATGTAAAATTTTTCAGTACTGGGCGAGTCTTAGGTGTCGCTGCATATGGCGCTGTACCGTCGTTATCCGATTCCAAACCGTTTGAATCCGAGCTACCACTTGATGTGCTATTTGTTGAATTAGGATCCTTTAATGATAAGGCATACTGAATTGTTCCGGTGTATCCATGATCGAAATCAAAGTCATCATCGTCATTCGATAAGGCTACCAGGTATTTCGCATTTACAGTACCGCCAAAGAACTCAAAACCATCATCTTTACCCCAAGATACCTGAATATTTTCCAAGGTGGTACCAGTACCAACACCACCTAAAGTTAGTCCGTTGATCTCATTGTCAGCAGTTAAGTTGTAACCCGCAAATTCAATACGTACATATTTCAATGAGCCTGAATTATCTGCAGCGTTTGTACCTCCATAAGTAACATCTACACCCACAGGTTGAGGAATCCCTTCGATTCTCCGTGTGGCAGCTTGATTGGTAGTTGCGCTACCCAACAATACGACACCTCCGAAATCACCAGGGTTACGAGATCCTGCCGCATTTGGAGAAGTGAATACGATTGGTGCGGAAGCAGTACCGTTGGCGATTAATTTCGCTGTTTTAGGTACAACCAAAACGCCTTTGATATTTTGTGTTATTCCGGTGATTTGGTCATCGTATGCTTTAGTTACACCAGAAGTAATGTAAGTACCCGCTTGAATCGTCAATGTTGCACCCGGTTTTACGAAAGCAACTCCATCAATTTTCCATACGGTATCTGCAGAAAGCGTAGTTTTAGTAATAATACCGGCAGCATCTGTTGGGATCGTTGCCTGAGGTTTGTTTGGCAAACCAGCAGTCAAATCTGAATTAGGTCCTACGTTGTCTTTGTTACAAGAAGCCAATGCGATTGCGCATACGCTTGCTACTGTTAAGATTTTTTTCATTTTGTGTTAAATAATTACTAGTTTTGCCATCACAAGATCATTTTTTAGACTATGCATCCCTATGGGATAGCATTTCATAAGGTTGCATAGTTGTTTTCAATCACCCGTTTTCTGTATTTTTCTATTTTATTTCCCTGTTGTGCGACTTGGACAAACCCGGAACTCTTTTACATTATTTAGGAGTGATATGAAACTGCCTCGCGCAGGTTATTCTTTATATTTCAATTTTTTTATTACGTTGTTGGTGCAAATTGAGTCCAACGAACGGTCCACGGAGGCGTTGAAGGATGAAACGCATCTTTATATGTCGTACTACCGTCCCCATAGGCCGGCGAAGTTCATTTCTTTAATTGATTTAAAACTTATTTATTAAAAATTATAGGTAACTGAAAGATTAAATCTTCTTCCATCTTTTTTACGATAGGTTATTATATCCCCATCCGCTTTATTATATTTATTATCTCCTTTTACTTTTGTGGTAACATAGTCACCTGTCTGAGGATCATTGGCAGTCGTAAATCCTTCAGTATTTTCATAATAGCGTGTCCAATCATCAAGCAGATTAGCCAAATTAAGTTTGACTTCCATTTTTTTATTAAAAAAACGTGCATAAAATTGTGCATCCAACTGCTTTGGTGCCAATTCATATTCAACTGCTGAAAGGTTAAAATTCCCAATATTTGTCCGGTACCCCCTATGGTTATAACTTGTCGTAATTCCGAAATAATCGCCCCAATAACCAAATCCTAGGTTTAACAACCATGGCGATTGTCCCATCAAAGGTCTATCTTGCCCCGGATAACGCGACTGGCGACGTTTAGGTCCATCGGGCGTGGCGCCATCTATAGTTTCCCAATGGGATAACACATTGACTTTAGATTTCAAAAGCGTGCCATTAGCTGATATAAATAGATCTTTTAGCCATTCTTGATCACCTATAAATGCAAAGTTTTTTCGAATTTCTAATTCTAGCCCTAAATTCTTTGCAGATTCCATATTTGCAAAAGTATAATTCCGCTTATCGTCCCCTCGATGTACGAGCTCTATTGGTTTGTCTAAATACTTATAATAGCCCGTTAGGGATATTATTTCACCTGAAGACGGATACCATTCAAAACGCATATCCAGATTATCAATCACAGTACTCTGCACTTGTTCGCCCGATACATAACCATCTAATTCAAAATCATACATCGCAAACATACCTACCTCTCTAAAATCCGGACGAATTACCGTACGCGCATAACTTCCTCGAATATTGAATGTATTGGTTAAATTAAACGTGGCATTAATAGATGGTAAAAACCGCCAGTTATTTTCTTTTACACCAAGTTCATAGGCTTCAGCACCATTTGTATCTCCCTTTTGATACTTTCTTTTATACAGCTCCTCCTGTCTACTATTAAGATTAAAATATTCAGCCCTTACACCATACACCAACCGCAATTTTTGCCATAGCCTTTGATCAGCCATTAAAAAAAGTGCATGGGAGCTCATTTCTCCATTATAATACCTACCGCCAAGACCTTCGGCATAATAGTATGCTTGCCCATCTCCATTTCCAATATTTTCATTTGAAAACAATCTATCATAACTCGACTCAATTGGAGGAGCAGGGACACTAACATTGCCAACCAAGGTCGATCGTGTCATAGGTAAAAATTTAAACAAATCCAATGTTCTTTTTTTGACCCAAGCCTGATAACCTAATTTTACAAGAGTTGATACTCCTGTACCTCGTTGAAATTTCCGAGAAAATGCTGCGCTCCAATTATAATCGGTCTCATCTATACTAGTCCACATTCGCCAATCAGTTACCGCCCCTTTATTAGAAAATCCAGCAGTTGTCAATAAATTAGGTGTTTGAAAATAAGGTTGATCATCTATCGTGGTCGTTATTCTATAGGAGAGCTTTCGTTCATCTAAAATTTGCTGTTTAATCTTATTGATGGTAAACATTCCCTCCGCTTTTACCTGCCAGGGCATCTGATATTCTCCGATCAACTGATGTTGCTGCAACGACATCGCCTCAGGTAATTGATACGTAAGCCTATTTGCTTTTGGATCAGGGTCAGTGTATACTTTTCGAATACTTTCATTGTAATTATTTGCATACGTACGTGCATACATATTTCGTAAAGAAACTTTAAATCCATCCGCTTGATACCCCATATTTGCAACCAATCCAGCGTTACTGTTAAAGCGATAAGAGGTGCCGGCACCGTTGTCTCCGATACCGGTACTATCTATATAGTGCGCTCCAATTAATGCAGACCCCCTCGTATTATTAAACGCAACAATATTCTGCTCGTTTCTAAAGTTTACCGAAGCTGCAAAACCGAATCGATTTCCGTTATTTAACTGATACAAGCGACCAAGCGAAAAACGCATATTCTGATTAGGGTAAGCTTTATATTTATATTGCCTCATCGCGTCACTGTTAAAGCGTTTGGATTGTGCGATAGCGTCCAAATCGTTGTACTTCACGGCATCACCAAATTCAGTTGGATTTAAAGGGGTATTATTTAATTCCTCGTCTGTCAAAATATAACCCGGAGGCGCATCTAATAATAAAGACCTGCTATTCCATTGCCAGGTTTTTATTCCATCAGGCATTTTTGACGATTTGTCAAAGAAACCGAAATATTCACTTGTATGTCGTTTTCCAAGTCGGTAAAAATTTTTTCCCAAAGTTTGACTATTACTTCCTGATCCAATTTGTATTGTTGTAAAATTCTCTTCTGGAATATCTATCGTATTCACCGAAACCTGTCCGCCGGAAAATTCAGCGGATACATCCGGTGTTGCCGTTTTATTGACTACCACCGAGCTCACCATTTCTGTCGGTATAATATCAAAGGAAAAATCCCGTCTATTCTGCGAAGTACTCGGAATCACCACACCGTCCAACATGGCCTGATTGTAGCGGTCGGACATCCCCCGCACAATGACGTTCCGATTATTAACAGTGGTCAATCCGGTAACACGTTTTAAAACCTGCCCCATATCATTGTCCGGTGTACGGGCGATCTGTTCGGCGGATATTCCGTCCGTCACCGACGCTGCGTTTTTTTGCGCCGCATACAGACCGGCTACGGAAGCTTTTTTAAACGACACATTGACAACTGCCGTCTCTAGCGCATTTACCTGCGTCTTCATAGCAATGTTTAACCCTGTCCGGTCTCCGGCCTGTATTTTGACCCCTTCAATACGTTGGGTCTGGTAAGAGAGGTAACTGACTTCCAGTATGTAGGTTCCCGGTTCAGCATTCAAAAGATAGCTCCCATCAATACCGCTCTGTGTTGATTTATTGGTACCGATCAGTTTGATGCTGGCATTAGCCAAAGGCTGACCGCGATCATCAATAACTTTACCTGAAATATACCCATTCTGCTGTACAGGTTTTTCGACTAATGTAATATAGACACTGTTGTCATGAGCCATTAGGTCAGTCTCCCTGAGCAGATAACGCATGACATCGCGGACACTATTACTTTTAAAAATTTTGGCATTTACCTTTTTCTTTGCCAGATTATATTTCGCTGCATCGAAAGCGATATGTATATTTTGGGATTCCAAACGTTCGAAAGCCGCCGGAATATTAGATTCACTAAAAGAAACTGTAATCTTTTTATTGAGTAACTGCCCGTATGCGCCCGAAGCTAAGAGCATTTCGGCCGACACGATCGAAAGAAATAGACCTACCAACGATGTCCTTATCATAAACTTAATATCGTTTTGCGTAACGTATTGCTTAAATTTCATAAATTTGTATGCGTATATAATATCTCTTAAGTTGTTGTATATATTATTTATACCATCTCCAAATGGTACATGATGCAGAGTTGACGATGGCCGTCGTCAGCTCTCTTTTTTTATCCCCGAATTAGTAAATATGCACTATCCTGCCCTCCTTCCTTGATTTGTTGTGATGAATTGCTTTGATACTTTCCAGGGTTGCCGTCCAGGACAGCTGCTTTGATATCGGCATACTATACCGTTGTTGGGCAATCCGCTGATCGTCAGTTTTAATATCCACATCATAGATATTTTTGACCGCCAGTGCCAATTCTTCAAAACTGCTTTGCTTAAGATAGACTCTTCCCTCAATCCAGCTATTACGTGTCGTCAGATCAAAAGTCTCCTGATGGCTATTGTGGTTATTTTGGGTATAACGGATCTGTTCGCCGCGGGTCAGCACACCCAGCGGATTGCTATCGGCAGTAACCTGCACTTTACCTGTAAATACAGACACCGATATATCATCCAATTCCGCATAGTTTTTCACGGTAAAAGAGGTCCCCAGCACCCTTGTCTGTATTTGTCGGGCGTTCACCACAAAAGCTTTTGTGGAATCTTTCTTGACCTCAAAATAGGCCTCTCCAGCCATAAGCTCCACAACTCTATCACGCCTATTGTAAGAGACGGTATCCAATTTAATTTTGGAATATGCGTTCATTACAACGGTTGATCCGTCGGCCAAAAATATCCGCTTACGTTGTGAGGCCCCTGTTTCAAAAATCCGGTAACCGGGTTTTAAATTCGCTTCTCTTTGGGAGAAATTCAGATCATGCTGCTTTGTCCAAAATAAAACGCCAACACATAACAGTAGACTTGCCGCAACCGCTCCGCTCCAGTAGATTATGCTCCGACCCACTGATTTTTTAGACGCAGTACTTCCAATACGTTGCTGTATATTATTCCATAATCGAACCTCATCTACCTCCCCTGCAGAAAGTTCTTCCCGATCAAGCGTATCATACCAGCGATCAATCAGGGACCTCTCAGCCTTGTTCGCATTATTATGCTGGTATCTATAGATTAAGGATTCAAAAATTCTTCTTTTCACTTTTTATGCCTGCTGTTTATATACAAGTCCGCAAAAAAGCCCCAAAGTACTTCAAGAAATAGTTAATGTTGTATGAAAGAATTGTTAAAGGATCAAAGTTCAGAAAATAGGAATGTGGCAAGGTGGGTAAGCTACTTAGCGAGCTCGTCTATAATAAAGACCAAAAGAAGGCTAAAACTACCGTTTTGAACATGTTGATAGCCCAAAATAGCTTTCCGTAGTCGTTTGGATGCTTCCGTAAGGTTATTTTTGACCGTTTGCTCAGACAGCCCCATACGTGTAGCAATCTCTCGAATGGATAAATGTTCCCACTTCAATAAAAGTGCCTGTCTCATATTATGGGGCATAACCTCGAGTTCTTCCTCCAACAATTTCTCTAACGCTAGATATGTTTTGAGATCCTCTGGATGTTCCTGTACATAATCAAAAATATGCTTGCTCCAATGATCCAACAATTTATCTTTGGCTTTGGTGGAATTAAAAAAGTCTATAATTTTATATTTGAGCATTCCTTTCAAATAGGCTGGGAGATTCATTTGGATGTCGATTGTATGCCGCCTTTCCCAAAACTGGACAAACAGCTCCTGTAGAATATCCTCCACATCCTGTCGGTCTAGGATCCGACGGGCAGCGTGCTGATAAAGATCTTTCCAGCAATAGCGATACAATTCCTCATAAGCGGAAGTATCGTTAAACTCTTTAATAGCTTGTAGCCAACGCTGATGTACAACTGGTCCTTGATTCATGCTAATACCAAAATTAAGGTTGAAATATTAAGTTTCTATTAATAAATGAATAAAGAAACTGTAGGTATATAAAATAGTTTCACATTCGAAATAATACTTTTCAAAGTGAGCTAAATCTATATAACAGCGCTCAATTTATTATCACCTGGTATAAAAGAATCAGATCACCTTAAAAATCAATTATTTAAATTATTTGTTTATTCCAATATTATTCTTACCTTTGCAACGCCTTAGGCAATAGTGCCTATTGTATAAAATATTTCATGAACCCATTTTTAGAACTGGGAATCCGTGAGGAAGTTGTTAATGCCATCTCAGAATTAGGTTTCGAAAAACCTTCTGAAATTCAGGAAAAAGCCATTCCTGTTTTATTGACTGGTAACGACGATTTTGTCGGATTAGCCCAAACTGGCACAGGAAAGACCGCGGCATTTGGTCTTCCATTATTAGAGCAATTAGACTTTTCTCAAAAACACCCACAGGCATTAATTCTTTGCCCTACTCGGGAATTATGTTTACAAATCTCAAAAGATTTAGAAAAATTTGCTAAATACGTTGACAACGTACATGTTGTTGCTGTATATGGAGGTGCAAATATCTCAGACCAGCTACGTCAAATTAGACGTGGAGTGCAAATTGTAGTAGCGACCCCAGGTCGTATGTTGGATATCATCGGCAGAAATGCGATTGATTTTTCAAATGTAAAATATGTTGTATTGGATGAAGCGGATGAGATGCTCAATATGGGCTTCAAAGAAGACATCAACAACATTTTGTCAGAAACTCCTGACGAGAAAAAAACTTGGTTATTTTCGGCGACAATGCCTTCTGAGGTACGTCGTATCGCAAAGAATTATATGACCGATCCAGTTGAGCTTACTGTAGGAACAAAAAACACCGGTAACGCCAACATTGAACACCACTATTATTTGATCAAAGCAAAAGATAAATACGCTGCGTTCAAACGTATTGTGGATTCAAACCCTGATATCTTTGGTATCGTATTTTGTCGTACAAAAATCGAAACACAGGATATCGCTGAAGCGTTGATCAAAGATGGTTACAATGCGGATTCACTGCATGGTGATTTGTCCCAACAACAACGTGATAAAGTAATGAAACGTTACCGTGACCGTAGTTTACAATTGTTGATCGCAACAGACGTAGCCGCTCGTGGTATTGATGTAAGTGATGTAACTCACGTTATTAACTTCTCTTTACCTGATGAAACAGAAAACTATACACACCGTTCAGGCCGTACAGCCCGTGCAGGTAAAACTGGTATTTCACTTTCTTTGGTAAACGTAAAAGAACTAAGCAAAATCCGTCATCTTGAAAAGATCATCGGTAAGCCTTTTGAGAAAAAACAAGTACCTCAAGGTGCTGAAGTTTGCGAAAAACAATTATTTTCTATCGTTAAAAAGATTGAAAATGTTGAAGTAAACGACGAACAAATCAGCCCATTCTTGCCTGCAATTATGGAAAATTTGGAGTCACTTTCAAAAGAAGATATCATCAAAAGATTCGCTTCTCTTGAGTTCAACCGTTTCTTGGATTATTACAAAAATGCACCTGATTTAAATATCGAAGCGCGTGACGGTGGTCGTGAAGACCGCGGTGATAGACGTGATGGTCGTTCACGTGAAGGTTCAAAAGGCTACACGCGTTTATTTATGAACTTAGGTTCTGTAGATGAATTCTCTCGTGGAGATATGTTGGGCTTCATCTGTAACAATGCGAATATTTCAGGAAAATCAATCGGTAAAATTGATTTGAAAGGCGTGTTCACATTCTTCGAAGTTCAAGATGCAGAAGTAGAAAAAGTATTCCAAGGATTCCAAGGTGTAGATTACAACGGTCGTCAAGTACGTATCGAAGTATCTGGTGAAGCAAGAGGTGAAGGTCGTAGCGACCGTGGCGGAAGAAGCCGTGGTGGTGATCGTGGCGGAAGACGTGAAGGTGGATACCGTGGTGGTGATCGCGGTGGAAGACGTGAAGGTGGATATGGTGGCGGCGAACGCAGCGGAAGACGTGAAGGCGGATTCAGTGGTGAGCGTCGTGAGCGTGGTGAGCGTAGCAGCAATGGCGGTGGCTTCCGTGATTTCTCTGGAAAACGTAAAGAATCAAAAAGCAAATACTAATCATTAGTACTTAGCATAAGAGTGAAAGACTCTGGCATAAAAGCGATCAGCTTGAGATGCCAGAGTCTTTTCTTTTATATCCCTTCTAGCAGTACAGGTACTAATCTCGCCCGCCAATACAATAGTATCTATAAAAAAACGTAAATTAGCTGTATTACATGAACTGGATTTCCAACATGCCAACAGCAACAAGATTATTTGATTTAGCAAGCTTGCAATATGCTATTGCACCAGATTTCCCTATGTTTTCTTTCAAAAAAGACAACGAGTGGATAAAAGTAAGTAATACCGAATTTATTGAACGGGTCAATAAGACATCAAAAGGTTTGATCGCCCTAGGTGTTCAGCCGGGAGAGAAAGTAGCATTAATTAGTGAGAACCGTATCGAGTGGAATATCCTTGATTTTGCCATTCAACAAATTGGAGCTGTAGTAGTTGCCATTTACCCTAATATTTCGACCTTAGATTACACGTATATCTTCAATCATGCCGAAATCAGGAAGTGTATTGTTAGTTCAAAGACACTATACACAAAGATATTAACGATACAAGATGATTGTCCTCAACTAAATGCTATTTACAGTCTAGACAAAGAGGATGGTCTAAACCATTGGTATGACTTCGTCTCCAAGGGCGAGATCATTACAGATGAAACGCTAAACCAACTACGTGATGGTATAAAAACCAATACATTGGCGTCCATCATTTACACCTCTGGCACAACAGGAAATCCCAAAGGTGTTATGTTGTCTCATAAAAATTTATTGGCAGATACGTTGAGTAGTGAATATTCCTTTCCTGTCGAACGAGGTGATCGTGCCCTCTCCTTTCTTCCAGTTTGTCATGCCTATGAACGCGTATTCCAATATGTATATATGTACAAAGGTTTGACAATCTTCTTTGCTCAATCGATGGATACGATAGGTGAAGATTTTAAATCCGTTAAACCGCATATTTTTTCCGCAGTACCTCGTGTATTGGAGAAAGTTTATGAAAAGATTATGGCTACAGGAGAGCAGCTAACAGGAGTCAAGCGTAAGCTATTCTTCTGGTCCTTGAGCGTCGGAGAACAATACAAACTGGAGGGACGTACATGGTGGTATGACTTTCAACTGAACATTGCCCGTAAATTAGTTTTTTCAAAATGGCGCGAAGCATTAGGTGGTGACATCAAAGGAATTGCCTCCGGGAGTGCTGCTTTACAGGAAAGATTAATCCGTCTGTATATGGCATCAGGAATTCCAATATATGAAGGTTATGGCCTCACTGAGGCGGGACCATGTATCGCTGTAAACTGCTATAAACGAGGTATGAAAATTGGTACTGTAGGCTTACCGTTAATTAATATCGAAATAAAGCTTGCTGACGATGGAGAAATATTGACTAAAGGCGAGAATAATATGATTGGCTATTATAAAAATCCAGAGGCAACAGCAGAAGCGATCAAAGATGGCTGGTTGTACACAGGAGATATTGGTGAATGGGTAGACGGTAAATTTCTCAAAATTATAGACCGAAAGAAAGAGATGTTCAAGACTTCTGGAGGAAAATATATCGTTCCGCAGCAGATCGAGTCTAAACTGGTCGAATCTTCATTTATCGAACAGGCTATGGTACTTGGAGAAGGCCGTAAGTTTCCTGCGGCGTTGATTGTTCCCAACTATAATAATCTTCTAGAATGGTCAAGAAGTGCTTTTCCCGCCCTTGCTAATCTTTCTAGACTAGATTTTCTAAATAGCCCAGAACTGAAACAGAAAATGGAATCGGAACTCAACCGTATTAATCAAAATTTTGGCAGCTGGGAACAGATCAAGAAGT
Source organism: Sphingobacterium sp. 18053 (assembly GCF_902706145.1). NCBI lineage: Bacteria > Pseudomonadati > Bacteroidota > Sphingobacteriia > Sphingobacteriales > Sphingobacteriaceae > Sphingobacterium > Sphingobacterium sp. 18053. The sequence goes on from NZ_CACSJW010000005.1 coordinate 76,558, forward strand.
TCACCATAGTCCCCGACGAAATGACCGTTGAAACCGGTGAATTGACACCGACGTTAAAAATGAAAAGAAAAGTTATCTTACAAAGATACGAACAAGAGATTGAAGAGATTTATCAAAACTAGTCTACAAAAAAAGCCTTTGTCAAAACAAAGGCTTTTTTTGTAATCAACTAAATTATATTCTTTATTTTTTAACAATCCGTTGGCGAATCGCTTCATAGATCACTACTGCGGCCGATACAGATACATTTAACGAACCTATTTCACCGTACATTGGTATCTTGGCCAGGTGGTCGGCAATGCGGATTAGGTCATTGGAAACACCAACATCCTCCGCACCCATAATCACACAGGTTGGAGCTGTATAATCCACATCGTAAATGCTCGACGTTGTTTTTTCTGTACTGGCAACTAACTGTACACCTGAATCAATCAAAAATTTACCAACTTTGGACAAGCTATCATGGCGACAGACAGGGATTTTATAGAGTGCTCCAGCAGATGTTTTAATCGCATCAGGGTTAACCTCAGCCGAGCCCTTTTTAGGGACAATGATGGCATGGACTCCAGAACATTCTGCTGTACGTGCAATAGCACCCAAATTGCGCACATCTGTCACTCCATCCAACATCAGAAGTAAAGGAGTTTCACCTTTTTCATAAATCTGAGGGAGAAGTTCTTCTATATCATGATAGGTAATTGGAGAAATAACCGCAATTACACCTTGATGATTTTTACGTGTTATCCGGTTTAATTTTTCAATTGGCACCTGTTGAGAAGCGATATTATGTTCCTTTAACAAGGCTTTCAATTCTAGAATCAAACTGCCGCTCAAGCCGCGTTGTATAAATAATGACTCGATCTCTTTACCACTATCGATTGCTTCGATGACAGCACGAATACCAAATACCATCTGATTCACTTCACGTCTTTCCCCGTGGTCGCGATCACGTCTCTGAAAATTTCCTTGCATAATAAATACTAAATATTTCCCTCTTCATGGAAGAGTTTGCAAATGTACAAAAATAAAAAACAACTAGCGTGTTTGAATTAGCTTAGCCCCAAGTTAAACTCTTTCCGCAAAGTATCTAAAAGCGGGTTTTTATTGACCATGGCTTGATACTTCTCCTGTGAGGTATAAGGTTTACGCGAAATAGTATGTTCCATCATCACGCCCTTTAGATCCAATGAAAAATTCTGGAGTTTCACACGTAGGTAGTTCAGTACATCAACCTTTGCACTTTGCAATACATCCATCTGAACACCATTTTCAACATCAATTTCAATCAATACACCATTTAATCGGGGTTGCATAGCCGTCATCATGGTGTACAGATTGATCTTGTTTTCTGTTTTAAGCTGTTCAGCATAACTGTTCCAAACAGTAATAAATTGGCCGAATGAAACATCACGCTGTTCGTTCCCACGTATCAATTCTGGTTCATCCCCTTCTTTGGCAACCGCATTGTTATCGTATATGGTATTCAAATCCGGCAAAGACGGAATAATTGCTGCAGTAGATGCTCCCCATCCGCCTTTTTTTACTTTAGGGGGCACGTTGGAAATAGGATCTTTTTTCACCTCTTCCTTAGTCTCGGAAGCCTGATAATTTACGGGGTTAGCTTGCGAACGCGGTGCCACATGGTTTTCAACGACAGGAGCATTCGCAGGAGAAGTTGCTTGCGGAGTGGAGACTACCGAAGTTTGTTGCGCTTGTCCAACTACTGGCTCAGGAAGTTTTTTTTTTACGCCCTCGGTTGCCGAAGGAATCTGTGCGGATCCAAGCTGGCTCAATTTAATCGCACTTGCGATATGACATGTCTTGAGGAGTGAAAGTTCAACTTGCAGGCGTTGATTTTTACTTGTCTTATAGTTGATCTCACATTGATTGGAAATATTCAATGCAGATAACAAAAATCCTGGAGAAGCTTTTTGGGACTGCTGCAGATACTTTTGACGAATACTATCACTGACTTCCAATAATTTTAGCGTAGTTGGCTCCTTAGCAACCAACAAATTTCTGAAATGCGCTGACAGACCTGCTATGAAATGACTGCCATCAAATCCGTGATTTAAAATCTCATTGAAAATCAATAAGGTTTGTGCCGCATCCTCAGTTAAAATAGCATCTGTTAGCTTAAAATAATAATCGTAATCCAAGATATTCAAATTATCGATTACAGCTTGATAGGTGACATTTTTATTGGAAAAACTGACGATCTGATCGAACATCGACAAGGCATCCCGAAGGCCACCATCGGCCTTTTGGGCAATGATATGTAATCCGTCCTGATCATAAGCAATACCTTCTCTGTCAGCGATACGGGCCAAATGACTTGCCATATCTTCCACTTTGATCCGATTAAAATCGAAAATCTGACAGCGCGAAAGAATAGTAGGTAAAATCTTATGTTTTTCTGTGGTCGCCAGAATAAAGATAGCATAGGAAGGTGGCTCCTCTAAAGTCTTCAAAAAAGCATTGAAAGCCGCTTGAGAAAGCATATGCACCTCATCTATGATATAGATTTTATATTTTCCAGCCTGAGGTGGTATACGTACTTGATCAATCAGGTTACGGATATCGTCTACGGAATTATTGGATGCCGCATCCAGTTCATGAATACTGAAAGAATTTCCATTTTGGAAAGACTTACAGCTATCACATGCGCCACAGGGTTCGGTACCTGCCAAGATGTTTTCACAATTTATTGTTTTAGCTAAAATCCGTGCACAGGTAGTTTTACCTACACCACGGGGACCACAAAACAAAAATGCTTGCGCCAACTGGTTGTTGTGAATTGCATTCTTTAAGGTACCAGTGATGTGTTGCTGACCTACAACCGAATCAAAGGTAATCGGGCGGTATTTACGTGCAGAAACAATAAAATTATCCATTGCACGAAGATACGGATTTTAAAAATGAAAAAGGAGAATCTAAAACCTAAAAATAGATTGTAATTTTTTAATAATAATTCCTTCAATGTACAAAAAAAGCAAATTTTATCGTTAATTTTATATTAATACAATGTTATTAAATTGTTAACAATTGAAATTAAGGGAAATCCATAGGCTGTTTTTGACCATTTTAATTTGGCTAACCTGTGCTTCACAACAGCTACAGGCGCAGCATCACGATTTCGATTTTTACGATGGCAAAGTATCTATTGATGTCCCCCCCTCCTTTAATATTCCATTCAAAGACAGCTTAACAATAGCCCACATACAAAAATTCTATCAAATAGCTGATCAGACGGATTACATACAGCTTATAAATAGCCTTCTCGAATACAAAGATGAACATCATTTAAATGATTGGGTATATTATCAGCTGATTCGCCGCACCGCACAACAGATTGCCCCGAAAGCCGAAAATTATACACGCTATACTTTATATAAATGGTTTTTAATGTGTAAATCCGGTTATGATGCCCGTTTGGCTGTGGGTAATAATCAGATCATATTTTTCATTCAGAACAAAGAAGATATCTCTGATATTCCCTTTTTTGAAATCGATGGTAAGAAATACACCTGTTTAAACTTCCATGACTATGGAAAGCTCTTTCAACGCGCAGACACCTATATTCCTGTTAAGATTAAAGTACCAGAAGCCATTGAAGATTTTAGTTATAAAATCACAAAATTACCTGATTTTGTACCAGCAAATTATAAGGAGAAGCAAATTAAGTTCAATTATGGACATAAAGCCTACCATTTTAATGTCAAGTTGAATGAAGATATCAGTGATCTTTTTAAAAACTATCCGGGTGTAGATTTCGAAACTTATTTCAATATTCCACTCAGCAAAGAGACTTATCAATCCCTGATTCCTGCCCTCAAGGAAAATTTAAAAGGAAAAAATCAGCAGGAAGGTGTCGATTATTTAATGCGATTTACGCGATATGCATTCTTATACGAAAATGACGAAGATAATTTCGGATCCGAAAAGCGCCTTTCTGCAGAACAAACACTATTGAATAAATACAGTGACTGTGATGACCGTGTTGCCCTGTTTTTTTATCTGGTAAAGGAAATCTACAATCTACCTATGATCACCCTGCTCTATCCCACGCATGTAACGATGGCCGTTCAATTTGAACATCCTATCGGTGATGCTATTTTGTACAATGGAAAATATTATTCTGTCTGTGAGCCTACTCCACAAGCGCAAACACTGGATATAGGTCAATTGTCTGAGGAGCTTAAAAATCAGTCTTATCAGATTGTTTATCATTACGAGCCGAGATAAGCCTTCTTTTGGCGTAAGCAAACTATAAGCAAAAAATAGCTTCATTAAATTAGATGCAAGTAAAGATCCACTTGCACCTAAATTTATCACTTCCACTTAGACAGCTATTTTTTGGGTAACATAGAAAAAATGAATAAATCAATGTTAATTTCCACAGAGTTAATCTTGGTAATAGTCAAACTTTTTTGTCATATCACTGATACTTGGATTTGCATCTGATATAATTTTAATTTGAATTTCATACTTATTAAAACCACCGACGAGACCATATTGCGATGCTGAATAATCAACGCTATAACTGCCTGTATTAGGAACATTTTTGCCGATAAAGCCTTTACTCACCCCATATTGATAAAGTTCAAGCGAAACTGTACTTGTGTTAACTAGATTTTTATTCCAGGTGATAGCTGGCGGAATGTCATTATTGTAAATAGCAAAATGGCCAATATCATTAATCCAATTATCATAGCTTGGAGGTTGAACAACCGGAGGAGGAATTTCATAGTCAAAAGATTTAACATGATAAGCTTCCTTAAACCACAATGATGATGGAACATTTGAAGGATGGTTTTCGATCACCAAATAGATCTTACCTCCTGCAGGAAGTTTTGAATGATCTATGTTAGCTGTATATTCCTTATCCAAAATAGAATTATATTGCCCAAAACTCGAATTGGTAATTTCTTTAGAACCATCCAACCAAACAAATTGTCCATTGATTTGTGTTCCAAGTCCAATTAGCATATTTGTTGGATACCAATTCCATGGACCACCTGAAGGATTAATAGCTCTCGTTAATGTCACATTATATTTCACTGTTGTACTAGAACCTGTTGCAGATAAGGCAATTTTTGTAGAACTCAGCAGGTTATTATTGTTAATTTTAAAATCACTTACATAAGTAGGTATTCCTTGTGCAAATGAAATTTGAGCCGCAATAAAGAAAAACAGTATTATTATATAATATTTTAGCTTACTCATTATCTTAATTTTTTAGAGTTATTAAACATTTCAATTAATTTTTCTCGACTTACCTGATCAACTCCCCATAATTTAAACTGTTGGGTTTTTGCATCATAGGTTACATCGCTTTTTTTAACATTTATGGAGTTAGCAAGATAATCAACTAATTCAGATACACTTACAGTAGCAAGTTCTGCCTGAGAGACTTCTGAAGGCGCGACTTCTTCTTTTTTGCAGCCGGTAAAAGCTGTTACACACAAGAATGCAACTATTGCTATCTTGAGAAAATTTTCATATATTCTTTTCATTACCTGAAGATAACATCACAACATTAAACAACAATAAATTAAATATTACATTATTTTAAACAACTGGAAATAAAATTAAATAAACACACTAAACAAAATAGCTATTTGTAAAAAAAATAAAAACTAGAAATATAACAGTGTATTTTAAAATACGGCCAAACTATCACAAATAACCATTCGTGATACTTTAATTCAACATAAGATAGTATTCAAACTACAATGACACGACATCAAATCACCTTATAAAAATATAACCTAGCTAGAGAATAAAGGGGCATCTTTCACTTCTACATCCAGGTTACAGCAACTCAAACGTGACGACCAAATAACTTGAATGGATAAGGTTATGTATTGGACAAATCAACTATTCATGAAAATGAGCTGCGATTGTTCATTGACCACCGTGAAAAATTGGTCAAAAAAAAATCCTGCCAAGGCAGGATTTTCCATCTATTTTACTAAACTATAATTATCTATTTCTTAGAAAGAAGCACCAGTAGCAGCTACTGATCCTGATTTCAAGATAAAGTTTGGCGCTGTTAAACTATATGGATTAACCAAAAGATTTTTAGCTGCCGCATCGTCCAAGAATGTATTATTATTTGTAGTCAAATACGTTTTCAATAAATCAACAGTAGCAAATGAAGGTACTGTACCATCGGCTATAACGTCTCTACCAGCCGTAAATGATTGGTAAATGTTGTTTTTGATCAAAGATGTTTTATCTGTCAAAGCATCACCAGTTTCTTTATCGCGTATATCGATACCATAACGCATGTTGATAAAGATAGAGTTAGCAAGGATCATCTTACTTCCTCTTCTCCACAAATTTGCATACTCATGTTTTGGATCAACCTCAGTATTACCAGGTCCAACCAATGTCATATTTGATATAACAGGACGTGTTCTTGGAGAAGAATCAAATACTTTTTCCGAATTATCAGATTCAATACCATTTGATTGACCAGCTTGATCCGCTAATTTCGGATCTCTAAGACCTACTAAGAATTGAAGTTTTCCTGAGTAACCATTATCGAAATCGAAAATATCATCGATGTTTGCAGTAGAGACAAGGTGCTTAGCATTTACTGTACCACCAAACCACTCAAAAGAATCATCACCAGAATAAGCAACTTGAACGTATTCAACAGTTGTTTTAGAACCAACTGATCCAAATGTAACACCGTTAATCTCGTTGTTTGTTGTATAAGCAATACCTGGGAACTCAACACGTACATATTTAAGAACTCCTGAGTTATCATCAGCAATGGTTCCACCATGATTTCCGTATGGAGCTGTTAAACCGCCTTCAATAAGACCTGTTCCACCTGGGATATTATTAGGTGCCTTACCTAAGATAATAATCCCGCCCCAATCACCTGGAGCTCTTGTACCAGCGGGTTGGTTTGAAGTGAATACAATTGGCTTAGCAGCAGTTCCTTCTGCATTGATTTTACCACCCATTGTGACAACCAATGTTGCTTTAGTATTTTTATCTCCTCTAATTACTGTTCCAGCTGGAATCGTTAATGTAACACCACTTTTAATGTAAACAAAACCTTTTAACAAGTATGTTTTTGATGCATCTAAAGTTTTATCTGCAGTTATTTCACCTGAAATCTCCTCTGTAGCAGCAGAATATGCTGTTTTATTTGGTTCATAATTAACCCATCCTGATGTCCAGTCAGTAGAACCAAATGCACCTTTATAAGCTACTTTCTCAAAGAAAGCATCAGCAAGCGATTCATTTGAATCACCCGGGGTAACAGGAGGTTCAATTACCGAAGGATCACTCTTACTACAGCTTGCAAATGCAGTTAAGCCTGCCGCTAAAACAGCTAAAAGATTTAAGTTTAAATTCGTTTTCATTTTCATGTTTTATTTGTACAAAAAGAATAATTTAATTTAACGATACAATTAACTCTATGTTAAGTATTTATGAATTAACAATAGACTACCAAAATTTATAAGAGAGCGTAAGGGACACAGTAGATCCATATTTCTCAGCTCTATTGATATTATCTGTGTTTTTATTGAATGCTGCGTTTGGATCAGAACCTTTTGGTTTTTGATAGAAATAAGCTTTATTATTTAAAATATCACTATAATTCAATTTTACTTCGGCTCTGGAGTTCGCAAATTTTTGCGCCAATTGTAAATCAAGAATATTTCTAGAATATTCGTAAATATCTGGATCTTCAGCATTACCAATTGCCCATATTCTTGGTCCCACTCTATTATACAAGAGTGTAATCGCTGTGGTATTTGGATTTTTGGTCGTATACGATAATCCAGCATTGATTAGATAAGGTGATTGTCCTTGCAGTTTTCTTTTACCTGTTGAGTTCACAGTAGTTGGAACAATAACTTTCGAATAAATGTATGATCCATTCGCGTTGATGACAAAATTATCCAATCGCTCATCAATGAATTTCAGATTCTTTCTTACTTCTGCTTCCACTCCAAACACATCCGCAGACTTTGAATTGGTATAATTAAATGAACGGCCTGAGTTTCCTAATTGTAAAGCTTGTTCGATCGGATTTTCAAAATATTTATAAAAAGCTCCCACCGATAAAACTTCACCAGCTGTTGGATAATACGCATATCCCAGATCAAAATTTGACGTTTTTGATTGTTTCAAATTGGGATTTCCACGAACGTTCATGTTTTTATTGAAGTCATAAAATGGGAAAGGTGCCATTTCTCTAAACTCCTGTCTTCCCACCGTTTGTGAGGCTGCAAAGCGAAAACTTTGCTTACTATCTAAATTATAGATTAAATTCAACGATGGTAGTAGTGAAATTGTCGTTGTGTCAACACCTACTGGATTGCCATTGTCTTCACTATTCAATTTCAAATTATATGACTCAAGACGTGCTCCAGCAATTACCCTCAATTTCTCCATCACAAATCCATCATACATCAAATAGCCTGCGTTCAAAAATGCTTTCGCATCATAATGATCACCACCGTTGGTTATTTCATTTAGTATAAAGCCGTTTGGACGAATATTGGCTTGATCAAAAATTTTGTCTTGCGGTAGTTTCAACAAACTTGCATCAAAGTTTCCATTTCGAATAAATCCAATCACCCTTGCATTAAAATTTCTATCACGCAATTGATTGAAATAACCTGCTTTTAATTTGTCATTTTCCGAGAATAAACGGATCGGTAATGTCAAATTTAAAGCCCCACCATACGAATTCTCAGTCATTGTCGAATTGAAATTACCTGCTCTGTCTGCTGTAGACGAACTGGTCGCAGAAATCGATGCAATACCATCTTTTGAATATTCCATCCGCTTATAACCGGGCTCATCTCTATCCGTACGACCATAATTCAAGGACCAATCCAATTTTAATTTACTGTTATCTGAAAGGATATGTTCACCAGATAATTGATTTGTTAAAATAGATCGTTGTAATAGATAATCTCCCGTGCGATAGAATTCACTCCCCGAATCATCTTTTCCTTCACGGAACGTAAATTGATTCTCTAAAATTCGATTATATAAGTTTTTGAAAGAGATTTTATTTGACTTCCAAGAGTACGCGAAGTTTGCAAGAGCTCCTAAATTTGTATTGTAACTATATTGATCGTCATGGAATACTTCTGGCAACGACTGGCCAACATATGCTTTTTGGTCTGCTTCGCGTTTCCTTTGGTCGTAACGATAAGTCAATGAAAAAATAGCTCCAAATTTAGAATCATCTTTAAAATTCTTAGTAGAACCGTAGTTCAGTTGAAAATTCGGCGTTAATGTTGACTTCTTCGTATCATAACCCCAATTGTTTTTAAACAATTTAGAATACTCAAAAATTTCATTTGAATTATTTTGTAAAGATTGAAAGTCCTTTGTGGAAGGAAAACCTTTAGGAATTTCGCGGTCACTTCCTGCAAAACCAAACACTTCACCACCAGCTCTTTTTGCTGAGGTAAAATCTTTAAATGTTGATTGTGTATTATAAGATGTACCTATGGATGCATCAAAGAAATTTTTCTCTGGAAAATCTTTAGTATTCACTTGAACTACACCTCCGGAAAAATCAGCAGGGATATCTGGGGTTGCAGTTTTATTAATTATGATTGATTCAATTAAATTTGAAGGAATAATATCAAAAGAAAAAGCACGTTTATCTACTTCTGTATTGGGTAAAATCGCATTATTCAACATAGCTGAATTGTAACGATCACTCAGCCCTCTTACAATAACATATTTATTATCTTGGACACTAGCGCCACTTACACGCTTAATTGCCTCTGACGTATTTCTATCTGGACTTCTCTTAATTTGTTCGGTCGAAATACCACTGGAAATTCTAGCACTATTTTTTTGCTGCGAGTACAAAGCACTTATCGACTCTTTTTTGAAAGTTCCCGTAACAACAACCTGATCCAATACAGTTTCCCCAGTATTATCGAGTACTACATCTAGCGTCGTAACATCCTTATCCTTTATCTCTACATCAGTAATTTGTTTAGTAGCAAAGCCTACATAACTAAATTCTAATGTATACTTCCCTGCAGGTACCGCAGGAATATTATAATTACCAGTCACATCCGAACTTCCCACTCTCGCCGTACCGAGTACCTTAACAGTCACACCTGTGATTGTTTCACCTGTTTTGACATTTGTTACTTTACCCGCCACCTTTCCACTGCCCTGTGCATAAACTGTTGTTGACGCAGCTACTGCTAGCGTTACGACTGCAGCGATTCTTTTAAGTTGTAATTGTGGTTCCAATTTATTTGTTTTTTGTTTCTGCAAAGCTATTAGCAGAATATTAGATTAACATTAACAACAAATTACCATTGCGTAAACCGGTTGTTAATTTAATGTTACTTATCTCCTATTTTTCTTGATTTTCAGCAAAAAATGGCTTTTTATCCAATTTATACGAATATTTGCCCCCCTTAATGGGACAGCATATTAAAGAAGTGTAATAAAATTATTAAGCACTTAATTTATTAACACAATAAGATTATTTTTCTAATTTATACCTTAATGAAGACCGTGTAACGGTTTTATATAGATAAGTGGTACTGCTAGTTGAGAGAGACCGATCATCTTCCATTGCCAACTGTTAACCCACTGCAGTAAATTGCTTTTTATATGCAATATAATTGCAATTATATTGCATATAAAAAGCAATTTATCTAAGTTTGAATATATTTTCAATTTCTGATCCTCATGAGCACTCCAATCGTATCGACAACACAGTTATCATTTCAGTATCCCAATTCAACGCCAATTGAATTTCCAGATATTCACATCGAGAAAGGTCAGCATACGCTGTTATTGGGGGATTCAGGTTCTGGAAAAACAACGTTACTTAATATATTAGGAGGTTTGTCACGACCGGAGACAGGTCTTGTCAAAATAAATAACCAAGACCTATCCTTATTATCAAACAGTAAATTGGATCAGTTTCGTGCGCAATATATCGGATTTATATTCCAAGAGGCTCACCTCCTAAGAAATTTAACACTTTTGGAAAACATCAAGTTGGCACAATCTTTAGCAGGGAAAAGAATAGACCTTAATGCAATACATTTCATATTGACGCAACTGCAATTAGATCAAAAAAGTGATGCCTACCCGAACGAATTGAGTCGCGGCCAATTACAACGTGCTGCTATTGCACGCAGCGTCATCAATAAACCAGCCCTACTTATTGCTGACGAACCGACTGCCGCTCTAGACGACAACAATACCTACAGAGTATTAGAACTACTGTTATCGATAGCTGACACTGCAGGATCGACTTTACTGATAACAACACACGACAAGAGAATAAAAGATCAGTTCTCCAAAATGTACCTTTTAAAATAATTGTTTTACTTTATTTACACGTCACCCTTTACTTTTTAAAATTTGTTATGAACACGATACAATTGGTTTGGAAAAATTTAAGTAGACAGTTTGGCTCGGTCTTTCTAAGCATTCTGTTAACGGCGTTTGGAATTTCCATCCTTGCCGTGCTTTCAATTACCGGAGAAACTTTTGAAAAGCAGCTTGACAATAACAGTAAAAATATTGATTTGGTTGTTGGTGCTAAAGGAAGTCCGCTTCAGTTGATTCTATCCAGTGTTTACCATATTGACAATCCGACCGGTAACATTCCATTGGATGAGCTGGAGCCATTACGTCAAAATCCCCTTGTTCAGCTAGCAGTTCCCTTATCTTTAGGCGACAATTTCAAGGGCCATCGCATCGTTGGAACCGATTCATCTTTCTTGTCTATTTACGAAACATCTGTAGCTGAAGGTCGTATCTGGCAAAGTAATTTTGAAGTAGTCATTGGTGATCAAGTTGCAAAAAAACAACAGCTCAAAATTGGCGATCAGATCCATAGTTCACATGGCTTGAGCAAAGATGGGCACCATCATGATGAACATCCTTTTACCATTGTTGGTATTCTAAAACATAACAATAACGTTACCGATAACTTAATTCTAACCAACTTAGAAAGTGTTTGGGATGTACATGGCATTGCACATAAACATGAGCATCAAGAAACAGCGGTAGAGAAAGAATTACGCGAACGTCAAGAAGACCGAGAAGAAACCCTCAAAGCGCACCTGCACCATCATGGTGAAGATATAGCAGAAAATTCATCTGCTCCAGCCAAAACGAACGAAAAAGGACGTCACGAACAGGAAGAACACACTGATCACGAAGAGGGAGCAGTATTTGTGAAATCTATTGGTTCGGATATGGTGAAGCAAAATGGGCTAGAAATAACAGCAATTCTACTAAAATATCAATCACCTGCTGCTATTGGAATTTTGCCAAAATTGATTGATCAGCAAACAGACATGCAGGCCGCATCTCCCGCCATGGAAAGCACTCGTCTATTCTCGCTATTAGGCGTAGGGATAGATTCTTTATCGATACTCGCTTATGTAATTATGTTTATTGCAGGTTTGAGCGTCTTTATTAATTTATATAACGCATTAAAGCAACGTAAATACGACCTTGCCATCATGCGTACGCTTGGAGCCTCCAAAGGAAAACTCTTTGCCATTGTGCTTCTTGAAGGACTAACCATTACGATTCTTGGTGGGTTAATTGGGCTTATAATGGCACATCTAGCGCTTTACTATATCAGTAATCAGACAAGTCAAAGCGCCGATTTTATAGAGGCCTTTACACTTCATCCGAAAGAACTGATTTTCTTGTTTGTTGCTTGTTTAATAGGTATCTTCGCAGCACTTATTCCGGCGATCAAGGCCTACAGGACAAGTATTTCTGGAACACTATCAAATAAATAAGTTTAACTAAGATCACACAACGACAAAAGATCGCAATAAGAAGAGTCGCTTATCCATTAGACAGGAAAATGGAAAATACAGCCGAACAGCTTCTCGATACATAACAATAGCATAACACATGAAAAAAACACTGACAGTATTCTTATTTATATTATTCTGTACCATACAGTCCCAAGCCCAAATAGGCGGTAATCCGGATGTTCCCGATCATACACCTATGATGAACAAAACTTGGGAAGCAATTGATAAGATGGCTTATAAAGTAACTTATAATGGGGCAAAGAAAGTATATACTCCTTTCTATCCAAAAGAACTTAAAGCGCTTGAAAATAAAATTGTTGAATTACCTGGTTACATGGTTCCTCTTCATAGTGGCCGCAACCATAAAAACTTTATGATGTCTGTATTACCCGTAATGCAATGCCAATTCTGTGGATCCAACGGAATACCACCAATGGTTGAAGTAACATTAAAGGGCAATGCAATAAAATTCTCTGAAGATCCAATTAAATTAAAAGGGAAAATGATCTTTACTAAAGATCCGCTTAAGGGAAATGCTGAAATTCAGATTGTAGACGCAGAACCAATAAAATAAACTAGCGTCTATTATTAAACTATTAAATGGGCTTTGCAGATCTCTCACAGCCCATTTACTGGGCCAGGTTCGTCGCTTATTCCCCTATTATCTATTTTATCTATTCAACAGGGAAACTTCCATACAGGCCGCTAAAGCAGCCGTTTCGGTCCTTAAACGCGCTTCTCCCAGTGAGATTGGATGGAATCCCATCTGTAGTGCCAAATCAATTTCCTCTTCAGAGAAATCTCCTTCCGGACCAATTAGGATAATATAATGCTGGTCAGGCTCCAAAACCTGGTTTAAATACTTCTTTTCAGCGTCAACACAGTGTGCAATTGCCTTTTGAACACCTTCTTTTGGGATTTCTCTCAAAAACTGTTTAAACGATACTGCTGGATTTAGCTTGGGGAGATAGGCTTTCAACGATTGTTTCATCGCTGCAACAACCACCTTATTTAGACGATCTAATTTCACCTCTTTTCGCTCAGAATGCTCACAGATAACTGGAGTTATTTCTTGAATTCCAACCTCAGTCGCCTTTTCCAAAAACCATTCGATGCGATCAATATTCTTCGTTGGACCAACAGCAATATGCAAATGATATTTTGGCCGCTGAAAGTCTTCCGCAACATTTAAAATAGTGAGAACAGTACGTTTGGGGTGCGGATCAATAATTTGAGCTTCGTACAAACCACCGCGACCGTCTATGAGATGTAAACGATCGCCAGTATCCATACGAAGCACACGAATAGCATGTTTACTTTCTTCCTCACTAAGGATAAAATTTTCTAATGAAGGATTTAAATCCGGCGTAAAAAATAACTGCATGTGCTTTCGTTATTGTTTTATTCTTCTGTATCATCATCGGCCGATTCGACCAATTCCAATTTGACAAACTCTATGTTCTGCTGAGCCTTCCGGATAATAGTGAATACGTAGCCATATTCTTCTTTACGCTCACCGACTTCAGGAATCTTATCAAAGATTTCGCTCACCAGACCCGACATCGTATCGTAATCCTGACTCTCTGGTAATTCTATCGGGAGAAATTCATTCACATCATGAATACTAGCTCCTGCATCGACCATATATTCCGTTTCAGAGATACGTTCGACAACTGGAGTTTCCTCATCGTATTCATCTTGAATCTCACCAACAAGTTCCTCAACAATATCTTCAAGAGTAACCATACCCGCAGTCCCACCAAATTCATCCAATACAATCGCTAACTGTAGACGTTTTTGCTGGAACTCAGCCATTAGATCATTGATCTTCTTCGTTTCAGGAATGAAATAAGGCTTGCGCATGATATTTCTCATGACAACCTCTTTTCCTTTTGCTAATAGGGGTAAAATATCTTTCGTATGGACAACACCAACGATTTGATCGATATTATCCTCATAAATCGGCAGACGAGAGTACCCCTCTTCCGTCATGGTTTCTATCAGCTCAGAGGCATCAGCCGTGACCTCAACAGCCACAATTTTGGTACGAGGTACCATAATATTCTTAACGATACGTTCGTTAAAATCAAATACATTTTTGATTAACTCGTGCTCAGAAATATCCAGAGCACCAGACTCTTTACCTTTATCCAAAAGATATTGCAACTCCTCAGAAGAGTGAGCAGATTCCCCTTTGGTAACTTCAAATCCCAAAATCTTCAACAGAAAATTAGCGAAACCATTTAGAATCCAAATAAATGGTCTAAAGATAAAGTAGAAAAATTGCAGTGGAACCGCAATTTTCATTGTTGTTGCAACAGGTTTTTGAATAGCAATTGATTTAGGAGCGAGCTCTCCGAACACAATGTGTAACACAGTAATAATCGTAAAAGCCAATACATGTCCTGCATTGGTCGCGATAGTACCTGTCAATTCAACACCGAAAAAACCTAGTACCCCCTGCACAATTTGGGTCATCACAGCCTCTCCTACCCAACCTAAGGCAAGTGAAGAAAGTGTAATACCCAATTGTGTAGCGGCCAAATAACCATCCAAATGCTCCGTTATACTTTTGGCTATTGTAGCAACTTTGCTACCTGTTTTTGCCTGAACTTCAATTTGGGAGACTCGGACCTTTACAATAGCAAATTCTGCCGCGACAAAAAAGCCGTTGGCCAATACTAAAAACAATGTCCAAAATATATCGAGCGCCATGCTTGGGGTTATTTGTTAACAAATTCTTTTTTGTACAACTCGATAGCCTCGATCAAGATTCTTTGTGCTTCTTCACGTCCCTTTACACCTTCAACAATGACATGCTTCTTTTCAAGTGCTTTGTAACTCTCAAAGAATTGTACAATCTCTTTCATTGTATGCGGAGGTAACTGATCAATATCTTTAATGTAATTAAAAACCGGATCGTTTTTAGCTACCGCAATAATTTTATCATCTTGTTCTCCACCATCAACCATATTCATTACACCAATAACCTGTGCTTCAACCAATGTTAATGGTAAAATATCCACTGAACAAATGACCAAAATATCCAAAGGATCTTTGTCATCGCAATAAGTCTGTGGGATAAAACCATAATTGGCAGGATAAACGACAGATGAACTCATTACTCTGTCCAAAAGCAACAAACCAGTTTCTTTGTCTAATTCATACTTTCCTTTGGATCCGTTTGTAATCTCAATGATAGCATTTACGGCATTTGGAACATTCTCACCTGGAGAAACCATGTGCCAAGGGTTTTGTTTACTCATTTTTTAATTTACTGTATATTTTGTTTGTTTCTTTTATCTTTTATACGCTTTTTTAACAACGTTATTGCAATTGGTAAAAATGCAATAACAATCATACCAACGACAACATATTCTACATAATGTATAATCCAAGGGAACTCAATACCAAGGAAATATCCAGACAGGGTCAACACAAGTACCCAAATGGCAGCCCCAGCGACATTATACAGAACGAACTTCTTAAAATCTAATTTTACAACACCTGCGAAGATAGGTGCAAAAGTACGAACTATTGGAACAAATCTTCCTATAATTAAAGCTGTTCCTCCATATTTATGGTAAAATTCTTCGGCCATGACCACATATTTTCGCTTAAAGATGAAACTATCTTTTCGCTTAAACAGCATCGGCCCCGCTCGATAACCAAACCAATAGCCTGTAAAATTCCCTAATACTCCCGCAACAAACAACCCCAAACAAAGCGTGTAAATATTAACGTCAATTTTATTTAGCGCACAAAATAATCCTGCAAGAAATAATAAATAATCACCAGGTAGAAAAAATCCAAAAAATAGACCCGTCTCAGCAAATACAATTAAGATAACCAGATAAAACCCTCCTGAGCTCAATAGCTCCTCCGGGTTTAATAATTGTTGAAATGACAACAAAAGTTCATGCATAACCTTTAGTAAAAATCAATGTTGCGTTCCTTTTTTAGAACAAATCCTACGCTTATTCTTGTACAAATTTGAAACAACAAAGTACAAATATAGCATTCTTCTAAAAATCGAACGTAAATCAAGTGTAATATAATCTTTTCTAATTATTGATTTTGAGCAGTTATGCCGACGATAGACTCGCGAATAGTAGTCGCAATTTCATGAAGTTCGTCCTCTGCCAAGCTCAATTTAGGTCCAGCAAAATTTAAATCACTAATTTTATTAATAGGTACCAGATGTATATGTGCATGAGCCACCTCCAAGCCAACTACTGCTACACCGACTTTTACACAAGGAATCACCTTTTTAATACCTTGAGCAACAATCTTAGCAAAGACCCAAAGTGCCATATATTCATCATCCTCTATATCAAAAATGTAATCTGTTTCTTTCTTAGGGATCACCAGAACGTGCCCCTTAGCCAATGGACTGATATCCAAAAAAGCTAGAAAATCATTACTTTCTGCAACTTTGTAAGCTGGGATCTCCCCAGCAACGATTTTTGAAAAAATTGTCGACATATTATTCTAATCTTGGAATAAATCTTTTAAACAATAATCAGCAAACAACAGACTTTAAAATGCAAAGCCTTCGGTATGTTAGCAATTAAAAATTTAACTGCAAATTTTATCATACCCTGTTTTTATACTGCCAACAAATATAAACAAAAAAGGTCGCGATTACTATATCACGACCTTCTTAATATAAAGTTAATTTGTGGATGTGCGGTTATGGCGTACTAGACAAAAAATAAAACATTGCCTTTATACTGCTTAAACGTACCTATTTTTCATTTCCATATCTAAAAATCATGCTTTTTAGAACATTTAGAACAAATTTAGAACAAAACCTACAGCTGTTTGCCTACACCTTTTAACCTCATATCAGCAATCATTGTTCGCTTCTTTTCGTCTATAAGTTCCCTTTTAGTTTTAGGTTTATTTTTAACAGTTTTTGAATTTGAATTAGTATCACTGATAAGTTCACGTAGGAGGTCTTTATCTTTGCTTTTCTCTAATTTCTGTGTATTTTCTTCGAGTGTTTTTTGATTTCTTAAAAAATCTAGCACATCATAATACTTAGTTCGCAAAGTTATTTCTCTTCCATAACTTTCATAGGTTTGAACATCATTAGTAATAATATCAAAATAATGATTTACTTCTTTAATATCCAAAGGTGAACGAGAATCATTTCCATAGCCTTTATGGGGATTATCCCTTAATATTACTCTTAGTTTATCGAGGTTGGCCAATATACTAAGAACATTACTACGGTCGAAATCCACGCCATATTCACGTGCTGTAAATATGAAAGACGGAGCTAAAAAGAAAAATCCATACGTATTAGTCATATACCAAATATAAGGAATTTTAATATTTCACTTTTAAACAAAGCAATTTTATATTTGTGATTATAGAACTTAATTTTAGCCATGAGAGAAAAACCTAAAAATGAAGATAAAGACCATATTAAAGAGACAATATTTCTAATAATATACACTTTGATTGGAACTTTAGTCTTAGTTTTTGGGGTTTTATTTTTGAATTCCCTTTGGCCGAAAGGATACTTATTAAACTATGATACTTGGGGAACCGTTTCCGATTGGTTTACATTTTTAGTTGCTTTGATTGGTGGTGTCTTCGTTTATAAAACTTTAGATTCTCAAATGAAGGTTCAAAAAGACCAAACTAGAATTTTTAAAATTGAAGAATTAAAATATATAAGGGAAATACGGCCTATTATAAAAATAACACATTCATTGGGAAAAATTTGGCAAGATTTATACTGTGCGCCTGAAAATACGAAGCTTTTGAGTATAGACATTAATGCATTGATTTATTCGGACAGAGAATGTAAATTATCTTACAAAATTTATACTGAGTCCAAAACAATTTTCGAAGTTTCCCCAAATTACATTTTAACAAAGGGAGAAAGCAAATATTATTTTAGAAAGCGTATTAATTTGGAAGTTAAAGATTATATTGATGGAAAACCGCATATTGAAAATCTAATGTTTAAAATAAATTATTTTGATTGTGATGGAAATGAATATTTACACACCTATGAGATAGAATTTCCTTATATCGGTGGCTCATCATATATTCAAATTAAACGTGTTTTTATGGATGATAAGATGATTAGACAATTATTTTAATTCGTTTCATCTTCTTTACCTCTTAGCCCAATTCCCTAAATACCGTTTCAATTTATCAACAATCCGCACCCCTGTATAACGTTCAACAGTCGCAACAATACCGAGCAATTCCGCAATGATAGGTATTGCAATAACCATTTTAAACAACTCAAAAGCTTCTTTAATCAGGTGCATTTGAACGCTGTTAACGGTTATTACCAATACTGAATACATAATCAATTTGACAATAAACGGCTTGGTTACATCCCAAACCTTGGTTGTTTGCTTATCCCCTTTAAAAAACCATACAGCTAAATCCATCAGATAATCAACCGAAACCAAGAATATAAGTAAAATATACAGCTCGTATATAGGTGCAAAGAAAGCAGATATAAAAAATATCAATTTGCTGATTATTGAAGAAGTAAAAAAGGAGTTCAAAATCTCTTTTATAATTTTTAAAATTCCCATCTTTTAACCTCCTATCTTAATATATTTGATACCATTGTTGATGGTAATATCATTGGCGTTGTATTTAGCTAATGCTTGGTTAACTGACAATCCAAATGTCTTTTCAAAATGCGGTGAATCTTTAAAGCTTCGAAAATCTCCACCCCAAAACCAACCTTTACTTTTGAAATAATTGACAACTGTCATAAAATACTTGTCTTCATCCCATGAAGCTGTGTCAAATGTGCCGTTATTGTCTTTATCATATAGAATTACAATGTCGAATGCTAGCGAATAGTTGTGCCATGAGGTGCCACCTTTTGCATTGGTAACTATTTTACCTGCTTTTGTGCGACCTTGCGCGTAAAGTTCATTTTGTTCTTGTATGGTTCTTAAGGTTTGAGTAAATCTCAGTCGTACACCTTTAGGTAATTTGGTATTTATTTCAAGATATTGGTTAGTTAATTCCGTCCTCAATAAAGGGTGCATTAAATCTATTCTTTCAAGCGTAATATTATCCGCCCATTGGAGTCGTTTGTCTTCCATTTTCCAATAAATATTGGACTCGACGGTAAAAGCACGTAGAAAAGTAAAATAAATTAGTTTTACTTATAAAAGGTAGATTGCCGTCTAAAACGGGCTGCATAAGAAGCTATACAAGCCATTATTTACAACATTTAATATCATTAATCCATCTAGATACAAAACCCCTTAAAAGGCTTTATTTATCTTTATATAGAAAGGGGTAAAAATTGATTGGTAATAAGGCTAATTATTTGATTGTTTCAACGGTTAAAAGCTTTTCAATTGGGGTATCTAAAGCTTTTGCAATGGCGAATGCGGTACTAATTGAGCAATTTACAATTCCTCTTTCAATGGTGCTTATCGCTCCATATTCAACATCACACTCCAAAGCTAATTCATTCATTGTCAAACCCTTTTGCAAACGGAATTTTCTCACATTTTGACCAAATGCTGTTATCAATTCTTCGTTCCTTGGGTTCTTCATCGCCATTAGAACAAAAATTGCGATAATATATTTTGAACTATATACGACATGTCGTACATTTGAAATTAAAATTTAACTTATATGAAGAGAATAATATTATCCTACACGCTCGTTGGAGTCGTGTTCTTACTCGAATCATGCTCAAAAAATAATCCACAAGATTTAGCAAAAGAAGTATGTGATTGTTATCGCAAAATGGACCAGATAGCCAATCAAACAGGAAGATTAGAACAACTAGCTCGTTGCCAAACACTTCAACAGTCCAATATGGCAACTCTTGAACGAGTTGGAGTAAATAAAAATTGGACAGATGAACAAGTAAAAACAGCTCGAGACCAATTTGATAAAGTAATCGAAAATTGTAGCAATAAATAATATGGAACTTTTAAATAACGAAAACGAGCTTTTGACAATCCAAATCAATCACGAAAGATTTAAGTTAACAGACAAAAGACTGCTATACAAAAATGGCTCTCAGGAAGCATTTATTGGTATAAATGAGATTCGGGGTGCAGACTTGACGGAACAAGAAGGCAAGCAATATACCTACAATTATAGCTCGTCCAAAGTCGCTATAGGTACAACTGTGGTGGCTTGTCTAATTACATTCGTATACAATGTTTTAGTTAATGACGATGGGGGTATCAGTGGCGCAATTGTTGGTTCCATTGGGGGGAGTTTTTTCGGAATTTTCTACGGTATTGCAATTGGTGCCGTTGTAGGTTTAATAGCTTATATAGTCCAAGAACTAAGTGCCAATAAAGTCAAAATGGTACATTTCACGATAATACAAAAAGACGGAAATTATTGGTATGATGGACTACGAAGTGACAGCCACCGCCAAGCAATAAACAAATTAAAAGAACACATAAATTCCTATATCTACCAATAACAGAAAAGCCCCATGAAAGGGGCTTCTTTATTTCTTTGAGACTGTCCAGTTTAGAATCCTGCCCTACATTTAAAAGGCTGTCCAGTTTCTTCCCCTGTCTCTGATATTTCGAATATAATTTCTAAATTAAAAGGTTAAATTGAATTTAACCTTTTTCAATTCTTCAAGCTTTCCTGAAACGGTAACTACAGACTTAATTTTATCCAATTTTTTATTAATTGTATATTTTCCACCTGTGTTAGGTTCAATTAATTCCACGATTACTTTACGATTTTTCATTTTGCTTACTTTTTATAATAAATCCATTAAAATATCCATTATTATTAAACGGAACAGTTCTTAATACATTATCTTCAAATACTGCACCAAAAATATCAAATTTCTTTGATATTTCATCATATTCTTTTGAAATAGCCATTCTATATAATCTTGTCCTAGAATCTGTACTACCACTAAAGTATATGATACGCTCGGGATATGTTTCATTAAATAAATACGCAGATGAAGCAACTGTTGCTAGAATCATCTCCATATCACCATTTTTACTTTCTACCTTATCGTCAATTTCTAATTTACCAGTCCCTTCATTATACCCCTTAATCTCCCCAAAACATAAATTATAAATATTGTGCTCCTCATTAACTAGCTCATATCTAATAGCTTTTTCAATTTCGCCTTTCCCTCCAACACTTTTAAAAGTGAAATCGACACTATCAGAACTCGAATTGAAAATATATTTTGGATAATTCATTTAAATATAAAAATTAATTCACAAAAATACAAACTTTATTGATATTTAATAAAACAAATATCTTTAATATTTTCCACCTATTTTGGTAAAATATTTAAACAATTGTTTCTAAATGATGAAAATGTTACAGTGAAAACATTACCGCTACACATATCCCCGAAATTGTCACTAAAAGGTACAACCGAAACATTACCGTTAATTTCTAAATCATCATGGTTTTCGAGGAATTTTAAAAAATCTTGTGCTATCTCATTGGTAGCATCAATTACATCAAATTCCGTAATCTCATCGCTTAAGTCCATTATTGCGAATTCCCAAATCGTTGCATTATTATTACCTGCATTAAAATTTGATTTCACGTATTCGAAGTTCAACAATGGGTATTGAAGTTTTTTGTAAGTTGATAGCTTATCAGTATCTCCAAATTTAATGTCATTGACCATCGGATGTTGAGCAAAATATTCTTCAATTATTTTACGGATATATTTAAGATTTCTAACCATAGTACCCCCTTCTGTAATAGTTTACTTTGCTCGCTCGCTCCTTATAATATTGGGTTGAATAGTCAATATTATCACCCAAATAGATATTCATCGAATTAAATGTACTGTCAGCATCAATTGATGTATTTGTTGTTTCATCATTGTCATTCGTAAAATATTTGATAAGGCGTGTCTTATAACCATCCATTTTTTGTTTTACTGTCTGGACCGCTGAATCTTTGTCTTTTATCGGCAAAGCTGACAAGGTTGCATCAGTTGAAACGTTAATACCCTTATTGTTAATTTTTAAGTGCAAATAGTCGATTGCATACCCTATAGTCGCATAAATCAAAAACGGCTCAATGACTTCATCAAGAACATAATTATCTGTTTCCGTTGTCGTATCTTCTGCAATTTTGGTTCTCATTGATGCAATATATTCGGCACCAATTAAAGGCTCCAATTCTAGGTCAGTTGCTTCATTTAATGCTATCTGTAATATATCTTCATCTATATTAGATGGTAATACACTATTGTTTTTTATGCTTTGTATACTTATTAAATTTACTTTTTCCATATTAGTATTAAGGTTTAAATACCCTCACTGGTTGCCAAAAATGGCGACAATGTTTGTTCCGAATACCAGTTTTCTTATCCAGCCAATAGCCCCCGCAATGCTCCATTACATTGTAACCGAATGCAGTACTAAATTTTTGAATATCCGATGCACTGAAATACTTGTTAGAATTAATTACAGCTTCACAAAAGTGACATGTAGTTGGAATGATTGTATTGCCCGATGCTTCATCCCTTTTTTGATAATCATACCATACCTCAATTTTATTAGCATTGTTAATGCCCGATGGTGCAGTATGAATTATGTTACTTGCTGTATTGATTTTTGCACTAATTAGACCTGCATTTTTAAGCAACTCTATAGCATTTTGAACATCTTGTTTGCTTACATTTTGATTTAATTCCTTACCAACTTTTATTGCAATCTCATCAAGTGTCATACCCTCAATCTTGTTATCTAAAAGGTATTCTTCAATTGAATTGTAATTACTTGCAAAATGATAATGTCCACAACCTGAAAACTTAGCTTTACCGATTAAAACAAAATCCTCTTTCGCTGTACCTAAATGCTTTACCTTTTCAAAATCTTCAATAGTAGCTGAATAAGATTCTATTTCATCATCATCTTTTTTTTTATCAGATGCAAAAGATTGAGTTGTGGTTAGTAACGTATCACCATCAGGCAATGGTTCTAAACCTGCTTCGGAACGCAATTCATTTACGGTCATTATCTTCTCTTTAGTCGCACTATCCAATTCAGGTTTGAAAAGTCTTTCTTTGTCTTTTAGGTCAATTATTGGTAATCTGTCGTCTGCTTGAAATAGCTTGTTGAATGCGTTAACAATTTCTATACGCTTATCTTTAACATAATTGTTTTTAAATAATTGATAGGCGTTTTCTAACTCGGTGGCATTGCCCAGACTTCCTTCTTTTTCAATTCCGAAAAGGATTGAACTAGTCGCTTGATGTGCAGATAGAATATTGCGTTCCGTTTTTTTAATGACCTCGATTAGTTTACTTGCATAATCATCTGCTTCTATGGTGTCAATTGCCATCGGTGTACCTTGTGGTGCATTAAATTCAACAAGTAAATTTTCACCATCAGCACCACTGAATATGTCACGGAATTTTTTAGTAATTACTCTTTGTTGGTCTTCTGATACCTGACCGTTAAAAGTCTTGATAACTTTAGTTAATGAAAATCCGTTCGCAACGTTATTTTTAAACAAGGTTGTGACTAACATATCAGTTACTGCACTTTCAATACATTTATAATCGGGTGTTGAATAGGTATTATTTACCGATACATTGTAAGACGAAAAGTAAAACAATTTAGGCTCTGTAGTCTCATTCGATTTTGGAAAATACTTTGGGTAAGACAATACAGTCCTTGGTGTGTTTTTCCAATCTTTATTTACAAAGAATGTGGTTTTGCTATTATTTAACCTAACATGATGCAAAGGCACATGGTAGTAATTATACGGTTCCCCCAATTGATTAAAAGTAACTTCAACAGCAAAAGCATTAAAGTAAACTAAATCATTAATACATTTTTTTATCAATTCCGATAGCGAATCATCTTCGTTTACTCTAATTTCATCTAAAAACTCCCCTGATTTTCTATCAATTAGACCATCACCAAAGATATAATTGGATTTTGAGTTTAATATTGAACCGTGCAACGATGATTTGTCAGCGATATCAATTAAAAAATTAGGGTACAAGTTATCTTCTCCCCAGTTAACATGTCTATCAGCATTATTTTGCTTTGGCTCAGTTGGCAATGGTGTAATAAATCTTGCAAAATTTTCTACTTTATAATTTATATGGTTATTTTTTTCGTCCATCAATCACTTTTCTTACTTCTGTTGGTCGCTCAATAGCAACTTCTTTGTCTTCTCCGATGACTCGGATAAAACCGCTATCAACCACGCTATTATTATAGATTAGTTGATACCTATATTTTCCTTCCTCTACACCTTCAAATCCTTCTTTAACCTCAATAAATCGCTCCGTTATTTTGGTTGGAATAATTGTAAATGATGATTCCTTATTCGATGCTTCTTTGGTTAACTTCAATGTGACTTCCCCAATTATAGTATAGGGTGCGACATTGAAGAACAAAGAATTTGTAAGGAGTTTTTTATCTATAATCATCTTCTTTTTGAATAAATATTGGCTCAATAAAAAAGGGGACTTGAATAAGCCCCCTCGAATAATTAAGTAATGAATGATTTTAAAATCTAATTTGGGATTAGATTAATGTTGCGAGAATCGTTTTGTCTAATTCAGGTGTTGGAGCGTAAATCTCCCCAGAAAAAGATAACGTTCTGTTTAAATCTGTTGCGCTGATTGTGCCAACACTTTCTTTTAATTGAACAGTTCCATCAAGGCCACCAACAACATAAGAGCCATTAGCTAATTCAATTATGATTGAAACAGCTTGACCGAGCAAGGAAGTAACAAATTGATTTGCTTCTGCTGAATAACCAACCATTTGTGCAGTATATGCAAACGTTCCGCTTATAATGCCGTTATCACCGACTGTAATAGTATCGGTTACATTATTTTGTTTATTTTCTACTTCGATTTTCACGAATTTCTTTGAAGTCTGTAAACCGACTTCGCTCACTTTGCCTGCTGTAATGGAATATACAGAGGTTGAGCCTTCAACATTTTTTAGGTCAGAAAAACTTATCATGTAGATATTTTTGGTACCACCAATTAACTTTTCTCCACATTGCTTTATGTAACCAACCAGACTGGAATTGCATGCCATATTTTTAATATTTTTATAAAAAAAGGTGGTGATTGTTATTGCACCACCTTTATAATTTCATTTGTTAAATAGCTATTACGCTACGTCTAAAACACCAATCTCTTGCTTGTAAATCGCTGTTGCACCTAACGAGAAACGAGCTTGTACTTTTACTTCATCGTCATCTTTTGAGTACCAATGTTCAAGCTCTGTAGATTTTAAATCACCGCCTGTTTGAAAATTCCTTGCACGTCCGTAAATAACTTTATTAGTCCCATTCAAGCCATTAGCGATTTGGAAAATTGCAGTAGTACCAAACAATGTGTTATCATCAGTAGCTTGATAGATGTTCTTTCCTGCCAATACTGCTTTGTATTTATCATACACTTCTTTACCTAAAAAGATTCTGAAATCCTCTTGGTCTCTTACCTCAATTGGCATAGCCAAATAAGCGTTTTGCAATTCTGCAATAATATCAGCACCTGTAACTGTCGATAAATCAAAAGTTCCTGTTGCTAACTGCTTTAAGAAACCATCAATAAATTTCATGTTACCTGTTTTTGTTTTATCGCCCTGCCAAACTAATTTTTCAATTTCAGCTTGATTTTTGCTAGCAACATCGTCACCGATATGCTCAATAAATAAAGCATCGTCAAAGCCGTTTTCACCACGTTGTTTTGCTTTCAAGTCTTCAACAGCGTATGTTTTTACTAATGTGCGAGCGCACAAAGGGAATTTCATTGCGATTGGTTGAACTACCAATACATTTTGTGCTAATGCTACAGAACCCAATTCAGACAATTTACATGCTGAACCGTCTTGCCAAACTACATCAGTCTCTAATAATTGAATAGCTTGATTACCCATTGCGGTTGGGTCGAATGAACCTTGGTTTGTTAAAAATTCAATTGTTTTTCCACCTAAAATGGATTTAAGCATAAACTTTCTTGACTGTTCGGAAGTATATGCAGGTAAATTAGTTACGTTATAACTCATTATAATTTTTATATTTTAAAATTGGTTAGGCTAACTTTTTTGCAAGACTTGCCCATTTATCTTCTTTTACGTCCTCTGCAACCGTATTTTGCTTTGAAAAAGATGCAGGCGTATTTTTTAGGATGGTTTTAAACTCCTCGATTTTGGTATCGATTTCTTTCGCAAACTCTCCTTTCAATTCTTTGATTTTAGCTTTCAAGTCCTCAATTTCAGCTTTCAAAACATCGACTTCGTTATTATCGACTGTTGGTTCGTCGGCTAATTTTTCTTTATCCTTTTCTTCCTCGTCAACGTTTTCGATAATCAAATCAATTGCTTTTTCTTCTTCAGCTTTTTTATTTTCTTCTTCAGCAGTTAATTCTTCTTCAGCAACGTCATTTGCAACTGTGATTACTTCAGCAATTTTGCCATCAGCTACAATGAAAGAATCACCATTCGGTAATTCAACTTTTCCATCGGGTGCTAATTCTGAACCGTTAGATGTGCTTACATAAACTTCTGAACCAACTTCGTTAGATGTATATTCATATACCGTTTCACCAACAGAATCTGACTTGAAAGAAAACTTAGATACTAGAGAATCGTATTTTGCTTTAATTTCTTTAAATGATTTAATATTCATTTTGTCTCTTTATTTCCAATAAATATTGGGCGGTTGTTTTTCCTATTTTAGAGACTTTAAAGCGTTGTCAATTTCTTGTTCAAGTGTGATTTGGGAGTTAAAATTTTGGGTTAATTGGTTTATAAAATACCCCTCTACACTGAACCCTGTAAAGGTTCCATCTTTGATGAATTTCCAAAGTTTTTGGGAACTAGTTTCGTTTTTATCTAACTGTACCCCCACTATCCAAGTACCATCAGGTGCGTTAATTCCGTGCGGTGCATTTAAGCCCATAACTGAATCAACTATATAGCTTTGCCACACATGTGCATTTACAAAAGTGTCGGAATGTTGAAGGTTGATAGAATGCTGATAGCCCGAATAAAAATAGTTTTGTGCTATTGTGCGAATGGTGTCCTTTGAGAAAAACACATCATATTCTTCTTTTGTCGCTTCATCGTATCGTGGAATTATCTTATGGGGAATCATTGCTACCCCAATTAATTCAAATCGTTCTTCACTAGTTATCGCAAAGGTTTCTTTCTTTTCCTGTTTGCTAAAAGCTAAAAAAGAACTTTCAACAGCGGGGGAATCAACGATTGAAATCACATTTACGTCCATTCCAATAGAGGGGTTTATCTTTAATTCATATAGTTTTCTGTCCATATATTTTTAAATAAATATTGGTGGACAATAAAAAACCCCTCATTAAGAGGGGCTAAAAACTAATAGCTAGAAATCTTTTTAAGGAATTGATTTTTCTGTTCGTTACTTTCCAAATCACTATTTGTTATGTAAGCTTTAACAACTGTCTGTTCTTGTTGCTGTTGAATTACATCGCTTAGTTTATCGGTACCGTTTTCCGACTGCTTCAAAACAGTTGAATTTATTACCGGTGCTTGCACTGCTGAACCTAACGCACTGCTTGCATCTGCCCCTGCTCCGCTAGATGTGTCACCATCAACTTTAACGCTCATTATTTTTTTGACGGTGGCTAATCCCGATGCAATAGTAGTCGCTAACGCTACGAAGTTGAAAGGGTACGGAACATCTTTATAAGCTTTTACACCTGCTACATAAGTGTCAATTGTTGCTGTTGCTATACCTGCAACTTTTCCTGCAACGGTGGATTCTCCTAACAGTTGTTGCGCTTGGTCAGTGGCTCCTGATATTACGGAGAGATTATCAAGTTTGGCTTTTGTCTCTTCATCTAATAACTTTTTCTTAGCTTTTGCATTTGCCTTTTCTGCCTTTTGAATGGTTTGTTGATGCTTAATTGTTGCATCTTCAATTTCCTTATTGTTTGCTTCGATTGCACCTAGCTTAGCATTTAGCTCTGCTTGAACATTGGTTATTTCATTTGCATTAACCGATGGGTCAGCCATTAGTTCCTTCAATCTCGCTTGACCTTCTTCATATAGCCTTTGAATCTCGGAATTTTCAAGATTTTTAGATTCTGTTGTAATTAACAATAAAGTATCTTCGTAATCTTTGGTTGCCTGCAATTGAGCATCTAACTTTTGTTTTTGGATTTTAAAGCTATCATCTTCGTCTATTTCATTTTTGGTTGATGAGGAATTTAAATCCTTTTCGGCTTCCTTTTGTGATATAGCTAATTGTTTCAATTGCGATAAATACAATAATTGATTCTGTAATCTTGTATCCAAATCAGCTTTTTGTTCTGCTGTAGCATTTTCTTTTTGCCTATTATAACCTTCGATGGTCTCTAAATACTCTCTTGAAAAATCATCAAGGAATTGACGGCTGTTTCCCCTAATGTAATTGAAGTACTCGTCATCATATTTTTTATTGACAATATTGCGTTCTATTCGTTCCGCTTCTTCAAGCTTGGAAATATCTTGATTTAATTTCCTTGCTACTGCAATCTGTTCTTTATACTTATCTGCAAGATTTTTTAATTCTGTCTGTCTTGCATTGTGGTTGGAAGCGTAAGTTATTTTTTCGGCTTCTTTTAGGTAGCCTTTTAACTGATTTAATAGTGTATCATATTCCTGCTTTGCCTTATCTGCACGCTCTTTAGCAAGGTCATTGATTCTTTTACGCTCGGACAAAATCAATACATTACGCTCAGTATTTAAATCAATCAATTGCTTCTGTTCCTCCTCATTTAATTGTTTGTTCACTTTTGCCGTTTCGAGCAATGATTGACGTTTTAGTGAATTGCGTTTTAGTGATAATTCATAAATTTCTTTTTCTTTGTCCCCCTGAGCTTGGAGCATTTCGATTTGGGAATCAATTCCTGCCGTGATACCTTCATTCAATTTTTTCAAGCGTTCTAATTGTCGCTCAGCTTCTGAGGTAATCCCGATAAAATCAGTAACTTTTTGAATAATATTACCAATAAACTCCGCAACATCTTTAAGACCAGGAACGAGGTTAAAAACAACTTCTTTAAGCTTATCAAAATTTGCGATTAAATAAGTTAGTGCTGCCACGGCTAAGCCGATTCCAATTGATTTAAAGGCTAGACCAAAGCCCTCTGTTGCTGTTGTAGCCCCTTGCGTTGCTGTCGTTAATGTTCCTGTTGCATCACTTGCCGTTTCCGTCGCATCGGCTATATTGTTAATTGTATCGGTCGCTTCTTTTGCGGATTTAAATGATGAAATTAATGTTACCCATTGCTTACGGAATTGGTTTAATGATTGCAACCCCTGCATAACTGATTGTAATTGCATCAGTTTGGCGATACTTTCTTCTGCTCCTTTGCTTTCAATTCCCATTAGCTGTAATGCACCTGTCACACCGCCAAAAACCCCAGTTAAGTTCTCCCCTGCTTCGATGAATTTGCCCCATTTATCAGCTGATAATGAGTCTAACGCCATATCAACATTTATAACATGTTGTTTCAATTCCGCTACACGGTTCAACATATTATTAAACTCCTCCGTACCTGTTTGCCCTGCCTGAGCCATAGCATATAATCGGTCTTCCAACAACCCAATCGTTTGGTTTGTATCGACAAAACCGTCTTCCATTGCAGTAATTTGCAAGGTTAAATCCTTCGCTTCATTTGCAAGCTGTTGCAGTCGCAAAGGGTCTTTTGTGCTTCTCTGCTCGTCACGAAGCTTTGACAATAAGTCATCCATTTCATCCAATGAGAGGATTGTATTTTTTAGGTCTTTATTGTCAGTTTGAGGTTTGACTTTATTGTTATTTACATCATCGATGTTATCATTTAAGTCTTCAATGACTCTACCTACATTTTGTATTTCGTCAACATTGGAAGAGGGATTTATGATTGTTTCATTGAGGTCTTTTATTGCTTTTGTAGTTTGGTCAATCTCCATATTGACTTGCGCCAATGCATCGCCCGAAACTTTTAATTTGACCTCTTCTAGAGCATCTAATTTTTTTTCGAGTTCTTGAACTTTCTTTTCCGCTTCTGCTACATCGACGGATACGCCTAGTAATATTTCTTCTTTATTATTATTGCCTTTAATAGCCATTATGATTTTCAAATAAATATTGGCTCAATGGCTAAGGATGGAAACAAAAAAGGCTCCCCGATCAGGGAGCCTTCACATACTCTGGTAGGTAGTATATAGTTATGTATTAATATTCTGCTTTGACCGCTTCAACACCTTTCATAATGTTGAAAATCCAATCTAGGCGTTTATTATCATTTCTGACTAAAGTGTAACTAGCTAATTGACCGTTAGAAAAATTGAAATCAATAACTCCATCAGGCTCTGATATTATTCTATACGTATTATCACCATTTAGCATTTTAAGCGAATAAACAAAATCCTTACCGTAAATCTCTTTATACGCCCCTTTTAGGTTTGTGATAAACTCCTCTTTAGTATTTCCTTTTTTTATGGTGTATTCGTATTGATATGGGTCTTTATCTCCCTCACAACTTGTAAATATGGTTGTTGTTAGTCCTAACACAACCAACAATAGTAATATGGCTTTTTTCATACTGCAAATTTAATATTTTTTTATTGATTTAAACGATAATTTTTTGAAAAACAACACTCGAAAGTGACTGATTATCTGGCATATAATTAATTTTCACTATTTTATAATATGATGCTCCACTATCAGTTTCTAAATAAATCCCTCTAGACAAATCCAAATTACCTATATCAAAGGATGTTAGGTTAACTTTAGCTTCCAAAAGATGTACATCCATATTATTCTGTTGAAGAATCAACTTTTGAAAAAATGTATCAAATAATGTTGGATAGGTTTGTGAGGTCGGATAAAATACTTCAAAAGGAGTTCCAAAAGTCATATCAAATTTCAATGTACCGTCATCCCAAATAGTTGTCAATTCTCCGACTTTGGTAATGTTGATATTATCGGGTTTAAAATTATATGCATTTTCGTTTTGTTTCTTCCATTTACCCCGATTTATGTTAACCGTCTTTTGTCCTTTATAGAGACATAACCGCAACTCGGTATTATAAGCTTCTTTGTAGTTATTTTCGTCATACGTGAATAAGCAAAGCATATCCAAGTCATTTACCTTTGTTATGATAGGTGCTGAAAAAACACTTTCTACGGTCTTCTCATCCTCATTATATTCAACAATACCATCCAATTTTTTAGAGCCGTAAACCTCTTTGTATTTCTCGCTATAGGTCGTATTTAACCAATCCTCCGCTTCTGCATAAGTCCATGTATAACTTTTTGCTACGTCTGATATCGGTGTAATTTTGTAATTCGCAATATCCAATTTGCTGGTCCAATCCAAGGAGTTTGCTATTAAATTCTTCGGTAAACACTTGTCAAAATATTCATCATAGGTTGCAAAATAGATATGCTTCTCATTCTCAACTTTAGTATAGCAAACGAGATTGAAGATTTTCATTACCTCTTTTATAACATCGTACTGTTTTAAATCAGGTAAAACATAACTGTTAAACTCAAAAGTATTTCCCTCGGCTAGTTCTGTGATAGTATTGTTTAATGAGGAATTTCCAAATTCAATTATTCCACCATTCACACGGCCTGCAACATTCGATGTAGGAATTTTCCCACCGCTTGAATAGTTAACATTTGATGTATCTATATTCTTGATGTACATCCTTACACCAACATAATCACCTTCATTGACAGATAGCCTAGTTGATACAGATACATTTGTTGTCCTTTGGTCCGTACTTGATTGAGAATAATATTGTTTTCGAGATATAGAACTATTAAAAACCTCTTCGAACTCTCCATCTTGCGATTCTTTTTTTACTATGGAACAAACTAAGTCATACGTTACAAAAGCTGTTGATTGGTTATTCGGTGATTGATTTCCTAGTACCCAATTGGTAATATCTAAAACCTTAATATCTGCCTTAACATCGCATTCTTTTTGCTTCTCACTTTTGATTGCGGTTGATGATTGATTATTTGAAAAATCACTATCATAAGTGTATAGGTTAAATTTTACTAATCCTCCATCTTGATTAAAATCAACATACGGTTGAACTCCATCGACTGCACATAAAGAGTAGTAAATAACACTATTGGTAACTATTCCACTATTTGATGGAATAAGTAATTTTTGAAAAACGTTATTGAAATTCCCATCAATAGAATAAGTGTATCCCTTGCCCTCGAATATTTTTTTGAATAGAGTATTAACGAACAAAGCAGGTTTGTAATTGCGTAAATCCCATGTCTTTGTTGCTCCGTCTTCGACCTGCTCAGGCACACCACCATGACCATAATCCACTAACGGATATAAGTAACCACTTGTATTATTTAAGGAGTTTTGAAAAGTAGTTTGGTTATATGTGTGGGTCAATTCTGAAAAATCTAAATCAACTATCTTTGACTCTTTCAGCTTACTAAAGAAAGTACCGCGATAACCAACAATTACGCCTTCATAATTCACTACTCCGTTCTTAGTTTCTATTTTCAAAATCCTGAATAGCCCTTTTGATATTAACTCATCGTTTTCGTAAACTAAGCAATCTACCTGACGACCAAATGAAAAGTTCGATTTAAGTTTATGGGAATTAGAGGAGTTTGTAAATCTATCTATTGAAAATAGATAACCAAGTGCATTATTGTTGTGATTGTTACCAACTATTTTAACGGTCTTTGTTGCATTATCCACACCCTTTGTTATATCCTCTACATCGATTAATTGATATGTCATGTCGGTTACTAAACCACCATTATCTAAATCTATTTGTATTGGTTGTTCTCCCTCATTTACCAAAAATAATTCTACCATGTTTTACTTATAAATATTGGACTCTTGGAGAATACTAACATTTTTAGTAATATTGAATTATTATGGGTAATTTGGAATTCATATTTAAGGATAAACAGTACAACGTAAAAGTTGAAGTAATTGATGAAGGGAAAATTATAATCGATTACATCGTATATGGAAAAAACAATTCAAAATTCCTTTTCCAACAACAATACCATATTTGGCGGTTTGTCGATGGTGAATTGAACAAAGAATTGGAAACTATAATTTTAGATGCTTTAATTCATAAATATGAGAGCAATTTACTTTGCTTAGCCTACCACGGTGACAAACGAGAAATTATAACAGTATCCGATTTGAGCCATACAGGGCAAAAATTTGCCTACAGTTTTATGTGCAATAATAGTGATATGGGGAGCTTATATTACTGTGAAAATCAGGGGTGGGTGAACAATTTAACTCTTAAATTTTCCGCACAATGGTTCACGGCTGCTGACTTTAATATTGTCATTGAGATGCTCGAAAATAATCAAATTCCGTGGGTAAAGCCCTTTAATAAAAAAGCCCCCTCGCATTCCGAACTACGAAGGGGCTAAAAATTTCAATTTTTATGAAAGAACTTAAATTTACTAAATATATTCTTGTAAGCCAATATTGTCTTTAATATCCCAATATTTGGATAAAGTTGCATTGATATGCTCTATTACAGCAAAATAAAAAGGTTCATATTCATTAATTTCAAACTCCTTATAGACACTATTTCCATCACTATCATAAAGCTTAACTTTGGCCTGCTCCGTGCCACCATTCTTTAGATAATCATAAAGCATTTTATAGTTTTGTTGATTTTCCAACGATAACCAAACGGAATATTCATTGTATTTAAATCCCTCTCTAATCTCCTTTTCACATTCGCTATTGAGTTCGCTTAATACATCATTGGAAACTGTCTCTATTGTTGGTTTTCCTCTGTATTCCTTGTTGAACAAATAATGGGTATCGGAATTACTGCAAAGAATTTCACACACCCACAAGTCTTTGAATGGGTCGGCCAATAACAGCCCACCCATTTTTCTTTCTTCTACTTTCTTTAACATCTATTTTAATAATTATTTGGCGCAACCACTGCGATATTACCATAAAAGGCAAATCGAGGGGTAACATTTTTATTGGTCGTATATATATAGCTACTTGCCATAACACGGTTCTCAACATTATTTGATGCAAATCCTAACAAATGTCTTTCATCCCCTGCGTAATATGCAGGATATTGAAACCAACTAGCACAATAACTATAATATAACGTTCTTCTATCGCAATTCATATCGGGCAACATATCCACGTAACGACCTATTTGCAAATCTTTTACATCCTGATAATACCCTAATAATCCCCTTCTTCCCCCTTCAACATCAGTTATTGTAGCCTGAGAAGCGTTATTTGTAATACCATTGTACGTGAACGGCAATAGATGTTCTACAGCTAACCGATTTTCATACAATCCCTCATAGCCAAAAGCAACGGATATAGGAGTATTTATAAATGAGCCGTCAGCAAGTTTATAACGTGGAGAATCGGAATTATCACCGTTAGTTTCCTTCATTCCGTATGGAGCGGATGCACCGTAATTACTGAATAATAAATTAGGCTTAGTATCGTGGACATTGTAAATAAACTTAGTTTGAAAATTCCTTTCACCGTATGCTACCATATGCAAAATTTGAATATGTTTTAAGAGTCCGTATTTAGGAATTCTAAAACCTGCTCCTTTAGCATTTATTTTCGTTTCAATCTCCGCTAAGCTCAGTAAACTTGCTGTATATGTACCGCCTTTCTTAGACCTAATCACGGGGTCATTATCCGCGTTGTAACTATTTGGAAAAGCAGATAGTAAACATTCGTCGAACTTGTTCCAATCATAAACGTCACTTATATCATCGCCCTTTACTAAAGAAATAGGTGTATTAAGAGCATCGATATAATTATCAGCGTAATATGAATTACCCGATACATATAAGTATTTTGCATTTGCAGGAATTTGGCAAACAGTGTCAACCCACCAATTGGAGTTTGATGTTGAGGAATTTTTGATTTCAACTGTATCAAGTACGTTGTCATTTGCATCAGCGAATAAGCTTACTTGTGGGAACTCACTCGCGCTATATCCCATTGGGAAAGCGATAAAATTAAAACCACTTACGTCTACTCTATAAATTCCGTAATCAGTCGCTGAACCGTTACCGCTAACATTTACCTGCTTTAAAGATGCATTAATAGTTGCGTATCCTTTAGCTAAATATCTATCCGCAATTCTCTCCCAATCACCGCTATTTCTTAAGTCATTTTTCGTAATTACTTTACGTTGTATAGCTTGACTTTTTGGTTTATCTGCATTAGTAGAAAGATATATAACACTCTTTCCTTCTTTATGATTAGTAATTCCCTTATACCAATATAAAGGTTCCTTTACAAACACATCTCCGTTAGTTCCGTCGATAGTTGCTAGCGTTGTACCATCTGCATAATAGTTACTGTTGGTATCGCTCAACTGTGCAATATTCATTATACCGCCTGACATTTTACCCAAATATCTATGCCTTTTGTCCAATAAAGCTTTAAAGTGACCACTTGGAGCATACGGCAATGCAGTTGTATAACCTGTTTTATTTTCAGGATTGTAAATGTTAGCTGTTGCTACAACATCACGCATATAGATAACGCTACTATATTCTGCTTGAATGATATTTAATTCGGGGAATTGTGTTCTTAAAACTGCAATATCATCATAATATTGAGTCAATCGATAAGAGCCTACTAAACGTGCTGTAGTTACTAAATTCCCCTTATCATCAACACCACCGAGGGTTTTAAATTGATTTAAAAACTCAACATCTCCCTTCATATCAATACCCGTAACACGGATGTTGGTAATGGTCGCTATGTTAGCAAAATAGAATTGGTACCAATCAATATTTGGACAATTCGAGATAGATAACACTTGCAAGGAATTTCCTTCTGGGAATTGAATATTGGTGTTATTCAATTGAGCAACGGAGTTTAAAACTAAGCTCTTCATGTTCTTTGGCAATACCAATAATTGCAATGGCGCACCATCAGCAAATGATATTGAAGCTAAATTATTACAACCTAATGCGTTAACCTGCTCCAACCTTGTACAACTAGATAAATCAATTGAAGGTAATGCAGTATAATTACGAATATCCAAAGTCTTTAACATTGGTAACTTATTACCTACTGCAATCTCTGTTAAAGGGTATGTTTTTCCGCTCGCACCACCCAATTTTAATGTATCCAAAACAGGTAAGGCAGGCAAATTCAAATCGGTAAAACCTCCCCATTCCGACATGTCCAAACTCGACATGTATAAGCCCCCATAAAGGTGGAATATAGTACCGATGTTTGCATCATTCGGATAGGTATATGACCATTCAACACCCTTAGTAACTTTGGCGTGGGTCATAACTGTACCCTCTCTACGAACTTGAAAATAAAAATCCCTTGATGGTATAGCCTTAATTTTTGCTCCTGCATTTGAATACCCTTTCCAGGCTAAGTCAGTCAATGTATATTGGCCTGTTGAGTACTTAGCATCAAAGATATTTAGACGATTAGTTAACCACCAATGACGGTGGGATTTCCTAGAACCTTGCATTGATTCTAAGTACGAATATTTCAAATTTGAAACAGTACCACCAACGTTAACATCAATACCTAATGTTTTTGGCTTAACATATTTGTATTGTGCATCAAGATTAAAAACACGTTCTACATACTTATCAGACTGTTCTTTGTCGAACATGTTAAATATATAGTCGTTCGTCATCTTTGCTCTGATACGTGTATAAGCTTCTTGCAATTCCGTTCCAAACTCCGTCCTTAGATTATTCCAAAGCACACTATTGTGACCTGCATACGCATACACCGTATTACCGCCAATTGACAACTCCGTATCTATAGTATTTTCATCAATATCAAAATTATACTTCAACCGCCCATCGTTACGAACACCCATGATTGTATCATTATCATAAAAGATGAAATAGGCTAACATTTTATCCTTCTCGGTATCATACCAAAAGGCTAACATTTGGTTTTTTACTCGTTGGTCAACCGCCCCTAGAATGTCCGTTAAAACATAATAATCACATAGGTATTTTACATCTGCGTAATCCTTAAGCTCTGTTTTGAATTTAGGCTTATTGGCTTGTGTGGCCTTAACCCACTTAACAAAACGCTCTAAATAAATAGGCTTCTTTGTTCCATCTGAATAGGTATCTTGGTTATCGGGGAAACGAGCTTCGAATACTCTAGTCCAATTCGGTACTTGTACACCGTCAACATCAACTTTCACGTCAAAATCACCATCTAAATAACTACCCATTGGGTAATCATTATTAAGGAACTCCCAACATTCTGTTGGATTAGTACCCCCAAATTTTGTCTGTATCCATTGTGTCGGTGTGATTCCATCAGCTTCAACATGGTAATTAGGAATATTTAAAAATCCGAAAACTTGTTCCGTTCCCTTGTCGTTGTTCATGTTGAACTTTCCGAGGAATTTAGGTACATCGTTTACAGTTGCTCGATAGAACAAGTAACACGGCTCTCCGTCAACAGTCGTGCGTACATCGTAGGCGTAATCATTTGGAACTGCCTTTTGTGGCGGTGTCTTTTCTCCAATGCTTGTTAAAGTATTATGGATTATTCTCGCACCCCCTGTATTGTGACCGCTTGAAGATTCCGCAAAGTCAGCTTTCAAACACCATAAATCGACAGGAGCAGGAATTTTGCCCGAATCGGATTTTACTTTAAATGAGAACTTAGCTGTAGTTTGTAAAACTCCTCCATTCCCCTGAGCATCCACCCCTAAATAAAACTGACCTGCAACTTTAGAGGAGTTTTTAAATGTGACTTTATAGTTTTTTGTTGGGTACGCTAATGAGGACGTACCTTGCAATTGAATCGAGCCACCTACCAATTTAAAATTCAATTGTGGTTCACTCTTTTTAATGTGCAAAATCTCAGTAACGTTATATTTAGTTTTCTTGTTATTATTAATGGCTGCTTGCAAAACTGTTGGTACTCCATTCGCTTCAACTCCTGTAATAACCATGTAACGCATATCATCTGCAACGTTGTCAACCGTGATTTCACCATTACCGTCAACTATGGCATTTGCATTGTACTTACTTACAATGTCATTGACGTTATCCAAATCAACTATATATAAATCCAATGCTTCACTATCGGATAAATAACGATTATACAACCTAGTTGAATAAACTTCTAACGTTGCACCATTACCGCCCAAAACAATGTTAGATGGAATAGCTTGATATATTGAGTCGGAATTTGACATTTGTACACCACCTGACATAATACCATTGATGTACAGATACAGCATTGAATCATTAAGCTTTTCATAATCTGAGGACGTAGGAGAAACAAACGGAAAGGATACAAACGTTATATTATACACCTCATTTGGCGCTAACTTCATGCTTACAGTTGCTTTGCCTTTTGTTTGCATCAATGCCTGCGTTGCAGTAATTACAAAGCCTGTACCGTCAGCATCTAAACACCTTATCATTTGTGAATTGTCATCAACAACATCACTAGTTTTAAACTTGATTTGATACGTAAAGGAGTTGCTGACCACTGCGTTACCTGCGTTTAAAGCATTATAATTAATCGTGGCTCTGCCATTGTCGGACAACCTTAAAGCATTATTTAACCAACCATCACCACCGAATTTTACACCGCTTAAAGTTGCTGTTATTTGGCTGTTGGTCGAATTCCAAGTATCTTTATTTACGTCGTTATTTGTTCTCCCAGAAGCAAGGAATTTGAAAACCATATTATCAGTTGGTTCCGACAGATTGATGTTCGAGTTACTTACAGATACATTAAATAAGTATTCAATATTTCCTGTTGTAATCTTAGCTACATATTCGCCTGCTGATATGCTTTTATTGGTTACTCGTTGACTTGTAAAGCCTACGTTAGCACTTGAAATCAATGCACCATCAACAATTACATTCACTAATTTTGTTGGCTTAGAGGGGTCATATACTGCATAATTGATAGTGTAATCCTCAAATTGCTTTGCAACAATTGACGGCCTTTGATTTGCTTCAATGATACGTCCATCTAAATAATTATATCTCGATGCAACAACGGGCGTGCTATTATTAGCTTCACGAATAATCAAATCATAATAGATACTATTGGATAAGATAGTCGCGCTAACAACGTCCAACTCCGCAACAATTTGTACATTAATATTACCATGCGAATAGCTTGCTGTAGGAATTAATATTGTACCTGTTGCAGTCGATTGTGTTATCGTCCTTGTCTCATAAAGCGAATTATTTACATAGGTTTTTAAGGTCTTGTTTCCTGAACCTTGTAAAGAGAAAGGCACATAAATAGATGTTCCTTTATCGTAGTATTGAGCAATATCTAATGAGGAATTTAGAACCAAATTCACCACCAATACAGTATATGTAATCGTTGATACTTGGATTCTCTCACCTGTATTTACCTCCGCTCGGATGGTAATCATGTTATTACCAAGTCCCAATAAATCGGTAACATCTAAATTATTTATTGTACCTGAATTTACTACTGATTCTATTGTGTTGGATACTGCACCTGCTGTAACTTTAGCCGTTATCTTTGCTGGGTTTCCCGTACTTACATTGGTAGTTGTATCGATGTGGTCATATTGATATTGTAAGATAACTTCATCACCTTTTTTAATTGTACTATTTTGGCTTAACTTGGTTAATACAACTTTGGTTGTGGTTACTTCTCCACTACCTCCACCGCCTGCAAACTCCTCTGTGGTACTTAAAATATCTCCATTCTCATTTAGTAATGAGATAGAATAAACTTTATCGTCTCCTTCACCCACGGTTGCCAATGATAATTGCGTTCCATATTTAGCATCTAATTGATTGAATGCACTTGCAACAGCACTAGAGCTAACGGGGTCGGTACTTGCAGGGTTGATAGTTTGCTCAACATTTATATTTACATCAATATTAACATTACCACTATTATCAGGCTCCACAACAGCATTATTAACCGAAACAGATTGTACAGGAGCTTTAGGAATTTCTATTGATATTTTTCCATCAACAGGAGCAACATTTTCACCGTTTACATCAATTGTTTGAATGGGTGCATCAGGAATTGTAATTGCAACATTGCCCTCAACATCGGGTGCAACATCATCACCGTTAACACTGATACTTTGCACCGGTGCTTTAGGAACAATAACCTCTTTATACTCCCCCTTTTCATTGAGGAATTTATTGCTATCTCCTGTTGTATCAACTTTGATTTTAGCTACTTTGGCTTTCTCCTCGTTAGAATAATCATTTGTTGATAGCTGTTTACCTGTAACCTTATCAACTTTGTTGTTTAATGAGGTGTTTAATGAGGTGTTTAATTGGGTATTTGTTGGCAAGCCTTGAAGCTTGGTTATATCGCTATCAAGCACCAAACTTTTATTATTTTCTTTATCGACTTTATTCTTTACTACATCACCGACTTCAATAAAAAAGGGTTCACCTGTAACACCATCAGCGGACATTATTTTGTCCGTGTTGTTAACCGTTGTTTTCTTATTAAAATCCTGTGGAAACTGCTTCTTATTTGCCATTTTTCTAATCTTCTTTGAGATAAATATTGGCGCATAAAAAACCCCTCTTAAGGTTTGGGTGCCTTAAAAAGGGGTCAACTTATAAGTATTATGTAAGAAGAATTTAATATTTCAGTGTTACGGAATTTAGCCAATTATCTATTACAAAATCCCCTGTATTCACTGCTAGATATAAGCTTGAATCAGGATTATTGTTAAGGTCAATATCATTTGCATTGATAACTGCATTGAGCTTCTGAATGCTAAATGGAGCCGTATATTGTAAATCCAATCGGTTACGCTTATAACCGTTCAAATGCTGTTGCATTACCTTATAAATCTTGTTGTCTATTGTGATTTCAACTAGAAACTCCTCAACACCGATATATACTTTATTCGAGGTAATTACCTCCTTTGCAAGGTTGCTTTCATAATCGTCTAAATATCCACTTGAAGCTGCGTAGCTATATGTATTATTACTGTTGATTACATCTTTATTGCCAAAGAATTTGCCGTCTTGACTGTACATATTGTTGCGTGTATTCGACCTATTGATATAGGTCTTGGACGTTGTTAATGTCTCAGTAGCGTTATTAACTATTAAAGAATCAAATCCCCCGAAAGCGTTTTTATAGATGATATTACGCTCCCTTAATTGACAGCTTTCAATCATAGAATATATACGGCTTTCGCTTACTTCATTATTCGAAGAATCTAAGATAACAATCCTATACGTGTGTGTAATGCTCGCTTCATCCGTGCCTTTGATAGATGGATGATTTAATATTATCAAAGGTGACACATTTAAGTTAATCACATTTTCAGATGCTTGTCTTTGAATAGGTATTGAAACATCTAATAGCAAATCATTATCACCATCGTATAATGATACTTTTAATTTTTGTCCGTGTCTATTGGCATCAAATATTTTTAAAAACTCCTTTTGCTGTGTGGTAATGGTTTTCACCGATTGTTGATTAGTAAGGAATTTTGCTTTGGGGTCTGTATTGCCTGGACCTTGATATGGTTGAATATTATATTTGTTCTCAGTATAACCATAAAAGTCTATTACATTCTCCTCCGACTCAAAGAAGTACTTTGCGCTTGTTGTAGAATCTCCTGCTGTAATATTCCCTGTTAATGGGTCATTTAAAAACTCCTCTATCTTCAAATAATATTCAGGCAAATTACTCAATGCAATAACCTCATTATTATTTACTAGCACCGATTCTGCTAAGTTTTTAAGGACATTAGAAACATCGACAGATAGGACGTTATTAAGGGGTTTTGCAAATACTTTTTTCTTTGCTATAATGTCATTGCTCTGTGCCTTAGTCATTGTCAGCACGCAATAAATTAGATTAGGATTGTCACTTTTAAACATCCAAGTATTTAAATTTCCATTTGGGGAAATCTTATGTGGTTCATTTAGTATTGTTACCATTTATATTATTGTTTTTTATGTACGTTATTTCCGTACTTGTCGAAGATTCGGAATTTTATTTGGTCTCCTAAATTCTGTTGAATGCGTGTATTCAATTCTTGCTTTAGCCAATCAACATTCCAATCCCAATAATTACCTCTACTTTGAAAACCCTTCTTATAAATTGTTGCTCTTATCGCATAAGCTAATTGTGTTATCTTCTCGTCTGTGGTCATATCATCGAACGCACTATCTTTAAAAAAGGTAGAATTTCGGCTAGTTATTAATTGTCTGTTCTTAATCCAATCTATGAAAACTGAAACAGGGGGCTTAAACTCTTTATAACTATGTACCGAACCGTTGTTTTGTTCAACGCCATTAACTCCCCTTGCCTGTACAATAGTTGCCAAGGTGCCTAGCACCTCGATTTCATTCAAGCTATTGACCTTAATAGAAAGTTCTTGTGTTGCACCTGTAAGTATGAAGTTATCAATTGAGTTCATACCCTCTTTTACTCGCTCGATAAACTCCGCTACTATCTGCTCTAGGATGTTCATATTAAAGGAAAACGCTCCTTTATCTTCACCCACCGTTGCAACAAGGTTATCAATCAAACTATTGAATTGTGCTTTTTTACTTGCTTGCTTTAGACTTTTTGCCATGATTATAAATTTTAAAATTCCTCATACATTATAATTTTTATAATGAGGGGTTTTACTTCTTTAGAATATTTACTTTGTCCTTCAACAATGAACTGTATACGAACACATCAACGGCAAACATTTTCATTCCTTGAATCATATCGATGAATAAGTATTCACACACATTATGTAATAATTCAAAATACCCCCAACGCTTATAAAACTCCTTCTTTAAATATTGCTGTGATGCTTCTATTGCGCTTTGTGCTTCTTCTTCAACTTCTCCATCAAAGAGGTTTCCAAAGCTTTTAAATAATCGGTCAACTGATTCTCTAGCACAAAAAAAAACCTATTGGCTTCTGCCATGTTCATTTGGTTCTCTATGTTGTCAATAGGTTCTTTCAATAATATGTTTATCATTTCAGGCCAATTAGATATATTGTTTTGTTCTTGAAGGTTCATATATTTCAAAAGGTCTTCAAATATGATTTGGTCGAAATCCTTTATCA
Source organism: Sphingobacterium sp. 18053 (assembly GCF_902706145.1). Classification (NCBI taxonomy): domain Bacteria; kingdom Pseudomonadati; phylum Bacteroidota; class Sphingobacteriia; order Sphingobacteriales; family Sphingobacteriaceae; genus Sphingobacterium; species Sphingobacterium sp. 18053. The sequence continues at coordinate 120,412 of NZ_CACSJW010000005.1, forward strand.
ACTCCTCGTCAATCTGTGCTGTCGTATTAGATTCGTCGTTCTCGAACGCATTAAACCTTTCAGCAACTTTAAAATAATCGACCTGTCTGAATCCTTCAACGTCATAAAGCTGTACTCCAGTAAACACATAGAAATATATATCTAGCATGTTTCTGTATACCTTTTCAAAATCATCGGTTCCACCCAATTGTTCAATTAGATTCCTGAATTGGATATATTGTTTAAGGGTTATATCAGCCCATCTAACGGGGAGTTTATTTAATAATTCTTCTTTTGTAACCATTACTTTTTTGATAATAAATATTGGCTTACCAACCGTATTTTGATAGTGGATTATCATTGACTAAATATTGCACATCAGGAAGGAATTTATTACATAAAGCCAAACTAACAACGGTGTCATCATGACAACCCTTAATAGCATTATACGTTACGTGTCCACCTTTCATTAGTTTATATTCAAATGTTGAAAGCTCGTTAGCTGTAATCTCATTGAATTTTAACTTGTCCTTCTCTAATGCTAAAATCAATTCCTTTATCAATTGTGGTTTGCTTTGTCCTGTGAATGTGAACCCAATTAAATTTAAAACCCCTTGGTTGATTAGATTATCATATACCACCTTACCAACTCCAGTAATGTCCATTACCTTCATTATATTTTGTGGTAACGCTTTAATCTTCTCTTCAACAATCACCCAATCATTGGATTGAAAATGTACGTGGTCAGTCATTTTGCCACTTGCTGACATGAATGAGATTGATGTAAAGTCAGTGGTTGATGCTACGTCTATACCTATGATTGCCGTCGGCTCCGTGCTATACTCCGCTATGGTATTACGTGTTATTACATCAAGCGATACGATACCATTTTTATTACTTCCTGCAACTGCTAAATACTCCTGATTAAAAGATTCGGATGGTAAATCAGCCTTTGCATTGTCAATTTCTTTCGGGTCAATATGTGGATTGTCATAGGTTGTAAATTGGAAATTCCTCCAATCTCTATTATCTACTGCTTTCTTTGTTAGTTCAAAAAAGTAATCCTTACCCCTCGGTGTACTTATGAATAATGCTTTGCCTTTTGTCTTAGTCAATAACGGCCTTAAAGCGTTCTTCCAACCCTCTTCTAAATCCGCAATAAATGATGCTTCATCTATTATCAATACATCATATTCGCCCCCTCGGAGTGCATCTAAATTCTCACCACTAAAAAAACTAATGGTGCCACCCGAAATAAATTCGACTGTTAAATCACTCTTATTTGCTTCATAAATTCCGCTAGGTAACTGATTAATTATCTCTTTAAAAAACCTCTTTGCTAATCGATACTGAGGAGTTACATAAGCTATGTGTTTGCCTTGTACTCCCTCTATTATGCTAATCGTTTTTGATATGAGGGATTTGCCCCAACGACGACCACAACACATTGTAATAAAGCGTGTTGTTTTAAAAGCATCAAGAACTATCTGTTGTGTTTTATGGGGCTTTGGTAATCGGAGATTTATATTATTCTCCATCCTCTAATTCCTCGTTATCGTGAGGGGTTTTTAATTCGATTGCATCATCATCCCATGAAATATTAATCTTTACATCGCCTTTTATTTCATTGGTATTTTCATTTTTAGTCGAACTTAATTTGGGCTTTATATAATTCATTAGGTCGATGTAGACTTGAAGTCTGCGTGAGGAATTTACTTGTTGAAGGTCATCAATAATATTCTCCGCCAAAGCATCCATAACCATTTCAATAGTGGCTTTGGTTCTTGCTGTTACTTTGTTCAAAGTCCCCTTTGGTTTTCCTTTAGGATTTCTTACCTCTCCTTTTTTTATTGATGTTTCATTCTTCTTTTGTGGTTGTCTTGTTGCCATTTTCCCATATTATGCCATTATTTTCTTGGCATCTCCACCAATAAATATTGGCACGCACTAGAAATCTATTTCACAACATTTTTCGCAAAAATCTGACACAACCGTAGAATAATATTTCGTAAATTGCATTATTAAGAAATTATATTTTAAAAAATTATGGAAAATTCAGAAAGGAACTTCGAAGTGTTCAGTGTAGAAATAGACAAAATTGTGTTTTTAGAATTGGATAACCACATCTATTATACAGCGGAAAATGACACAGATGGTATAAGACTTTATAACCGTAATAACGAGCGAATACCAAATCACACTCCCTTTGGTACAGTCCTTTATTCTTATGCAAAAAAAATATTTGACGAACAAAAAAAGGATAGCAATTAGCTATCCTTAAACTTTCTCTCTATTTCCGATTTAACTTTGTTTCTAAAGTTTTCATTCAACATTACTTTTTACCCTTTCTTCTTGTTGTTACTTTTGTCGGCTCTGGCACCTCTTCTTTGGTGGCATTAGTAAACTCCTCATCTGTGGCATTCTCGATTATTTCGAACATGCCCCCTACCATTTCAATTTGGTTCAATTGTTTCTCCTGCTTATTAAGTCGGTCGAATACAGGCAATAAGTCACTGAGAAAATTCCTTATACAACCACTGCACGAATCAATTTTCAATGGGTATTTTACTGTGGGATACGCTTCTTTAAGTTTGCCCAAAATCACGTTTAATTGCTGTTGTGTAGCGATGTTAATCATTAAATCACCACCATCTTTAAAGGTCGTTAAAACTCCTTGTATTTTATATATTTCATTTAAAACTTCTCTTTCTTGAATTGTCATATTTTATTTATTTAAATCGTTTTTTATACGGTTACATATTCCGCTAATTTCATCAAAAATCTTTTTATAATGCTCTTTATCTGCATTCGTATATCTTCCTTTTTGTCCTGTTCCTTTTTTGTTTAAGTAACTATAAAAAAGTTCTTTTTCTTCCTCTGTCATCATATTGATGAACTTGTCGCATGTTATACCATATTTAGTTTCAAAGGGGTTAACCTCAATATCTCCAATCACATATTCCCCTTCTATGTCCAAAAATTCGTTGTGGTTAACACGCTGTGTCTCTCTATCCAAAGTGGTCGAAAAGAGCTTATTTTTCTCGTAGTATGACTTTGCCTTTGGATACTTTTCATTAACATCTCTAAATAGATGCCTTTGCGCAATAAGGCAAATGGTTGCAGTTAGCTTTTTGGGATTGTCTAAAAGTTCTACCCATTTCTCCATTTTAATTAAATGAACTTCTTTGAATAGTTCGTTGTAATAGTCATCCATTTCTTGCTCAATAGCCTTGTCTTTAAACCCCTTCATCTTTAGCCATCCACTGATATAAGCTTTGATGGGATTATCTTTGCATTTTGATTCCTTGCCCATATACAAGCCCTGATAACGGCCTGTGTGGTACAATTCGGTTATTGCTTCTTCTTTTCTTTTTAGTATTTGTTTATCAAATTCCTCTTCTTTATTATTATCCAACCTATTTATTACTTAATCCGAATTGGAAGCACATTTTTAATGCGTTCCATAATATCAGCCACATATGGAGCCGATAGCGTTACAAAGAGCCAATTAATGATTGGCATCGGTTGTAAATTAAATGTTCCAATGAACACACAAATCCAAAATGCTAGGCAAAAAACACAACTAAATGGCTTCCCTAATCTATCCAAGTAACTATATAATGGAATGGATGTTATCATGTTCACAACCATACCAATTACAATACTATATCCAATTATATCCCACATATATTAATCTTTAAATTTCTTCACGAACTTGTTAACAAAATATTCTTGCCCCAATGGCGTTACCATGCACGTGGCGTTGATTCTCGTTGCTTTTTTATAAGTATCGGTGTATGTTGAATACTTGATTTTGAAAATTCCTCTATCAATATATGTCTGTGCAGGAAGGTTATATTGCTCCCGACGACTTAGCAAATAGCCGTTATCTCGGAGTATTGAAAAGAGCTTATTTTGTCCAATACTTTTGCCTGTAGCTTGACTGATTACCTTTGCAAGTTGACCTATTTGTACATCAGTTTCAGCACAAACAATTGCTTGTGCAAAAACAACTTTTGGCTCCTGGTCCAATATGGTTGACTGCAATTTTTTGTTTACCAATTGGGATTGATATACTTGCTTTTCTTTTTCCTCAATCTGCTTTGTCTGCTGTTCTAACAATAGCTGTTGTTGCTCGATTTGCTCTGCTTGTTGGGATGCAAGTAACAAGGCACTTGATAAGGTAGTAGGAATTTGGAATTGATTAGACTTGTTCTTCTCATAATCAATGAAATATTGTCTAATATTCATTCCTTGTTCTGTCCGTTGAATCATAGCAATATGTTTTGCCATATCCAACGTAATTGCGTAATCTGTAACACTTTGATTATCAGTACTCAATTTTGAGTAATCAATATCTTCTTTAAATCCATATTCAGCCATTCGTTTGAAAAAATCAGTAAAGCGACTTCCAACCTCTAGCCTGTTATATAGTTCCCTTGCGCTTACTACTTCAATACCATTTTCATTTTTACTGATTTTTACTAAATCATTTTCATTTTTTAAATTGTTCATTATTCTATTAATTACTCCTTGCGCTCCATATTGGTAGTGACTTTAATGCAATCAGTCTTGATTGCTCCTTTATTATAAATAGTCTGTCTTTTGACAAACGACCATTTTTTTACAACTTTACCTAATATTCCTTACCTTAAAGTGACAATACATTAATTTTAACGAAATTAAAAGGATAAAAAAACTTATCTACTCCCCTATAAACTCCTCTATCTTAGAGGATAGCATTTCGATGACTTCCATCTTCATATCTTCATCATCCAATACTTGGAAATATTTGCTATACACAGCAACGAAAATATCGTCAAACTCCTTTATTCCTCTATTCATCAAATCGATTATCTCAGTAGTATATATGTCATTTGGTTTAAATGTTGTTATACAATCCTCTATTACTGTCGGCCCAGACTCTTTTATAACTTCAATTTCTTCTTCTATAATGTCGCTATCATCTTGGTTATATTCCTCGATTACAATAGATTGCGGTTGAATAAGGGATTTAATTTGCTCCTTTAATTCTCTATTTTCTTCAATCAATTTATTTATAAGCTCCTCATATTTAACCACTTCAACAGATTTAAACTCCTTGATAACATGGGGCTTAGGTCTTTTGGTCGATAACGGCAATATCAAATAATTTAAATCTTGAAAATGTCTAGCGAATGTATAGATATTAACATCCAAATGAATTAGTTCATTTGATTTATTTTTTAACGTCCAACCGTCAATTACTCTATATGTACGTGCTTTTTTATTGTTGGTACCATATTCACCAATAACCTCAATTAATTGATTATCAAAAAGGAATTTAATTAATTTTTGTAATTCATTTTTGGTAGTGAATACTTGCTTGTGCGCACGTATATGTAACTGATAACTATTTGAATAGTAGGAGTTTTGACCTATAACTTTATCTCCTCTGTTGATTAACCATATTAAAAAATATAGTTTTGTCTTGAAAAGTGGTGTACAGTTTACCGCTTGTTGATTGATTTTTTCGATTACCGTCATTGGTAATGAGATAGTGACGATGTTTTTATCGTCAGTGGTAATAATACCATTCACGTCTATTTCCATTTTTTTATTTTTATATTTTTAATTTTTTTAAATTCTGTCCCAAATTCTAATTTTGCCTGTGGTTACAGAAAGGGTACAGTAGCTACTCTGTACCCATTTTAAAAACTAAAATTTGGAAATATCCTTTTTATTATAAATAGTATACTTTTTGAGAAAGTTTCATTTTGTATAATAAAAAAGTAAATTAATTTACTTTACATTAATATATAATCTTTTTATAGAAAAGTCAAGTATAAAAAATTTATTTTTTTTATATTATTTAAATTACACTACTCATTATAACCTACACTATAACCTACATTATAACCTACACTATAACCTACATTATAACCTACATTATAACCTACACTATCGCCTACACTATAACCTACACTATAGCTCATCATCTAATGGTAATGGTTTTGGTTTTAATCTTGAAAATAAAAATGAAATTGATTGTGGTTTTGAATGTGGTCTTAATAGGGGATTGAAGTTATATTATATATCTTTTTTAATTTTTATATTTTTCAATCCTGATAAGGATTTGAGGAATTTTGATTGATAATATTTTTGTAAATTCAATTGAAAAAGAATTATATCAATTTTTATAAATTTGAGATTCTCAATATATCTTTAAGAAATCCTTCAATTTAAGCTATCAGGCGGAGCCTGTAATCAGCTATAATATTTAAATTAACTTCCTCTTCAATTTCAACTTAAACTCTCTCAAATCGTCTTAAATAGAGCCAAATTTATATCGGGGAGGTTCCGCCCAACGCCGTTCGGAATATTCATCCAAAAAACTATAATAAAAAAAAGGGCTTAAATGCCCTTCTCATATTTTTTAATCATTTTGTCATATTCTTCATAAGTCAGTTCTTTGGGTTCTTTAGCTATCGATAGCTGTGCAAAACCATCTTTAAAAACATGAAACAAGAACTTATCGTCAATCTGCTGATATGTATTAAATTTTAAAATACTAGAATCTATTTTATTTAATCTAGCTATTTCATCATTAATATCCTCAAAGAGTTCTCTATCAACTGAATAAATATCATAATCTCTAATTGTGCTTTCCATACTAAGTCTTTTTATTCTATAATAACACTACTATACAATTTTGTTAAGAATCTAATAGAGTCTAATTTTTTTAAAGCTTTCTATTTCATTCATTTTGGCTATAACAAAACTGTCGTAGTAATTTCTTAAAAAAGGGAATAATTTATACCTATCTGTTTCCCCTGAATGTCGTAAATCTCCATTTTCAGATTCAACAGTCGTTGCCCACTCGTCTTGGGTATTCGTATCAAAATAAGTAAACTGAATTTTATATGGCTCCATATCCGATAGCACCTTAAAATCAAACTTATATGAATCTTTCCCCCTAGCTACCAACATAGAATCATTGTAAATAGACTTCTCATTTCTTCGCAACTCGCTAATTAACCAAGGCTTCAACACATCGTTTACTACACCTCCTTGAAATACATTTCCACCGCTAGTGATAAATTCCACTGTATTTTTACCAAATTCCGCATCTATCCAATCAACACCTGTATTGGAACTACTATCAATTACCTTAAACCTCGCTTTAAAAGGAATAGAATCGTTTAAAAACTCTCCTTCGAAAACCAAATAATCTGACCCATCATAAGAATGTCTCAGTTTATCTTCAAAAAAATATAACTTCATACTTTAAATAAAATAGTTAAACCTAAATATAGTTATTTGCATTATAATTCACGTATCACTTTCTCTTTTATCTTCACATATTTAGCAATCTTCTTAATGTAAGCTTCTGTACTTTTTTGGCTCTTATGCCGATTGATAACGGATAGTTCAATTTGTGTCCAACCGTCTAAAAGCTTATGGACATTAGATGTGTGTTTGAAGGAATATAGATTATATCCAGTACCGATATATAACCCCAAAGGCTTCAATATACCCTCTCTGAAAAGATTTGAGAAGTGATTAATATACAACTGCTTTTTACCCCACGTTTCACCGTCAACCTTCGTACATTCATTTGAAAATATATAATCATCGTTTTCTGCTTCTTCAAGATTTAATTCAATAATCAGCTTCCGTAATGGCTCGGTAATATCCACGGTTTGTTTGGACTTATTTTTTGCTGTTGATGCCTTAAATTGGATAAAATTGTCTTTGATGTTCTCCTTTTTTAAATTCCTTAACTCCGTAGGTCTAGCGCAAGTATGATACATAAACGAAGTAAATAAATAAAGCTTTTTATGGCTTTTAACGGCTTCCATTATTGTTTCAAAGTGTCCATCAGCAAATGGTTCGTTCTTGTCTTCTGTGTCTTTATTTGAGGTTATATTAGACACGTCTTCCATAGGATTATTAAAGATTATTCTTTTTTTAATGAAGTGCTTGAAGAAAGTCGTGTAATTGCTTTTAACATTCTTCAATGTGGAGTCAGCATAAATATTTTCATTGACAAGGTAATGAATAACTTCTTCCATATGTATTGGAGTAACATTTTCTAGAAGCTTATTTGCAAATTTAGAAACGATAAAATCTAAGCGTTTCTTGATTTTTGGTATATCATCAGTAACATCATTATCTTTAAGAAACTTTTCATAAATGTCAACAGCTTCTTTAACTGTTATACGAGTATCTATTATTTCATTTACACCTGCATACTTATTCTTATCATTTTCAGAATAAGGATTTAGTCCCTGTTTAAGCATATCATGGATAATTTCCAATCTCGCAATACATTCAACCTCTTGGTCTAAAATTGGTATTTTGGTTGTTATTCTTTCCTTTTCCTGCTTACCATTAATAGAGACACCAATCACCCACCCTTTACCCAATTTCCCTTTGGTTCCTTTTTTTGCACTCGTTATTGTTTTACCCTCTTTATTAATAAAGATTATTTGTTCTCCGTTGACCGCTCTAGGTAGCGTATATTTTGATATAGCCATATATGGACAAAAAAAATGTTCTAAACTTTTTCAAATTTAGAACATTTTTAGAACAAAACAAGCTTAAAATATGTTTTGGTTATGTTTTTGCGGTTATGGCGTACCGCACATAACCGACATATATTATCTTGAAATCTCCACAATCTCGAATTCAATTTTACCAGCAGGAACTTCAATAACAGCTGTATCACCTTTCGATTTCCCCAACAAACCCTGGGCAATAGGAGACTTAACTGAAATCTTGCCCGACTTTAAATCTGCTTCTGACTCCGCCACCAATTGATAAGTCATTTCAGCACCATTCTTTTTGTTCTTGATCTTAACAATCGATAAGGCCAAAACTTTAGATGTATCTAATTTGGACTCATCAATTAAACGTGCTGTCGCCAATGTATTCTCCAAATTGGCAATTTTAGCCTCATGAAGACCCTGAGCTTCTTTAGCAGCATCATACTCTGCATTTTCTGACAAATCTCCTTTGTCTCTAGCCTCTGCAATAGCATTGGCAATTTTAGACCTTCCTTCCGTCTTCAGATAAGCCAATTCTTCTTTAAGCTTACGCAATCCTTCTTCCGTAAAATAAGTTACTTCTGCCATAATTTTATCTTTTTTCTTATTTTCTACTTTTTAAAAAAGAAACAAGACCATATTTCCCTCGTCAGGAAACATGGTCTTGCTTTGAATCTATACGAAGATAATAATTGTTTTCAACAAAACAAATTCTTACCCGTTAAATATAATTAAATCTCTTCCTCATCAACAAATTTATACCCCAGCCCCCGAACTGTTTGTAGATAATGTGGCTTATCTGGATTTGTTTCGATCTTTTTCCTCAAACGAACCACATGCATATCCAAAGTACGTGTGTTGACATTTGAGCTATAACCCCAGACAACCTCCATTAACTCCTCGCGTGTAATCTCCCGGCCTAAGTTCTGTAAAAAATGAAGCAAAATTCGGTTTTCCAAAATAGTCAACTCAACTTTCCTTCCATCACGTATTAGGGAATGAATATTTGGATGATGTTCCGTCTGACCAAATTTATACACCTCGGGACTGTTCTTAGGTAAGAAAAATTTCACCTTATTATCGATCATAGCAATAAGCACATCCATATTGAATGGCTTGCTAATGTAATCAGTCACACCAAAGCTATAGGCTTCAATTTTGTCCACATCTTGAGACTTCGCTGTCATCATGATAATGATATTCTCAAACCCGGCTTTACGGACATCTTCACAGATTTCGTTGCCTTCTTTTCCTGGAAGCATCCAATCCAACAAAACCACATCGGGTCTCTTTTCCAAGATCAAACTTTCCGCTTCATTCCCATTTCCACTTTGAATGACCTGATAGCCTTCGGATTCCAATCGATGTTTTACCAAGAACCGTAAGTTCTCATCATCTTCAATAACAGCAACAGTGATGTCTTTATTCATATTTAAATTTATTTTTTAAACCGGAAATACCAAGGTAAAGGTGGTCCCATGTCCCAATTGACTTTTTACTGTAATATCACCGCCTATAAATTCAGTAATCTCTTTACAGAAAGCCAAGCCCAAACCGATACTTCCTTGCTGATTATATTGACTTTTTATTCTATAAAACTTTTTGAAGATGTTGTTAAACTCTGCCTTCTCAATACCTATTCCTTCATCCTTAAAAGTGATAACAAAATTCTTCTTGTTTTGTTGTATCGCAATATCTAAGATTTTATGCCCCGCTTTCGAATATTTATAGGCATTATCGATCATATTTTGAAACACACTACTTAACAGTACCGGATCTGCAAGCATTGATGTCCTTACATCAATTTTTGTGCTAATCTTGAAATCCGCATATTTTATTCTTGACGAAGCTACTAGATTTTCGGTAAATTCCTCCAAATCAACTTCTTCTTTATTTAATTTTATGGTTTTATTTTCGATCTGACTAAAAGACAACAGCTTATTCATCAAGTTATTTAATCGGTCTGCCTCCTGATCTAATATATTTCCATACATTTTCCGTTCTTCATCAGAGAGCACCTGCGCACTCTTAATATTATTTCCAGCAATTTTAATAACACTCACAGGCGTCTTAAACTCGTGGGTAAGATTATTGATGAAATCGTACTGCAATTTAAAAAGTCTTCCGTTAATTTCTAAATTTCTATAAATTAAATATAATATTGCAATCAAAATAATATAAATCAGGGATACCCCTCCCAATACCGGCCAAAAACTGCGATTTATCTCTTTTGACAGAAAACTTTTACTCGACCTAAAAAGAAGTTTGTAGTCAGCTAAGGCTCCAGGTAACGGCATCTCCGTTGAAATCTCGTCATTTTCCGGCGTGATCGGAGCACCAACCAGTGGGACTATTTCTACTTTCTCATAAAGATTTGAATAACTATTTTTTACTTCCAGATACATTGGATCAATCTGAAAATTGAACATATCCTGTTCATATCCGACAGTATGATCCAAATTACCTTCCATAATGGACTTATAGACTATTAAGTCGTTGACCCTTGGAATATTCAGATAGGTAATCTGTCCAGGTCTTATGGTATAAAAAACCTTCAGTATATCCTTATCAGAAAGCTTGGCATTCGGTTGCAATTTATCGATATAAGTTGCCAGCTTCACACCAATATTATTAATCTCTTCGGAATGCAAGCCCATCTGCCCACGATCCCGAATCGTATTTTTGTTCAGGCCAGACCTGGAAACGGTAAAAAAAGTAATGGTTTTCGGTTGAATTCTAAGGTTATTAACAATAAAACCATAGTTCAAGTTATGATCATTATTAAATTGTAAATCAAAAAAACCAATTTCTCTAACGAATGGGTAGGAACTTAATATACTATATGCATATTTTCCCGCCTGGACTGAATCCAAAAAACCTTGATAAAAAGATACTTCAGGAATTCTATTCTGAAAAAAATCATTGAAGGGGACTAAGGTTTGATCAAATATCTCCGATTTTCGATTGGTAAATTCGTTCTTAATATGCGATTCTGTATAATTACGCGAAAGAAAAAGGGCAAATATATACAGACCACTAATCACGATGAAAAACATCAACAATAATCCGTAGTTTTTTCGATAGCTATATTTCTCTGCTTTCATAATCTCCCGCCCTTAGTCTACAAGATATTTCGCCAAAAACCGCTCCAACTCATTATAGTAACCAAAGACATTCTCGTCCCGTTTAAAAGTTCTATCCTCGTCCTCTTTTAGGATGTATTGTACGGGAATATTATTATTCTTTAATTTCTGTACAAATTGATTTGCATCTGTTACCGAACTAAACCTATCCTTTCCTCCCTGTACCAATAACACCGGTATCTTTACTTTATCCGAATGAAATACAGGTGAAATATTTTTAAATAGCTCAGCCTCCCGAATCGGATTCCCAACTACTTGATACATTTTCTGTACATACGATTTAAAATATGGTGGTATATCTCTAAAGTAAGTGAACAGATTGGTATAACCGGAATAAGACACGGCACATTTATAAAGATCAGAATTAAAACAAGCAGCGTGTAGCGCCGAATAGCCCCCAAAACCTTTCCCTACAATAGCGACACGTTCCCGATCAGCAATTCCTTCTTTAATCAACCATTTCACTCCATCGGTAATATCATCCTGAATCTTCCCTCCCCACTCTTTAAATCCAGCAGTCCAAAACTTCTTACCAAAACCAGTCGATCCCCTATAGTTCATCTGAAAAACCAAATAGCCCCTGTTTGCCAAAAACTGCGCTTCATTATCAAATCCCCAAACCTCCCGTCCGTTAGGTCCATCGTGGGGCAATACAACCATAGGCAGATTTTTGCGATTGGAATGAATGGGATAAGTTAAATAACCCGAAATCTGAATACCATCTCTCGCGGTATAAGTGATATACTCATTTGGCGAAAGTTCTTTGTCCTTTAGATCGGAATTATTATCTGTTAGCTTCGTTAATTTTTGTGTCGAAAAATCATAAAAATAAATCCCGCCCGGATTTACGTCCGTATAGGTTTTAACAATGACCTTATTCCCCGAAATATCAGTGTTCAATACCTGAAACTCAAAGCCATCAATCTGCTTCGACAATTGATCATATTTCTCTTTGGTAGCCTCATCAAAAAAATGTCTGTTCTGTCTTGATGTGCTATAATTGACAAATAACAGCTTATTCTGTTCAGTGAAATACCCCCCAGGGCTCACGTCAACATCTTTATGACTATATAGCTCGCCCAGCTCTTTTTGATTTACTAAATCATAACTTACCAAGGCTAGTTTATCCCGGTCTATATTAGATAAAGCATAAATAATGGCATTTGAACTATCCTTATAACCCAGTGGAGTAAAACTACTTTCAACATCACATCGTATAATCTCTTTAAATGGTTCTTTTTCTGAGCTTCTATAGAGCACAGATTGCTGTACAGAATCGTTGGCCACAGCCAATCGTACCTGCCCATCATTGGATACAACCCAGGAACTCATATTTCCGGGATTCTGTAAAACCAATTCCCGTGGCCTCCCGTCTAAATAGATACGATAAAGGTCAAAAAATGAGGAATCTCGGTCATTGATTCCCGCTATAAAACTATCCCCTCCGGTCGCCATAGCATGAATCCATCGAAACCGACCTCGTACCGGTTTAATCAATGGCCAAATCTTTTCTGTGTTGATGTCCACAGCATATAAACGTAAACTATCCTGCGAAGATTGTTCCGTCAAAAAGGAAATTTTTGAATCATTGTTCCAAGCGAAGGATTTTACATTAATATCATTTTGATAAGTAAGCTGTTTGGAACTATCCTTATTGATCAAATCTATTAAATAGATATTTTTACAATGATTATCCAAGCCAATGTAAGCTATAAATCGACCATTTGGAGAAATCTTAAAATTTGATTTTTCAGGTGTAGAAAAAAATTGATTTATTGGAATAAGATCAACACTATGTCGTCGACACCCCAACATGATCATGGCAGAAAAAAACAAACCTATCCAAAATTTCATCCTCATAATCCCAAATACATCCTTATCATTTATTCCAAATATTGCAATTAAATACGGAATTGCATGAAATGCAACCTTATTTTTACAAGATATAGTAATTAAATGTAATATTCAAACTTATCTCGGCTCTGTCCTTTAGAATCTTTTTTATAGCAAAAAAATAGCGTATTTTTGCATATGTTTTTATACAATGTCTCCGTTATAGCAGAAGAAACAATCCATCAAGAGGTCGTTTCATGGATTCAGGATCATATCGTGCAATCCCAAAAATTTCAAGTGCATTTTCTGGAAATGCTCCAGTCTCCACATGAAGGTATGACCTACTGCATTCAGGTTGTACTCCCTTCAGAAGACCATATAGCAGATTTTCAGCAAGTACATCTAATCCCATTACAACAACTCATTTCGGAAGTATATAAAGACAAGGTGTTCCTTTTCGACAGTACCATGAAGTATCTAAAAAAATAAAAGAGCTCTTTGGAGCTCTTTTATTTTTTTAGATCATTAATACCGTTGCTATCTTCTTCAAGGTTCTTATTATCCTTTTCACCTATCTCTGCCGCCAATTCATAGCGCGGATCATAACTGATTTTTGGCGTTAAAAAATGAAGTAAAATCAAACGGGCATATCTAAAATTAAAAGGTGCGAAGACCAAAATAGTTACAGCTAGACCAATCAGATAAGACCAAGGAGACTCGCTTCCGGTCAAAATTGCGATAGCAACAGATACAGTAACAATCTCAGCGACAGACAAAGCATAACTCACATACATGGCAGCATAGAAATACCCCGGCTCAACCTCGTACTTGACACCACAATAAGGGCAAGTATCATTCATATGCTGCTTGTGTAAACTGTATACCTTTCCTACAAATACATTACCAATATGACACTTCGGACATTTGGAATGTATCATTGCATGGAATTTGGATGTGGGCATGAAGAATCTATTTTATTTCGTTTAAAAATTTCTTTGTTACAGGGTTCTTCTTACGGTATTTTTTATACCATAAATAACCAAGGCCCGCCGCAGCTAGATAAGGTATTACCAATAGAAACAAAATACCGTCATTCAGACCTCTTCCTTGCATATTTCCTTCCTTCGTAGAATTCTCAGCGGTCAATGTACACATCGCACACTGTCCGTACGAAACAGACACAGCCGAGCAGCTTAAGGTAAATATTAGGAGTAAATATTTAAACCATTTCATAACACAAAGGTACTGAAATTTTAACGATTAGCGTGCCAAAGATTCAAATTTATCCCAAAAGCCATCTTTCGGCAAAGAAGCGGTCAATTCCATCTTATCCTTTTTTATTGGATGCGTAAAGGCCAATGAACGAGAATGTAAACAAATACTGCCCAAAGAACTACCTCTTGGATATCCATACTTATTATCACCAACAATAGGACATCCCATCGCTGCAAGTTGCGCACGAATCTGATGTGTACGACCTGTTAAAGGCTCTACGCGCAGCAAATAGAATCCATTCAACTCACCCACCAATGTATAATCCAACTCGGCATAACTTCCGCCTTTCACCTCGCGTGGAAAGGCCTTTGTTACCCTTGTTTGTCTATTCCGAACCAACCAATTGATAAGTTTCCCCTCAGTTTTTCGCGGACGCTGTCTGACTATTGCCAAATAGGTCTTTTTCACATGTCTATCCTGAAAAAATTTATTCATTCGCTCTAGAGCCTTGCTTGTTTTGGCGAACAAAATCATACCACTAACAGGTCTATCTAATCGATGAATAACACCAACAAATGCTTCATTTGGCTTATCATATTTCTTTTTCAAATATACTTTCACCATATCTTCTAAAGATAGGTCTCCTGTTTCATCCACCTGCACAATATCCCCGGCCTTCTTATTTATAGCTATGAGATGATTGTCTTCGTAAATGACGTCTTTATCGGTTATTTCGCTGTGATTCATTTCTTTCAAATCTAAAAGGGTTATCCAAATGCTATACAGTGCTAATACCTGTTGAGTTGGATCCCATAATGACGCTATTATTTATTAAAAAAGGCCCTACGCAAGCGTACAGCCTTTCCTTATGTTCTTTTTTAACACAACTTATTTTGCAGTGTCCGCTTTAAGCAACTCAGCTTTTTTCGCATCTTCCTTCATCTTCTTTTTAAAGAAACCACGCAACAAGAAATTATGTTGTAGCGCTTCCATATTCTCGTCCAGTTTGGATGTGCTCGAATTTAAATTATTGATTGCCGATTTAATTTGATTTGCCGATGCCGGGTCATTCAATAACACACCCACCGCATTATCTTTATCATTCAATCGACTTGAAGCATTATTCAAATTGTTTATCAACGCATTTGCTGTCTGAGAAACTCCTTGCAACTGCGCTGCAGACTGACGCAGGTTAGAGAATATAGCGGTATCAGTCGTTAAATCATGGATCAAGCCCTTATTGCTATTTAAAGAGTTTGTCAAGGTAACCAAATTAGCAGATGCTTTATTCGCATTATTCATTGCAGCACTGATTGACAATAACGTAGCACGCAATGTATTAACCATAGAAGTATCGGTCAACATCGCTCCAACCATTCCTTTTCCGTCCGCCAATCCACGTGATA
This sequence comes from Sphingobacterium sp. 18053, assembly GCF_902706145.1. Lineage (NCBI taxonomy): Bacteria > Pseudomonadati > Bacteroidota > Sphingobacteriia > Sphingobacteriales > Sphingobacteriaceae > Sphingobacterium > Sphingobacterium sp. 18053. Next base: position 136,516 of record NZ_CACSJW010000005.1, read on the forward strand.
TTTCTACAAAGTCAGTAGTAATCTTTGCTAAGTTTTCATTATTTACCTGCAATGTTTCCATCATTGCTTCCATGTCCGCAGTCTTCGCCGAACGCAAGAAATCACCCGTCTCCACTGTTGGCGCATTTTGCGACCCCCCAGAAATCACTACAATCTTGTTACCAATCAAACCGTCCGAGCCCAATTTTGTTACAGCATCTTTACGAATATATTCAGCAGATTTCTCCTCGATTGTCAATACCACCTCAACATCCTGCACGCTTTTAAAATGTATATTCTTAATGATCCCTACCTTAACCCCAGAAAACCACACATTACTTCCCACTTTCAATCCAGCGACATCGGGAAATGAAGTCGTAATTTCGATATTTCTAGTAAATTTCTTTTGCTGGCTACCCAAAACAAAAATACCCGCTAAAAGAATCAATACGCCTAAAAAAACAAAAATACCGACAATGATTGCTCTTTTATTTTCTGCCTTACTCATGTATATTATAGAATAAAATTATAATTATAAAACGCTCTTACACGTGCGTCATCTGTATCAAAAATCTCTTCAAAAGACCCCTGTCTTTCAAACTTGCCATCCAACAACATCACAATACGGTCTCCCACTTCTTTCGCACAAGCTAAATCATGCGTAATAATAATTGATGCTGTTTTATACCTCTCCTGAACCTCATTAATCAATCCATTAATCTCCAAACAAGTGATCGGATCTAGTCCTGCTGTTGGTTCATCGTACATCATGATTTCAGGTCTAAGAATCAGTGTGCGCGCAATACCAATTCGTTTACGTTGTCCACCCGACAACTCCGATGGCATCTGATTGATAGCTTGCGAAAGCCCTACTCCATCCAAAACCTCTTCTACAGCGTGGTTGATCTCCGAACGTGTTAAGTTCCGTTTATTTCGAACCAATGGAAATTCCAAATTTTCGCGCACAGTCATACTGTCATAAAGTGCACTATTCTGAAAAGAAAACCCTATTTTCAAGCGTAATTCACGCAGTTCGCGATCATTTAATTCAAGAACTGACTCTCCCAAAACATTGATCGTCCCCTCATCAGGTCTTAATAAGCCCGAAATCAATTTGATCAACACTGATTTCCCTGTTCCAGAACGCCCAAGCACAACGAGATTTTCTTCTTTATATAAATCCAGGTTGACACCACGTAGGACGTGATTATCACCGAAAGATTTGCTAACATCCCTAATTTCAATGACCGGCTTCGAATGTTCGATGGTTGATTTAATCTTTTCCATAGCTCACTATCCAAAGAACGATAAAACTTGAACAATAATTATTTCCTCAATAAATACAAGGAACATCGAAGCGACAACGGCCGCATTGGCCGCCTTACCCACACCTTCAGTCCCCTTTGAAGAAAAATAACCGCAATAACAACTTACAGCTCCAATAGTAAAACCAAATATAACCGCACGCAAAACCATAGCACCTAAATCCTTAAATGCTATTGTCTCAAATACCTGCGTAAAAAAACTCAAAAAGCTTAAGTCGTCTTTACTCATCATACTTAGGTAACCACCTAAAAGACCTATACCCGCTACATAAAAACATAGTACAGGAATTCCAATAGTTGTAGCTAATATTCTACTTACAATAAGATATTTATATGGATTAGTTCCCGAAACTTCCATGGCATCGATTTGCTCCGTGACATTCATCGAACTTAGTTCCGCACCAATTTGCGAGCCCACTTTACCCGAAGCAATTAAAGCTGTTACCAGCGGTGCAAGAGCACGAACAATAGCAATCGAAATAAGCGAAGGCAACATCGAAGTCGCCCCGAATTCTTCCAAAGAAGGACGCGATTGTTTTGTAAAAACAAATCCAACAATAAATCCCGTTAAACTGATCAAAGGCAAAGATTTGTAGCCTATTTCATAGCACTGGCGGACAATTTCTTTAAATTCATATGGTGGAGTTACCAATTCGCGCCAAAACCGTAGCAAAAAACGGTGAATGTTTGCGAATTCTAGAAAAAAAGTCTGAAGTTTTTTAGCCATTTAAATGATGTCTATTTCAAATTAATGTGTCATAAAACACGTCTTATGCTGAACAAACACGTAGCAATTCGAGCGGTAAAGGTAAATAAAAAATATGTATCTAAAATTGTCGTTTATGTAAAAAGATCATCAATTTGACTTTTATATAAAAAAAATCAGATTTCCAGTGTACCGATTAAACCATTTTATACGTTATGCTGTCATAATAACAAAGACAATACAATAGAGTTTTGTCACACTTTTAAATATTACAGTCATGAAAAATTTAGGCAACATAAAATATTGGGTACTTGGTTTTATAGGTATCGCTTCTTTTTCAAGTTGCGCGACTTCAATGGCCCAACGGGGTGGATATAATGGTTATAACAATTATAACAATGCTGGAGTTTCGTTCCAGATGTTCTATGATCAACTCTCCCCTTATGGACAATGGGTTAATGACCCCAATTATGGCTATGTTTGGATTCCGGACGTTGGCCCGAACTTCCAGCCTTATGCCACCAATGGTTATTGGACAATGACCGACTATGGTAATACCTGGGTATCCAACTATGACTGGGGTTGGGCTCCATTTCACTATGGTCGTTGGAACTACAATGACCGTTATGGTTGGGGATGGGTTCCTGACTATGAATGGGGACCAGCATGGGTAAATTGGCGTCAAAGTAACGACTACTACGGTTGGGCACCAATGGGTCCGGGCATGAGTATCAATGTATCCGTTAATATTCCGATGAACTTCTGGACATTTGTGGGAGTCAATCACTTTATGAATAGGGACATGGATAGGTATTACGTTAATCGAAGAAATTACAATAATATCTATAACAGAACCACCATTATCAACAATACAACGATAATAAACAACAACTATTATGTTGGTGGACCGCGAAGATCTGACATCGAACGTTCGACAGGAAGAAGCGTAACGGTTAATAGAATAGCAAATGTCGATAGACCTGGGTCTGCCCGCAGTAGCAGCAATCGTAGTAATGAAATCAGTATGTACCGTCCAAATGTAGACCGTAATACAAGATCTTCTGCACGTCCTACAAATGTCGTAGATGCTTCTACCCGAACACGAAATAACAATAGTGAGATTTCAGATCGAACCAATCGTGTCATCGGCAATCGAGATAACATCGACTCAAGATCAGGAAGTCGTGAGTTATATATTGATAACAGTGGAAATGCTTCTGTAAGGTCTAGTAATGATGCCAACAGCGGTGGCTCGAGCCGTAGTTCAAATAATAATACGAGAACCAGCGACAATGGAACTGTAAATAGAAATACGAACGGTACACAACCTAATTCGAATAACTATGATTTTAGAACGCGATCAGGTCGCCAATCGGATGCTTCAAACAATAACAACCCTACATCTACCAGTAGAGATAGACAAAATGGCTCCGTTGATAATAATGGTGTTGTAAACGGCAGAAGTACAGACTACAATAGAAACACAGATTATAATTCTCGTTCGCGGTCAAATGCGAACAGCAATGATCAGACTGTGCCTCCACGAGTAGTTCAACCGACAACGACACCGCAACGAAATGGAAATTATGATGGCAGCAGAACACGTTCTAGCCAACCAGTATCGCAGCCTGTTCAAAATGGAAATAACGATGCTGGCAGCAGGACCCGCTCGAGCCAACCGGTATCGCAACCTGTAGCACAACCAACTCAAAATCGGAGCTACGAAAACACAAGAAGTAGATCAAATACAGACAATTCATCGTCCGTATCTCGATCAAGGTCTTCAGAAAGCTCAGGTGAACGTAGCTCTGGACGTTCTTCACAAGGATCAGAAAGATCTAGAACAAGATAATGACAGCCGAATAAAATAATAAGTCAAATGAGGCGGGTAAAATAAAAAATTTTACCCGCCTTTTATATACATGTCTTTTTATATTTATCATGAACAATCCATACATTTTCACGTTAATTAGTAAATTTACCGCTTCAAACAAAAAAACAGATCGATAAAGATGGCTTCATTTACCTCTATATTAGATAATGACTTTTACAAATTCACCATGCAGCATGCTGTGGTTAAGTTGTTTCCAAAGGCCAAGGCACGTTATCATTTTATTAACCGGGGACATCATAAATTTCCCGATGGTTTTGACGTACTCCTGAAGGAGGCCGTCAATGAAATGGCTAATTTGAAGTTAACAAAAGCAGAAAAGTCTTTTTTTGCCAGAACTTGTCCTTATATAGACCCCACCTATTTTGACTTTCTTCAAGGTTATCGCTACGATCCCGAAGAGATCAAAATATTCCAGGATGGCCCCGACCTTGAAGTCATTATCGAAGGGTACTGGTACCGTACTATTCTTTGGGAGGTTCCGTTGATGTCGCTCATCTGTGAACTTTTTTATGAATCCCAAGGTTTACAACGTGCCTCGGATGCAGAAGTAATCGCCACGGCCAAAGATAAAATCGAAAAATATAAAAAACTCAATATCACAATTGCTGATTTTGGCACCCGCAGGCGTCATTCTTATGAAGTCCATGATATGGTCGTTCGCACACTGAAGCAATATGGCGAAAAAACATTTATAGGGACCAGCAATGTACATTTAGCAATGAAATATGAGACGAAACCAATTGGCACACACGCCCATGAATGGTTTATGTTTCACGCCGCCAAATACGGTTATAAAATGGCCAATCTACTTGGCCTTGAACATTGGTCTGATGTCTACCGGGGTGACCTCGGAATAGCACTGTCGGACACCTATACTACAGAAGTTTTCTTTCAGCAATTTGATAAAAAGTTAACCAAATTATTTGATGGAGTCCGTCACGATAGCGGCGACCCACTTGAATTTACAGATAAGGTTATTGCACACTATAAGAAAAATGGAATCAATCCCCTCTCAAAGACAATCATATTCTCGGATGGCCTAGACTATGAGAAGGTCGAAAGAATCGCGAGCTACTGTGAGGGGAAAATCTTGCATTCCTTTGGCGTTGGTACCAATTTCACCAATGATGTGGGACTCAAACCCATGAATATCGTCATTAAGATGACTGATGCTTTGCCAGAAGATGATCAATGGACACCAGTTATCAAACTATCTGACGAACCAATGAAACATACAGGAGATGAGGACTCCATATATATTGCAAAAAAAGTATTAATGATTGATGATGACAATGCATAGAGATGTATACGGTGAGGCCTTAGATGATTACTTTGTACATCAAGAAGAAAAGTTCCCTTTAATACTCCATACAAGTTATGGCGACCAAGATGAAATGCCCGTCGAGATTTTCTTTCGGGAACCCGATGATTTTCCTGAACTGGAATTTATTGGTCTATCTTTATGTGATGGACGTGTACTTGATGTTGGAGCCGGAGTTGGCAGCCATAGCCTGTATCTACAAGAAAAAGGTTTTGAAGTAGATGCACTGGAACTCTCGCAAACCGCTTGTCATATTATGCAACAACGCGGGGTACAACATATTATCTGCGAAGATTTCTTTAAATTCGAAGGCCAAAAATATGATACGCTATTGCTTTTAATGAACGGAATAGGTCTTGCCGGCGACGTAGATGGTTTTCGAAAACTATTACAACATAGTAAAGAGTTACTGACTGAAAATGGCCAACTGATTTTTGACTCTTCAGACATCAGTTATTTGTACAAAGATTACAACATCAAAAAACCAGCGCATTATTTTGGGGAAATTCAATACCAGTATGAGTACAAAGGGACTCGAGGAAATCTTTTCAAATGGCTCTATTTAGACCAGGATTTATTGATCAAAATTTCACACGAACTGGGTTGGGTTGTCCAAATTTTATATGAAGATGAGAATGATCAATACCTCGTCCGCATGGAACTAAAAAAATAGCCTGTTGTTTATAACAAGCTATTTTTTTTATTATTTCTGTGTTCTTATATCTATTATTTCTGTGTTCTTATGTAGATATCTCCCATAGATGTTTTTAAAATAACATCCTGTCCACCACCATTCATTTTGCCTTTCACGGCGTTACCCATAGGAGTTGATTTGGCTTCCTCGGCAGGTTTTTCGAATTGAAATTCCTCCGCGGCATAGATATTCCCCATAGCAGATTTTACATCCACATTAGCTCCGAAATTCTTTGGGAAGGCAACATCTACGGCGCCCATAGCAGCGACTAAAGAAATCGGTCCTTTGACAGGTTGAACAAATTTGGCTGTAACATCTCCCTGTGAAACCTTTACATTGATCGGCCCGGTAACATTCAATAAATTCACGTCGCCTATCGTACTAGCAACTTCAACCTCAGCCCGTATATCTTTTAATTCGATAACTCCAGCATTAAACATGGCTCCACGCCCTCCTTTGATCGTCACAGGTAAATCCATTGGTATCTTGATACGAATAGAATCCTCTAAGGGCATCCCTACCATACTTATTTCCGTCACTCCACCTTCTGTCTTGATATTCATACCAAGTCCTGAATTATCCGATAATCCCGAGCCATTGATCACACGTAGGCCTTTTGCGCGGTCATTTTCTTCACTTTCCTCCACCTTGGCTGTAATCAGCACATCTTTCCCCTTATAACCTTCAATATAAACATTATCCAATTTTAGTAAAAGCTTATTTCCCAAGTTGGGCACTTTAATTTCTTTCCAGTTTTTCGGTCCCTTTTCACGGCCGAATCCGGCAGAACTGTATGTAAAATTATTACTATTACTAACAACAACTCCTGAAACCGCTCTAGCCTTTTTAGGAGGATTAGGAGGTTTTGGTGCAGCCACACTTTCTACAGTTTCATTTACCTGGGCCTGCAATGCGCTTGCAAAGATCAGTGCGACCCCAATCATCATTATCCTTATCTTTTTCATTTCGTTTTAGTTTGTCTTCATTATTTGTCAAATAATGCATTTTAAGCTTTTTCATAGATTAACCTACACAATCTGACTTCTACCTTAATATATCCTATTATTGATTTAATAATACCGCATATGCTTGCTCCTTCACAAATTTCAGGGTAAATGGATCTTCCACAATTTCATTTAACTTTTCTTTTGTTGTTGCTTTCATCGTCGGATCCTCCTGTTGGGCCATCATTTGCATCAGTTCCATTTGTAAAGTGGGATCATTTTGCTCCACAAATAAGTCCTGAACTTTCTGCTGACGTTCTTCTGGGCTAAGTCCACTTAATATGGTTTCGATTGCGGCCATGCGGACATTACTACTTTGATCTGACACAGCTGTCTTTTCCAAAGCTCCCACACTATTGCGATCTAACTTACCCCCATCTTTCATCGCCAAGACAGCACTTAAACGCGTGCTTGCGGAACTCGAATCCTGAAGCATCTGAACGTAATCCATTTTCTCTTCCATTTCACGATGAGCAGCTTCCAATACGCTTACTTTTGCCAATTGTTTTCCTTTGCTTTCGATACCGGCGATTGCCTTAACAGGAGCTAAAGTCTCTTGGCCTCCAGTATCAATTCCCATCACCTCAGCATCAACTGCTTTTGCATTGTCTTCTTTTTCCGGAACAGTAATAGGATGTACCGCAGCTACAGGCTTTTCTACTTCTATTTCTCGTTGTTGATTAAAAGCAATAAAAGTTGCTGTCCCCACTAAAAGGGCTGCTGCCGCAATACTAGCCCACTTCCATAAAGGCTTAATCTTTCTTTCCTGAACAGGGGGAACTACTTGTGGTCTTATTTTATTCCATAAGTCAGCCGAAGGTTCTCTCTGATCAAATGCCTCCCGATTAGCGTTTACAAAATCTTTTAAATTATCCCGCATAATTATACCTTTCCTTCAATTCTTCGTAAATTTTCTTTTTAGCACGGTGATATTGACTACGTACAGCAACCGCTGTCATCCCCAATGTTTCCGCAACTTCATCATGGCTCATGTTTTCAAACAGGTAAAGATTAACGACCATCTTAGGCACGCCTGTCAATTGATCGATCACATTCTCCAAATCTGTCAAACGACATTCACGCCATTCTTTTTCCAGCAATTCGTCTTCGCCATCATCCTTAATTTCCAAATCATCCACCGGCGTAAAATATTGCTTATTCTTCCGTAACAGTGAGATTGCCTTATTCACCCCCATCCTTCTCAACCAGGCTTCCACACTGAGAACTAAATGCCATTTATCTGATCTTGAAAAAAAGTCAACAAAGGTTTCCTGTAAAATATCTTCACTTTCTTCCTGATTGGACAAAATCCGATAAATAGAATTAAAAATCTTTTTTGCATACCGATGATAGAGCTGTGCAAACCCAGACTCATTGCCCGTTTGGCACATCGCTAATAAATCTTTATCGCTAAGCTGATTTTGCACGTTATAAAATTAATACTGTTAATTCTTATGTTTCTACTATGTAGTCGGGGCTCTGCTGAAAATGTTGCAATATAATTTTATTTTTTTTCTAAAATAATTCTAAAAATGCACAAAAGCCCATTAAAGGGTCCCTTTTCAACAAAAAACACTCAAGGATGAACTTGAGTGTCTGCATTAATAAAATAAACTTAATAAGGATTTTAAAACTCCAGGTATAAGATTATCGATTATTTAACTTTTAGATAGGTCTCCACAATGGTATGTTTAACTCCCAATTCAGGTAAGTTTTCCTCACCGGTCTGAACCAATGTATCTCCTTTTAAAGTAAGTTGAAAATCAAACTTATTACTTTCCCAATCGCGCATTGAACAATATTGTAATCTTTCTTGATAGTTGAAACCATCAAAAGAATAGGTGCCCCCGCCTGCGACAAACAGCGGTTCTTTACCTTTACCTTTTTCCTTATCGTGGTTAAAAAAGGAAAAATGGTCATCATTGAACATTTTAAACATTTCGGTTTTGCTCGTGTCCGTAAAAGCAGTTACCGTATCTTTCCCTTTGATTGTTTTGCTTTCAATAAGCTTATAGGTACCGGTCAAGGACTTGGCTTTTACGGCATCCACATCCTTCTTTTCGGTAGTATTTTTACATGAAAAAACAAGACAGGAAATCGCAATCGCAAATAGCAGTTGATTTTTTAGGTTTATCATATTTTATAAAAGGTTTAAAGAGGCCAAACTACGAAAGTTCAGCCTCAATCAAAAACAAACCATTGTAATTATTTATCCCACCAAACTCGACCAGACAACTTATCTCCGCCAGGTACTGCGGCCGAAGCTGCTCTGTAGTTTTCGCCATTGATAGCCGCTTCAGTAGAAGGATAAGGGAATCTTCTTGGAATAGTCCCCGAAGTAGCATTTCCTGGATAATTCACCGGAGTTAACGCTGGATAGCCGCTTCTACGCCAGTTGCTCCAAGTTTCATAAAAATCCATCATTGTTATGGTATGTGCCCAGTATTGGGTATTGATCTGTTTTAAGGCATCAGCAGCATTAAATGGATTCGCAGCCAAATAAGTCTCAGCATCAGCATCACTTATTGCTAAGGAACCATCATACTGATTCAGATAGGTAATACTTGCCTTCACACCTTTTTTATAATGATCGCTTGCACTACCAGCTATTCCCCAACGTTGGGCTGCCTCAGCCAAAAGCAACTCGGATTCGCCATAGGTCAAAATAAATGTCGCACCAGTCCGCTTGATCATATTAGGATTGGGCGAAGAATATTCTGCAAAGGTCGTATAACTTGGGTCGCTACTGATGTTATACTGTGCATTTGATCCCAAATCTTTTCCATTCGGCATCCCCTTTTGCTTGGTTGGATCTGTGATAAAACTCCCGTTCTGTGTTTTGTCCTTTTCTGATAAATATAGCTTTGTAACAGCAACCTTTTGCAACCTCGGGTCATTGTTGCTTTTTAAATAGTCAATAAACGTTTTAGACCATTTTACATAATAATTCTCTTGGCCACCATCGCCCAATAAAACCTGGCTGTTTCTATTCTGAGTGACTCTAGATCCTGATTCATCATGTAAAATAAAAGCATTGTCGGCATTACTGTCCATTGTCTTACCCGCAGCCTTCTGCACATATTCCTTCGCTTTAGATTCGTCTACTTTAACCAAACGCATCGCTGTGCGTAAGAGCAGAGAATTGCCAAATTTACGCCATTTGGCAATATCACCTTTATAAATAACATCACCAGTGACTTTATCACCATCATCCTTTAATGCTGCAGTAGCCGTTTCAAGTTCCTTTAGCAAATCGTTATAGATGTCCTGCTGCTTATCATACTTCGGTTTATAAACTTTGGTATAAAAACCCAGTCCCGCCTCCAAATAGGGAACATCCCCATACAAATCAGTTAAGCGAGCATAAATTAAAGCTTTCCAAATACGTGCGACATTATACAGATTTGCATATTTTGGTTTGTCTTTTGTAAACTCAACCACATCCACAATATTACGAACCTGCTCAATATAGGCCCCAACTGTACCCGTACCCCAATACGCCGCGGTATAGCTTTCATTCAGCATATATTTATCGCCGGCCCAATAACTCACTACAGTCGATAAACCCTGCATCATTGTCGACGAGTAAATTAGATTTCCACGCCATGTATCGTATGCAAAATCAAAACTTCCTGTGTAAAATAATTGTGCAGAGCTCAATGTATAATTTGGATCCCAATTTTCTTTACCATAAGCAACTGGATCTGTATTTATCTTATCAAAATCTTTTGTACAGCTACTTTCCATAAATAATGTCGCTGCCATTAAACTAATAACTACCGGTTTAATATATCTTTTCATGATTGTTTGCAATTAGAATTTAACACTTAAATTAACACCGTAAGTACGTACTGCTGGTACACCTCCAAGCTCTAAGCCGGGGAAAGTTGCATTATAGCTCGATTCTGGATCTATGTTATTTGTTTTCTTCATGATCGTCCAGAGATTGCGCGCTACAGCACTTACTGTAATCGACTTAACTTTGTTATTAAATAGATTGGATGGGAAAGTATAGCCCATAACGACCTGTCTCAATTTCACAAAATCAGCGCTGTTTACAAATATCTTAGATACATTATTTGCCGTATTGGTATAATAGGTAGAAGCTGTTCTGCCCAAGCTTTCACGATCAGCCACAGTTTCCTGATGTAATCCAAAAATATAACCGTAATAATCTGTTCCCGAGAAAAGCTTTCCACCCCATTTTCCATCAACCAAGAAAGAAAAATTGAACCTTTTGTAGCTAAACTCATTATTCCAGCCAGCAAACCATTTATTCATTGCCGAACCATAGGACTTTAACTCACCCCGGTCAGGAGAACCATCGGCCAATTTTACGATCTCACCATTACTATCGTATTTATAATCGAAAGCCATGATCTGGAAAGCAGGCATACCAACTTTATTCATTAAGTAACCTACACCCGAACGCGAAGTCGCTACCGTCTGTTCGTCCATTCCCTCAGCCAATGAAATCACTTTATTGTCGTTGTAAGAACCATTCAATGAGGATACCCATTTAAAATCTTCCGTTTTGACAACTGTGGCTGAAATCAATGCTTCAAATCCCTTATTTTGCATTTTACCGGCATTGAGTACGGCACCAGCATAACCGCTTGCGGAAGGCGTTGTGATAAAGGAAATTTCATCTTTCGACTTTTTGTTATACCATGTTAGATCCAAATTTACACGATCATTAAAAAGACGCAACTCCGTTCCGATTTCCAACTCTGTTGCTGTAGAAGCTTTTAAGGAAGAGTTCGGAATATTCACATTGTTAATAACCCCTAAAGGTTGTCCGTTGAGTACTTCACTTCTAAAATTATAGGTTAACAAGGTTTGATAAGGATCTGTTGCCTGTCCTACCTGAGCAAAACCTGCTCTCAACTTTCCAAAGCTCAACCATGATGGTTTTAGATATTCTGAAAAGATAAATGAACCTGAGATTGCGGGATAAACAGAGTTTAATTTATTATCTACTCCAGGTGTAGCTAAGGTAGAAAACCAATCAGAGCGTAAACTACCAGTCAAATAGGCTATATCTTTATAAGCAAATTCTAAGGTACCATAAGTAGACTGCGTCTCCGATTCACTTTCGAGATACGCTACCGACTTATTTTTTGCGTTCAAAATATTATACACACCAAATATCGCGAAGTCGGCACCTAAATTGGTCGTCTGTCTGATTTTAGTATTTCGGTAACTCGCACCAAGATTAGGTGTAAGGCTATAATCTCCGAAAGTGAATGACTTACCGACCAAAACATCGGCATTAATATCTGCAAATTTAGTTTCCTGCTCTGCAATTTTACCATTCTCATAATAGCCGGTTCCAGATGGAACAACATTCTTATAATGATCGGTATAACCATCTCTTCCTGCCCTACCCTGAACAAACAAACCATTACCCATGGTATACTTTGCTGTTACGGAAGCGATCGAACGATCCCGGTTCGTATTATTGATAAACTCATTTGCTGCAAACCAAGGGTTGGTTGCATACACATTACCCGAATTATAGAGGATCTCTTTTCCATTGTCATCTTTCCATGGCTTCAAATCGTTTATATTGATGCTCGTTGGCAAAAACATGACGTTGTAATTGGCATTTCCAGCACCGTCAGAAACCATTGGACGATTTTTGACCTGCTCCAGAATCATATTATAGCGTGCATCGATCGTCAATCCTTTAAGTGGCTCAAAAAGTCCGACCAAATTGAACGACTGTCTTTTCAGTCCCGAATTTGGAACAACTGACCTGTTATTGACATCTGTTCCTGACAGACGAATAGAGCCACCATCAAATGATTTATTTAACGCTAATGTATTAGTCCATGTCGAACCAGTGCGGTAAAACCGATCTAAATTTCCCTTTTGTAATGAATAAGGTCTTGAAGCTCCATCAAATTGTACGACTGGTGTTCCATCTAATTTAGCTCCCCAGCTTGAACCTCCCACTTGGGCTGCGCCTGCTTGGGTCGTTGGCTTCTCACCGTTTGCCCCCTGACCATAGACTGTTTGCCAATTCGTGTTGTCTATAATTTGCTCGGCAACAAGGTTACTATTAAAATCGATCGAATTGCCTTTTCCTGATTTTGTTGTAATAAGGATAACCCCTGCCTTGGCTCTTGAACCATATAATGCAGATGCGGCAGCACCTTTCAGTACTGAAATACTTTCAATATCGTCTGGGTTGATATTGCCAATTGCATCACCAAGATCGGGTGCATTATCCCATTGGCTTCCTGAGTTTCCTTTGGAATTGGCATTTCCGATACCTACCGGCTTACTTTCCATAGGAATACCATTAATTACGTATAATGGTTGATTTGTCTGGTTCAAACTCGATACCCCGCGGATGGTCACATTGGACGCAGCTCCGGCACCGCCAGAAGTAGAACTGATATCCAACCCGGCCACCTTTCCAACGAGTGAATTCATCACATTATTTTCACGGGCTGTGGTTAGCGATTCACCGGCAACCTGCGTAACAGAATACCCCAATGAGCGCTTCTCTTTCTTCATACCCAATGCCGTCACAACAACCTCATTGAGCATCCGATTATCTTCCAATAAAACAATTTTCAGATCACCCTCTTTGGTTACGGCTACTTCTTGCGAAGTGTAACCCGCAAAAGAAATAATTAAGGTGTTTCCTGTTGCCGCATCGATCATAAAGCGTCCATTGATATCTGTTGCACGTCCCACCGCGGTTCCCTTAACACGTACCGTAGCACCAGCTAAGGGATTGCCTTTATCGTCAGTGACGACACCTGCGACAGCCACCTGCTGCTGTTGACTGACAACCACAAGCCCCTCCTTAGAAACGGAATAAACCAATCCACTTTTATTAAAAAGCTTAGCCAACACATCCAATACCTTGGTATTATTTGCATTGACTGACACCTCTTTATTTAAATTTTCATTCGTCGAATTATAGACAAAGTAATAATCACTTTGCTCTTCGATCATTTTAAGTACCTTGCTCAGTTTTGTTTTTTGGACATCCAAGGATACTTTTTGTTGGGAAAATACATTTGCCGAAACATTCATAACAGCACACGTAGTCATAATTAAGGCTAGTTTCATCCGGATAATGAATCTAAAATGCACAATATATCCATTGCGCATTTGCAATAAGCAATTTTTAATCATATTTTAGTGTTGGTTAAAATTAATATTAAGCAGCACGCCCCAATGTTGCTGCTTTTGGTTAATCATTTTTTCAATGAAGGATGGTGTTGGTCCACCATCCTTTTTACTTTTCTGATATAGTTATTTTTCTCCCATATACATTAAATTTAAAAGGTTCAACGCTCTGCAAAGCACTCAGTACCTGAGTAATACCCTCCTTACCAAAGGTTGCTGTAAAGCGATATTGTTTTAATTGATCATTTTGGATTTGGATATCCACATCATACCAGCGTTCCAACGTCCGGCGAAGCGATTCAAAATCTTGGTCCACGATTTCTAATCTATTTTCACGCCATGCAATATCTGGTATTTCAGCTGTATTGGATTCTACTGTAGGGATGTTCTCTATGGCAATCTCCTTAATCGGTAATTTGCTCGCTGTTGGTTTATTGGTTTTACGAGCGACTGCTATTTCTGCTTGATTCTTAAAGATCGTGATTTTTTGATTCGGCTTGATGACAACAGAATTTTCACGCTGTCCTTTGCTCGTCATTTCAATCGAACCCTCTACAAGCAGTGCTTCTGCTGTAGGTTCATCGGAATAACTCTTCACATTAAATGTTGTTCCCAGGACCTTGATATCAAAATCAGATGCTTGTACCACAAAAGGTTTATCCTTATTCTTGGCCACCTGAAAATAACCTTCACCCGCAAGCCGCACCACACGCAATTCCTGATTGAAATCTGCCGATAACTCCAGTTTACTCGCAGAGTTTAACGTAACAGTACTTCCGTCACTTAATTCGAAGGTCTTTTTTTCACCATTTTTTGTTTGATACACCTGGCCAATTGCGCTTATTGGTAATGTCGTATCAACTTTGCCCGGTTGAGCATAATACCAAACACCACCCGATACCAAAGCGACAAACACAGCAGCAATGGCTGCCCATTTAGGCCAGTTAAACCGATAGGGCAAGCGATGTTCTACTGGAGCATTCTGCAGATCTGTCTTCAATTTTTCCAATTGCTCATTCACAGGTCTACGGTTGCCAACCAAGAGTTGAAATAGGCGTTTGGCTTTCAGAATCGTCTCCGCTTGTTCTGGATGGTTCAGACTATATTGTTGCCAGTAGAGAATACAGTTCTTATCTTCTCCCGAACAATACTTTTGAAAGGTATCGTCAATCAAAAAATCTTCTAACTGTTTATAATCTTTTTGGCTCATTCTTTTGGGTATTTACTCTATAGTGCCCAAAAGGAGTTATTTTGCCTAAAGAAAATTTAAAATATTTCACAAAAACCTGAAAATCAGATTATTATTTTTTTTAAAGAAAATACAAGGATGGCATTTTACAATAGATTTAAGCGCATTTCTATGCGATTATTGAATCTTCAAAGGGAGAACAACAAATTAAACTTAAATATCTTTCAATTCCTCCCTCAGAATCTTTAAAGCATCATAAAGCGTATTGTAGGCAGTTTTCACGGACATCTGCGTAGTTTCAGCTATTTTTTCATAGGAATAGCCCTCAAAAAACTTCAGATTCACCAGCTGTTTCTGACGAAAAGACAACTTCTCCAACGCTTCCTTTAAACGGATCTGTATAATTTCATTCGTCTGTACTTTGATAACAAACTCCTCATAAGGCATCTCAACCCAATCATCTTCCGCTTTTACATTTTGAAGGGCGGTATTTATCCTATGTTGTTTCTCTAGTAGACGTAGGATACGTCTTTTTAAAAAAGTAATGAGATAGGACTGTACATTTTCTACCCGATCTAGCTGTTCTCTTTTCTCCCAAATTTTAACAAATACCTGATCGGTTGCTTCACTTGCCAAGTCACTGTCGCCACAGGTGCGTATTCCAAAATTAACAAGCTCTTGATAGAGCGCCGCATAAAGATCAAAGAAAGCCGTCTCGTCTCCAGTACGAATACGCTCCCACAATAAGCGGTACCCCATTTTATTTCTCATAATAAAGCATATAATCCGAAAAAAGCTAATATAAGTCCTCAGTTCCAAAAGTATAAACTTAATCGGTAAAAGGAGAAAGAAACGAAAAATTACATTGAAGCGAAGAACAAAGTAAATCGTTTGAATTGAATATTGTAATTTAGTTCCTTCATTAAGAATATAAAAAGTAAAAACAAAGCAGCAGTATACAGCCGTTGACTAGATTTAAACTCACATGAAAACTATTTTTGCCATTGTAGGTAGTGCCCGTGCACATTCATCCAATCATCATATTGTAAGTCACCTCCAACAGGAGATTAATGCCGATATCCATTTCACCCTATTTGACCGCCTTAAAGAACTGCCTCATTTTGATCCTGAAGAGAGCCAGTCCCATCCACCTATTGAAATTATTGCACTCCGTCAGGTAATTCATGATGCTGACATCGTATTGATAAGCAGCCCCGAATATATTTTCAGTGTGCCCAGTGGATTAAAAAATCTACTCGAGTGGTGCGCAGCAACTACGGTTTTCACCGATAAGCCCGTTAGTATCATTACCGCAGCAGCGCAAGGCGAAACAGCACATGTTGAACTACAACGTATCCTGCAGGGACTAGGAGCTCAAATTGACGAAAAAAGAAATCTGCTCATACAAGGAGTCAAAGGAAAGCTGGATGCTACGGGAGCAATTTGGGACGAACAGCTCAATTTAGAACTAGAAAAGCTGGCAACACAACTTAATGAATATTAATACCCATTAAGTTCTGCTCCATTTTCATCCAAACCATAAAAATTAGCGCAATCCATAATTTGAAGATTATTATCTTTACGACATGCAAGAACAAATTAATAATCCATTACACGGAAAAAGGCTCGACACCATCATTGAATATTTAGTGGAGTATTATGGTTGGGAAGAGTTGGGACAACGCATATCCATCCGATGCTTCAATGACAATCCGAGTGTCAAATCTTCCCTAACTTTCTTAAGGAAAACACATTGGGCTAGAGAGAAGGTTGAACAGCTCTATGTAAAAACCTTGTTGAAGAAATAAGTTTTTTTCATATTTCATAACGAATAATCTGATTATTAAGCATATCTTTGCCGCCATGAAAAAAATTGCCGACTACCGGAAGTTACTTAACGTAGAGAAATCTGTGGATCTTAAAACCCTGAAATCTACCTACCGGACAATCATGAAAGAATGTCATCCAGATAAATTTGTCAATGATGAAGAAGGTCGTTTGGCTGCAGAGCAAAAAAGTGTGGAAATGATTGAAGCCTACCATTTCCTGGTAAGCATCTGTCCGGAAACATTAGAGCAACAGTTACCGATCTACACGGAGACAATTACCAATTCTGGTATTCAGGATATTGACTGGAAAGGACAAATATTGACAGTCACTTTTCACGACGGCAGTCAATATGAATATTTTGGTGTTCAGCGGAATGACTATATTAAATTTGTAAACGCAGATTCTTTAGGTCGATTTGCTCGCAGACACATCTTCCATTCTTATCCTTACCGTAATGTATTAAAGACTGCAACAGTCGCTTAAACACTGTTCTTTCATCCGCTATACAAAGATAAACGCCCTCTATCAGATTGATATAGGGCGTTTACGTAAAATGTTAAATGTTTAAAAGCTATCTATAGAACAGCGCTATTGCCAAATAGTTTTTAGTTTTATAATTTTAACATAAGACCTGCCATTCCACCTCCATAAAATGTATTTCGTGTACGGTCTCTCCGCCAAGCTCGCCATACCGTGCTACCACCAGAAATTGTATTTTCATCCCTCTCCGCATAGTTCAGGCTGGGAGCAACAAATATAGACATGCGCTCACTTAGTTTAAACGCCGGAATTACCCGCAGCGACGACTGATGATTATCCAGGCTTTTAAATTTCTCTGTCAGATAATTACGTGTAGCTATTTCCGTACGCAGGCTAAACTTGGTCCTATTGATCAATACTGCACCTAAACCTGCTTCAAAGGCATATTTATCCGGTCTGTTGCCATCGAGTGCCCTATTGATCGATAATATACTATAGAGTACCCGACCACCTGAACGAAATTGTAGTCCGAGATAGCTATCCTCATTGACCGCTACTGAAAGACTCTTCTCACCATTTTTAATAAAATTAAGCAGACCAATGGGATAATCACTACTATCAGCAATATTAACGATACCTGCCAATTGAAATCCTTTTACTTTTTTTGCTTTATTGGCGATGCCTGCTACTTGACTTCCAACAGTCGATTCGCTATTGTTAAGTATGCTAGCAAGCTGTGTCGTTCCTGGAGCCTCATTGGCTAAATTTACAACACCAGCGATTTGAACACCTCTAACCGTATCCGCTTTGTTAAAAACACCCGCTACTTGCAGACCTTTCACTTCCCCGGAAACATGGTTTCCCACACCGGCGATCTGTACCCCACTTACATTTCCTCCCACACCATTGAAGACGCCTGCCATTTGCAAACCTTTCATTTCTCCGAACACACGGTTTCCTACACCGGCAAGTTGTACGCCACGCACACTTCCCCCAACGGCATTGAAAACACCGCCCATTTGCAAGCCTTGCATATCATATTGATTAATATTAAATACGCCACCAAGCTCAATACCTTTTACCCCCGCAGTAGATCCACCAATAATGTTTATGGAAAATTTATTCACAATTTGCGATTGTATAAAACCATGTGTACTTAATCCCGGTGTCATCGAAATTTGGTATGGGCTATACAAAAACATCCCGCCTAAATTCATGCTTTGGATCTTTTGGGCAGGAGACAGAAATACCCGTCCCCAAAAAGATCGATAAAGACCATGATCTTCTTCATACCCTTCAAAATAGCCGTATTCACGCTTCTTCTTATCGCCAATTTGCGCTTCTATCGGAAAAATCACCATAACACTGGTGTCCCGAAAAGCCTCCTTACTAACGTTCACTGCAATGAGATTACTTTTTTTCTTTACGTCCAACTCAAAGTAGCCATTTTGGTCCGTCAACGTAGACAATAAAGCACTTCGATCAAAGATACTGGCATTGGAAATCGGATTATTAGTCCGAATATTTTTGATATACCCCGCTATAACAACTTTGTTTTTATTAGGTGTCTTCACTTCAAACTCCACGGACATCCGCTGAGGTGTATATTGAATAATAATATGCCTTCCAAGTTCTTTAAAACTATATTCCTTTCCCAAAATCCGATCCAGATAATCATACAAATTCCCTTTGAAGGCCTTAGTATGAATCACACTGTCTGTCTGTAGGATATTTCCATTAAAGGAGAACAATACATCCTGCTGCTCCTTCAACAAGCGAAAAACTTCGCCTACAGTAGTCTCTGGAAAGGCTGGTATTTGAATCGCTGCAGCGAGCTTTTGCTGTGCCCTTCCCAAATGGAACGAACACAGCATTAAAATTAAGAGATAAAGCTCTACCCTCTTTATAAAAAATAGTATCATGTTGTTTTCTATACAATTTTGTTCTGAAAATATATCTATCTGTTGGCTCACCTCGTCAGATGAATCTCTCTGTCTTTCACATTTGCTTTTAATCCAAATGTGCTAGAAATGACTTTCAAAATTTCAGTTAAACTATTTTGTTCGAATTTTGCTGTCAATAATAATTTCTGATCAGCAGGATGGTCAATAATAATCTTATATGCATAAGCTTGATTTAGCAACTCAACAACACGCTGTAATGGGGTATTCTCAAAATCAAACACACGATCCACGTAATATTTATAAAATTGATCCTTGACAGGTTTCTTTCCTACTTTTATTGTATCACTATCCCGGATTGTAATCATTTGTTGTGGTCGCAAAAAGACTTCCTTATTTGCATAACCGACTTTAACCAATCCTGTAGCAACAATAACTTCCGTCGCATCTGATGTTCGGCGCACATTAAAACTGGTGCCCAATACCGTAATTTTGGTTTTACCTGTCTCAATGACAAAGGGATGTTTTTTATCCTTGTGAACCTGGAAAAACACTTCCCCTCTCTTCAATGCCACATTTCTATTTTTATTGGTCCATCTGCTTGAATAAGCCAGTTCCGTATTTTTATTTAAGGTAACTACCGAACCGTCAGGTAGGGAATCTTGTCGTACTTGCTCCATACTCGAAACAAACATTTCCTCACGATGAGATTGATCAAACACATAGAATCCTACTGCACAAAAGACCAAGATACTGGCTGCTAACCACCAGCTCCATTGAATTACAGAAGTCTTTTTTGGGGGGATTACCGCAGCTTCTGCCGCTCTTTTATCTCGCACAATTTTGAAGTCAGCCCAAGCCTTATCTATGTTCACATCAGGAACATCCAGGGGTTTAGGCAAACTATCCCACATTTTTTTCATTTTTATGTACTCCTCCTTATTGTTAGCGTCTTCTTCTAACCAACCTTGTATCATGATATTCTCTACTTCATTGGTCTCACCAATGATATATCTTTCTAACAGTTCCTTATTCATAGCGTATAGATAAGAAAGCAAATAATCAATGTTAAATAATCCATAAGTTCGATACGCAAATGCTTCAGTGCCTTGCTCATATGTCCCTCAACAGTTTTTATCGACAGATCCAGGGTTACTGCGATATCCTTATATTTCATTTCCTGAAAACGGCTTAACTCAAAGACCGTCCGGCTTTTTTCAGGTAATTCCGCCAATGCCACCTGTAGCTTTTCGTTCAAATCCCGCGTACTTTCATCAACCGCAGGTACAAAATCCTGTCTATGCTGTTCGTGGGATTGATATTTTAGCTTACGTTGCTCTTTTTTCAGCACATTCATACTTTCATTATAAATAGCCCGATATAAATACGCTTTTAATGAAGTATGTATCTGCTCCTCCCAATCGCGTTCCCAAAGCCGCAAAAACACCTGTTGCACAACCTCTTCCGCCACATCACTATCGCCTAGATACCGGTAGGCATAACGATGTAACTCTTTGTAGTGCGCCCGAAATAGCTGCTCAAAATTCTTCTCTTTATTTTCCGACATTGATCAATTCTATTGTTTAAATAATCCGCTCTATTAGTAAGACACCCCAATAGACTATTACCCTTACAAATTTTTCACTTTTTTTAATTTCAACTTCAATACATGCACCATATGATTTCAAATCCCTTATTTATCCCTATTCGTATTTCTTTTCATATAGATGCTATGGTGAGTACGGTACATCCTCCCATCTGTCAAATGATATTTGCCCAAGAAACTTTATAAAAAGGCGTCTGTGACGACTAAAGGTAAGCCATCTATTTTATAAAATATTTTTTTTTCTAAGGGTATACGGATTTTCCATTGTCATAAAGGAAAGAACAACATACAATTGATCACAAAAAATAATTTGACAATGAAAACAACATTCAAAGTAGCCCTGTTGGGATTGACATTATTAGGAATTGCAGGTACTACACAAGCGCAAGATATCACTTATGGTTTACAGGTCGGAAGCAATTATCATATGAGTTCCTTTGGTAACAAGTCTGTCAAAGATAATAATGGCAAAGTCGGCGTATCAGTAGCAGGATTTGCCCGTATAGGAGATCGCGTTTTCTTCCAGCCTGGAATCGGTGCCAGTCTGTTGCGTAAAGAATATACCTTCGAAAATGTGCAGAAAACACCTAAATTCTATCAAATAAATCTACCATTACAGGTCGGTTATAAATTTTTGGAAAATGGCGACTTCAACCTCCGTGGGCTATTGGGGCCGCAGTTAAACTATGATGTAAAAACAGTGAAGTCCAGCGCAAATACCGATTATAAGAAATTTTCATTCGATGGCAGAGTGGGGATCGGTGTAGATATCAGTCACCTTACATTAGATGCTTATTACAGCCATGGTTTTACGAGTATCGACAAAACCTTAGATGCAAAAAATAAAACTATCGGCATTATGGTCGGTTATAAGTTCTAATCAGCATCTATTAGCGAAGAAAAACGCCATTCTAAATCGAATGGCGTTTTTTTTTTACATTTTATTTTTTGTCAATAATTATTATTTTAGCCCTACCAAAAAATTATTCCAGCTAATCGTCCTATTTAAATACGACTTTCGATCAAATTGGAATAAACGGGATGTAGCGTAGCCCGGTATCGCGCCAGCATGGGGTGCTGGAGGTCGTCGGTTCAAATCCGGCCATCCCGACTTTTTTCCTTTATGATTAACGTCTGTTTCATTCTCCCTTCTGTCATCAGAATAAACGTTGATCCTGTTCAAAATAGATTTTTCGGATCAATACCGGCCAATAACTTGCAAGGGTTCCTTCTTTAATCTGCTTGAGAAGATCATGATCCGAAGGAATCATTCCTTTTAAATCATCCTTCTTCGCGGCAGATCCTTCCCCTTTCGACAGCTTTAATTGTTCTTCTGCAAGTTCGCGAAGCATCAGTTCATACCTGTTTTTTGAAGGTTTACTATGGGCAATTTTTTTCAAAAGATCTGGATTTCCCCGATTATTCCCTTGCTGCAAATGCAGTTCAAGCCAGTCGGCCAATATTTCATTTTTTTCATCGGAATAAGGCTCACCAACGCCCAAATTCATGGGCCATAATCTCGATTCCGCAATTTTCAACTTTGCCTCTTTATATTTCTTTTCAAGGATAAATTGGTAGGCCAGCATTAATTTGGTCTGTACATAATACCGATGGCCTTCAGTTGCGCCTTCAAATGGAAGTATCGTCACCTCTTCCAATTCTTTCTCAGCCCGCATGTATTCTTTCCCCAATAACAATGCACGTACCTGTGCCAGGGTTAGTATATAATTCTTCGGAAATTTGCGATGATATGCTGTACTCACCTTAAGCGCTTCTTTATAAGACTGACTATTGTTTAGGAGCTCCACCAAATGTAGCCCATATCGCCATTCTTGTGGTTCCATCAAGGTTGCCTGCTGCATCATCTGTACCGCTAGATCTATGCGGCTCGTATCTTGCAAACTTGATTTCAGTGCATAATAGGCCGCAAAATCTTTTGGCTCCTGCGCTACTGCCGACAAAATTTCTCTTGCTTTTTGGGGTTGATTCCTGAAACGATACAATAGTGCAGTCAGATAATCGATAGTCCAACTTTTACTCTTCTCTTTTGCCCATTGGAATACCTGATTACTTTCTTCTCGAAATGGGAAGACAAAAGCGGGCTTACTTTGCGTTGCCTGATTTAACCATTCCTGACTGATCGACTTATTCGATCGTGTCAGCCAAGCTAGCCAAATTAAAGCTTCCGTATTCTTCTGTCCCGAGCGGAGTAGATCGGTGGCAGATTCAGATTCTCCAAGATCAGCATACCATATCGCCAGTTCCATCAGCTTTTCAGCGGCAAACTCTTGCCTGGATGAAAATGTCTTCTTTTCCTCAAATTGGAGAAAAGCATTAAACGGATCATATTGGAGAATTGTCTGATGGGAAAGACGATCTGTTACAGCTCCTTTTTTGTGCTGAACCAACACGTCCATCTGCAAGGCATCTATATTTAGCGGATTGGCAACCACAGCTTTTGCGATATAATCCCCTGCACGTTCATATTGTTTAATCCGATAGTAATATTTGGCCATTTGCACAAAGGAAGCACTTCGCCAAGTTGGATTTAATGAAGCGACTTCAAAACCATCTAAAGCATCGTTATCTTTTTTTAGCTTAATCGCTGCCAAACCATAGTAATAATTTGCCTGTGCATCATAAGTATCCATAGACAATGCTTGCCGGGCATAGGCATAACATTGCTCATATTCCATTTTAAACCAGGCCAGTTTGGCCATTTCAAGGTAGGTCTGCGAAGTAGCGCCATGCTGGATCAGTTCCTTTAATTTTACTTCCGCAAGCGTATATTGCCTAAAGCGAATGAGATCACTTATCTCCAATAATTTGGTCTGCCCCGTATCTAAGCTTACTTCCGCTGAAATTACAGTGGGTCTATTCAGTTTTGACCAAGATGTATCGGTTCTGAGATTAAAATAATCCTGTCCCAATTTCAGATAGCGAGGTCTTGAGTCGGTTGCTACAATCAAGGATAATCTGGTAGGCTCGCCCAATTGAGCTTCAATAAAACTTCGATTTAATACAGTACCTATGCTATCAAGCACATATATACTATCTTTTAAAGGTCGCTTTGGATCAAGATCCAATAATAGCTTATTGTCCTCACGTTTTATCTGAATTGCTGCTGAAAGTTGTATCTCCTTCGGTTTTCCTATCCCTGAAAATGGCATCCAGTATTCCGTCCAACTGTCACTTTGATAAGGAGCAAAACCAAGCTGTTTAAAGGGGGTCTGGCTGCTGGAAGGAACATTTTGATTGAACAGACGTCCACTTTGGATTTCCACATATTGCCCACTCTGATCAGTCAGTAAATTTTCCCAGATCTTGCCATCTCCAGCCTGCGACCAAAGAAATATCTTTTTCCCTAATTTATCTTCACGGAGGGCATAACGGGCCATTCCAAAATTATGATCTGTATAGTAAACCCCGAAAGCATTGATATGCGCGCCCAATACATGATATGATTTAGAACTGCCAAAAGCATTCTCGCTATAGTTAGAAAGATCCCGTCCCTGGCTATCGATAGGCCAGGCATGCACATCCCCATCATGACCTATATATTGATTTCCGGGATACAAAAACTTCAGATCTTGTCCCGCAGCAACACCCAGATTCATCCAGGTATAATAAGGTTGTTCAACCGCATTGGCATTATACCAAAAGGAGCGTGTAGAAAAATAACCTTTGTCTTTTTCTAACCGGATCTCCAAGGTCCAGTTACTACGGCTCAGCATATCATAGGCATGGATAAAGCAACTTACGCTTCCATCCGCATTTTCCTGCGTAAGGTAATCGACCGGTGTAGAAGTATTGGGCGTGTGTCCAATAATACCATAATTAGCTTCGATACCACCACTCGTCCATGGTCCCCGCATGGCAATATCCCTAAATTTCACAACGCCATTGTTGTAAATATAGTCCCGCTTATTGACCTTATCATAGGCCGACCAAATTTTCCCACCGATCTCTGGCATCACCTGTACCCGAATATAATCGTTTTCCAGGATAACGGTTTTCCAATCCTTTTCAATAGCCGTATTTGTAAAACCGTCAAAGCGGAAATAAGGATACAACTTTTGAGCTGAAGCTATGGGATCCGGATCCGTAAAGGGATAGGTTACATAACGTTTCTTAAGCTCAGAAACCTTTGCCGGATGCTGTGCAAAAACTCCGAGCACACAGCTGCCCATTGCCCATAACATAATCCAATTTTTCATTGGCGTTTTAATTTAAAAATTTCACAATTTTAATGGCATTCCCCAAATCGTTGATTTGTCCGATGTGATTAAATCCGTCATGTAAGCCATTACTTCACCAAATTTCAACATAAATGAATCTATCATAGGTTATTTGCATCTTTGCATCAACAAAAAGCCTATGATAAATTACACCTTGTAGCGCTATCGTACTGCTATTCAATAATCAACAAAAGTCCTTTATTCTTTTCTACCGGAATCGCATCGCCCAATTTATACTGCGCTCCCTTTTGAAAATTAGGAATTAATGGTGCGGATAATTTTGCCTTTCCAGAATCAATCCCCAATTTTTCCCAGTCAATGGCCAATTTTACATCCACATCACCATCCGCCCAGCTAGCGATAGCTACCATCGCCTTGCCCGCACGGCTATAAACAGTTGTAAGAACCTTATCATGATCGGTTTTAACAGGAATATTCGGCGACCAATAACCTATCATTTTACTCCCTTTGATACCAAATTGATCCCACGCTCTCCATAGATCAGCAGGTGTCAATTTTTGGTAAGGCATCCTATTGGTCATGCCATAGAGCATACCCCGCCAAGGATTTCCACCATCCTGTAGCATTTCACCCATTAAACCAAACGGAATGCCGCTCACCTCGGTAAGGAAAAAATCGGGTTGGTTATTCTCGTAGTCAAAGTATTCACCAAACCATAATCTATTGATGTACGGAAAATGCTCCAGATACAGATTCGCGCTATTATTGAATCCATCACTTTTATTATATTGATTTGCCGAATGCAAATCGATCAGACCAGGTTTGCCATTTTTTGTCAGTACACGTTTTATTCTTTTCATGGTTACCCGATCAAAGGCAACATCATCCAAATAAATCCCATCGATACCGATATGATCTACCAGCCAGTTCATGCCTTCGACGTAATAATTGTGCCATCTATTCATTCCGCTATTGATAATAGCCGCGTCTTTAAATTGGGGAACATACCATGCAGCGATATAATTTTTACCCACATGCTCCTGCAACCAGGAATATCCGCCTCCTTTTCCAGGTGAAAACACCTCAGTGCCCAGGCTACGCAATGGATAGAGCTCATAAACCCGATTTGAAACCTCACGAACGGTATTGTAGATCTTGACCTTTAACCCCTTATCATGTGCCTGATCGATATATTGCTTCATTTCTTTTGTCGCAATAAACGGATAATTGATATATGGATTTATTTCATTTCCGTGATGGATATTGATGACATTAGATCCACTTGCAACAACAGAATCAACGGGTTTATAAGCATGGTAATACCGTTCATTCCATTGCGCTTCCGTATTGATCGGGTGAAAAGGGGTAATTAGCAGGTTAAAATTGTAATAAAGCACATCGCCTTTTTTGAGTTCACGGGCTCCGCTGTAACTATTGACCAAAACCGATTTTCCTTTCAGGCCAATATCAATTCCCCCTTTATTTTCGTTACCCCAGGACTGTGGCAGCACAAGCGGCTTTTGAAGATAAAAATTCGTGTTGAGCGGACGAGAATAATGCTCGTCACGGAGTGAAAACTGGAGTCCGGCATCTACAGCACCTATCCAACCACCATCCTGATTTTTATGGGCTACATCCCATTTCCAGGTAAGCTGTTCGGGCCTCTTTCCTCCCTTTTGCCCGAGTCCCATAAAATAATCCGTCTTATCGGGCATCATCGGGATATGCATCGTGGCATCTTTTAATGACAGGTCCTTCAGCGCCGTCAGCTTGACCACATAATGCATATAGCCATCAAATTCCAATTTACCCTCTACTTCCATTGTCAGATCGGAAGACTCATTTTTGGCCGTCCAACTATATTCACCGTCACTTTTGGTTTCAAATCGGATCCCGCTTGGTTTAAGTTGAATTTCCTTTCCGTCCGAAGCACTATAAAAATGAAAATGAAGCGGTTCAAATAAGAGGTTATTCGCCTTGGACGATATTTCAGTCAATTCGGGCGTAAAAAACGTGCTG
This sequence comes from Sphingobacterium sp. 18053, assembly GCF_902706145.1. NCBI lineage: Bacteria > Pseudomonadati > Bacteroidota > Sphingobacteriia > Sphingobacteriales > Sphingobacteriaceae > Sphingobacterium > Sphingobacterium sp. 18053. Next base: position 163,812 of record NZ_CACSJW010000005.1, read on the forward strand.
ATCTGTTTTGGAAAACCACTCGCATGGAGTTTCACCTCGCGGCCTAAAATATGTAAGGTAGAGTCCGCTTTTAATTCAATAGCTGTATAAGGCGCAACCACTGTATTTTTTTGGGCCAATGTCGAATTGAGCCATGGTAGTCGCGTCATTTTCCATGGTTGATCAACACCGGATATATCACCTGAAGCATCTGAAACCCTTATTTCCACATTGACCTGTTTCGCTACTGCATTTTTTGGCTTTACGGTAACCACGCCATGATAAGTTCCGCTTGCAGTGACCTCCGGAATCTGTATACCACACCACAGGGCCTGAACCTTATCTTTTGGTATATCAACCTGGAGTGCCATTGCTTTTCCGGTATAATCCGTACCTTGGGTATTGATACAATTCAGGCTATTCGCGGGAATAATAGCCCCATCACTTGCTTTAAAATCCGAGAATGAAATTTGGATTTCATGGAGGTCCTGCTTTGGAGACCATAACCCGAGTTGAAATGCATAAAATTCACCTTTCTGCCCTGTGCCCTGCAACTTAGTCATGGCTTTACCTTTCATAAGCCAGCGTTGCGGAAGATTGCTTTCCATTTTAATCGGAAACTCCCGCAATTCAGGAAAAAGATAATAAGCGGCATTCGCATTTCTGTTCACAAAGCCTCGCACTTCTTCGGCACTCGCGATCAGTTCCATCGGATCATTACTATTGTATTTATCTACGGCATCAAAGCGTGCAACAGTAACTCCTTTTGAGTTTCCTGCCCCATGTTGTACTACTTTCACTGGTGCTGAAACGGCATTTTTAAGATAAATTGCATCCGGATAATTGCGGCTGCGGCCACCCATCTGATACGGTAAATAATAGACATAGTAAACGCCCTTCCCGGAAATCGGCTTAAACCGTAGTCCACCAGATTCCGTATTCATCCAAAGATAAGAGCTGGGTGCGATTTGCCTATTGCTGGCACTGTCGACGATAATAACTTGCTGATTTGCCTCAACCCAGCGATTTCGCCACGGAATAGTAACCTGCACCTCCTTCTGATCCGTGTTTACCTGCAGCACTGCTCGATGATTACCCAGCTGGTCCGCATCCCACTTTTGTGTTTCCGGAGGATAGGTCAATTGCGCCCGGGCCGAGTTTGCGCATAAGGATACGGCAAGGATAATTGCCAGCTTATAAGAGGCTGTTCTTTTTTTCATGCGAATAGTATTTATTCAAAATATTTTTGTCTTTACCAAGCTTTTCCATAAGCCTGATACGATTTACAAGCTGCACTGCTTCCCCAACATGAGTCCGTAGTGCAGCTACTTTTATTGGTCAATAAGAGGACTAAAATTAAGTTTTATTCCTAACATCTTAACTTAGTTTTGCCTGTATTTATGCCAGGTTTCCTCAGGCACATAAATAGCGCGATAGGGAATAAAATAAGCGTTTAATTCCCAAAGAACTTTCCCCCTTTTATCCGTCACCAGTACACTACCTGTTTTCGAGCTAGTCTGCAGTAAATTACCATTATCCAGTTCATAGGCACTGCCCATTCTTGCTGTAAACTGCTTTTTCGGAATTGGGCCCGCATAAGCTACTGTTGCCGTTTTATTCTTTTGATCAAGCCTAAAAGCGATCGCCCGAGATTGCTTATTGGCTGTTGTACTGTCACGCGGAGAAAAATCACCATTGTCAAAAAGCAACAGCTCACCAGTTTTTGTGATATGCGGTGCATGTTGGAAATAAAATAGTTCCTGGTCCTTTAATTTATAATCGCCACCCTTTCCCAATTTCCAGAGAATATCACCGGTTTTAGCATCAATTTTCCAGACCTGATTTTCAATTGGCGAAGAAGTCAAATAATTGTTGTCACGATCGAAGGAGATCGTATTAAAATGAAATCGATCATGCTTCAGGCTGTCTAATTTTTTATCCTGCTGAATATCCCATTTTTCCCAGGGAGACCATTTCTTCAAGATATTACCTTTCATATCCATCGTCAAAATAGCATCACCCCAAAGGGTATCTTTCGGATGGTTGGGCCGATCGTCGATCCTAAAATCCCGCACGATACCGACAATATTATTGTTGTGATCCATCTGCACGTCATGGTGCATGATGATCCCTTTTTTATCCAAATCGATACGTGCTATTTCTTTACCCGTAAGATCAATTTCAACAAGTACCGTCCCACCGACAAATCCGATACGGCCGCTTCTTAAATAATAACTTGCATTGGTCGATTTCTTGCTTGGCTGATTGGGTTTGTTGAATTCATCTTTACTCGCTGGAGCCAATAAGGCAAGGATAGTACCCCTTGGAGTCAAAGAAGCAAGACGCACGCCCAGCTTTTCGTCCTGCCAATACCAACGAATCGTCCCCTTGCCGTCCACCATGGCCATGTAGCCCGGAAATCCGCGATAACATAATAATACCATACCATTACCTAGGGCCTTTTCATCATGAGGATGGTCGGCCTTGATCCAGTCGTGTACCATCCATGGCGATTGCGCTCTTGTTTTAAAAGATTGTTCGCTCGATTTTATGGGAATAATCCGGTCTATGATAACCCTAAATTTATAACTTGTATTTGGTTCAAGCGTCATTAACGGAATGTTATGCTGAACAGCAGCATTTGAAACAGTTGTTTTATAAGACTGTTTATCCCCCTCTTTCCAATACTCCACATACACGGCTTCTGCCTTATTTAGTTTCACCTGAATAGCAGCGTTGAGCGGCAAATTATTGGGTGAGCTCACCTCAATATTTTCAATGTCAACCTGATGTGCATAATAATAGTAAGCAGCAAATACCGCTATAGCTACCACAATCAGTGCAATAATTGCTTTAATTGGTTTCATCTGTAAATAATTTCAATTCCACTGGTCTATCAAACAAAGCGCATTACCGAATATAATGCGCTTTAGTTTGGGTTATTTAGGCAATCGCGATGGATTGGCTGTCGTCATTTCTTGATGCAAACGTGCTTCTTCCAATGGATAAGGGAAATAGCGCATGGCTTCAGTGACATTTTCTTTCAGTCCGCGGCCTTTCAAATAAGCATTGCTTACTTTTTCATAGCGGCCCAGGCGGATCAGATCCTGACGTCTTTTGTATTCAAAGACAAGCTCAAAACCACGTTCGTCAACAAGCGCATCGATCATAGCCTCCTTATTTGCAGGACTAGGAAAATCAGGATGCTTACCATATTCAGGTGCTCCAGCTCTCTTCCGGACTTCATTGATATAAGGCAATGCTGCCGCGGGCCCATTCAGTGCATTTTCAATCTCAGCCTTGCACAAAATAACATCCGCCAAACGGAGAACCTGAATCGTCCGCCCATCCAGATAGGAGTTATTGACCATATCATAAGAATACTTTTTCGTTGCAACATTTTGCAGGAATTTCACGGTATCACTTGGCGGAGTAGTCTGACCTTTAGCAGGCAACATGTAAAAAAATCCATACTTTGTATTTTTGTCCCGTGCAGCCTTTCCGGTGTAATTATAATAGAAAAACTTTTTACGCGGATCGAGATCACTATATTTTCGCCAAAAATCAAGGGAAACACCATAGTACTGCCATCTATCCGGTACTTCAGGGTTGTCGGTCGGACCAAAGTGATTGGTAATCTCGCCTCCATTTAATGTAGGCTCATGCAAGATGCCAAATATCAGCCCCATATCCATTTTATTATTGTCGGACCACTCCTTCTTAAAATCCGGATTCAGCGTGTATACACCTTTATCACGTAACGCTAAAACCTGATCGATATACGTTTTTGCTTTTTCATAATTGTGCGAACGCATATACATCTTTCCCATTAAGGTCAACGCGGCGCCTTTTGTAGCACGGCCAATGCCCAGTTCGTCCGACCATTTCTCCGGCAAGTTATCGATTGCATACTGACAATCTTCAGCAATCTGTGCATCAATTTTCTCTACAGCAACCAAAGGCTCATTGTAGCTTTCCGTCGGATTCTTGACTGTCGTTATCAGTGGTACCGGTCCCCAGGCATCTGTAAGATCCATATAAGATAATGACCGCAAGAACCTGGCCTGTGCGATAATTTTCTTCTTGCGATCGTCGGGAATAGTTACACTCTCAATACGATCAATCAACATATTGGCATTGCTAATCACCTGGTACATATTCTGATAATTAAATTTAAAATACCTATTATTATCATCATAGGTAAAGTTACTCATCCGTGTAGGATCACCTGCCGCTGTAGAAAAGCCTATATCCGTTGCGTAATCGGTGATCATCACCAAATAACCCGCATAGTATAAATAGGCATCCCCCGGATAAGGCGATAAACTCGTATAGACACCCGTCAGGGCAGCATTGATATCACTTTCTGTTGAGTAGGCATTTTTTGTCGTCAGATCACTGTATAATTTAGGGTCAAGCTTGGTACAGCTATTCAAGCTGAGGCCCAAAACAGCGGCCAGACCCGCCATACCCAAGATATATTTTATATTATTTTTAAACGTCTTCATGTCATTTCTGATTTAGATATTAGCTATTAAAATGTTGCACTTACACCAAAAGTAAACGAGCGCATCGAAGGATATGAATTAAAATCCAGACCTACCCCAGCATTGGCACTCTGATTATTTCCAGCTCTATTTTTAACCAGCGCATCATTTTCATATCCCTTGGTATCCACCTCAGGATCCCATCCAGAATAATTGCTAATCGTAAATAAGTTTTCCGCCATACCATATACCCGTATCGATTGAACCGCTTTTGTTTTCAATGGAATGGTATAACCCAGTGTCAGATTACGCAGCCGCAAAAAGGAAGCATTCTCAATAAAATGGTCATTGATATAGCCACCATAGTTCATGTAGTAAAATCCGTTTCTTGGAATCTCCGTATTGGTGTTTGTCGGAGTCCATCGATTTAAAGCTTCTGTGGTACGTTTCCACTCCAGATTCATACGTGTCATATTGAGGAGATCGTTTCCGACATTTCCATAAATGAAGGCCGTCAGATCAAAGTTTTTATACGCGAATGTATTGGTCATACCAAAATTGAACTTCGGATAACCACGACCGATGATCGTCCGGTCCGCAGAATTGATTGTACCATCGCCGTTCACATCCGCGAACTTCGGATCGCCGGGTTTAGAATTTGGCTGTGGCGCATAGTTTTCTCCTTGTTGAATAACCCCCAGGTATCTATAGCCAAATAAAGAGCCCAACGATTCCCCAACACGAATAACCGAATAAGCTTCTTCAGAAACATTACCCATTGGTTTTGACGAAGTCAACAATTGTTCAGGCTCTCCACCCAAGCTTGACACCTTATTGCGGTTCATCGTTAAATTCAATTTTGTCTCCCAGGTAAACGCTCCGGTCATATTCTTACTGGTTACCGAAAACTCCAACCCTTTGTTATTCATCGTACCTAGATTGCGCTGTCCGGAGGTATATCCTGTGTAATAAGGCAATATACTCTTAATCAAAAGATCATTGGTTTTCTTATAATAGGCATCTACGGTAAAGGCTAATCGATTCTTAAAAAATGAAAAATCAAGTCCGACGTTATATTGCGTCGTGGATTCCCATTTTAATTTATCGTTTTCAGGATAAGTTGGGTTTTGTTTAACGCCACCCGAATTGGTCACACCATCAAACGTATAGTGCCCATTATCCATCAATCCATAAGAAGCATAATCCGCAACGCGATCATTACCCGTCTGTCCATAACCCAACCTAAATTTTAGATCCGAAAATAACTGCTGCTCTTTCATGAAATCCTCATTGTTGACCTTCCATGCAAAAGCTGCTGAAGGAAAGGTTCCCCAACGATGGTTGGGACTAAAGCGCGATGATCCATCACGACGTAAGGTTGCAGTCAACAGGTACTTATCAGCATAGGCGTAATTTACCCGCCCGAAAAAAGAGATGACCAAGTTCTCAGCTTTAGCAGAATTTACTCCCGTAATACTAGAGGCCATTCCTAAATTATTGTATTCCAGCAGATCCGTTGAAAAACCTTTCACATTGATCCCCTTATTGTTGCGCACGTATTTCTCATACGAATAGCCCCCCATCACACTCAAATTGTGTTTCTCATTAAACACCTTTGCATAGGTGGCATAAAAATCAATCAGGTTATGGGTTTCATTATAATCGGCCTGACTTGCCACACCATCATCTATCCCACCCTGATAAGAGTCTCGAGTCAGATAACTGCCCAATTGATCATGTGTTATTTCCGTTCCTGCATCCATGCGCAAGGTCAGTTCCTTGATCGGATTTACCTCAAGAAAAATATTTCCATTCAACTTGTCCCTTTGCACATCATTGATCCGTGACATCAGGTTGGCCAAGGGATTGTCACCCTGCCCTCCTGGAGGTCTTCCAAAACTACCGTCTGCATTGTAAACAGGTACCGTCGGATCATAGGTCAATATGCTGTACAAAACATTTGAATTCAGGATATTTCCGTCATACACCTGCATATTCGATTTTTCCCGTTGCGCGGATAGGCTCGCCCCAGTGCGGATATAATCGTTTACCTTTTGATCCACGTTGATACGTCCCGAAATTCGATTAAAGTCTGTCGTCTTCAAAACACCCTTTTGATCAAAATAACCTATGCTCGTCAACACTTTGGTTTTCTCACCACCTCCGGAAAACTGTAAATTATGGTTTTGCAAAATGCCGTTCCGCATGGTCTCCTTTACCCAATCCGTATTGACATCAGACTCGAGCTGTGATTTGGTATAGACTGCATATTCCTGATTTTCTTGCCCCTGAATCTCCTTATAAAGTGCATTGGCAAGATTCATATATTGCTTACCGTCGAGAAAGGTGAACGGTATAATCGGTTTCTGTGTTCCCACATAGCCACTATAGGTAATGTTGTTTTTATCCGTAAGACCACGTTTTGTGGTAATGATAATAACACCATTGGCACCTCTGGAACCGTAGATAGCCGTTGCCGAAGCATCCTTTAAGATATCCATGGAAGCAATATCATCAGGATTGATGTTGATTCCATTATTTGTTGGAAATCCATCGATCACATAGAGTGGATCATTACTTCCACTAATCGAATTGGTTCCGCGAATCCGAATAGACGTGCTACCACCCGGCGCCTTTGAATTCTGGGTTACAACGACACCGGAAGCTTTACCTTGTAGGGCCTGACCTACATTGCTCACTGCTCCTCCTTTTGTTAGTTCGTTGCTGGAAAGCGATGCAATGGCACCTGTCAGATCGCTTTTCTTTTGTTTACCGTATCCGATCACGACAACATCTTCTAGCTGATTCACTTGATCCTCCAAAATAATGGAAAGAGTGGTGGCTCCATCAGCGGAAACCTGCACATTTCGTTCCACATAGCTTTGATACCCGATGTATGAAAAAGTCAGTTCATACCCCTTTCCATTCGGTACATCAGCAAAACGAAAACTCCCATCACTCGCACTCGAAGCTGCTGTTGAAAAACTGCTGCCGGGATTTTTCAAAATTATACTTACCCCTGCCAGCCGTTGCCCCGACGAGTTTTTGATTACACCATTTATTGTTCCCGCTAGACATCGAAAAGATAACAGTGTCAAGACAAGAAAAACAAAAAATGGTTTCTTGGTTAAGTTGAAATTTACCATGATTCTATTTTTTAGGTTTGAGTATATATGTATTATGTTGTTTTTCAAGAATAAACGGATTCACCTCAACAATCAACTGCAGAATAGACGCCGCAAGATCCGTTTTGTCTTTCAGGTCCATTGTTGGATTCTTGCTAAACCGCCCCTTTATCCGATAGTTTTTAACGATTAATGAATCATAGGATATAGGTACATCAAGTTCATGATTGATATATCGAATAATATCGGATACAGAGGTTTCTTCCAATTGGAGCCAATTGGCGCTCTGGTGAATTGTTGCCGGATTGCGGTACGGTTTTTCCGTTGCGGAAAGCATAAGCTGGGCTGGTAGACTTTCCCTGGCGCTCATTTTTGGCGTACCTTTGAAATTTGAAACAAGCATCTTGTTCGCTCCGCCAAAATAAATCTGTTGGCCAGGTTTCAAAATGTTTGTCTCTACTACGGACGGTTCTATAGATTCAACGCGAACTTTCCCCTCAAATAATCGGATCAGAACATGTTCAACTGCCGCATTATAATCCACGATGAATTCTGTTCCCAGCGCTGTGGTCATCAACGTGCCGCTTTCGACGATGAAAGGTTTTGAAGGATCCTTTGCTACTTTAAAATTGACTCTTCCACTGAATAATTTAACCCGCCGAAAATCAAGATCCGGTTTTATACCTAGCTGAATCAGTGCACCGGGTTCCAAGGTTAAAATCGAATTGTCTGCTGCAATAATTTCTTTAGGCTGAGCAGAAGGGTTGTAGTAAATTTCATGAATGAAACTTGCTGTTTGTATAGGTTTATCGGTTGATGTGCTCAAAAGATTGGATAAAACGAACAGGAAACCAAACAGGACGAATACAGTAATAATTCTCAACAGGCTATCGCCACCACGTTTTGACTTATTTTCCTGATTGATATAGGATACCCAATCATCTTCCGAAATGAGATCGTCCAATAATGTCGGATCGTCATTCAGCCAGGTGAACACAAGTTTCGCTTCCTCAGCAGAACATTCATTCGCCAGGAATTTATTTAATAAGGATTTGCGATTCATAACAGTTTCTATCCTTTTAGCGGGATAGGTATATAACTGTTATACGAATAGTGATGGGCTTGTCCCCTAAGACAACTTAAAAAATTTTTTAATAAATTTCAGGCCAATGCTAACGTGATTTTCTACAGTCTTCGGGGAGATAGACAATTTGACGGCAATTTCTTTATAACTCAATTCTTCAATTTTATGGAGATAAAAGACCTGTTGCCGCATAAAAGGCATTTGTGTAATCAGCTCTTTTACGTATTCTAACTCTCCTTTATAGGCAATTTGTCGTTCAAGATCTTCATATTGGGTCAGTACAAATGGTTTCTCAAACGCTACATATTTTCTATTCAATGCACGCCGGCGCAATTCATCAATCAATTTTGTGCGCGCAATTTGGAAGAGCTGGGTACTGAACTGGATTTGCTGATTCGCATTATTTTTGCGTTCCCAAACAATTAAAAAAGTCTGTTGGACGACATCTTCAGCAAGATTCGAACATTGGGTCTTCTGATACAGAAAATAGTATAATTTCCTGTACCAATAACGATAAGCTAAAAAAAACTCTTTTTCGTTAGTAGGTGCCCGCTGTAGGATTTTATTAATCATAATCTACATTTAGATAGTCTTGTTTCAATGCTGTTATCCTCTTTACAAAGAATATCGAAATTGGTATCTGACAGAATTTCAATTTGATCCATCAAAATGACCCATGCTTTTTGGCTAGTTATCCACCTCTAAAGTGATTATTTTTTATCAAAAAAACAAGATAATATTTTCAATAGAGCAATTGCTTCAATCCCCATTTTATGCACCTTTTTTCCTAAAAGCTTTTTAGTTTCACAAGAACCAACTGTCATGAAAGTAAACTGCTGGTTCTTTCTGGTCAAAAGAAACGAATTGTAAGAAACGACCTGTTTCAAAAAAAGAAGGTATTTAGCTGATAAGAGTAAGTTCCTATCAGCTAAATACCTTTCAAAATAAAACGAACTTCTTGAAGTTGCTTGTTTTACTGATGCTTATACAGCAAATTAATAACCCGTATTTTGCTTCAAATTTGGATTGACGGCAATCTGTTGGCTCGGGATTGGATAAACCAATGTTTTGGGATCGGCATCCGCAGCCTTTTCTTGCCAGGCCAATAAAAATTTACCAAAACGAATCAAATCCTGTCTTCTCCAGCCTTCCCAATATAACTCGCGAGCACGCTCATCCAATAAATTATCGAGCGTCAATGCCGTCAAGTTATTAACACCACGGTTCGTCCGAATAGTATTGACCAAACCGAGTGCCTCTGTTGCTGTTCCTGTTCCACCTCTCAGAATAGCCTCTGCTTGCATCAGCAATACGTCGGCGTAACGAAATACAACCCAGTCGTTGTTTCGTTGACCAGTGACGGCATAATCAAAAGCATACTTCATTGGACGGATACCAGCTGTTTCCAGGGTTGCACCCGAGGTACGGATGGTCACTTCACGCGTAAAGACCAAAGGCGCATTCGCTGGGTTCCGCGCCATTAAAGGTTTGTTTGTACTCCAATTGTATTGCTGTCCAGCAAAAAAACCAACATTTTGACGTTTGAATTCTTTTGTTCTGTTAGAAGTCGTATCAGCTGGATAATTATAATAAATTCCCCTTCTTTCATCGGTATCCGAAAATTTATCGTAATAATCTGATAAGGTACACCAGCCATTCCAACCCCCTGGATTCATATTATAGTGAGCAACGGTATTCCAGGTACGGTCCACATTTCCACCTCTATCTCCATTTTTATTGTATAAAGTGAAAATATTTTCGGTAGACTTCTCGTCGTTATCCGGCGCAAAATTATCAAAGTATTTGCCCTTCGCAGAAATAGTATAGTATCCCGAAGCGGTAATTTCTTTGGCTAAGGTCACTACCTTATTCATATCCTCGGCAGCAAAAGAAGGAGCTTGTCTATTTAAAAATGTTCCCTTATTCAAATAAATCTTCATCAATAATGCTTTCGCCGCATTTTTATTGGCTACATATGCCGCTCTCGGCCCGTTTGCAGGCAAACTCGCTATAATTTCGTTGAGATCCTTCACCATATAGTCAATAGCCGCCTGTGGCTGTAACACCTCTGGTGCGATTCTAAAATCTTCAAAAGAGGCTCCTTCCCGGACGGGTACTACGCCATAAAGATCCAACATATCAAACATGACCAACGCACGAATAAACTTCGCTTCAGCGCCTTGTTGCGCACTCGGATTGTACCGCAACACATTGCCCGCATTATAGATGGCTGTACCCAAACTGACAAAAGTATTGTTCATGTAGCCATTATCTGCATTCCAGGTATGTAAATGGATCGCACGATGCATACCATTATCATCCCAGTCGCCACCCCGTGTAGGGGCCATGGCTGCGTCCGTTGATATTTCCTGCATCACCCAGCGCTGTTCCTGCTGATAAGGGGTATTCAATGAATTATAAGCTGTGATCAACAAGCTTCCAGGATCCACATTGGATGTCCCCTCCTCTAATTCTCCTTTAAATTCCTCCTTTAGTTTAGTACAAGAAAATGTACTTGTTACAATGGAGCCAATTATTCCGATATATAATAAAGTTCTTAATTTCATCTTTTTCATCCGTCTAAATTTGATTATTTATTCATCCATTTTGACTGTAAGGCATTCATACTGCCTTTGGTGTTTCATTCGTAATGGGGCGATCAGATTTATTCATTTTTATTCATTCACTAATACGTTTAAATCAATCGTGATGCTCTCCTCTTTTTATTATCTAATGATTTACAGTATACGTTTAAAGTGAGAAGTTAACCCCCAATAGGATATTTCTTGCCGGTGGATACGGTAAATATTCGATACCCAACGAAGGAATACCATTTGTTGCACCATCTGTATTCACCTCTGGATCAAATCCTGTATACTTCGTGATGATGAAAAGATTCTGTCCAGTAAGGGATACATTTAAGTTCTTAAGTGTTCTACCTACATTTCCAACACGATAGCTTAAAGTAAGATTAGCCATTTTTAGATAATCACCTTTTTCAAGGAATCGCGTCGAAGGCGCAGCCGAATTGGAAGTAGACTCTTTTACAGCTGTATTAAAGAATGCTGAACCGATATTACGTGATGACAGATTACTCAATCCCAAAGTCGTCGCTGCCGTATTATTGAATAGATAATGTCCAAAAGCACCATTCATATTGGCAGCCAAAGAAAACTGTTTGTAATTTACGTTGGTAGAAATACCCAATAAGGTCGTGGGATTTGGACTGTGCATATAGAATTTATTAATTGCAGGGTCGTTGGCCGTACTGATACTACCATCCTGTCCGCGATACATACTCATTCCTGTCTGCGGATCAATACCTTGGTAATCGGCCAGGTACCATACATTCAATGGTTGTCCATTGGTCATACGTTGTCCCAATACACCTGAAAATCCTTGCCCACGCAATGCCCCTGTTTCGTAATAGCCCACTAGACCACTTACACTGTTTTTCAGGAAAGTTGCATTACCTGTCAAATCCCAAGTCCAATTGTCATTTTTAATAATTGTACCGGTCAACGCGACCTCTACCCCTTTATTGACAATCTCGCCATCCAAATTCACCCAGATACGCCCTGCTGGAGCTGGCTGTGCAAGAGTTTGCTCAAATAGTGCATCTGTGGTCTTTTTATTAAAATAATCAATGGATCCATACAGACGGTTACCCCAAATTCCAAAATCAATACCTGCATTGATCGTGGTCGAAGTCTCCCATTTCAAATCAGGATTACCATAGTTTGCCTGGCTTACACTTTGGTTACCAAAAACCAATCTATTTAACGATGCCCCCGATGGGAATTCTTGGTTACCTGTTTTTCCCCAGCCTACCCTTACTTTCAACTGATCAAAAATACCGGTAGATTTCAAAAACTCTTCCTGATTCACATTCCAGGCTACGGCCAATGAAGGGAACATGGCGTATTTGTTGTTTGAACCAAATTTCGTCGAGCCATCCCTTCTTACTGTTGCAGTCAATAAGTAGCGATCCAAGTAATTGAATCCGCCACGCAAGAAAAGTGATTGCAATTGATTGGTTGGACTTCTATACGACGATATTTCACGCGTGGAAACAGGTGTATATTGTAGATAGTCAAAATAATCTAGTCCCATGTAACGAAATCCACCGCCAAAGGAAATGTTGTTGTTGTAGTTATAATCCAAATACTCGTACCCCGCTACCGCATTGACACTCCAATCTGAATTGATTTGTTTATTGTAAGAGAGCATATGCGTCATTTGCAAGTTGGTTTCTCCGTTATTGGAAATAAAAGCCTGCTCATTGTTCACAGCTGAAGGATCAATAAGTCCTGCGCGGTACATACCTTCACGGTTTCCAGTTTGTCGCATTGCACTATAGATAAAGCGATATTCCAAATCGTCTGTAATTTTATAGTATGGCGCCAAGTTGATTACCATGGTATTTGTTGTCGCCAAATCTTTAAAGGCGTCAATACTTGTCAATGGGTTTCGCGTAGTTGAACTGACAAAGGTTAAATTGCCTTGATCGTCCCGTAATGGTCGTGTCGGATTCCATTGTAAGGCTTGGGAAATCACATTTCCTTCCGAACCTACCATCGCATTGATCGGTGCGTATTTATTATCCATTTGCGTCAAAAAGACTGCAAAATCCAATCCCAATCGTTTGTTTTCCAGAAAACGGAAATTCCCGTTAAAATTGGCTGTGTATTTCTTCAGCTGTGATCCACGAATAATACCGTTTTGGTTTAAATATCCACCTGAAAGGCGATACTTACCATACTCGGTTCCGCCAGCTACATCAGCATAGTAATTTTGCGTGATCGCTTTTCTTGTGATCGCTTTAAAGGCATCCTCATTGCCACCAAAATCAGCATTTGCGACTTCAGATGGTGTATAATATTTCAACGCTTCTCTAAATCGAGCAGCATCTAATACATCAGGATATTCCCGCATGGTAGAAACACCTGCAGAGGCTCCTACAGAAACCTCGGGCTGCCCTACTTTACCTCTTTTCGTCGAAATAATGACAACGCCATTTGCCCCACGTGAGCCATAAATTGCTGTAGCCGATGCATCTTTAAGGATGTCCATACTAGCAATGTCACCCGGATTCAAGTAAGTCAAAGGATTTCCTCTGTCGGAAGAAAAGCCTCCTCTTCCTTCGGGCAGAGGCGAATTACCCGACATAGGCACACCATCCAGCACAAATAATGGGTTGTTACTGGCCCGGATCGATGAGTTTCCACGGATACGTACTGTGGTTGATCCGCCAGGTTGCCCCGTATTATTAATCACCATAACCCCTGGTGTCTTTCCTTGTATTAATTGATCGGGACTCGTCATGATCCCCTTATTGAAGTTTTTCGCTCCAATAGTGACCATCGACCCCGTTAGATCTTTTTTACGGGCGGTACCATAACCGATCACAACGACCTCATCTAGACCCTGACCGGCACTAGGTTCCAGCGCTACGGTGATATCGTTTCCCACAATGGGTACTTCTTTTAAAGTATATCCAATAAAGGATACTTCCAGCGTTTTCGCTTCACTGGGAACAGTAAATGTAAAGGAACCTTCCGTGTCTGTTGTTGTAGCCGCGGTTCCCCCTTTTACCTTAATTGTAGCTCCTGCCAATGGACCTTGAGTCTCATCTACAACCTTTCCCTTCAAGACTTTCGTCTGGGCAACTACAATAAAAGATACAAGCAAAAATGTAAGCGTCATTACGCATTGTGCAAGTAGTTTATTTTTCATACGCTTTTTGATTGGTGGTTTAATTGATTTTTATATCATGCATCTAGGATACACAAATGATACTAAGTGATTTTTAATGGTATTTTTTAGGCTCCAAAGCCCTTTTGAAATGCGTATAGTCTTCCCCAATAATGGCAAAGACGTAGCGCTCGGTATCAAGGCCTTTAAAGCCAAAATTCAAAACCAAAGCATCGTGAACATAATGTCTCACAGGTAAAAACAAAAACCTAACAAACTGAAAAACAAGGACACAGGACTTACCTGTCATAATTCTAGGGCGAAACATACGTTTATATTTGGTTATTATTGTTTTATAAAAATGCGTAAATCCTTGTAGCTAGTCCAATCAGAGCGTCTCAATTTTATATCAAAGCGTATCAGTAAAACTCTTTTTTATCTTTTAATTGACTATTTTTAGTTCAACGTAATCAGTTTTGAAAAGAATAACCACCATACTCCTTTTATATATATCGCTAGCATGTATTAACGTGCAGGCACAATCGATCTATTTTAAAAATTATCAAACCCACGACGGTCTCTCCAATAGCACAGTCAAATGTATTACACAGGATGTTCAGGGTTTTCTATGGTTAGGGACAAGGAATGGTCTCAATCGCTTTGATGGCAATCAATTTAAGATATTTAGACACAATGCTTCAGACTCTACAAGTATCGGAAGTTCGTCCATTTTAAGTATTCTCACAGACAGTAAAGGAGTGCTATGGGTGGGAACCACACGCGGTACCTATTGTTACGATCCCATTAAAGAAAATTTTACACCCTTCAGGGGTGTACCAATCGGTGAAGTAAATGCCATACACGAATACGCCGGTTTTATCTGGTTACTTTCGAACGGAAAACTTTATCGCTATAATTCTTATACAACAGAAATAATTCCATTTGATCAGAACAAAAATACCATTGTAGCGATTACCAGCAGCAAAAAAGGCGGGTTGTGGACAACGGACAATAACAGTACCATACAGCGGTATCAGGTTAATACGAGCAAATTTGTCGAAGTTGACCTTAAAAAGATCGATCGAAAAGCATTGGCAAATACAAAAACCGTTTACGCCATCAATGATTCCCTATTGATGGTCGGGACAATCAATTCGGCTTATTTGTTTGATTTCAAAAACGGCCGGTTAAAAAATCTATTTGCAAGTCATTACCCCAATAAAGTCATCCAGGCAAACTGTATTATTCAACAAACGGAGTCAGTATACTGGATCGGAACAGAAACTGGAATATATACCTATGATATTCACACGGGTCAGAGCCAGCACATCAAAAAAGATCTGCTCAATCCATTTGCCATATCTGACAATGCTGTCCTGAATTTCTATCGGGACCGTGAAGACAATATCTGGTTTGGAACATTTTTCGGCGGCTTTAACCAATACAGCAACCAATTCGACAATTTCAAAAAATATCTATCCGGATTCGGAAAATCGGCCCTATCAGGCAATATTGTACACGATATCAAAAAAGATCGCTATGGAAATTTCTGGATAGGAACAGAAGATGGCGGCCTGAACAAAATTGATGCTCAAACACAACAGATTCAGCATTTCCTTGCCAATGGAAAAAAGGGAAGTATAGCGCATAACAATGTTCATGGCCTGGCAACAATCGGCGACGATCTTTGGGTAGGCTCCACAACACATGGACTAGACATTCTCGACGTAAAAACCGGAAAACTAAAAAAACACTATGACCGTATCGGCAAAGGCCCCTTACAAAGCAGCTTTGCCGTATGCCTGTATAAGTCGAAAGACAACAGCATGTTTGTCGGGACAGACCGCGCACTATACCGCTACAACAAAAATAGCGACAGTTTTGACCTCCTTCCTATTACCGCATGGATACAAGGCATTTATGAAGATGAATATGGTATACTTTGGATCAACACCTACGGTAGTGGGGTCTACCAATATAACCGCAGTTCGGGAGAAATTCAGCATCTGTTATCCGAACAAGGTAAACAAAATACACTTGTCAATAATTACGTCAACGGTCTATTTGAAGACAGCAAAAATAACTTGTGGTTTTGCACCGAAAGCGGCCTATCAAAATACCGTCGTGATGGGCGCTTCACCAATTATCTGACCGAATCCGGCTTACCTTCTAATCAGGTATTCAAGGTCCTGGAAGATGACAACAGGAGCATCTGGATATCTACTGGTGGTGGACTGGTCAGACTGGATGAAGGTGTCCCGCGTAGGGTCATCTATACATCGAGAGACGGGCTTCCTGCAGATCAGTTTAATTATAATTCGGCTTACAAAGATAGCGACGGGACTTTATATTTCGGAACGATTAAAGGAATGGTTAGCTTCAACCCTACAAAATCCATTAAGAACAGCTTTATTCCACCTATATTCATCAGCGGCATTCAGATTAACAATGTGAGCGTACCGGTTCGTGAAAATGGCATACTGAAAGAATCCATCTCCCTATCAGAAGAGATCCGACTGACCTACGACAATTCCAATATTAGCTTCAATATCGCCGCCTTGAGCTTTGTTTCCCCAAAGAGCAATCCTTATCGTTATATCATGGAAGGTTACGATAAAGACTGGACCGATATTACAGGCAACCAAAAAATCTATTACAATAAACTTCCTCCGGGCACTTATACGTTTAAGTTCAGAGGTGCAAATAACAACAGCGTCTGGAATCCGGATGAAAAAAAACTGCTCATCATCGTTTCGCCACCCTGGTGGCAGTCAGGTTGGGCATACTTACTTTATTTTTTGAGCTTCGGCACCATTGCACTGCTCGTATTACGGTATTATTTTCTCCTTATAAAGGCCAACAACGCCCAAAAGATGGATAGTTATGAACGAAAAAAAGAACAGGAAATATATAACCTCAAGCTGGAATTCTTCACCAACCTGGCCCACGAAATTCGTACGCCACTCACGCTGATCAAAATGCCCCTTGAGAAAATAATCAATAACCATAAATTTACCGATCGCGACACAGCCAAAGACCTTGCTCTGATTGAAAAAAACACGGCGCGATTAATTCGCCTCACCAACCAATTACTGGATTTTAGAAAAGCAGAAACCAACAATATGAGCCTTATTTTTACTAAAACGGATATTAATGCCCTCCTATCCGAAGTATTTCACGATTTAAATTATCTCGCAAAAGATAAACAGCTGCACTATGACCTCAGTCTCCCGCGTATCAGTCTCACGGCTTATGTGGATGAGGAAGCCCTTCGAAAAATATTTACCAACCTGATTCACAACGCTATCAAATATGCGGATCAAGAAGTCTATGTCAAACTCCTCCCTTTTAATAGCGATGATATTATGTTCAATATCGAGTTTAAGAATGATGGTGAGCTCATTCCCTTTGAGAAAAGAGAGAAAATATTTGAACCATTTTATCGCTTAAATGAATCCGATAAAGATACGGGGACGGGCATTGGTCTTCCTTTATCTCGCTCTTTGGTCGAATTGCACCAAGGAAACTTATCCCTTGTACATCTGGAGGAAAACCGCAATATATTCCTGCTATCGATCCCTATTTTTCAGGAACAATCGCTCGACATCAAATCTTTTCAGGAAGATAACGACGATCATGTATTGAATGATAAATCCGATGAACAGGAGGAAGAAAAGCCGGTGATTCTGCTCGTCGAGGATAATAAAGAAATACTGGCCTACCTCAATAAAGAATTGAAAACCAGCTACACTGTTATACGGGCAGGGAACGGTGCCGAGGCCCTCGAAATATTAGACCAAGAGAATGTACAACTTGTACTAACAGATATTATGATGCCCATTATGGATGGTCTGGCGCTATGCAAACGCATCAAAACAGATATTCTGTATAGCCATATTCCCGTTATTTTTCTAACGGCAAAAAATGCGCTGGATTCAAAAATTCAGGGATTAAAAAATGGTGCCGATGCCTATATCGAAAAACCCTTTTCGCTTGAATTCCTCATGGTACAGATACGCAACATCCTCAAAAACCGTAAAATTATCAAGAATTACCTAACCAATTCTTCCAGCTCCAATTTAATGGATATTAACGTTTCAGCACCCGACAAAGATTTTATCAGTCAGCTGAATACGGTTATTTATGAGAATATTTCAACGATAGATCTCAATGTGGATGAACTGGCCAAATTGATGCATATGAGCCGTCCAACCCTTTACCGTAAAATCAAAGGACTATCCGACCTCACGCCCAATGAATTGATCAATATTTCACGATTGAAAAAGGCGGCAGAACTACTCACCCAAAAAGAATATAACATCACCCAGGTATCAACGATGGTCGGTTATACCGTACAATCCAATTTTTCAAGGGACTTTCATAAGCACTATGGCATGTCGCCAAGCAGCTATATTCTTGAAAACAGCAAGTGATGAACACCAGTTCTAGTACCAGGAAGAATATTATTCCGATGGCGTAAAAACTGTTCCCGAGATGCCGAAAGAATATAGGCACTTGATAAAGAAAGAAATAGCCCCTAGGTAAAGAAAGAATCGGGGACAAATACAAGGAACTCGAAAATCTTATTGAAAGACGCTAGTGAAGAAAAAAAAACGTAGACGTAGCGGGTTTAGCCTACGTCTACGATAATGGCATGAACTTAATTCTTACTCTTTGGAACAAAGAATGCCGCCAGCAACATAAATATGCCGGCCAACAACAAGCCATAAATGGATTGGCTATGAAAAAAATATTTGATGATCATTCCGCCAAAAAATCCACACACAATCTGAGGTAGGGTAATGAAAAAATTAAATAGCCCCATATAAACTCCCATTTTACCCGTAGGCAAATGATCGCTCAAAATTGCATAAGGCATTGCCAAAATGCTTCCCCAAGCGATACCAATACCGATCATAGGAAGAATCAGTAGATTGGCATCTTTAATCAGAAATAATGAAATTAACGAAAGCCCACCAATGGAAAGCCCAAGAGCATGCGTTTTTCCACGCCCAAAATGTTTAGCTATCCGCGGAATAAACAAGGCATACAAGGCCGAGACTCCATTGTAAATACCAAAAAGCACACCTACCCAATTGGCAGCCTCCATATAGAGATCCTGCCGATTTCCTTCCCGCAGGTAAAAAACCGAATCAGCAATAGCAGGAGTTGTATACACCCACATCATAAAAAGGGCAAACCAGGAGAAAAACTGGACCCAGCCCAATTTGCGCATGATCAATGGCATCTTACCGATATCACTAACGATAGAACGCAAACCAAACTTTGGTGCCGCATCCTGTTCAATAGCAACCGCATCCGAAAAAGTCTGAAGCGCTGTTGGTGAGTACTCTTTTGTTTTGAACACAGACCATAACACCGTTAGAAGCAGGACAAAACCGCCTACATAAAAGGAGTAGATAACATTACTCGGTACTTGCCCGGCTTCAGAAGTTCCTGCTACATGAAAATACTTCGTCAACATAAAGGGAAGTAGCGAGCCAAGAACAGCGCCAATCCCGATTAAAAAGGTCTGTACCGAGAAGCCCAGACTCCGCTGACTGCTCGGCAGATTATCACCGATCAGCGCCCGAAAGGGCTCCATCGTCACATTGATGGAAGCATCCATAAACATCAATAAGCCGGCACCGATCCAAAGTGGCGCCAATAATGTTGTCAATAATGCCGCATTGGGCATTAAAAATAAAGTCAGGGTAGTCAACAGTGCCCCTACCAAAATATAAGGTCGCCGCCGGCCCAATCTATTCCAGGTTCGATCGCTATAATGGCCTATAATTGGCTGTACAATCATCCCCGTAATCGGAGCTGCAAGCCAAAAAAGTGAAAGATGCTCCACATCAGCACCAAATGTTTGGAGAATACGGGAGGCGTTGCCATTTTGCAGAGCAAAACCCATTTGTATCCCCAGAAATCCAAAACTCATATTGATGACCTGGCTAATGCTTAATTCAGGTTTATTTCCCATAATAGGCTATCAAAATTTAAGACAAAATACAATTTAATTACCATTTAACCCCTATTTTCAGCAGCATAAGATAGGTTCTTTCACTGCTGAAAACTAGGGTTTATCTCAGCTGAAGCACCTGTTTTTTGCTTTGCCCAGGCAGCACGAAAGCTTCGGTTGCCGTCTGGATATGGACTGCAGTATCACTGACATTTTCGATCGTATAACCATCGGCATCTACTGCAATCAGTAAAGTCGCTCCACGAAATAACACCCGGAATTTATATCCTTCCCATTCTTTGGGCAACATCGGATTTAAATACAATTGTCCGTCCTTAATCCGCATTCCTGCAAAGCCCTCTACGATTGTCATCCAGGTACCCGCCATCGACGTAATATGTAAACCGTCTTCGGTATCGTTATTGTAATCGTCCAGATCCAAACGTGAGGTGCGCAGATAGAATTCATACGCTTTTTCGGGCTTGTTCAATTTAGCGGCCAATATTGCATGTACGCAGGGAGACAGCGAACTTTCATGCACCGTAAAAGGCTCATAGAATTCATAATGTCGACCTAGGGTCTCCAGGTCAAATTGATCCTCAAGGAAGTAAAAACCTTGCAATACATCGGCCTGTTTGATATAACAGGAACGCAGAATCCTATCCCAACTCCAATGCTGGTTAATAGGGCGATGCGATGGATCAAGTTCTGCCACAGGAATCAGCTCTTTGTCCAAAAAGCCATCTTGCTGCAAATACACATTCCGTTGCGCATCAAAAGGATAATACATGTTATCGACAATGTGCTGCCATTTTTGTTGTTCTCCCGATGCTACGGCCAACTTCGCTTTCAGTACGTCAGCATTCCCGTCGCTCAGCTGAGCCAGCTTTTTTAAACAGTCCAGTGTATATTGCAGACACCATGAAGCAATACGATTGGTGTACCAGTTATTGTTTACGTTGTTTTCATACTCGTTTGGTCCCGTCACGCCCAACATAACATATTGCTGGCGATCGGCACTCCAATTGACACGCTGTGCCCAGAAACGGCTTATCGCAACCAAAACCTCCAATCCATGTGACCAGATATAATCATGATCTCCGGTGTAACGGACATAATTATAGATCGCAAATGCTATAGCTCCATTGCGATGAATTTCCTCAAATGTAATCTCCCATTCATTATGGCATTCCTCACCATTAATCGTAACCATGGGATAGAGTGCAGCGCCCCGATTAAAGCCGAGTTTAGCGGCATTTTCGATTGCCTTTTCCAATTGCTGATGACGATAAATCAACAAATTACGGGCAATCTTTGGTGACTGTGTTGCGAGATAAAATGGAATACAATATGCTTCGGTATCCCAATACGTAACACCACCATATTTTTCACCTGTAAAACCTTTCGGACCAATATTGAGGCGCTCATCTTCGCCGGTATAAGTCTGGTTAAGCTGGAAAATATTGTAGCGTATTGCCTGCTGTGCTGCGACATCACCACTAATTTCAATATCACTTTCTGCCCAGATCACTTGCCAGGCTGCTGCCTGTCGAGCCGTTAACTGCTCATAACTCAGCACATTCAATTGGTGTAGATTAACCGAAGCAGCCTCTTTTAGCTGAGCCGGCAGGTGATTCTGCGAGGTGACAATGGCAACGCGCTTCTCAACACGACAAATTTGAGATTCGGCAAGATCCGTCTGATAGATCTCTGTCATACAGCCCGGACTTGCGACGGTATCTTGCACTTCCACGACCGCTGTTGGACCAGTTACGCTCGTTGTAAGCATGGCATAGACTTCAAACCCCGTTTTCTTAGTGCGCGCTACCACAAAGGTATTTTCACCATCCCTACCTTGCGCTGTACTTTCCCAAAATTGCTCGTCATAGTTACTATCACGGTTAACGACTTCAGCATTTAACTGCGACCTGATCTCCAATGCAATTGGACCAGAAAGCGCCTGGATGTTATACTGCAATGAAGCTGTTTCGGAAGCAAACAGATGATACATCCGGCTTGCTTCTACCTTAAGCTGTGCTCCGTCTGGCATTTCCACGACAAAACTGCGGTACAAAACGCCATGCTGCATATCCAGTCGGCGCTCAAAAGATTTGACCGTAACTTTGTTCAGATCCAGCACCTGCCCATTGACCAAAATATGCAGGCCTATCCAATCGATGGAATTGATAACCTTGGCGAAATATTCCGGATACCCATTTTTCCACCAGCCTACACGTGTTTTGTCCGGATAATAAATACCGGCCAAATACGACCCTTGCAAGGATTTCCCGCTGAATTCTTCTTCAAAATTAGCCCTCTGCCCCATCCGACCATTACCAATAGCGAAGATACTTTCCGAAAATTCATTATGTTCGGGGCGAAATGTATCTTCGATAATTTGCCAAGGGTTATGTTTGATATATGTTTTCATCTTTTTATTTTTTTCACCGCATGCTCGGAATCGAAGGCAAATAAATGATTGCCCTATTTACCGATACCATCTACTGCATGCTTTCCGCTATTGAATTTCTCCTAAATTTTAAAATTTATCGACTAAGGTCCCTAAATCTGCTACGACCAAATCCGCTCCCTTGAGATGTACCTCCAGGCCTACACCTATTACCTGCATACCGGCTGCCCGTGCTGCATCTATTCCAGCCTGCGCATCTTCCAGCACCAGGCAGTGGGCCGGCACAATCTCCAGAACCTCAGCCCCCTTAAGGAAAACTTCCGGGTTGGGTTTAGAAAGCTGCACTACATTCCCATCGATCAGCGCGTCGAAATAGGGTATAATTCCGGTTTTTTCAAGGATACCCATTGCATTCTTGCTGGCCGAACCAAGTCCAATCTTAATTCCCTTTTCCTGTAGCTTTTTTAAAAGTTCCAAACTACCGGAAAGCAAGTGGTCAGGACTCAGCTGTTCAATCAACTCCAGGTACCATTGGTTTTTAAGCACCAGTAAATCCGCTTTTTCAGCTTCGGACTTTTCCACCCCGGCCCATTTTAAAATAAGCTCCAGGGATTCGATCCGGCTGACACCTTTCAGCTGCTCATTGTCAACAATGGAAAACGAATAGCCCAAGTCTTCGGCCAATCTATGCCAAGCTTCAAAATGGTAGATTGCCGTATCCACCAACACACCGTCCAAATCAAATATTACGGCTTTTACAGTAGTATAATTAATCATTGAAAAATGAATTCTATAGAATTTTAAATTGTATTAAAACTTAAGCTCCAACACTTTAGTCTCATAAGCTTCCAGTTTCAAGGTATTGTCAGCTGGAGCGGTTTCCTGTTTTTGGATAATATCAACATAGGATCTGACCCTGCTGTTTCTTTCCTTAAAACGATCCAGTTTGATCTCTTTCGTCGAATCATTGCAATTCATCACGACCATAACCGTCTGTTGCTCGTTGTAGCGGAAATACACATACACACCATCTTCGGGCACATACTGCATCGTTTTACCAACCTGTAATACAGCATGTTGTTTACGATAATTGGCTAGCGTTTGAACAAAAGTCCACATATCCTGCTCTGCTTTAGTCCTTCCGTCTGCGGTAAACTTGTTCAGTTTGTCACCCGCGAAACCACCCTGGAAGTCTTCCCGTAGCAAGCCATCTGGATTTGAGAAATTCTTCATCAGAATTTCAGCCCCGTAGTACAATTGTGGGATGCCCCTTGTTGTCATAAGCCAAGCCATTGCCGATTTATATTTCTGCACATTTTCACCGACAACGGAGAAAAAACGATCTTTATCGTGGTTATCCAAAAAAAGCACATTTTGCTCGGGATGTGGGTACAGAAAGTCTGAAGCGAGGGTTGAATACAATTTATTGGCTCCGGCGGTCCATTCTGTCTTTTGGTTGAGTGCATCACCTATGGCATAATTAAGCTGAAAATCCGTGACACCCATCAGCTTGGAATCGACATCCTGGCCAACTCGTTTTCCACCCAGAAAATAGGCCTGGTTCCCCACACCATGTACCCATGTTTCACCAAAAAAGGTGAATTTTGGATACTCCTGCAGAATGCGATCTGTCCATTTGGCCATAAAATCAAGATCATTGTATGGATAGGTATCAATTCGGAATCCATCTATTGCCGCAGTCTCTATCCACCAGATATGGCTTTGGGTCAGATAATTTTGAACGTATGGGTTTTGTTCGTTCATATCGGGCATTGTGGGAACAAACCAGCCTTTGACCATTTTCTTTTTGTCATCTGCCGAGGCATAAGGATCAAAAACTGTCTGGTCTTTGTAAGATGTCTGCGTATAGGTAGGCCATTCATTGAGCCAGTCGGCCATCGGCTTGTCTTTTACCGTCCAATGATAACTTCCGATATGATTGGGCACCACATCAAAAATCAGTTTCATCTGACGTTTATGCAGCTGTTCACCCAATTGGACATAGGTATCGTTGCTACCAAAACGGGGATCAATATGATAGGTTTCGGTGTTGGCATAACCATGATATGAAGCCTGGAGCATGTCATTGGTCAACACAGGAGTCAACCACAATGATGTCACCCCAAGATCTTGTAGGTAATCCAGCTTTCCGATAATACCTTCCAGATCACCGCCATGACGCAGATACATCGAGTCTCGGTTTAAACTCATATCCAACATGCCTTTCACCTGATCATTTCCTTTGTTTCCATTGGCAAAACGATCGGGCATAATCAGGTAGATCAAATCAGCACTGTTCACTCCCTGTGCTTTTACTTCTTGATCCCTTTGCTTCAACTCATAACGATAGGTTAGTTTTTTCTTTCCTTGGCTAAAGGTAAAAGTTGACCATCCTGGTTTGGCCGAAGCAGCCACCTTGACATCCAAAAACAGGTAGTTGGGATTTTCTACGCGATTGACTTTGACAAGTTCTATCCCTTTGTCCTCCACCTGTACCTCGCTTTTCCCTATCTGAGGTCCATACACAACAAGCTGCAAGGTCGGATTTTCCATTCCTACCCACCAGTTTAAAGGTTCTACGCGTTGGATGGATTGCCCCATTAGGGGGCTCCATCCAAGCACCGTTAGTGCCACGAATACTGTGGTAATCTTTTTATTTCGTTTAAACATCGTTTTTTATTTCTTCGTCAACGTATATGTATTTGCATTGAAATCCACGACGATATCATACGTACCGGCATTGGCAACCGCGATATTGGCCCCGCCGGCAATCAGACTGCCGTTAGCTCCGCCGAAATTCGTTCCCCAATCGTGGTTTTTACGGAATTTGATATCGCCTGCAGTCAAACTCACCGTGAGCTTCCATACCTGATTGGCATTGTCGAATTTCATATCCGTATCGGCATCCCAGCCCTTAGGCGTGGCACTACCAATAATGCCCCAATTGTGATCTTTAAATGAAATGGTATTTGCTGTCGTATTGACTTCTATTTCCAGATTTCCTGCACGGGGAGCCTTTATATTTCCACCGCCATTAAAAGCGAGTTTACCATCTGCAGCCTGTCCATAGGAATTTGCCCAATTGCGCTCTGTCGTAATCTTAAATTCCGAATTCGTTTCCGGAAAGGAGATAATGCCCGTATAGATGCCGTTGCTTGTTGGGGAGACTATCGATTCAGCAGTGGCCGGATCCCATCCCTGATAAGCTCCCGGAACATACAAATAGCTGGTCGAAGCAAAAGGGATTGCTTTAAGACTAGCTAACGCAGAAAACACCACCGTAATTTTAGTATTGATACTCGATTTGAGGCGTACATCAAAGTCCGAAGCCGTTCCCGTCGGAACACCAAGAGAAAGTAAATAGCTGTTCAATTCATAGCCTGTAAATCCAAGGCTTGTCCGACCGTTGGGAATGACAACTTCTTTTACTGTTTTAAAATTGTCTCCTTTAAGTGCAAACTGCAGGACGTTGGTTACTGCGGCCTGAAAACCAAAGTCAGGCTGAATCATATTGAGGTGCAGTACGGTATCCTTTGCGTTATCTTTTGACAAGGTTACATTCGTTTTATCGAGGCTTAAAGTTGCAGGCTTTATGCTCTCCCCGCTAGCCAATATAGCGCGCGTCTCGTCTTTTTTACAACTTTGGAACGCCACTATAAATAGCAGCATGATTCCGATATAGTGTCTAATTTTCATCTGTTTAATTTTTGTTTTCAATAGCTGATGAAAGCCCAGGTAACTGACCATTCGAACAATAGATATTGCCCGGTTTCATCTGTCAACAATTGTCTTATTACAGGTAAGGCTACATTGACCGGAAGAGACTCGCCGTTCTTCCTGTCTGATGCTGATTAATTATAGCCTGGATTCTGTACAAGATTGGAGTTCGCAATAATATCCGAAGCAGGAAGTGGGAACAGCGTCCTATACCCGGCAACTGCCTGACCTGCAAGCACACCACCTTTAAAAGGCCAGAGGTAATTATCACCCGTAAATTTGCCATAGCGGATTAAATCCGAACGTCTAAATCCTTCCCAGTATAATTCTTTCACACGCTCATTGAGAATATCATCCAAAGAAAGATTCGTTAAGTTCCCACTGTTGTTTCCATAGGCACGTACACGCAGTTTATTGACATAGTCCAGCGCCTTGGCCAAGCTGCCGCCAGAGCCGCCACGCAGGGTAGCCTCAGCATAGATCAAGTTCATCTCTGCCAAACGAATCAACGGGAAATCCACCGAAGCAACGAAACCTTCAGCTGCCGGAGGAGCAGTTTTTCCGTCCTTGTTCACATTGCGGAATTTGGTAACCGCCAGCCCTTGCTTATAGACAGCGATATCCTCAATTTTCACGCTTGTATTTAAGTGAAACATTGCCCTCTTGTCCGTTGCTCCGCTGTAGTCACCGAAAATCGTTGCGATATTGTCACGTGTCCGATTTCCGGCCCAACCGCCACCGGGTACACCGAAAGAAGTGGGATCCATGGTTGCGTCGATGGCTGCATTGATCAGATAAGTTGTACCACCCTTGCTCTGTGTTTTGGTACCATCATAAGGCAGATAAAAAATAAATTCGGGGTTGTTCATATCATTATCCGCGTAGAAGAGCTCCCGATAATTTGTTCCCAAACTATAGCCCGAGTTCAGTACTTTTTCTGCGTATGTAATCGCTTCGGTATATTTCTTATTACCAGCACCCAGGTAAACTTCTGCGTTGAGGTATAAACGAGCTAACAGCCCCCATGCCGCAACTTGATCTACACGACCATATACATTCTGTTTGGCACCTTTTAGCTGGCCTGCAACTTCCAACAGCTCTTTCTCTACATAAGCAAAAAGTTCAGGTCGTTTGATCTGAGGCGGCGATACTTTTCCGACAGGAGTTTCTTCGGTTACAAATGGTGGATTTCCAAACAAATCAAGCAGCACCCAATAATTATAAGCACGTAAGAATCTTGCTTCGGCACGATAATAAGCGATTTCTTTTTTATCGGCATCTGAAATACCGCGTTCGGCCAATTTAGCATCTGTACTTTCTCTTAAAAATTCATTGACAAGTGTGGCACTATAGACACAGCGGGTATAAAGACCGCGCAGCATGGGATTGCTATCGTCAAAATCGAGGTAATCCAGTCCGCTAATCCCCGAATCATTGAGCCAGGCACAGGCGGCCTCATCAGTCGTAAGTTCCTGTGCGTTCCAAAAGAGGCGTAAAAAATCCGATGTACCGGCATCCAATCCTCCCAGATCAGAGTTATTCGGCCCCGATGTACTCGTTAAGGTCAATGATCCATATAATCTTGCGAAAGATGAGGTATAGCCTTTAAAATCTTTGTAGGCCACATCTGCAGTTACGTCGTTGGTCGGTTTTAGATCCAAATCCTTATGGCAGCTGCTCAGTGCTATAGCCAGCAAGCATACACCTATATATTTATTTAATTTTTTCATTGTTATATCGTTTAAAAACTCACATTTACACCCAATACATAAGTCCTTGGCCTCGGATAAAAGCGATCGTCTATACCGTTAGATATCTCTGGGTCAACACCTTTATAATTGGTGATCGTAAATACATTTTGTACAGTTGCAGAAATCGACATTGAAGCGTTACTATTCCGGATAAATTTTCCAAGGTTATAACTCAGGTTGACATTATCCATTTTTAAAAACGAAGCGTTCTTGATGTAGTAATCACTTCGTAGCTGTTTGAGCAGAAAATTGGTATTAAAAAAATCCACAGGTGCATTATTGATCACCAAAACGGCCTGATCATTGATATTTGCCCCGCTTCCCAAATTAGAGGAAACATTGTCGTAGACATAATTATCCAGATTTGCGCGCAATACCGTTGTTGCCGACCATTTTTTGTAGCTGTATGCCGCCGTAAAACCCAAAAGATATTTCGGTAACGGTGATTTATACAGATAGCGATCGTTATCGCTGATAACGCCATCTCCATTACGGTCAACATAGACACCTTCGACAGGATGCCCCTGTTCATCATATACCTGTTGGAAAACATTGAAACTGTTTGGCATGAAATTAACCTTATGCGCCTGGATATTTCCGCCTGTACCACCACGGATACCACCTGTCTCTACAATAAAGTTTGGATCATCACTCTGTGTCAGATTGGTTACTTTACTCTTATTATAAGTTAGGTTAAAACCGATGTCCAAGGTCGAATTATCTGTTTTTAGTGGGACGAAGTGTACATTAAACTCCAGCCCCTGGTTTTCCATGTTACCCACGTTGGTCAATAGGAAATTGCTAAAGTTAGAGCCTACAGGAACGGGAATCGTGCTGAGCAGGTCTTTGGTCTTTTTCGAATAATAATCCACGCTACCATAGACACGATTGTTGCTAAAGCCAAAATCAACGCCGGCATTATAGGTTGTTGTATTTTCCCAACGAATGTCTTTATCGTAGGCCACAGGTGAATTTAAATAGTAGTATTCATCACCAAAGCGATACATCGACTCGTTGCCGCTGATGGTATAATTAGGCAAATAAGAATAGTTGGCGATGCCATCTTGCTGCCCGGTTTTTCCATAACTTAGACGGAGCTTCAGTTCGGATACTGCAGCTATATCTTTTAAAAAGCCTTCATTTTTGGCGCGCCAGGTAAATCCGACAGAAGGAAAATATCCCCAACGGTTATCAGGACTAAAACGGGAAGAACCATCCGACCGCAAGGTTCCCGACAGAACATACCGGTTGTCATAGGTATAAATCAGACGCCCATAATAAGAGATCAACAGGTTTTCGGGTTTATCAAAAGGTCGCGTTGGTTCATTTAGGATCTTATCACCTTCCGCATTTGTACGGTTAAAATTATAAACCTTACTGCTATTTTTATAGTAGCCATAGCCCAATGTCGCGTCTATCGTACTTTTGATTGTAGGTAATTCCTTATCATACTTTAAATAAAACTCCAGCGTTTTATTGTTGATATCGGTTTTATACTGAGTTCTTTCACCCCCTTCATTAAAATTACGTGCAGCTATCGCTGGTGTAAATGTGTTCCCTTTCGAACGCGCCAGATCGTATCCAACGTTTAAGTTGGCATGCAACTCCGGCAGGAAATGAAAACTATAATCCACCTTTGCATTTCCGATACTTCTAAACACATCGCCATTATCTTTGCGTAAATCCAACAAGGCTAAAGGATTTCGTGGTGCATTGGGATTAGGTTTCCCCCCCTGAATCCACTCATAATACCCACCAAAACTATTTTTATCATCCACATAGACAGGTTGGGTCGGGTCGAACTGAATGGCAGCTCCGATTGCGTCTTGCGTCGCAAATTTCGATTTTGACCAGGTACCACGAACATTTACATCCAATGAAAGATGATTGTCCAGAAATTTTGGCGTTAATGCCAATGCAGCAGTAGTTCGTTTTAAGTTATCATTTTTCAATACCCCATCCTGGTTCATATAGCCCGCAGCGATACGGTAAGGCATATTGCCCGCTTTGGAAGCAATGTTAACGTTATTATCCGTTGTAAATGCATTGCCATAAATCACATCCTGCCAGTCGGTATTTGCTGTTCCCAACAACTTTTTCATGGCATCACTACCATTTGTATTAACATAATCGCGGATTTGATCGGCGTTGAGCAACTTTACTTTATTGGCTACGGTAGCCAATGAATTCTGTGTAGAGAAGTTGATCTGTGTTCCTGAGCGGCTGCCTTTTTTTGTCGTGATCAAAATAACCCCATTTGACGCCCGCGAACCATAGATGGCTGTTGCATTGGCATCTTTCAAGATTGTAAATGTCTCGATATCATTTGGGTTAATCAAACTTAATGGGTTAGCTACTCCAGATACAGAACCACCTGCCAATGGAATTCCATCTACGACAATTAACGGATCGTTACTGGCGTTCAATGAAGCTCCGGTACGGATACGGATGGTGCTTCCTGCGCCCGGCTGCCCTCCACTTGTTGTAATCTGTACGCCTGGAACTTTGCCCATAATGAGTTGCTCTGGTGAGGAGATCTGTCCTTTTTGAAAATCTTTTGCAGATACTGTACTGATTGAACCCGTCAGGTCACTTTTCTTTTGTGTACCATAACCAATCACCACAACCTCTTCCAGTGCACTGGTATTGGATTTAAGGTAAAGGTTTAACGGATGCTGTCCATCGTTGACCTGGATCAAGGTATCCAGGGTCGCGTATCCGACCATACTTACTTTCAGACGTAATTTCCCTGTTTGTAGTCTATCCAAGCTAAAATCCCCATTCGCATTGGTAGACAGTGATTTTTGAATCTCCTCGAAGCGCAGTGTAGCACCGACCAAGGAACTCCCCTTCTGGTCCATTACTCGCCCTTTTAGCGTTGCCTGTTGCGCAAATGCCGAAGCACTTACACCGAGTAGCATGCTCAGAGCCCAAAATGGACGTGATAGCTGTTTGTTCATAAAATAACTGTTTATTTATTTAGTTTTGTTTTGCTTATCAATTGGTACTGCCCAGGGAGGAGACTCAATTTTGACTGGCCTGACCAATTGAGCTCTTTTCCCGTAAAATTATCGACCCACTGCCCCTGCAACGCTGCCGGCAAAGCAAAGTCCACACTTTCTACCCCAAAATTGCCAAGTACCCCTACTTGTTGTCCCTCCTTTTCGAGAACAAAATATTTAACGGCATCTTTCATAGCCGATGTGATAATCGTCCCGTTTTGGAAAATGCTATTTTTGGTTTTGAAACGTGTAAGTTTGGCATAGGTCTCAAAGAGCTTTTTGCGATCATCTTGCTGTAGATAGCTCCACAACAATGGTTTTTCGCCTGTGCGCCCATTTTCATCGATAGACACATCATAGCCGTATTCGCCAAACTGCCAGATCATCTTAGGTCCGGGCGAAGCCAATAAAAACACGGCGGCCTGTTCCATACGTTTTAATGCCGTACTGAGGTTCTTGATGTTATAGCTACCTGATGAATTGCTGTAATTCAGGCATTTGAACAGCAACCGCTGTTCGTCATGGCTTTCCATATAAGACACAAACGAGGGTTGTGTCATGCCGTGGCTCGAAGGGAATAATCTGCCTAAATCCGAGCCGTTGTTGGCATTCCAGCCCATTGCCGCCTCATTGAAGACCGCATTCATGTTGTTCCATAGCAACATCCCCGATTGCGCAAGTTCGGCCTCTTCCTGATCTCCACCAAGATGTTCGAGAATAATATAACACGAGGGATCGATGCTGCGAATATGCTGCTGGTATTGCTTCAAGATAGCCACACGTGACGCATCGTAAGCATTCCATGCACTTAAATCACTTTCTGAGGTACCCGAATTTTTCTGTGTAAACCCTTTAGACAAGTCAAATCGGAACCCATCAATCTTGTACTCCTGCATCCAATAGGTCAAAACATCCTTAACAAAAGTCTGTGTATAACTACTTTCATGGTTAAAGTCGAAGCCAACATTGAACGGATGCTTGGCAACCGTATTGAACCAAGGGCTATTGCCAGCTACGTTGCCCTGCTCAAAATAAAGCTGTACTAGCGGGGATTGACCAAAAGCATGATTAAAAACAACATCCAAAATCACGGCAATACCATTTTCATGACAAGCATCAACGTATGCTTTCAAGTCGTTTTTTAAGCCGTAATATTTATCCAAAGCGCGGTGGAAAGAAGGATTATAACCCCAGGTCGAATTCCCCTCCGATTCCTGTACAGGCATAAGCTCGACCGCATTTACACCCAGCCTTCTTAAATAAGGCAAAGAGTCTTTCAATGTGGAATATTGATGTTGTTTGACAAAATCACGGACCAAGAGTTCATAAATAACTAAATCACCTTGAGCGGGTTTATTAAATAGCGTGGTTTTCCATGAGTAGGACTTGGCTGGGAGATCCAATACGCCAACTACTCCCTGCGCAGCAGCGGGATAAGCGGGTACAGCCGCCGCGGTCAGTCCGAGTGCCGCGTCGTTTTGCGGATCAAGAATCAGCTCAGCATAGGGGTCGGCGATATTCAGCTGACCGTCCACTAAAAACTGATAAGTCTGTTTTTTAGAGAAATCCAGATTCGATACGGTAACCCACCAGGTTTTTCCATCCGGTGTCTGGCTCATCGCATAGGCTGGTAATGCTTTATAGTTATTAAAATCGCCCAAGACATACACACTCGTTTTTAATGGCGCTGTGAGCGCAAAACTGACCTCTCCTTTTTCCCTGTTTATGGTTGTTCCGTTTGCATTGACGCCTATCGGGAGTGCAGCGATGGTAGGTTTTGATTGCACAAATAACTGTGCTTTACTGAAATATATTTTGCCCCCAGCCTCAAGACGTGCTTCAAGCTCGTGCAGGCCATTGCTTTGTAGGCTGAGCGATTTTTGTAATGACAGCCCAGCAGAAGATTCAGCAAGCAATAAACCATTGTCCCAGATACTGATTTTTCCGGACTGCGTTGCCTGTACTTTTAGCTTCAGATTATCTCCAACGGTGTACATCTGTTCCAGGGTAATTGGATCTGTGGGTTGCAGCGTAGGCGAAACAAAACGAATGGCCTGTGTATTGCTCGTTACAAGAGGAAGAAATAGATCTGAATTATTTTTGTTTCGTTGGACCAGCGACCCATCACCATTGCGGACTAAAAGTGCCATCTGACCAAATTCCCCACCATTAGTCAGGTTAAAAAATTTGGAGGGGGTAAATGTGAATGAATATAAACCAGCAGAAACAAATTTAAGTTTATAAGCATTGTCATTCTTTGACCAATCTGTTGCTACATGTTGCCAGCTGCCCCCATTGACAGGAATCAATCCGGCGTGTAGGTACAGGTCGGTAGTACTACCTTTTAAAGCCGCATTTCCTTTCGAAAGATCAAATTGAAACGTAATTTCCTGATCCCAATAGATAAATGGGTCGGAAAGATTGAGCAAACCAGATCCCTGCTGTTCAACAACAGGAGGTTGCTCGACATCCACGATATCTTTCTTATTTGCACATGATGATAATAGGACAATCACCCAGAGATACCCTATTAAACGAGAGATATGCTTCCCCATCGATAATTAGCTTTACTTGGAATCTGAAATTGGGAACGTTCCCGAAATCAAGGTAAAAAGAAATCGCTTGTGGCGATTTGCTGGATTTCCCTATCCAATATTTTATAAAAATTGATTATTTAAATACTTTCGGGAATGTTCCCGAAAGTAATCAAAGCTAAATAATGGGATTACAAAAAACAAATATTTTTTTTCTTATTTCAGGCTAGATTTTTGAAAAATAAGCTGGGAATCAAGGTAAACCGAATTAGCAAACTTACTATTTTCGGGGTCTTCCATCTTATCCAATAGGTATTTTGTTACTAATTGCCCCATTTCATAGGCTGGTTGTTTCACTACGCTCAGTGCCGGGTCAATCAGATCGGCGATATCCAAACAAGAAAAACAAATAATTTTAAGATCTTCAGGAATACGAATTGCGAGCTGCTTGGCGACTCGTATACTCGAAATAGCAAGACGTTCTACCGAGGCAAATATGGCATCGGGTTTCTCCTGTTCGATCAAGTCGGCGATATCTTTCATATTCTGATCAGCATCATTGACCGTATCCAAAATAAGCGCTGGTCTGATCGGAATCCCCACTTCCTGCAGCGCCTTTTCGTAACCATCCTTACGCACCTTACCGATGGAGACATTCGGATTAATCGCGAGGTAAGCGATCCGTTTACAGGCATTATCGATCAGGTGTTTGGTTGCCAGGTAAGCTGAATCAAAGTCATTACCCGTAATATATCCCCCCTTCCAATCATCGTATGCACGGTCAAAAAACATGACCGGAATGCCGCGCTCTGCCAAAAGTTGTAAATGCGAATGGTCTTTACCCTCACCCGAAGCCGAAATGATAACGCCATCCACCCGCCCGTTAGAAAGTGAACGTACGATTGAGGCTTCATTTTGCACCAGATGATCCGTCACATAAATTAAGGTATGATAGCCCTTGGAACGCGCCACAGCTTCAATTCCTTTGATGGCTTGCGAGAAAAATTTATTGCCAAATTCGGGAATAATAATCGCAATGGTCAGACTTTTATTTGCCTTTAGACTACTTGCATAAACATTCGGCGAAAAACCGATTTCTTCGGCCATAGCCAGAATCCGAGCTTTTGTCGCTGGATTAATGTCCACGTTATCCCGAAATGCACGGGAAACGGTCGATTTTGACAAGCCGAGCTTTTTGGCCAGATCTACTATTGTTAATTGCGACATATCAAGATTCCCTTTGCTGTTCGAATGTAATAATTGTTGGATACAAATAAAGCAATTATCTATCCAGAATAGCAAATTTTCTTTTTGTCCTCTTTGTTTTAAATCAGCGGGCCATGTTTTTTTTATCTCCCGATAAGAAAAGCGATCTAGTGATCAAATCCTGTAAATGATCATTCCAATATGCTTGCTTTCATCCGCTTTCTGTTAACAGAAAAACTTGTTTTATATGGCCTTTTGTGTCTACAGCGCTAATGCTGTCTTCGGGTTGTCTTCGTATTGTGTTCGTACCACCTTCGGATGTGGAGAGTCCTGCTACGGCTATTGATCGAAAGTTGAACAAGTAATTCCTGTTCAGGGTCTGGTCAATATCTGTTCAGCACCTGTACAATATCTGTATCGCATCCGAATAAGGTACGAAGCAGGTACGAATCTTTCCCCACTATTTGATCAAAAAATTGTGAGACATGCTTAACAGGCTTAGCGTATTTTGCTAAGCCTGTTCACAATTAATCGCCCATTTTCTTTACTAGAACTTTCTAAAATCCCATTCCCCGCGATAAGGGCGACTGCGCATGAGATTAGCATAGTCATTGTCGAACTGTTCTTTTTGTGGATTCCATTTTAAATCCTTTTGAAGTTCATACGCAATATTGATGGCATTGCACACTGAGCTCGTCCGGTGACCTATTTCAACATCACAGATAGGCTTACTTCTTTTTTTGATCGCATCAACCCAGTCCTGATAGTGATTATCACTATAATACAAACGACGATCAGAAGATGTCAGTTTAAGATTCGCCAAGTTTTCCGGGTTCGAGCGGATAAATTCGCGGCTTACTTCAATCTTACCTTTTTCACCAATAAATTGGATCGCATTATGTACTCCCCACTGCACATGGTTTACACGAACGCCATTGGCATAGCTAAACGAGAGTCCGCTATTGCTATTGGCTTCCTTGGGTGGATTAAACTGAACAGGGCCCGATTCATCCATACCCAAGGCCCATTGCACGATGTCAAACATATGTGCTCCCCAATCGGTGATGTAACCGCCACCAAAATCACGGTAACCACGCCACCAGGCCCATTTATCGTCCTCTAAAGGTGGGCTTAATATCGGATTATAACCCCGATATGGTGAAGGTCCTACCCACATATCCCAATCGAGATAATCGGGGGCTGGCATAGCGGGAAGGTCACATTGTTTGACCGGTTCGCCCACAGAAACATTGATTTCCTTGATTTTGCCGATATAGCCATTGAGAACCAGTTCTGCTGCCTGTCTAAAATTATAGGAAGAACGCTGCATGCTGCCCGTCTGAAATACACGTTTATATTTTCGGGTTGCATCGACCATTGCACGACCTTCGGCAATGGTCAATGCAAGGGGTTTCTCACAATAAATATCTTTGCCAGCTTGAGCCGCATCAACTGCAATCTGCGCATGCCAATGATCGGGTGTAGCAATGACAACAGCATCAATATCTTTCCGATCCAATAGTTCCCGATAATGATGATAGGCCTTGATCTCGGTCTGTGCTTTTGACAATTCCGTTTGTTTTTTCGCTGTCGCCGCAATAAATGCTGCCAACTTATTACGGTCTACATCACAGGCAGCCAGACTTGCAATTTCCTTGCAGCGATTGAGGCCATTCATCAAGGTATAGGATTGTTTTCCGACACCAATAAATCCAAGATTGATACGATCACTTGGCGCAAGAAATCCATTGCCTCCCAACACAACGCGCGGGACAATTGTAAAAGCCAAAGAGGATACAATTCCCTTGGCTATAAATTCTCTTCTTTTCATTCTTTATGGATAGTTTATTTTTCTGCTCGTCTTTATTGGTACTTCCTCAGTCCTTGACGGCAAAATGGTTTATGTATGGATGATTTGTTCAGTTTTTCTTATAAAAAGTTTATTCTTGAATCGGCACCAAAGTAATCGAAGCAATCTCTGGCAAAGTATCGCCTTCGATGGCTGTAGCCTGCAAAATCACTTTCGTACTAGGCTCACCAATTACTTGCTGGGATACCTCAATGTTCCCCATAGCCACCTCCTTAAATTTAGCTTCTTTTTCAGCGACGAATGTCCATGGGAGCTGCTGTCCGAGTATCGAGAGCACAATTTTTCCGTGCTGCTTGCTATTCGCCAGATAATTGACGAGCACACGATACTTCCCTGGTTTTTGAATTTTGATATCCCAAAAAACTTTATCCGCAAGGTCTTTCCATTGACCGATGGCGTTCGGGCGGTTTGGATCATGGGTATGTGCACCAATAATTTTTAATCCCTTTCCTTCCTGTAATTTTGCATTATTTGCGTTCATCACGATACGTCCATCTGCCTGTGTTTGGGTCAGGCTTTCTTCAACAATTGGCTTTCCCTGGATTTCGACAACAATAACCTTCGGTCCTTTCTTACTGTCGAAGATATCGACAGGAATTGCTGGTCTTCCGTTTTCTAAAGTGGATTTTAACTTCATTTTAGGTGAAGCTAGGGCGTAGACAGCCGTCACTTTATTTTTGATGGGCAGATTTATTTTTCCATCGGCCGGACGATCAAAAACATGCAGATACAGCTTCCCATTTTTTTGGGTACAATACCCCCAATCCAAGGCTTGGAAAGGGCTCGCGGTGGTACCGTAAATAGATTCGCCATTGACCTTCATCCATTCCCCGATTTGCTCCATAATCCGCACCGCAGGTTCAGGAATGGCTCCGTCACCATCGGGTCCGACATTTAACAGGAAATTGCCCCCTTTACTCACCGTTTCCACAAATAATTGCATGATCTTGGGAAAGCTTTTCCAATTTTGATCATGAGCACTGTAGCCATAACTTTCATTCATGGTATGGCTTACCTCCCAGTACATACCCGGCAAACCTGTTGGTGGAATATATTTTTCGGGAGTTCCGATATCACCGTTCTTATTTTCGAGTCCGTTCCAAAATCGATTATTGATAATAATATTGGGCTGCCATTTGATCAGATCTGTCAAAATATGCTTTGTCCCCCAGGCTTCCCCCTCATGCTGTTTGCTGCTGAAATCGGGCCACAGCATGTCCAGCCGCCCGTAATTTTGTGCAAGTTCTTTAATTTGGCCATAGAGATAGGCTTTGTAACGTTCATGATCTGGCTGGTGCTTATCCACATTCGGGTTCAGCTGAAAGGCCTCATAAGAATCGGGATGTTGCCAATCCAGGAGCGAATAATAAGCTCCTACTTTCATTCCCTCCTGACGGAAAGCATCCATAATTTCGCGGTAAAGATCTCTTCCTTTCGGCGATAAATTTGCCGTACCCGTAACATCATTTTTCAAGGCATAAGGCTGTTGGCTATTGAACAGGCTAAAGCCTTCGTGGTGTCGGGAGGTCAGCACCATATACTTCATTCCAGTTTTTTTTGCAAGGCGTGCCCAGGATTGTGGATCAAAAGAACCTAAAGTAAATTTTGGTTTCAGTACTTCAGCATAGTGCTTACTGGGAATTTTCCCCCAGGTTTGTATCCATTCGGCATAATGCTGTGGATATTGTTTCCCTTCAAAAGAACCACCTGCTGCACTGTACAATCCCCAATGGATAAATAGTCCAAAACGGGCCTCTTTAAACCATTCCATGCGTTTATCTTGCGTCTCCTGCCAACCGGCAACACCTTCATAAGGTGCCGATTTGGTCTGTGAAATAGCAACATCGGTCATGCACAGCAACATTCCCACTGCTGCTGCACACTTCCACTTAAAAAAATTGATTTTCATCATGATATAGATTTATACATAAAAGTTCATTTATTCGGATTACAAGCTATCGTCGATCAGAAACCCAACGCTTGAATTTCATCTTGAATAGCAGCATATGCTTTGCTTGCATCTTCTATTGGAATTCCCTTGGATAGTCCAGGTCGTTTATGACCTGTATAGGTTAGCCATGCGTCTTTCATCATCGTCTGCCTTTTCAAAACAAGCGTATATAACTGGCGAAGTTTTGGCTGATTGCGCAAATTGTCATCCCATGTGCTTTCAATAGGGAAATCAGGCATCAGGTGCTGTACAATTTCCTTTGCCATTAGCCAATGCCCCAGCTCTCCGGGGTGCACCCCATCTGCAGCCAGCTTAAACTGAGCGTCTTTCTCGATCCCAGCTTCCAAATAGCGACGCATGGGAAAATGCAGGTCTATGATTTCCCAGGACTGCATTTTAGTATAGCCGATAAGCCATTCGGCATAACGATCCAATACTTTATTGTAGCCATTGAGCCGAAGCTGCGGATCATCATGAACTGGAGGTGTCATCCATAGGATGCGTTTGACGCCCTGATCGACCAAACGTTTGTGCAGACGGATAATTCCATTTTTATAGGCTTCAAAACGGATAGCATCAAAAGGGAGGTAAATGCCGTCATTCATGCCATAACAGACGAAAACCACCTCAGGTTTGATTTTATCAAGCACATTGTCCAGTCGATCAAATAGACAAGGGCGTGGAAATTTTCCATCGGCATGATTCGGTTCACTGAGTCCAGAAACGGTCTCACTTGGTAACCCCGAATTAATAAACTGAGGTTTCCTTTTCGGGTGACTGCTCAGGAATAGACTTTCGGTCATGGCGACATATTGCCCCGCATAAGTAATACTATTGCCTAAAAAAAGTACTTTTTGTCCATCACTCAAACTAAAGTCCTTAACATGACTTTGCCCCTTTACTTGCATAGACAAAAGGCCTAAGCACAATAGCAATACAAAAAAACGAAGTTCTTTTCTACGAAATGATAAATTTAACATTGTGTAATATTGGATCAGTTGGACAAGTACCAAACCTTACATATCTCATTGGTTTAGGTTGATACCAATATGCGCAAAAGACTTATTAGATAACTATTGAGCGCTGTCCATAATTGATTATTTTGGTCATTAAATTAATCAATAAGCACATGAATTCAAATTAAATTACTGAAAGACAGAAGATTGTTACATTTACATCTTCTATCAGTTATTCAAGAACACTTGTTGATAACAAAAGGGCTGTCCAAAAGGCAAAAAAAAAGCCTGTCCAACCAAGTCGGACAGGCTTATATTCTTAAGCAATTAAGTCTTATTGTGTATTAAATTTGGAGATACTCAGTTCTTTAAACTCCAGCTTTTTATCTCCCACGACACGCAGCTTGGTTATTGGCCTGTTCGGAAAAAATAAACTGGTCATTACCGTTAGCCCCTCGTCTGCAAAAAGTTCCACAGAGCTCACATCAACATACAAACTAAAAGAAAGTGCTCCCTTACTTTGCAGCCGTTTTGCCAAAGCTGTCTTTGGAAATTCTCCATTAAAAGACACTTCACCGGACTTAGAACGATCGATATAATAGGTATTTTGGTCTTCACGATAACCAATAACCAATTCGTCACCAGATTCATTCGATAAGATGACTTTAAAAGCCTGCCGCTTCAAATCTTTGAGGTCCAAACGGTACGCTTGTGGGAGATGTTGCTCGAACGAAACTTCCTTCGTTCCGCCGCCATGATATTTTTTTAGCGGACGAAATGCGGTATCAATTTCTTTGGGCACAGTACTCGCAACGTAGAACGACTGTCCAACTTTTCCTAAAGATAAAACACGAGGTATGGTTGAGGAGGAACGCCATTTTGTGGTAGGAACCACATTGGCATATTGCCAGTTGCTCATCCAGCCAATCATCAGGTGCCTATCCCCTAGGTTACTCCAGGTTACGCCGGCATAGTTATCGGGGCCCCAATCCAACCACTTTATTTTAGTATCCGCTGTTCGGAACTGATGCCCATCAAAGTCACCCACAAAATATTGTGTCACCGAGCCGCCGTTGGGTCCACCTGGATTGATGCTCACCAGCAAAACCCATTTTGTAGCTCCTTTGTAATCCATGGGGATAAGATCAGGGCATTCCCAGACACCACCATGGGCACCCACCTCTTTGCCAAACTCACTTTCCTTCTGCCATGTTTTCAAATCTTTGGAAGAATAGAAAGTAATACAATCTTTTGTAGCCAAGGTCATAATCCAACGCTGGCTATGCACATGCCACATCACCTTTGGATCTCTGAAATCCCATATACCAGGGTTTGGCAATACCGGATTGCCTTTATACTTTGTCCAGGTAAGGCCCTTGTCCAAACTATAAGCCAAACTTTGATTTTGATGCAATCCTGTTTTTCGATCCTCTTCCTGATGATTGTGATGGGTAAAAATGGCGACCATAGCACCTTTTCCAAAACCTGCCGTGTTATCTTTATCGATTACAGCACTACCGGAGAAAATAGTCCCCAAACTATCGGGGTACAATGCGATCTTCTGCTCGTCCCAATGGATTAAATCTTTACTGATCGCATGGCCCCAATGCATAGGCCCCCAAACGGGTTTTTCGGGATTATGCTGAAAAAAAAGATGATAATTACCGTCCAGATAAACCAGTCCATTGGGGTCGTTCATCCAGCCCTGCTGTGGGGTAAAATGGTAAAGTGGGCGATACTTTTCTTCGGGATCCCCTTGTTTATGCTGTCCCGTCTGTGCCAGACTTGTACCAAAAACACTTAGCAGGAGCATCAAAACACCGTATTTCTTTAATCTTATCATTTTTCTTTTGTTTACATTTCTAATTAGGTTATTGTTCGCTTCAATAGGCAAATATAGTCTCAATTGTCAGGAAGATTTTTCTATTTTCAACCCATTCACTTGTACTGTTCCCTGATCCGCGAAAATAGTCCAAGGGTTTTGATCCATTTTATAGATCCGGTTGGTAAAAGCAACACGATCATTCACATATACGATACCAATCGATTTTTCAATAATAATTTTCACGTTAAAAATCCGGTTGGTCGGTACTGTAAGTGGCGTAAAATTGAGTTCTGTTTTGCTTCCGCCGCCATCGCGTGCCTCCTTGTTCATAAACAGTGCTGGCATGTTCCAACGATTGGATGAAGTCAGATCAAAAGCAATGCTATATACTTCGGTCGGATCATCACATGCGCCAAATGAAAAACCAAATTTGCTGGATTGGGAAGCATCAATGGTCATTGTCACTTTCACGGATGAAGTGTTCCGGTTAAATTGTGCATAACTTCTTCCGCCCGATTGCGCTGTCAAACTATAGGTTTTATTCGATTCGGAAACTTGACCAACATTGCTCAGCTTTTCAAAGGCGACTTCCTTATTGAATTTACTGTTTAGGGCTTCCGGAATTTTAGGATATAAACGTCCTGAAGCTCCCTGAACCAACTGGTGTGAAATTAAATTTCCAGCCCAGGGCAGTTCGTTGTTATTATTTACTGTTTGCCCGGTTGAACACCATCCCGAAAGATAACGTGTCGTACCGTCGCTAGCCGTTTTGCCCGCATAGAGATAGCGTCCGTCGAAGGTTTCATGATGTCCTTCGCTATCCCGACAGATCGTCCAAGGGCCATCCGGAGAATCCGCAACACGATAAAATGTCTTTCGATGTTCATCCCGGTTGATCCGCGAAAACAAGAGATACCATTTATTGCCCATTTTAAATAAATCCGGGCATTCCAATAGTTCTGCATCTGTTTCGATTCCATATTTCTCTACTGTCCCTGTGGTCGCAACGAGCGGTTCAATCATTGACCAACTGCTTAAATCTGTCGACTGATAACGTGCCAGCGTTCCTTTTCCGTCTTTTCGTGTCGTGACTAACATGACGTAGGCATTGCGGCCTTCATCCCAATAAACCTGTGGATCACGAAAATTATTTTGATCATAGCCCGCTGCAGCCTGCAGCGCCATTGCTGGTTGCTTGGTCCAATTCATTAAATCAGTTGACGTAGCCAACATAATCTTTTCCGCAGGCGTAAAAACATTGTTATGACCGGTATAGAAACAGTAATACAATGTTCCTTTTTTAATAAAACTTCCTGTTCCGATCCATTCATCCTGACTCCCCACAGCACCCGACGACAAGACTTCGGTATAGCCCTCAAATGTACCGTAATCACTTGTCCGCGTACTATAAATCGGATGCCTGTTGGCATTTTCATACAGATAAAACAAGTAGAACTTGTTATCGTTGACATTGTAGTAAGGCATGGGATCGCCCACAAACCCCTGCTGGGGTCTGTAGAACCTTTGATAAGGGCCCGCCTCCTGCCCCGAAATACATACCGTAGAACTATCCACAGGCAGTATTTCCATGGGCCTATCCAGCCCTGTCGAACTCTCGTCCCCATTCTTGCAACTTGTCAACAAACTTAGCAAGAATACTGTCGGAAGCAAATACGTCTTTGGTCTCATGATTTAAATCTTTCTATTAATCCCTGATTAGCTATCATTTTTGCTTTTATAATAACTTGTTTTGTTTGTATTCGATTACTCTTTAGGTAATGCCTTCAATTCGTCCCAGTACATCCGTTGGGTAGGAAATACCACGGGCTGTCCATTAGGATGCTCATGTGGCATTACCAATATATTGTTAATTATAGCTTTTCTTCCGGCAGGAATCTGAAAAACCAATTCTTGCCACTCACCGACATGATCTTTCGAATAATTGGCACGCAACCAATCTTTATTCTGTTCGCCATCCGATTGAATCTCCAATTGCACATCACCAGCAACATCTTTCAATACCATCATCGAGAAACTCCCGTATTCTGCCGGATTGATCGTCACTTTATTTGCATTCCAGA
Organism: Sphingobacterium sp. 18053; assembly: GCF_902706145.1. Classification (NCBI taxonomy): domain Bacteria; kingdom Pseudomonadati; phylum Bacteroidota; class Sphingobacteriia; order Sphingobacteriales; family Sphingobacteriaceae; genus Sphingobacterium; species Sphingobacterium sp. 18053. Next base: position 207,449 of record NZ_CACSJW010000005.1, read on the forward strand.
GCGCTCCACCGTGCCAGCCTTCACCAGTTTTATTGTCCCGTACAAAAGACGCACAGAAGGGTGTTGCATTAATTCCAGTGGTTTTCGGATTGGGATAAGGTGAATCTACCGTACTCACCCCTAACCCATCGAAATGTGGAACGCTGGTTTCGCCATTATAAATCATAAGGATTTGTTTGGGTTCTGTACCCAATAGGGCAGTTACCGTGTATTGGAAAGTCTGCCCCATATACGCAAGGCTGTATTTTATGGGGGAACTTAAATCTACGGGCCCACTCTGATTGGGCGTTATGCTTGCTCCGGCTGTAAATTCTATCACAGGTGATAGGTTCTTTAGGTCTGTCCCCAGGGGTAGGTAAATTTTAATGCTTTTATTTTTCTGATCAATGATCCCTGCTTTTTCTCCGATGCGGAATGCCGTTATTTCTGCTTTGATTTCTTTGACGGTTACTTGGTAGGTATTAAATAGATTACCATTAAACACACGGTAAGTAATCGGTGTTGTGCTAGAAAATGAAAAATTCTGGGCGATGCCTGAAGCTGGAGAAACCTTTGCATTGCTGGGCAATTCAATTGTCGGAGCCACCGCCGAAAGATCTGTACCTTCAGGAACCATGACAAGAATGGTACCTTTTGCCTGATCTACTTTCCCAATGGTATTGCCGACCTTGAAAGAAAGTACATCTACATCTGCACTCAAATTGAGTGTACTCTCAGCATCACGCTTGCAGGCCGCGAGAAGCCCGATAAACAGGATGGTAATCCCTACTTTTATATAATTGTTTAATGTGTTCATTGGAATAATTGGTTATGCTAATCGTTCAACAATAAATGCCTGTTTAATAGCCTGGATTTTGTTTGTACAAATACTTACTTAATCTGATCTGTGCTTCGGGAATCGGCAGATATTCATTCCTATCTGCTGTAAAATGTGCCGAGGAATAATAAGATCGACGTGACTTTTCTACATCATAATAAGCATTCATAGCCTGGTCTGCAATTCCCCAACGTACCAGATCAAAGAATCTTCCATTTTCCATTGCAAGCTCCAAGCGTCTTTCCCAACGTAACGCCTTCCGGGCATTTTCTTCGGTCCACACAATATTATCTCCATTTTTGTACGTTTCGATCAGCGTTTTATCATTTGCATATCCCGTAAGTGAGGTGCTATTTTTAGCGCGCGTACGCACTTGATTGATCAATGGCAATGCTTCAGCCGAACGATGCAGCTCGATAAGCGCCTCTGCCCGCATCAACAGCACATCGGCAAAGCGCAATAAAATTCGATTCTTTGTATTCGCATAGAAGGGAACCATCGGAACGAAACAATCACAGTCGGGATCTACATTTTCTTTTAACGAGGCATAAACAGCATACTCCGCCGGATTACGATTCCAGCTTTCTTCGTATGTTCTTTTGCTACTATACTTGTACGGTAAGCCCGGGATTGCAACTGTATGGAATAACCTCGGGTCATACTTCTCGGAGGTATTAAAGCTATTCAACGCGTTATAATTATCCAGTGGTAGACCTTTACCCGTTGTGCGAAACGCATTGACAAGGCTTTGACTCGGTTTATTGAAATCACAACAGCCCACCCCCATAGGTACAGATAGCACATCAGAAAAGTTAACACGTCCAAATTTTGTCCCGTCATCTTTTGAAAACTGAACTGAAAACAGCGCTTCTGTCCCATTTTCATACTTACCCGGCAAGAAGTTAAATGCAAAGTCGGTTTCCAACGTATGGTTAGATGAAAGCACAATATCCGTATTTTGTACAACCTTTTCCAAATCTCCCGCATCGATACCCGTCACCAAATTACGTTCGGCATTGTCCTGACGGTATCCCTTATACAGGTAAGCTTTGGCGAGATAAGCCGCAGCGGCGATACGATTGGCCCGACCGACCTCCGTTTGCACAGCAGGAAGATGATCTACCGCATACTGAAAATCCGCTACAATCTTTTGCCATAGTGCATCGTTGCTTAGGGCTCTATTCGATACGGTTTCATAGCTGTCTACCGGTACATTTTCATCGATATAAGGCACATATTTGAAAAGGATCTTGAGCATAAAGTAAAAATGCCCCCGAAGAAAGCGTGCTTCACCCAGTTTTTCTTCCTTCCCGTCGAAATTGTCCATTTCCTGTATGGTCTTGATTGTTGTATTGGCACGCGAAATTGCAACGTACAATTGAAACCACAATTTATCCAACTCCGCGAAATTGGTTGTAATGTTATTTGAGACCTCAAGAAAATGAAAGGTCTGGATATCCTGTGGTCCCGATCCGCCTTTATAAGCATCGTCCGACCGAACCGTACCATAGGGCCATAAGCTAAAAGGGACATCATAATGATCATTGCCCAAAGCGGCATAGGTCGCTGTCAATAATCGTTCTGGCTCCTTAACCTGATCGGAGCTCAACACACCATTGGGTGTTTGATCCAAAAATTTGGTACATCCTGGAAGTAGTCCAGCAAGAACCATAAGTATCGCTATTTTAGTGGTTATTTTTTTCATCCGTATAAATTATTTATAAGTTTATAGCCTTATTTCTCCCCTTTTTAAAATCCAATATTTACCCCGGCTGTCCAGGTCGTTGGAATTGGATACCCCCAACCTACATTTTCAGGATCTACACCTGTAAAATTCTTTGACTTAACGGTAAATAGGTTCTGACCGGTCACATAGATCCTTAGCCGGCTCATACGCAGGCGTGAGGCTGTTGCTGTTGGCAAGGTATAGCCCAGAGACAGATTCCGGAGTTTCATATAAGATCCATTCTCGATAAAGTAATTTGACAGGCGGCCCTCGTCATTGTTGTTTGTCGTTTGTAAGGCCGGAATTGTTGACGTTGGATTTTGTGGTGTCCATGCATTCAGCAACCGCAGGCCTTTATTGGAATTGACGTCATCCACACTCCAGAAGTCTGTTTGCTTTTTCAGCCAGTTTTCGACATCTATCCCCTGTACCCCCTGAAAGTATGCCGATAGGTCAAACCCTTTATATTTCAGCACAATATTGAGACTATAGGAAAAATCAGGATGTGGACTACCGATCCAAGTACGGTCCATATCCGTAATCTGCTTGTCCGCATCATAGACGTTGACGTAACGTAAACGTCCTATCCCCTTACCGGTCTGATTGACGTGCGCATCCACTTCGTCCTGATTCTGAAAAATACCGTCGGTGACATAGCCATAGAATGATCCCAGCGGCCGGCCGATAATATTATCTCCCTGACGACCTCCATAAGAGTTTTCTACCGCTTCGGGCAAATGTGTCACCTTGTTTTTATAGGTAGAGAACACAGCCATCACATCATAATCCAGTCCAAACGATGTTTTATTGCGATATCCGGCCGATAGGTCCAAACCTTTATTTTCCATGGAGGCACCATTCGCCCAACGGTAACCGCCCTCTCCGACCACACCGATATAGGCTGGATTGATCAACATATCTTTGGTTGCTTTGACATACCAGTCAATCGAACCATATAGACTTTGATTAAACAATGAAAAGTCCAAACCGATATTCGTCTGCGTTGTGGTTTCCCATTTCAGGTCATTGTTTTCTGTTTGGATTTTGCGATATCCCGACGGTAATTTTCCCGTTCCAGCGCCCGAGAGATCGTAGGCTGTGCCATCCACGATGTTCCATGTGGGATCAGCAACACCATATTCGGGGACGAACAGTGCATAGGTAGCCAGATTGCCTATGCCCTGGTTACCTGTCTGCCCCCATCCAACACGCAGCTTGAGGTCCGAAATATAGTTTTTTGTACTTGCCATAAAACGCTCGGACGAAATCCGCCACCCCGCTGTTACCGCCGGGAAAGTTGCAAAGCGGTTATTTTTACCGAAGCGGGAAGAGCCATCGTGTCGCACGGTGAAGGAAGCCAGATAGCGGTCATCATAGGAATAATTGGCCTTTCCAAAATAGGATAACAGCGAGAATCCCGTAGAGCCACCGCCTACTGCCGCTGTGCCCGTACTCACACCTGGCCACATATACTCAGGTGTCTCTATGGAAAAGGCGCCATCTCCGGCAGTATAGGCATTAAAATTGATATCATTCTGACGGTTCATTTCCATACCGGCAAGCACATCTAAGGTATGTTTATCAATCTCTTTCCGATATGTCGCCGTATTGGACCAAGTCCACTTCATCCCATGGGACTGTTCCATATTAACCCCACTCCGGCTGCTATTCATAAATCCCGAACGATAGGATACTTCCAAATTACGTTTGTAAAAATTACTATAGTCCAAACCGTAACTGGTGCGGACATGCAGACCTTTTATAAGCTGTAGATCGGCATAGGCATTTCCAAACAACCGCCAATAATTATATTTATTGTTCCGGTTGTCGTAAAGTACTCGCATGGGATTATGGCGGTCGTTCATCCCCAATGCTGGCCCCCCCCATCCTATTCCATCTACTGTATGGACAGGAATAATGGGCAATGCTTTTAACGAAAGGTCAAGCACGTCGCCCGGTACCTGCACTTCACCGGTATTGTTTACCGTAAAATTCTCGCCCACCACCAAGCGTCCATCGAATAATTTATAATCGGCATTCATACGGGCTGATATCCGCTGGAAATCCGTGTAACGGAGTGTCCCATTGTTGTGCAAATAACCTAAGGAGAAAAAGGAACTGGATTTTTCTGTACCGGAGCTTAATGTCGCATTGTAAGATTGTTGCAATCCCGGTTTTGAAACTTCCTTAAACCAATCGGTATCGGAAGCGTACATGGTATGTTCACGGTCGATATACTTGGAAACAAAAACAGTATTGAGCTGAGGTACGCCATTTGCGTTGTTATTCCATTCAAACTGATAACCAATATTATTTCCGTTGGGGTTTCCACCATTATTGATGGTGGCCTGCCACAATGCACGACCATATTGTTGGGCATCCAGCACTTTCATGCGATTATTAAAATGCGTACTGGTGGCATAGGCGTCTACTGTAAGTTTAGGGGCACCTATCTTTCCTTTTTTTGTCGTGATAACAATAACACCATTCGCTGCACGTGAGCCATAGATACTCGCCGAAGAAGCGTCCTTTAAAACCTGAATACTTTCGATATCATTCGAATTGAGTTCATGCATTCCTCCCTGTGTGGGGGTTCCATCAATGACATACAAGGGATCCTGACTACTGTTGATGGAACTGATTCCGCGCATACGCACTGTTGCCGCTCCACTCGGACTACCATCCGAAGTTACTGTCATACCAGCTACTCTTCCTTGCAGCGCTTTCATCGGGTTATTTTCCGGAGCCTTCATCATCTCAGCAACATTAACAACACTCACTGCACCCGTCAAATCCTTCTTCCGTTCTGTTTGATATCCTGTAACGACCACTTCATCGAGCCCTTTTTCGGTAGGCGCAAGCTGAATATCGAGGAACTTTCTTCCTGCTACAGCAATCGCCTGGGAGGCATAGCCGACATAGCTTATTTCCAATGTACCCTGATTGCCCGAAGTCTGAAGGACAAATTCTCCCTTTTCATTTGTCTTGGTGGCTATTGTGGTTCCCTTCACCACTAAAGATGCCCCTACTATAGGTGCTGCTGTCCCACTATCCGTAATTCTTCCCCGGATTTCAGTCTGTTGCGCAAATGCGACAACAGAAAAAAGTGCCAAAGACGGGAGCAGCATTGCTTTCTGTCTTGTAAACATAATTGGTTATAAGTAAATGGTTAATGATTTAGATTGATTATTTGATTATGATAGCGGGTAGACTGCTTCGTAAAGAAGCAGTCTACCTACTGTTGCTTCTGAGCTCCATTGAAGATCGGATGCAACCATTGGAATCGATTGATGACCTCATCGTTATATTCAGGACAAGCCCCCCGACTCTGTGTCACAAATCCACTTAAGGTGGCCGCAAATTCCAGTACTTCTTCCAGCTGAACACCTTCCTGCATCTGAAACCTTTTGGTCAGGAAAGCCGCCAAAAAAGAATCACCACTTCCGATGGTATCCTCTACCTGAACTTTCAAGGCGGGAAAATGATAACTGATATTGTCTTTTTTATAATGATATACCGCTCCATCTGCACCATAGGTTACAATTGCCTCCTGAACTGCAAAACGCTCCATGATCAAGTCTACACGCTGCTGATCGTTATAGGCATCCGTCGCGCCATTCCAGTCGGAAATAACATGCAGCTCCTCGGCATTCATTTTCACAAAATCAGCGTATCCCAACAGTGTATGTAATTTTTCCGGACCAAAATAAGGTGTACGCAGGTTGACATCCATCACCCGGAAGCGGGCTTTTTCCAGCAATAATAGCAAGCTTTGAAAACTTACTTCATCCCGACAGGCCAGACTGCCATACACCAAAAAATCCACCGCCGCAACTGCCTCAAGAACAACATTGTCCACCGCTATTCTATCCCAAGCTACAGGATAAACGATATCGTAATGCACGTCGCGTTTTGCATCGATCGAAACCTCTACTGTTGAAGTTGGTAACAAGTCATCGTACTGGAAGAAATCGGTCGGGATACCCAGATCTTCACATACGTTGCGCAGCTCGTAACCATTATCGTCACGCCCTATACGCGTTAGCATACGTGTCTTAACCCCCAATTTATTGAGGTGATAAGCCACATTCAAAGGCGCACCGCCTAATTTTTTACCTGTAGGAAGATTGTCCCAAAGAACCTCGCCAAAACAAATACCCTGTATTGATTTATCTCCGTATTTCATATTTTCTCCTTTTTATACAAAGCTTCAGCTGAGCGCCAAAAACCAAGTAACAAATTGATTATTATATTTCCCTTTAAATTCAATGTTGACAATAGATACACACAACATGCTATCACATTGTCTTTGATTAAATAACTTTCGATAGGCGTCAGTCGCGTCATGGCTACTCCGACACCTATTGGTGTAGTCCAGCTAAAGACTAATGTAGATTGATGGTATGCCCAAGATCTTCCAATGATTTCCCTTTTGTCTCCGGCATAAACTTGAGCACATAAACAAGCTGCAGCACCATAAATAGGGCAAAGATCAAGAAGGTACCGCCGCCGCCGAGCATTTCCGTCAAGGCCGGAAAACAAAAAGTGATAATCGCCGCCATCACCCAATGCGTCAAGCTCCCAAATGTCTGCCCTTTGGCACGTACGTCGTTCGGAAAAATTTCCGAAATAAACACCCAAATCACTGCACCTTGCGAGAATGCGAAAAAGGCAATGAAACTCATTAGATAGATTGTGATCGCAAAACCCGTCGTCTGGTTGGTATAAAAAGCATGGGAAACGAGTGCCAATGAAACAATCAGCCCGATCGAGCCCACCAACATTAATTTTCTTCTGCCTACCTTATCGATGAAATTGATCGCCAGCAACGTAAAAATAAAATTGACAACCCCTATACCTACTGTCGAAAGCAATGAACTCTGCGAGCCCAGGCCAGCCATTTCAAATACGCGGGGCGCATAATATATAATCGCGTTGATACCTGAAACTTGATTGAACAGCGCAAAACAAAAGGCCAATAAAATAGGTTTGGCATTTTCGCGAACGAAGAGTTTGCCTTCTCCTGTGGAATTGTTTTTGGACTCCTGAATTTTTGAAATCTCCAGCTCGTAACCATCCGAATTAATTTTTTTCATAATCCGTGTTGCCTCGGCCAAATTCCCCCTGTGCAGCAGCAACCATCTCGGACTTTCCGGAATGAGGAAGATCAAACAGAAGAATAACAACGACGGAAAGCACTGTACCCCCAGCATCCAGCGCCAGGACTCTTCGCCAACCTGACCGATAAAATAATTGGACAAATAGGCTATCAAAATACCTAATACAACGTTGAATTGAAAAAGCCCTACCAACTTACCACGAGATGCTGCCGGGGAGATTTCTGATATATAGATTGGTGCCGTTACCGAAGAGACGCCAACTCCTATGCCACCCAAAAAGCGGAATAAAATAAATATCGTCCAGTCATTCGCCAGTGCACTACCAATCGCTGAAATAAAGTAAAGGGCTGCAACAGCAAATAAGGTATTTTTACGGCCTAATTTATCGGAAGGCAGTGCACCTAATGCTGCGCCGACAACTGTCCCTATCAAGGCGATGGCCATTGTCAGTCCATGCTGAAACTCACTTAAATGCCAGTGCTCCTGAACGGCCTTTTCTGCTCCCGAAATAACCGCTGTATCAAATCCAAATAAAAATCCGCCTAAAGCCACTACAAAGGACCAAGCTAATACCGTGTTTTTGTTCATGTGATGATCTATAATTGATTAATCCAAATTTAACACGTGCTTCATCTTAACTTAAATTTGGACTTCGCAAAAACATTTATTTATGTAACATTTTTCAAAAAACACTAAAACACTAAAAATCTAACACTTACACTCACTTCACTTTTCAAAACTTTCACTTTTTAAACAGAAAATTTAGAAAATGATACATTTTTGAAGGCTCCTATTTTAGTGTAAAATATACACTAACACGACCACTGTTACCCCAAAAAATCTAAATAATGTATATTCGGATATTTAAGGGGAAAAAATCATGGGAAAATATTTCATTTTTAGTGGCATATTGACCTTGCTTCTTTTTTGTGGATGTCAACCAATGGTCCGGAAGAAAAAGCAGGTCATCGCTTTTTCGCAGTGTATCGGAAACGATGCATGGCGACAAACGATGCTCGAGGAAATGAAAAGGGAACTTTCCTTCAATCCCGATATTGACTTTCTTTATCGCGACGCACATGGCGACAATAATGTACAGATCAATCAAATTCGCGAATTAGTCAAACAGGATATCGATCTTCTGATTGTATCCCCAAATGAGGCCGAGCCACTCACGCCAATTGTGGATTCTGTATTCCAACGCAATATACCTGTCATCGTAACAGACCGTAAGACGTCCTCCGGCCAATACAATGCTTATGTGGGCGCCGACAATCTCGCCATCGGGAAACTGGCCGGCCAATATAGCCGCACGATTTTACAAGGAAAGGGTTCGGTCGGATTAGTCACAGGGCTATCGGGCACCTCGGCTTCAATAGAGCGTGAAAAAGGCTTTATGCAGCAAATTGGAGATGCCACAGCGGTTCGGGTGAGCGGCGTCATTCACGGCGGCTGGGAGAAAAATAATGCCTATCTGGAAATGCGTAAGCATATAAACGTCATGAGCCAGAGTGATATCATCTTTACATTCAATGATCAGATGGCCATGGGGGTAAAAAAAGCATTGGACGAAGCCCAGATCAAAAAGGACATTAAGATAATTGGTGTTGATGCTCTTCCTGGTCCCGGAAATGGCCTTGAACAGATCATACAGGGCAAAATGTTTGCTTCCATACTCTATCCCACTGGCGGGGCCGAAGCCATTCGAACGGCCTTGGCTATCATCAACCACCAAAACTATCGCCGCGAGAATATACTCGCAACCTCTGTCATCGATAAAACCAACGCGGAGTTGCTTGCCCTGCAGTCGGATAAAATAAAACAACAGCAGCTCGATATTGACAAAAGACAGGAGTTCATTACGGAACAGAATAAGATTTACCAAAGCCAAAAGTCCGTTCTTAATGTATTGGTCGTTAGTTTGGTGCTAGCTGTTGTCTTTGGGGGAATTTCTATTATCGTGATCAGGAGCAACTGGGAAAAGAACAAACATCTGGAAATCCAGAATAGCGAGATTCTTGCGCAACAAAAACAGATCGTCGAAATGAACAGTCAAATTCAGCAAGCGGCAGAAATCAAAAATAATTTCTTCACCAATATCTCGCATGAATTTAAAACCCCGCTGACCCTTATCATCGCGCCTATCGAGGACCTTGAATTACGAAAAGATCTTAGCGAAGAGGTCAGAGAACAATTGTCGCGCATCAAACGGAATGCAAAAAAACTACAACGTTTGGTCAGCGACCTCATTGATATCCATCGCATCAGTAAATCGAAGATTAAGCTACATGCGGCCATCGTTTACATTGACCCATTTATTCAGCAGGTAATAGGTAGTTTCAAACCCTTATTTAAGAAAAACAGGATCTCCGTCAGTTATGTCAACAAAACAAGCTTGAAAGAGGTTTGGATGGACGAATACCTCATGGAACAGGTATTATCCAATTTATTGTCCAACGCGATCAAACATACGGCGACAAGTGGCAGAATTGAAATTATATTGGAAGAAAACAATTTCAAAGACTATTTCTATCTACGTGTATTGGATAATGGCCTGGGGATTGCCCCAAGTGATATTGAGCATATTTTTGATCCTTTTTATCAGGGCGCCAGTAGTCGTAATGGCTCTGGAATCGGCCTCTCCTACACCAAACAGATCATCGAACTGCATCATGGCCAAATCACTGTGAGTAGCAAACCCGGCCATGGGTCGATATTCACCCTACGTATGCCAATTGGAAATAGTCACTACGAGCCTGCTGAACTGGCCGATTTCGACAAAGGAGAAAAACCGCTGTTTCAACAAGACGACCTATTGGACGCCACACGAAAGATGGTAGACAACAATCTTTCTTTTCGATCCAACAAATCAAAAAGTATTATGGTCGTCGAAGATAATGATGAAATCAGAGATTATCTCCGCTCCCTCTTAGAAAGGGATTACAATCTTTTCCTGGCAAAAGATGTGCAACAAGCCAATGGGATGTTGAAAACACATTTTCCAGATCTAGTCATTACGGATATTATGCTTCCCGATGGTAGCGGTCTGGATATTCTAAAGGACATCAAAGCATTTTATCAGACCGCACATATTCCTGTCATCTTACTGAGTGCGCTCGCCAATGAAGATACGATGCTCGAAGGAAGTAAATTAATGGCCGATGACTACATTACTAAACCTTTCAATGCCGAATTACTGCGGACACGGATTTCAAACATCCTACAGTCACGCCATCAGCTTAAAGAAAAATACAGCAGCAATGTGGAACAGTTTGATAGCGCTCAAGCTGAGCAGGTCAATGATAACGATAGACGTTTTCTGAACAATTTCTCAGCGATTGTCGAATCCAAATTATCAGACCCGCGATTGAGTGTCGACGGCATTGCCAACGAGCTTCATCTCTCCCGCGTGCAGCTCTACCGTAAAGTCAAACAGTTGCTTGACTGCAGCGTCAATGATTACATTATCGAGCGAAGATTAAAGAAAGCCAAAAGCCTTATGGCTGAAGGACTAAACATCAACGAAATATTTAGCAGTGTCGGTTTTTCCTCGGCATCCTATTTCGCTTCGGCCTTTAAAAAGAAATATGGCCAGTCCCCAAGTACTTATAAAAAAGAACTTGACAAAAAATAGCCGATCAGGTGTGCATACAAATTAAAACTGTCCTTTCCGCTTGAATAAGTAAAAACTGATCAATAGAAATATGACGAGCATCAGTAAGTTGCTGTAGTCTAGCCGTGCAAAGGAATCATTCTCAGATAAGATATTCATTACCGCATTATAGGCACCTGTATAAGGGATAAAATCCGAAAAACTTTTCTGTGCGACAAGCACGGAAAAGACCAACATAAACATGCCTACTCCAATTGGGTAGATAAAGCTTCTGAACAATAGGCTTAGGGCAAGCTGAATCATAGCGATAGCCGAGAGCGTAATAAAAAGTTTCAAAAACGTATAAAAGATTACGACCCTAAAATCATAATTCTGAAACCCCAGTACGGGGTAAATCAGGCTGAGCAGATAACCACTAATCAGAAATGCAGCGTAAGCAAAAAGTATTGAAAACAGTAAGGTCAGCAGGATAAAGACGGCTTTGGAAAAGAAAATATTCGATTTACTGATGGGTAGGGTAAAGAGTATTTTATAATTGTTATTCTTATACTCGACATCACAACAGGCATAGACGAATAAAGCGACAAGGATGGGATAGAGCAGGTAAAAAAACTGAAAAACATATCGGCCAAGCAGAAGTTTCCAAGGGTTAGGAACCGCCACTGCCCCTCCTGAATCTATAACATCATAAATAATATAACCGGCAATCGCAAAAACGAGCACCATAGGGACGATCAGTACCCCAAAAATCTCCCTATTGCGTAGGAGTTTGTACTTTTCCGACAAGAAAGCGGTATAGAATGTATTAGCCATTTACACGAGCGATTAGATTTATAAAAATTTGTTCAAGATCAGCACTACGGGATTCCAATCCATAAATATCAATCTGCTTTTCGACCAAAGATTTGATCATAAGACCAAATTGCAGATCATCGCCGATAGTGACGGTAACGCTTTCTCCATCGATTTTAACACCAGAAAACCCGCTATTTCGCAAAACCGAAGCCGTTGCTTCCGGGCTGGCTGTACGTAGGTACACCTCTCGGTCAACCTGTCCCAGCAACTCCTGTTTGGTTCCCTGGAAAATCATTTTCCCACCTTCAATGATACCAATGTGTGTCGCTATTTTTTCAAGCTCACTCAAAATATGACTCGAAAGAAAGATCGTTTTTCCCTGTTCGTTGAGATGACAAAACAAATTGCGCATTTCGACAATTCCCTGTGGATCGAGACCATTTAATGGTTCGTCCAGGATAAGCAATTGCGGATCATGAAAAATCGCCATCGCTATTCCCAGCCGCTGTTTCATCCCCATGGACAGGGCACTGGCTTTTTTCTTCTTTTCCCGATGAAGATCTACCATTTCCAATACTTCATCAATGCGTTTGTTGCCTTTTTTGTGGATGATATCCAAGTACTTTAAATTTTCAAAAACGGTCAATTTCGTATAATAGCATGGGGCCTCAATCAAGTTTCCAACATTGGCATAAACACCTGTGGGATGAGCCTTTAGACTATTTCCCTGAATAAAAATCGTATCTGCCTGATCCTCCAAAAGACCTAAAAGCAATTTGATTGTTGTGGATTTTCCCGCCCCATTTCGGCCGAGATATCCATAAATACTCCTGTCTGGGACTTGTAGGCTAATATTATCCAAGATTGTTTTTGCGCCTATTTTAAAGCTAAGTTGTTGTGTTAAGATACTTTCCATGCTGTTAGCGGTAAATTGGATCTTTATTGATATCGATATAGAAAATGCCATCGATAAACTCGTGCCATTTTCTTTCTTCATCAATCCCCTGATTAATGACTGAACTAAAACGCTGTTTTAACATGCTATTGTTGGGCAACTGACGAAGATCCAAAAAGAAATAGGGTGATTTAGTGGCATGAAATACATTTTCCACGGCCAACTTACCCACTCTATCGACAACACGGCCAGTTTTATCGTATCGTCCATAGGAAGTAAAATCCAGACTATACGCTTGAGTGCCGTATTTACGTTTTAGATAAGTCCCGAGGGGCCGATAATCTTTATTGTATGGCGCAGAAAAGCTATGGATATTGGCACACCAGACGATAATCTTTTTGCCGGCGTAAAGCGAATCGATCTGATAGGTTAGATTTTCCGCCATCAGTGAATCTCTAAAATGCATGCTCTGCATCGACCCAGTTTTATAGCGCCAAGATTTGTCAAAGTTGTTTTTCATATCAGACAGATATCGGCTATAGATCAGATGCTCCGAGTCTTTTATCCCGCTGCGGATCCTACGGTTCAACTCATCCAGTTCTGCCAGGAGCTGTTTTTTTTCGTTCGCATTGAGCCGTTTACTGGCAAAAGGTTCATAAGTTAGATACTCCAGCCTGTTGCTATTTTTTTTCAATAACGGATATTTGGTTGAATCTATCCCGTTTTTAAGCAGGAAATCTTCCAATAATTTTACGCGTATATTTGATAAGCCCCTGCCTGAAAATTGGATATCAAATCCGCCGAGGATCATTGGACGCTCTGTTGATTTTGTTTTTTTATAATACGTTAAGAGGGGCTGATTTTCCTGATTTTGCCACCAGAAGTCAAATAGTCCAGTACCGCCGATCGTTTTTTCCTGCGACTTATCCATCAGGGTATCCATCTGTGCATTCATCATCCACATATCATACTGCCCTGCCTCATATAAAACAACATCATAATCCAGATGTTCGTGGAGATAACGGATGATCCTGGCTTTCGCTTTAAAAGTTTCGCCATCATTGTGCATCATTTCGCCCAACATCAGGATTCTATTGTTTTTTAGCATAGTATCAAAAAAACTTAAATCCGAAAAATTACTATCGGTCATTAAGATACTTTTGACGTCTTGTTTATGACGATTTACTTCGGTTAATACTATCGTAGCGTTGGCTACGGGCATATCATCATAAACGAGTTTATTAAACGATAAGATTAGGATAATCGTTACCGCAAGTGCGCATAGAACACTTCTCATTTATCTTAGTTTATATAATTTATAATTGATCTATCTACTGCGTATCACGCTAAAGTAGGATATATTTTAATATAAGATGATCATTTTTTCTTTTTCCATAAAAAATTACACAAAAAAATTAGAAATATAATATGACAATAAAAAGGCGGTTAAGTGAGTATATCACTTAACCGCCTTGCTTGCTTGCTTGCTTGCTTGCTTGCTTGCTTGCTTGCTTGCTTGCTTGCTTGCTTGCTTGCTTGCTTGCTTGCTTGCTTGCTTGCTTGCTTGCTTGCTTGCTTGCTTGCTTCGTAAAAAATATAGCAGGAGAAAATTAATACCCTACATTTTGCTTCAACGTTCCTTTACTATTGTCGATGACAGCTTGTGGAATTGGCCACAATTCATTTTTTCCAGCTTTGAACGATCTATTTTCAGAGAAAAAACGATCAGTTAACGAAGTATAAGTAACCTTGCCTGTTTTAGGATCCACCGTACCTTTGGATAGCGCGCCATTTACAGGACCGTTCATTACGTCTTTGGCTATTCCCCAACGAATGATATCAAAGCGACGACGTCCTTCTCCGGCGAATTCTACACGCAGCTCACGACGTACCAATTCACGCAGTTTGCTCTGGCCACTGTATACGGATTTGTCTACTTTTGGCATCTTAGCGCGCTGGCGAACCAGATCGATATTATCATATACGGTATTATCGATAATCCCCAATTCAATCTTTGCTTCCGCATTTAACAAAAGCATTTCGGCATAACGCATCACAATAATGTTGGTACCTACGTTCCAAATGTTCGCATAACTGCCCGGATTTTGGATATATTTTTTATAGTTGTAAGCTGTGCTAGATGCATTATCTGGACCAGATGGATAATCTTCCGATTTCGGATTTAATGGATCGAAATATTTACCGTTGTACAGTGCTCCTGGGTAAACAATTGTTGCGCCCAGGCGTGAATCTCTTTTTTCATATGGACTGGCAGGGTCATAAGATTTTGACTCACCAATAGTCTGCCCATCGGCAGTTTCGTAAGCATCTACCAGACTCTGTGTTGGTACAATAGAACCCCATCCTCCCATTGAATTGGGCAGCATAATACCAAGTGAAGTATATCCTTGAATATTTACCAAATATTCGATATTCATCATGACCTCACTGTTATTTTCATTTGCCTCTTCAAATAAGGTCGCATAATCATCGAATAATTTATAATTAGCCGAAGAAATGATCTCCTGTGTTGTATTGATGACATCCTGGTATTTCTTTTCAAAAGCATAACAGCGTGCCAATAAACCAAGGGCACCACCTTTGGACATACGGCCGCCCCCCTTAGCAAACGACAAATCTGCAGCAGCTTCTTTCAATTCTTTTTCCACAAATTCCAATACTTCCTTTTGCGTATTTGCAGGCACAAACGAATTTTCTGTCGTCAAAGTTTTCGTAATGATAGGTACTCCCCCAAATAAGGTTGCCATATCAAAATACTTGTATGCTCGTATAACGCGTACCTCGGCGGTCAGCCGCTTCTTCTTTTCAGCATTAACCGGCGATTTTTCAATATTTTCAAGGATGTAATTGGCTCGACGGATATGCTCGTACGTATAGCGTGCCTCTGCATTTCCAGCGTTTGTCGGTGTTGCCGTGCCATTTCCTAAAGCCTGGAATCCTTCCCAAGGGAAATCACTATTGGAGTTATCCGACGTACAGTCCATGTAAAAGATCTGGGTACCGTCTTCCCAAGCAGATCCTTCGGCCAGCTTACCGTCACTTCCCCTTGTACCACTGTACAAACCTGTTACAGCAAAATCGGTTTCAGCTTCCGTTTTCCAAAAATTATCGGCATTATATGCATCCAACGGTTCCTGATCGAGTTTTTGACAAGAGAACAGTAAGGTGGCTACGCTCAATGCAATCGTTATATTTCTAAGTTTCATGATTTTCAATTAAAAGTTTACGTTAAGACCAAACACATTTGTTTTCACCTGTGGGTAGTAATTACCTCTAGAATCCGCTGGCGCCTCCGGATCAAATCCTTTAGCAAATCCGGTAAAAGTCAAGAGATTTTGTCCACTATAGTATACTTTAGCCCCCTTAATACCGATTCTATCCGTAAACGTTTTTGGTAAGGTATAACCGAAGGTGATATTCTTCAAGCGGACATAACTTGCATTCTGGATCCAGAAATCGGAAGGTGTGCCTGAAGGGCTATTTTGTGACCAACTGGTCAACGCCCTCGGCATAGATCCGTTTGGATTGGTCTCTGCATTGAAACGATCTGCAAAAATGGTTGTCGGTTTATCCGATCCCGAGATCCCGCCAATGGCTTCACCCCAAAGATAGCCCTGTACTTTAGCCGCACCTTGGAAGAATAGGCTCAGATCAAAGTTTTTATAACTCATATTGGAGGTCAGACCAAAGATAAATTTTGGATCAGGCGAACCTAGATATACACGGTCATTTCCATCGATTTTTTTATCGCCATTCTGATCTTTATAGATAATATCACCAGCACCTACAGTTCCGTTCACACCTTGAATGCCACTGTTTTTATATTCTTCGTCCGAACGATAGATTCCAGCAGTTTCGTAGCCATAAAACGAACGGATTGGTCGTCCCTGCTCATAGATATAGAAAGTTCCATTGACCTGAGGTTCGTCACTAGCCCATTTTTTAATCTGGTTGTTGATATAAGAACCGTTTGCGGCAATGCTATATTTGAAATCTCCGATACTATTTTGATAGTTTACTTGTAGCTCTACCCCATTATTTTGCACTTTCCCTGCATTTTGGTAAGGCGCTGGAAGACCATATAAGTTCGATACAGGCAGTTTTAACAACACCCCATCAGTTTTACGGTCAAAGTATTCAAATACAAAGCCCAGATTATTTTTAAAGTTCAGGTCCAAACCAATGTTGGTACTTGTCGTTGACTCCCATTTTAATATTGGGTTTGCCGATTCTACGATGGCCCCACCGGAACTAATCTCACCACCAAAAGAATAGTTATAACCAGGAGAAATAGTAAATAAGCCTGGATAATAAGCGTCGGAAGAAGGATATGAGTTGTCTGATGTTGCCGCTAATTGTTGGTTTCCTAGTTTACCCCAACCGCCTCTTAATTTCAATTCTGAGATTACATCGGACAAAGAAGATTCTTTAAAGAAATCTTCCTGAGAAATACGCCAGCCGGCTGAGAACGACGGGAATGTACTCCAACGATTGCTTCCCAAGAATCGCGATGTTCCATCACGTCTCACATTGGCTTCCAATAGGTACTTATCCGCAAATGCATAATTGATACGACCGAAGAAAGAGCGTAATATTAGTTTTTTGGCCCCTCCATCGACTTTCATTCCGTCTTTGCTACCCAAATTCAGTTCCGAAAAATCATTATTTAAGAAACCTTGTGCATAAGCACTGGAGTAATCCGCACGGAATGTTTCATCCATAAAACCGCCTAAAACATTGATCTGATGGTTACCAATCTTTTTGTCATAGGTCATCAAGGTTTGAAAAGTCAATCGTTCGGATTGGAAGTTATAAACAGTCAAATTATTCACCCCTTGCTTAGGTCCCAAATCACCATTTGGCGCATAGTATTGGATGTCTTTGACAAATTTGGAAGACATATTGTCAATCGGTTGAAAGCCTACAACCTGTTTGATCTTCAGTCCATCCATAATCTGAAATTCACCGGAGAAATTGACCTGAGTATGTTTATAGGTCATATTATCCTTGGCTTCGAGATCCATCCAAGCAATTGGGTTACCATCGCTACCACGGCCATATACACCATTACTGTATTTATAAGGAATAAAACTAGGAATACGGTTTACCTGTCTAAAGATCTGCGCCATATCACCGGTATAAGGGTTTACGGGTTCGGTGATGCGTTGGTAATTATATGCCAGTCCTAAATCAAATCGAAGTCTTGAAGATACTTTTGCACCAACATTTGTGCGTAAATTATAACGGTCAGAGCTCGCTACCTTGATAACGCCTTTTTGTCCTAAGTAGCCTCCCGAAGCCATATATTGCACATCTTCTGTTCCACCTGTGACCTGCAAATTATGTGATTGTTGAAAGCCCGATCCCTTATAGAGCAGTCCTAACCAATCCGTATTGGGATGACCGTCCGGATCAGATCCATTTTTGAAAAGTTCAAGATCCTGCTGGGAAAAACGCTGTGTCTTCCCTTCATTTTTAAGGGCCTCATTTAAGATAACAGCATGGTCATAAGAGTTCATATACTCCGGTAGACGTGTTGGATCCTGAATACCGGCATAGCCTGTATAATTCAATTGCGGCTTGCCACTACCGCCCTTTTTGGTCGTAATCAAGATAACCCCGTTTGCAGCCTTAGAGCCATAAATTGCTGCACTAGGTCCGTCTTTCAATACCGAAACACTTTCAATATCGTTGGGGTTGATATTATTCATCGAGCTTTCTATTCCATCGACAATAACAAGCGGATTCGCATTATTGATGGTACCCAGCCCACGAATACGGATCGTACCGTTGTCTTTACCAGGCTGTCCTGAATTTTGGGTAATCGTTACACCCGAAAATTTACCCTGGATCGCAGAAGATACATTGGTAACCGGACGATCCTGTAGATCTTTTGACGTGATCGCTTGTACCGCGCCGGTTAAATTTACCTTCTTTTGTTTAGCAAATCCCACAACGACCACTTCCTCCAAAGCCTCATTATTACTTTCCAGCTGAATTGATAGGGTCGTTCCTGTAACTGTAACTTCTTTGGTTTTGTAGCCAACGCTACTAACAAGCAAAATATCTCCCGCTTTAGCTCGAATTGCAAATGTTCCCTTTGCATCTGTAGATGTCGATACCGATGTCCCTTTGACCGAAACAGTCGCAGCCGCAAGAGGACCATCTTCTGCGGTTACTTTCCCGGTAACTTGGTTCTGCGTGGCCTCGTTTGCTGTATGTTTAAATGCAATCGGCATTTCTGCGGCCCACAAACTTTGCGAAGACGCAACAAGAAGAGCAATAGCAAGCAGGCTTACCTTTTGGTTACTTGTAAATTTTGAAATCATAATTAAATAGTTAGTAAAATTGAGTCTGTCAGTTTAGTATTAGATTGACTGGTTCAGCCCATTAAATTAGAGGGATATTTTATGGGAACAAAACAACGGTGTCACGAAATCGATTGCGCAAATAACGCAATCGATTGACTTTTATTTATCGAAATTCACTTTGTCACTTTTTTAGTATAAAAAACAATGCAACCGGCTGCATCCAAGCTGGAACGCTGTTGTTATATTAAAAACAAATACTTATATGTTCCATTAATACTTTATTAATGGACTATTAATTGGGTTAATCGATATTTAGCATGATAACTTAATTATAAATCGATATGATAGCTAAAACGCTCAAATTCCATCTTCTTGGCATCTGTCTACTTTTTTCGGTAGGCTTACTATTCGCACAAAAACAATACGACTCGTATAGCGGCCTTGTTATGGCCGGCTACCAAGGCTGGTTTAATAGTCCTACGGATGGTGCAGACCGCGGATGGTACCATTACCGTGGAAAAAACGGATTCCAACCTGGTTCTACAAATATCGATTTTTGGCCAGACGTCAGCGCCTATCAAATAACCTATGACAGTCCTTTTATGACAAAAGATGGAAAGCCCGCTAAACTCTATAGCGCACATGACTATTCTTCCGTCAACCTTCATTTTAAATGGATGCAACAATACGGAATCGATGGCGTATTTATGCAACGATTCGTGGGTGAGATCGCTAACCCCAGTGGTCGCAACCACTTCAATACGGTCCTGACTTCGGCTATTCGTTCAGCCAATGAATTTGACCGCGCAATCTGCGTGATGTACGACCTTAGTGGCATTAAAGAGGACGACGACAAAATCTTAATGGACGATGTAGCCGCCCTTGAAAAAGAATGGAACCTCAAAAAGCGGGATCGCGCCAAAACCTATCTTTTTCATCATGGCAAACCACTGATTGCCGTTTGGGGTATCGGATTTAACGACGGTCGCAAATATAATCTCAAAACAGCCGAACGTATTGTCAATTACCTCAAACAAAACGGCTATAGCGTCCTTCTTGGCGTACCGACTTATTGGCGTGAATTACGCCAGGATACTGAATCCGATCCATTTTTGCATGAACTCATCAAAAAATCAGATATCATTATGCCTTGGTTTGTTGGTCGATATAATCAGGCCGGATTCGATCAGTTCAAATCCCTGATCAAAGATGATATGGACTGGTGCAAACAACATCAAATCGATTATGCTCCACTTTGCTTCCCGGGATTCTCCTGGACTAACATGACTGGGAGTTCACGTGCGTTCGTCCCACGTGATTCCGGAAATTTCTTATGGAAACAATTACAGTATAACCTTTCAATTGGTGCCCAAATGCTCTACATCGCCATGTTTGATGAAGTCGATGAAGGTACCGCCATATTCAAGACACTGCATCAAAAAGATGTCCCACTTAATGGAACAGGTTCATTTGTCGGTATTGAAGATAATCTTCCAAATGATCATTATCTTTGGTTAACCGGACAGGCAAGCAAATACCTAAAAACCAAAACCTCAGTCCCCGTAAAACAACCAAAAAGAAACTAAAAGATGAAAATAAAAACGCTCCTATACTGCGCACTGCTACTGATGGGCAACACAACAATTAAGGCACAGCAGTCTACTAAAATAATAGATGCCCCAGCTAGTCAGCGGCAACATAAGATCACGCAATTCTGGACAGACCGCACACAGATTCAATCGGCTGCAAGTCTCTCCGCAGGCCCTTTAACGTTATCCTATGCACGCCCCGCAGGAGTTTGGGAGGAAGCTCTACCGCTAGGTAACGGTCAGCTCGGTGCTATGGTTTTTGGTGGTGTCGCCGATGAACGCGTCCAACTGAACGAAAGTACGCTTTGGGCCGGTCATCCGCAGGATCCCAATAATCCCAAGGGGAAAATGTATCTACCTCGCATACAACAACTTCTTTTTGAAGGTAAAAATAAAGAAGCAATCGACCTTGCAGACACAACTTTGATGGGCTTACCCAAAAACATCAAACCCTATCAGTCGCTTGGCGAACTATGGTTTGATATGCCCCATCTTAAAGCTGAACAGTATGCGCGCTCGCTTGATCTTGAGCGTGCATTGCAACAAACAAGCTACGTGTATAATGGTGTCAAGTTCTTTCGCGAGTCATTCATTTCAGCTCCTGCCAACGCGATGGTCATCCATTATACAGCAAACAAGAAACAGGCACTCGATCTAAACTTCACCTGGAAAAGAGCCCAGGATTTCAGTTGCACGGCTGATCCGACAGATCCCACACAATTGCTACTTCAGGGGCAGATTGGCCAATCTGCTCACGCCAATGAGCGCGGAACAAAGTTTGCCGCAATTGCAAAAGTAATCCTTAAAGGCGGTAAACTTATCAATGCCGACGGCCGCATAGCGATTACCGGAGCAGATGAGATTACCATCATCGTCACCGCTGCTACGGATTATCCCGGATTGAAGCATATCGCCTATCCACAAACCCCGGTGGATATTGATCCACTTGCAAGCTGCCGCAAGGTAATCAGTAGCCTGAACAAACAGCATTATCAACAGTTAAAACAGGCTCATATAGAAGATTACCAACAGTATTTTAATCGCGTCAAGTTGAATCTTCCAGATCCAGAACAAGATAAACTCGCAAAACTACCCACCGATTCACTCATTCGGTTGACAAAAGAATTGCAAAAGGTACCTAATACCTTAGTCAACAAATTCTTTCAGTTTGGTCGTTACCTTTTAATCAGCAGCTCCCGTCCAGGACATATGCCGGCAAATTTGCAGGGCTTATGGGCTTGGCAGATGGATCCACCTTGGAATGCTGATTTTCATACCAATATTAATTTGCAAATGAACTATTGGCCTGCCGAGGTAACCAATCTTTCTGAATTGCATAAGCCCCTATTTGACCTGACCAAGGCATTAATCCCTTTTGGTGAGCGTACCGCAAGCAAGCTCTATGGAGCCAAAGGCTGGGTGGTACATCATCTCACCGATGCCTGGGGCTACACAGCTCCAGCCGATGGCGTACAGGGCATTTGGCCCATGGGATCGGCCTGGATGGCGCAGCACCCCTGGGAACATTATAACTATACTGGCGACCGAGAATTTTTAAAAGTCCAGGCTTATCCTATTATGAAAGGAGCGGCTGAATTTATTTTGGATTTTATGGTCAAAATCCCCCAAGGTAAATCATTTGCCGGTTATTGGACCACCAACCCTTCACATTCCCCTGAGAATAGTTTTATCCTACCATCGGGTGAAGTTTCCAGTTTTACCTACGGTGCCACCATGGATACACAGATTATCCGCGACCTCCTGCAAAATTGTGTTGAAGCCACAAAGCTCTTAGATTGCGATCCTGATTTCAGACAACGCTGTCAAGCTGCCTTAACCAAACTTATTCCAACACAAATCAGCAAAGAAACAGGCCGCATTATGGAATGGATCGAAGATTATAAAGAGACTGAGGTAAATCACAGGCATACGTCACATTTATTTGGTTTGCATCCGAGCAACCAGATTTCAATCGTTAATACGCCCGAACTAGCCGAAGCTGCAAAAAAGACACTATTAAGTCGGGGCGATCATGGTACAGGTTGGAGTCTGGCCTGGAAAATCAATATGTGGAATAGATTGCATGACGGAGAACATGCCTACCGCTTATTGTATAACCTGATCAGTGATAAGACACTGCCCAATCTGTTCGATAATCACCCACCCTTCCAGATTGACGGGAACTTTGGCGCGACCGCAGCGATTGCCGAAATGCTGCTGCAAAGTCAGGTCAGGGACAAAAACAACAATTACCTCATCGAGCTGCTACCCGCTCTAAGTCACAACATGGATCAGGGAAGCGTAACCGGACTTAAAGCAAGAGGAAATCGTACGGTGAATATACAATGGGAAAACGGTAAGCTTAAGAAAGCCGAAATCCTACCCAGCAGTAGTGGTCCGGTCTGTATCAGCTATGCAGGTAAACAGATCGAACGGAATGGAACAAAAGGTACAGCAGTCTTGATTACCCCCGATATGTTTCAATAAGGGAGTGTTCATCCATATTTGAGCTGCTTATCAAAGTTTTGGTTATTCGATTTAAAGCAAGGCGAATATCCTACCGCGTATAGACAATAGTACACAGCTATCCATAAACAAAAGCGCTGTTGATCGATGATCAACAGCGCTTTTTACTTTTTTTACCTTCTGGCATACACATGCTGGTAAGCAAGCTTTGTTAGTTTCCCCAATTTCGATTTGCTCTATCCCCCATCACAAATTCCAATGTACCACCTTTCAGCACATCGGCATGGGTCAGCTGTGGAACGTTCAGCGGCTGCCCATTTAATTTCGCCGATTGAATGTATTTGTTTTTTGCAGATGCATTCTTGCCGATAATTACAAAAGACTTGCCATTAGGAAGCTGTATGCTCACTTTCTGAAAAAATGGAGATCCGATGCTGTAGGAAGTCAGACCTGGTGTTACAGGATAGAAGCCCATTTGGGAAAAGACCACAAAAGCTGACATCCCGCCACCATCTTCATCACCCGGTATCCCCATTAGATCGTTTCTAAACCACTCACCGATCAGTTTATGTATTCGTTTCTGCGTCATCCAAGGTTGTCCGGCATAATTATAGAGATAAGGAATATGCAAAGCCGGCTCGTTCGCCATAGAAAATTGTCCAACATTACCTGTATGATCGGGAAGCTGTGCATAAAAATCAAATTTCGACCGACCCAAAGGCTGCTGAAACATCTCATCGAGGTACTTGACAAACAATTCATTTCCCCCCATCAATTTGATCAGATCCGGAATATTGTGCTGTACATCCCAGCGATAGATCCAGGCATTGTTTTCACCATAATACTCCCGTGCTCCCTGTCCGCCAGAAAACACATAATCAAAAGGCATGATAAAATTTCCCTTGTCATCTTTGGGATGGAAAAATTTGGTCTGTTCGTTGAAAAGATTTCTATAATTGAAAGATTGCTTCATAAAGAGATCATAATCAGCCTGAATACCCAATTCTTGAGCAAGCTGTGCCAAGCACCATAAGTCGTAAGAGGTACCCAAGGTTACAGCGACAGGTTGTCTCCGTTCAAAACCGTTTATTTCTGGTATCGTTTCTTTTTCACCTGGGTACAATGCTGGAATATAGCCTTTCTCCTTAAAAAATTCGTCTAATTTCCCTGCGGCTTTACCCGACCAAGGAGCCAGCGTCTTTTCTGTAATCGCACCTTTTGCTGCCAGATAGGCTTTCTTGATATCAAAATTACGCACGCCTTTGCGGTAAGCATCCAACAAAGTTGCTACACCATGATTGGAATTCATCCGTCTACTATCGCCGGTAATCTCAGGAAAAGTAGGTAACCAAGGCTGCTCCATTTGTTCAGACATCCGGACAAAAGAATTGAGGATCAAAGATTCTGTGCCTGGCTCTAACAGTACCCGCAATGGATGATGTGCACGGTAGGAGTCCCAGATCCAGTCATCGGTAAAAAAAGGTTTGCCCTCGTCCTGATGTACCTTACCGTCGAACGCACTATAATAACGTCCATCCTCAGAAATATTGACTGGCCGTTCGTAGGTGCGGTATAAGGAGGTATAAAACACATGCTTATTGGACTCACTGTCGCCTTCCACCGCAATTTTACCTAAAGCATCGTTCCATATTTTACGCCCTTTTTCAGCCAGCTTCTTTTGGTCAAAATCGCTGATTTCACGTTTCAAATTGGCTTTTGCTTGTGCGACATCGATAAATGAAACACCATATTTCATGCGCAAGCTAGTCCCTGCCTGATTAAACTCCAATACCATACACGAATTCTTACCTGCAGTTTCTGTTGCATTTTCCAGTTGTTGACCCTGCAGTCGCTTTACCGCAACAGGCTTGGATTCGGGAATAGCATAAATATACACGTGCGTGCCATTACCAATATCCTGTGTACCCGAAAGTCCCTGCCCGTCCCATTGAAGTTTCCCTTCCTGTGAGTTGAACTGAAGGTATTTTGTCGAAGTTGTCGGAAACGTAAAGGTATACATCCCCGACTGATGCGACAGCGCATAGTCTACTTGAATATTCTCTTGATCCAATAGCACCGAATAGGCATACGGATGTATTTCCTCCTGATCGTAACTATACAGTTGTACCGGTTTCAAACTGCCCGGCAATTTCACCATGGGACTAAGATTGAAAGCCGATTTTCCACGATGGCTGGTAACGATAAGCGGCAGACCAAACAGACGGTCCGACGTATAGTCTCCCCGCTCAGGATAAACGCGCAAAAGGCTGTTTGGCAAGTGAACCGTTGGGTAGGTTGGCACCAATAAATGGCTGATGTTTCCCATATAAGGATTGACATAGTCAACATAATCTTTCGTCATTTTAGCTTGGGAAAAACCTTTTAGCATACTGACTGAAAGAAGAGAACAGCAACATATTGTGCGTAACAATGTATTGGTTTTACGTTTGATATTCTTCGTTAGCATTTTAAACAATTAAGTGTTCGATGGTTTAAGGGCGAAACAGTTGTTCCGCCCCTAAAGTTAATTTTTTTTGGCAACATCTCGTCTTCGTGTCCATCGATTATTTGGGACCTGTCAATAAGCCAGTCTGCTTTACCTTCTTGATACTGCCGTCCTTATTGTACTCCAAGCGGTCTACGCAGATGGAACGAAGCCAATCGTTGAATTCGCCATTTTTTTGTGACAATTCACTGTTATGGTAAAAAGCGTACCATTTACCTTTAAACTTGACAATGGAGCCATGGTTTGTATAGCTATTCGTCGGATCCATATAGATGCCCATTGATTTCCATGGTCCCATTGGGCTATCACTTACCGCATAGCGCATACGGTTATCCCCTTTTACTCCATCTTTCCAGTTCTCATCGTGATTGTCAGAGTAGGACAGATAATATTTCCCATTATACTTGTGTACCCATGAAGCTTCGTGAAAATCTTCCAAACCTTCCATCTTTTGCAATTCACCATCAATCTCCATCATATTGTCTTTGAGCTTACCCGCTTTACAGACACCACCGCCCCCCTGATAAAAATAGGCCTGTCCATTATCATCGATAAAGATGTGCGGATCAATAAGTGCTTCGGCCCCCTTTACATAGCCCTGTACCACAAAATCTTTTGCTGGTGATTTACTCGTAGCTACACCAATTTTCCAGGTCTTATTCCACTCGGTACCACTTGGGTGTGGAAAATAAAAATAATAAGTACCATTTTTATAGACACAATCCGGAGCCCACATAAATCCACCTTCTTTTCTACCCCAAGGGACTTGTGAGGCGCGTAATATTTCACCATGATCGGTCCATGTTTTCATATCCGCAGTAGAAAACACATGGTACTGATCCATCAGATCGCAACCTTGAGGCGGAGCAATATCATGTGAAGCGTACACATACAGGCGGCCATCGGCCCATACCCGTGCCGAAGGATCTGCGGTATACATATGTTTGATAAATGGATTATCTTGCGCCTGCAAGTGTGCGGCAAAAAATAATGTCATGCCCAATAGGCATCTGGAACCTGCTTTGATAAATTGTTTCATCCGAATAATTATTTAGTATTGAGTAGTAGTAGCGGGCACCAAGTCCCGCTCATTGTTTAGATTCTTTACTTAAGGTACTTTAATAACCTCCACTTCCGAATAATTGAATTTTTCGTAAGTGTCGCGCACCTTTGCACCCATCCGTACATAATAGGTGTACCCTGATTTCAATGGAATATCCTTGATCGTGTAAGTTTCCTTTCCTTCTCCGGTCTGCATATTGCCGATATTTTCCCAGTTTTGATTGATCAATGCGCGATATTCATCCTTATAATACGCATCAATACGGTTGCCAGCCCCACAGTATGGTGTCAGACTCAGGAATGGGCGAACCTCAATCACTTGCGGCAATCCACCCGTAATAGGTGCGGCAAGCGTACAGGAGATTTCCAGTTTATTTTCCGCTTTTAAGGTCCACTTCACATTTTTGATCTGTAGGTAGGGCGTCACCTCAAAGTTTTGCTCTGCATTAGCACCCAGTTGGTAACCTTCGATCTTCTGTGCTGGCCAAAATGCACCGCCATAGGGCTGGAGGGTATACGTTGCCTGAAAGAGCTTTGTATGACTATACGATCCGTCCTGCTTGACGGCAATATCCTGCGGTGCGGGATTGTCACTCCAACTGGTTTCTAGCAAACGGATGCTAAATTCGCCCTGTCCGGTCAGGAAGGGTTTATTCGTTACCTTATCAATGACCTGCCCTTTCATACTCGCATTCGGGCCATCGTAATTATCTGTTTTCGAACAGGCATTTAAAAATAACAAGCCTGTCAATGCTGTAAATAAATATATCGTTCTCATTTCCGCTCAGTTAGTAAATAGGGTTCTGTGGATATAGATTAGGGTTTTTGTTCAGTTCTCCACCCGGAATAGGTTCATAATACCATTTCTTTTCAAAGTTGAACGTCTTGTTCCAAGGTTCCTTTTCGCGAATAAAAATAAAGGAGTTGATCCGTTCGCCGCCCGGAGCATATTTCAGTTCATCCAATACAAGGTAAGGCATCAGCGAATTGGGTACAAAGTTGTTGAGTTCCACATCTGCAATGCGCCATCTCCGCATATCCCACCAATGGTGATTTTCAAAGCAAAGTTCACGTTCGCGCTCCTCACGTATAAATTGCAGATTTCCATCCAAGGGATAACCATATTTACCGGAGAGGTTTGCCGAAGCAGCTGTATAGAGATAAGGCTTGGCACCAGCACGATTACGGATTTGCGCGATGTATTGAAATGCTTCCTGTTTAAGTGCTTCATCATTTTTGATCAGGCCAAGTTCATAAGCAGCTTCTGCCTTATTCAAAAGTATCTCAGCGAGCCTAAAGACCTTCCAGGGTTGTGTACTGTTATACAACTTCACATCCTTGGTAGACATTTTATAGTTAATGTATTTACGGATGTAAAATCCAGTTCGGGTGTTGTTGGCATGTCCATCTTTCCACATGCCGTGCTCGCCTGTTATGTTGATCTTCGTACCATTGTAATCAAACAGGCTATTTTTGGGGCCAGCCAAGATTCGATTTGACTCGCTATTTATCGCCGCAGTACCCGCGCCCATCTGTGCATCAGCAGCCTTACCGGGAAAGGTCTTATAGAGTCCACGCTGAATATCAAAACTCCGTCTTTCGGCGCCTTCGCGTAATTCCATTCCCGAGAAATAAAATGTAGCCCGCTGACGAGGTTCCAAATCGGCATACAGCTGTTTACGGTCCGTATAGCGTACTGGTTTTCCACCTGCATCAGTGATTGGAAGTTCACCGAATAACTCCACGACATTCAATACGGGGTATGCCGCAGACTCATTGTCACTCGAAAAGGTCGGATTGGGTAAGTGTGTGGCGTCATAGCTATGTTTGAGACGGTTGTTGTGCGGTGCGGTCAGACTATACTCCTTGATCAGAATATCTTCAGGGCTGTCTAAGTCCAAAAACAAATTTACGTAGTTGAGTTCCTTATCCTGTGCATTTTTATTGTACAGACTGTACGGTCCCGCCAGCACGGTTGTTGCAGCATCATAAGCCTGTTTGAAGAACCATTCCGCTTCTTCCTTTTTAATACCTACCAACTGCTTGTCTGTGGCATCGCCAGAGAGATTGCTATACGAACTATATTTAGCAATACTACCGGCATACAACATGGCGCGGGAAAGTAGAGCTGCTGCCACATATTGGTTGGCGCGGCCACGTTCGCTGCTTCCAGACATCATTGAAATAGCCACCTGCAAGTCTTCATTGATAAAATGATAAACCTCAGATTCTTTATTTCTGCTAACCAAGAGCTGTTCTTTATCAGCTGTTGGATCCTGCACGTCTTTTATAATAGGTACCCCACCGTAGCGCTTAACCAAAGCAAAATAATAGAAAGCCCGTAAGAAATGGGCTTCCCCAAAGATCTGGTTGTACCCCTGCTCTGTATAATTAGCTTTGTATTTAGGCAGGCCTGCAATCAGGGTATTGACATTCCGGATGCGATCATATGGCCAGTAACCAAAGCCCTGTGCCCCAGCTACGCCCCAAAATTGTCCGGTCATCTCGCCGCTCATGGCCGCAAGCGTTTCCGAATTTTGCCAATAATTGTCCCATCTAAATCCTCTTTCAGGATGATATACAAAGTCTTCTATGGGTAGATAGCTGTACATTCCAGCGACATATTTACGTGCTCCAGCCTCATTTCCAAAAAGCGCATCTTCACCCAATACCCCTAGTGGATCCAGATCCATTTTTTTACAGGATTGTATGCCCGAGCACAGAAAAAGGCCAATGATTGCTATAGCGATTGATTTTTTCATGTTTTGTTCGTTTTGAGATTAAAATTTAATGGATGCTCCAATGTTGTAGGTTTTATTGATGGGATATTTGTACACATCAATATCACCCGATGAAGAACCTCCGGCAGATCCTGGGTGCTCGGGATCGGTATATTTGAGACCCGTCCATGTCAACAGGTTATAAGCACTCGCATAGATCCTTAGATTCTTTATTTTTAGTGTCTTCAACCATTGTTGCGGGAGAGAATAACCCAGTTCTAAGGTTTTCAGACGCAGATAGGAGGCATTTTGAACTGCTCGGGTTCCTTCGGCCATGGCAGAGCCAGTAGAAGGATAATATCCAGCAAGCCATTGTGTGCTTGGGTTAAATAGATCGGCACCGGCATCAGCTGGTCTCCAACGATCCAAAAACTGCGTCAAAGCACCGCCGTCAAACTGCAGTGGTCCTGCCAGTACCTCACTATACTGTACATACACTTTTGCTGCACCCTGAAAATTCATCGTTAGATCCAGACCACGCCACGATCCTCCTAACGTAAAACCATAGTTGATCAAAGGCATATTATACGTTGCAATAGGATGATTGTCGGCATCGTTGATCACTCCATCGCCGTTCCAGTCCTGATAGTAATAATCACCAGGCAATGTGCCGCTGCTTACCAATGTTGGGTGGTTATAAATCTGTTCATACGATCCAAACTGTCCGGCGTACTCCTTGCCCCACCAGATATCCTTATTACGATTAGAATAGCGGTTACGCCAGTTGTCGTACGAATTACCGGCTTTTGATTCTACGCGGTTTACAAATTGACTCTTGGTAGAAGAGACCTGCGCATTAATAAAATAATTGAAATCATTGATCTTATTGCGATGTGTCAAAGAGAGCTCATAGCCGAACGTGCGATCGCTTTCCAGATTTTCCTGCGGTAGGTTGGCACCAACAGTACCAGGGATCAAGTCAAGGCTTGTCGCTAGAAGGCCTGAGCGATTACGGTTAAAATAATCAAAAGTCAAGCCCAGCTTGCCGTTCCATAGATCCATGTCCAAACCCACGTCGGCAGTTTTGGAAGTATACCAGGTGAGATTAGGGTTGGGAATTGCAGTAGGCAAGGCCCCATTCACGAGGTTTCCACCAAAGATCCACCCCGTTTCATTGGGTTCCAGTGCATAACCAACGATGGTTGAAGGGTAATTACCTGCCGAACGGTCATCCCCGAGCTTACCATAGGATGCCCTTATTTTTAAGTTATTGATAAAATTGTAGTTGTTTTTAATAAACCCTTCTTCGCTGATACGCCAACCCACCGAGGCTGCCGGGAAAAATCCCCAGCGCGATTCTTTTGGAAATTTAGAGGAGCCATCATAGCGAAAACTAAATTCGGCAATGTATTTACCTAAGTAATCGTAATTGAACTTACCGACCAAACCTCGTGCTGTACGTTCGCCAATACCTTCCATATTTGCCAATTGGTTCTTGTCCTCACCAGCAAATAGATATTCCGAATTGACCATGATCTCCCGCTGTGCATAGAAGCTGTCCCATTTGTTATATTCTTCGACGAAAAGCAACAAACCGGAGACCTGATGTTTTTCGGCAAAACGACGGTTATAATTCAACGAGAATTGCATCAGGGAATGTGTATCCGGATAGGAACTCCGCCTCACGGTCGTAGGAGCATTTTTCTCATGTGCATTATACTTTTCAGGGGTTATAATCTGGCCGTTACCATCATACACCGGTGGTGTATAGCTATATAAAAAATAGGACTTCTTGAAATCCGTATTGTCACTGTACTTGAAGTCATAATTATAGGTTGCCTTCGCATTTAAGCCTTCCACAAAGGGTACTTTATAGTCTAAAGCGATAATACCGTTGAATTGCTTACGCAAAAATTTACGATAGCCAGTCTGTTTGGAGTCCGTTACCACGACAGGATTTTCGTTATCGATCATCTCAAAATTCGGATAAAGGGGATTGTCGTTGACATAGATCGGCACAATAGGTCTTTGTCTCCAGGCCTGTTTGTAGACGGCCCAGATATCCGTACGTGGTTGGTTAGTCTCATCGGCATACCCGCCCCCATCCAAAGACGCTTTCAGACGATCAGTGATCTGCGCATCGATGTTGGAGCGGAAATTCCAGCGATTATAGTTGAGACTCTTGCTTTTGTAAGCGCCCATCTGATCCATATGGCCCAGGTTGAAGAAATAATTAACTTTCTTGCCGCCACCGTTGATGGAAAGATTGTGCTGGTATTGTGGTGATACCTTGTCAAATGCCGCATCGACATAATTGGATGTCTTTTTTGTGCCGTTCTGATACGCTTCAAAATCTGCCGGCCCAAAAATATTAGGCATCTTCGCCGGATAATTGCTATTAAAATCGCGAGCTATCTGTTCATTTTTAAGCTGCATATAGGCAAGGGCATCCACCGTATTGGGAACATAAAGAAACTTTTGCCAGGCACGATTATAGGAATAGTTTATTTCAAAGTTTCCATCTTCGTTACTTCCCCGGCGTGTGGTCACCAAAAGAACACCATTCGCCGAGCGCACACCGTAAACAGCTGCTGAAGCATCCTTTAATACGGATACACTTTCGATTTCATTGGCATCCATGCGTGACAGATAATCTTTATCACGGGGAATTCCGTCAACCACAATCAGGGGCTCACCCATTCCGCGGATGTCGATATTTGATTCAAATGATCCCGGTTGGCTCGACTGTTGGCTGATACGCACACCGGGCATCTTACCGGCTAACATATTGACCACATTTTCATTTTTTGTTACTGTGATTTCTTTATTGTTCACCGATGATATCGCCCCTGTTAACGAAGCCTTTTTCTGCGTGCCATACCCCACAACCACGACCTCTTCCAAGCTTGTATTATCTTCGTTGAGCAATACATCCATGAGCCGTTGTTGCCCAACGATCATTTCAGTCTTGCGGTAACCGACAAAAGTGATCACGAGTTTGTCTCCCGGCGATGCGCTAATCTTGAAGCGTCCCTGACCATCAGACGATGTTGTCTGCCCGGTACGGAGGTCTGTAATGGAAGCCCCAGCGATAGGCTTATCCTTTGAAGTCTGCACTTTACCTTCGATCTGCTGTTGCTGCGCGATGGTTGCCATTGGAGACAATAGCAGCAGCGAGGACAATGCCCACTGCCAAGGGTAACTACGGAGCTTGTTCCACGGCAGTGGCCTTTCATTAAAAATGAAGTTTGTTTTCATGTATTGTTTTAAATTGGTTATTGAATTATATATTAGGTTTATGTATTTAGGGAGGACCTGTTTGCTACAAACAGTCCATTACCACTATTCCCTAGGGAAGAGTTGAAGATAATTTTTCGCTTTCATTTGATTGGTTATTAAGTATGAAAACGAATATATTGGCGAGGGGTATAATAGAAGATTAACAGAAGATTAACAGGTATCCAAAAACACCATTAACAACTGTATATCAATACATTAAAATTTTAAATATTTTTTCTTAATCTAGACAGTCTTTAAAACTTTTGGGGTAAGCTTCACCATATAAACGAGCGTAGATCTGACAGAAATTCTCATAGCACTGTAAAGCCAAGCTGTGATAGCCAAGCTGTAACAAGGAACGACATTTATGAACCATCGCCTCCTCATTGATTTCATCAAAATAGAATATCTTATTGCAGATCTCAATAATCAGTTCAGCATTATCCTGCACATTCAGATTTTCAATAAAATTGCCCAACGTGGTGAGCACCAGAATAGACATTTCACTTTTAAAATTATCGAGCCACTCATAGTCCACTTCGAAAAGGAAGCCTCCTTTGTCAATTATATCGAGTAATTCTCTAATTTCAGTTTCTGTAAAATGTTTTTTATTGGATACCATCCTGCTGAAGCGGAGGTAATCGATATATACTGTATCCATTGGCTCAATGCACCAATAACCGCTTTTTTTGGTCACCCTAAAATCACCCAATTGCTCGAGTAAGCTATTGAGCTTAGCGATGTTCACTGATCGATTATTGCGTGCACTGGACTGGCTCTTATCGGACCAAAATAGCTCATTCAGCTTCTCTGAGCTAATTCCCCGCTCCCATCGTACGGTATAGAGAATAAAAATCAGCAGCATTTCTTTAAGCAATGGCGAAAACTTCTTTGTGATTTCTTTTCCAGCAAGATCCACAATCTGTAAGTCGCCACCGAAAAGGTAGATTCCGGCGCCATGTCGGGTTTCAAATCCCTCGGCCACTTTCTTGGTTTGCGGAAGATCAACCAATTGCGCGCTCTTATCTTGTTCAGTCTCCTTCAAGGGAGCTGCATGTAGGTGCGGCTCTCCTATTTTATCGGTTTCCATGACAGAAATAGCCTGTTTTTTTTGCTTGCCTCTTTTTCGATACCACCAGATCAAGAGCGATAATCCCATTACAGCGAGGGCATAAAGGCTGTATTTAAGCAGCGCAGGCTTAGCCAAAGGCATTATACCCTGTTCAGACTGTAAAGGGGGAGCCAACAAGGTATAAATCGTTGCTTTAGTCAGATCGGTCTTGTCATCATAAAACAAGGTGACTGCAACGAAAGACTTAGATTTCGGTGCATAATAGAGATCGGCAAAAGAACGGATGTCATGAAAATCGAAGGGTATACTGCTCCCCAGAAACTGGTATTGTGTCCCTTTGAGGCTACCTGCCACCAGTTGTAAATGTGTTTTGAATTTATTGTTCGGGAAAATCAATCCATAAAACAGTCCACTACTATCTTCAACGACCAGACTATTGGCCCATACCATATCGGCGAATGCAGATGAAAATTCGTAAACTTTTAGAGACTTGCGGTTTTTAAAATCAAGCTTAAGAAAATCATTTGAAATGCGGGGATTCAACATTTGGTCTCCTGTGGAACTGCCATAACCACCGGCCAGGTATACCCCATCCTTTCCCTGCCCCATTCCCGCAAGATAATGCGGAAAAATTTCATCACCTGTAAAAGGAATGCTATCCCAAGATTGTGTAGGCAGATGATAACGCAATACGCCCGCTTTGTATTTAAAATGTCCATAGCCCCCAATCATATAGATACTCGTGTCGGACGAATTAAAATATTTGTTGAACAGCCAATAGTTTGTGCCTACAGCAGGAAAATCAAATTGTTTATTCCATGTTCGACTGGTGGAATCATAAGCAGCAACAATTTTTTGGTCGATGGAGATATTCAGGACGTTCTTTTTGATCGGATCAAAAAGCGATTGGCTACCATTGACAAGCAAAAGCTTGCCATCCGCATATTCCTGCGAACGTAAGTCACTACCACCAATTTTACTGATCATTAAACGCTTATTTCCAACAAAAAACAGTGTTTCTTCATTTTTGTCAAAGGCCACACTAGCTTGTCCTTCCAGTGTAAAAGAAGACTGTGTTTTCCATTCACTACGTTGCCGTTTGATCCAGATCGGATTACCGATTTCCGCTGTGCTCTTTTTTTGTTCATCTAAACTCTTGGTGCCTGAAGACTCATCCAATGGCCAATAGTATTTAAGTTTACCATTATCAGCAATTCGAATATCCTTTAAGCGCATGGGGGGAACATCCATTGTTTGGAAGTTTTTCATCATATTTGCACCAAAAACGAGCTTAAACTGAGGCGCAAACTGTTTATTGAGCCGATAGGAATACCGGGCCGTTCCAACCTGAAAATAAAGCT
Organism: Sphingobacterium sp. 18053; assembly: GCF_902706145.1. Classification (NCBI taxonomy): domain Bacteria; kingdom Pseudomonadati; phylum Bacteroidota; class Sphingobacteriia; order Sphingobacteriales; family Sphingobacteriaceae; genus Sphingobacterium; species Sphingobacterium sp. 18053. The sequence continues at coordinate 242,802 of NZ_CACSJW010000005.1, forward strand.
CCTTTTTATCCATATCGAGCTCGAGGCGCATTGGTGTCCAGTTATAATACAACTGTAAGGTTGTGATATTGAAAGATACCGGGGTAAAGTCCTCCCCCACTACCAATTTAAAATGTTTGTCCTGATCAAGCCGCCGATCGTATATCAAATCGATATTGACACCATCATCCGTAATCAGTCGAAAGATATAACCAAAATAATCCTGTTGGAGTGGCAAAAAGGAAAGATCGAACGAAACAGACAGTTTATGTTGAAAAGAAATCGATTCCTTGGTACCGATCTGCAGGCTAGTCCGCTTATCGGCTTCCATGTTGTGGCTGGCAAATTCTAACCCATATTGCGCCGATCCAATCTGACAGATCAGTACAAACCATAAAACCAGAAAAAGATGTCTTGATTTTTTCTTCACAATTTAGATTAAGCCTGATCTCAAAAATATAAAATTTTAAATAGAAATCTAAAATTTCTGCAACTATTACCTCAGGGGGTGTAGCGATCTTTTGCCTAACACCAAATTTCTTCTTCATCGTGTATTTTGCCTCCATTTATGAGTAAAACCATGTTTTCACATGCGTAAAAAAAACGCTACGCTTCACGACTTAATTTGGATGTTGAACGATTATCCCTATATTCGACAAGCCAAATCCCATAGGGAAATTGTGCGATATAAACCAATTTATCAATAGCAGGACATCATGAACATCCTAAAACCTTATTTGCTTATCCTTCTCCTACCATTCATGTATTTTAACTGCCTTGCGCAGTCCGCAACGAAGATTATCGATCTTTCCACCTATGGTGTTGTTCCCAACATGGGCAACAATAGTACTGCATTGGTCAATAAAGCTATTCAATCCATCTTCAGCAAGATTGGCAAGAAAGAACCTATTATTTTAAAATTCAAAAAGGGACGTTATGACTTTCATCCAGAAGGGGCACTAATCCGCGAATATTACATCTCCAATCACGATCAGGACAACCCCAAGACCGTAGGTATGGCATTTGAAAATTGCGACAATATCACAATTGATGGACAAGGATCAGACTTTATCTATCATGGCCGCATGTTACCAATTGCATTGATCGAGAATAAAAACCTCACGTTGAAAAATATCCACATCGATTTTGAGCATCCCCAGATCTGCCAGGTCAAGATTTTACAAAACGATACAATCAACGGTACAATTACTTATCAAACTGCACCTTGGGTAACCTATACGATCAAAGACAGTATATTTTACAATACCGGTGAAGGCTGGCAACTGAGACCGACATCGGGGATTGCCTTTGAAGAAAAGACCAAACGCATTGTCTATAATACAAGCGATATTCGCGTGGGCACAACCAAAGTGAAGGAGCTCTCTCCGGGTATCATTCAAGCGCAGCAATGGAAGAACAGCAAGCTTATACCGGGTACCGTCGTTGCCATGCGCGCTGGATTTCGTCCCAATCCGGGCATATTTGTCCATAAAGGAAAAAATATACGGCTTGAAAATATCGCCGTCCATTACGCCGAAGGCATGGGTTTGTTAGCTCAATTAACGGACAACATCACATTGGAAGGTTTCCGAATTGCACTTCGCAGCGATCAGGATCCGCGTTATTTTACGGCTCAGGCCGACGCAACACATTTTTCGGGTTGCAAGGGTGTTATTGTATCGAAGAATGGACTTTATGAAAATATGATGGATGATGCCATCAATATCCATGGCACCTACCTGAAGATCACCAAACGACTAGATGACAAAACATTGATCGGTCGTTATATGCACGATCAATCCTACGGATTTGACTGGGGCTACCAGGGGGATACGGTCCAATTTATCCGATCCAGTACAATGGAACTCTGGGACAAAAAAAATAAGATCCAATCCATTAGCGTTTTACGCGAGAAAGCCTCAGATCCAATCCGCGAATTCAAGATTACTTTAAGTAATGCTTTGGACCCTGCTATTGACCCAACAAAAATGGATATTGGCATCGAAAACCTTACGTGGACCCCACGTGTACTATTTAGTGGCAATACCGTACGCCACAATAGAGCACGAGGTGCTTTATTCAGTACACCCAAAAAGACCCTGATAGAAAACAACCTCTTTGATCATACTTCAGGTACAGCTATTCTCCTGTGTGGCGATGCCAATGGTTGGTATGAAACTGGCAGCTGTCACGATATTCGCATCCGGAACAATACTTTCATCAATGCCTTGACCAATATGTTCCAATTTACCAATGCGATTATATCGATCTATCCAGAAATTCCGGATTTAAAAAATCAGCAGAAATACTTCCATAGCCATATCGTCATCGAAGACAACCGCTTTGAAACCTTCGATAAGCCTATTCTTTATGCCAAATCAGTCAATGGATTGGTCTTTCGCAACAACCAAATCAAGACCAATAAGGAATACCCTGCTTTTCATTGGAATAAAAAGCCCTTATTTTTTGAACGTGTCGCAAATAGCAGTATTTCAAACAATACGGTAAATGGCAAACAAAGTGATTTACAAACCTTGGATCAATAGAGATTTTACTATCTTAGTATATTCTTCGCGAAGTTCGTAACAGCCGAATTTCGTGAAGAATAGCTTACGTTCAATAAAGCAAACATCTAACCAGGTGTAATAGTCGGGTTATCTAGACACGCTATACACAACATTTATAACAGCATTTGAAAGACAACATTGCCATATTGCACAAATTATCCCGGGGTAATCAAATTGCCCTAAGGGTGCTTTATGATAAATATGCGCAAATGGTTTACCAATTTGCTCTTCATATTTTAAAGGATGAGCACATTGCGGAAGAAATTGTACAGGATACTTTTCTCCAGCTCTGGGACTCAAGAGAAAAAATAGATATAGACAGCAATATTCGAACATTTATCTATGTAATCAGTCGAAATAAATGCTTCAATAGGCTCAAACAGCTTAAAAGATACCATAGCCTCTTCGAACCCCTATGCTCCGAAGGATCTCATGATTGCATTTTTGAACAAGACCCTTTGGCGGAAAAAGAAGTGAACGAAGCACTGGAACAATTGGTTCAAAAGCTACCCAAAAAACAACAGCTCGTATTCCGTATGAGTCGATTCGAGGGACTGTCACATCAGGAAATAGCGCAACAGTTATCCATTTCTACAAATACCGTAAAAAATCATCTGGTGTCTTCTTTAAAATTTATCAAAGAAGAACTCAAGCGTACCCCTGGAGATTCTTCGATCATCTATCCCCTATTATTTTTTACTTTTTTTTTCATCGACTAGTCCTTAGCCCAACTCAATATTGTTCTTATAATAAAGACCAATATCATGATGACCAATTCTGAGTTTGAAAACTTAGTCAAAGACTATCTAGAAAATAAGCTTAGTCCAGAACAGGAGCGACAATTAATAGTTCTACTGACCACTAATCCTAGTGCCGATCTTTTGGCTAAATTTGACAAATTTTACCTCAAATATTCCAAGGAAGTCGCGCTAAAAAAAAATAAAAAAGACAAGATTTGGTCCAATATCCACACGCATTTAGTTCAAGATACCACGTATCAGACCGGTGCCATAAAAAATAGCCGTTGGAAAACCTTCCTCCCTTATGCAGCCATTTTCATTGGTATAATTTCTCTTGCGACACTTTTATTTACGCTTACCGACAAAAATAAGGATGAAACCCCTCAACACGACACTACAGTAAATCAAATCTTTCTGAAAAAACATAGCGGTCTTATTTACGCCAGCAACAATACTAACGGCAACAACATCCCATTGAAGCAATCCGAGTTCAAAACCTATGGGATTGTCAAGGATTCAGCGGGCACTCTTGTTTTTCGACAAGACGACAAACATGTTTTAGCCAACAACACGAAATTGACTATTCAAACCCAAAAAGGGCAAACACAAGCACTTGTTCTACCTGACGGTTCAAAAGTATGGATCAATAGCAATTCACAGATTACGTTTCCGAGAAGCTTCAATGAAAAGGAACGTCAGGTACAATTAGTCGGCGAAGGGTATTTTGAGGTCACTCATCTCGATCGACAGCCCTTCTCTGTACAAGGTTTACATTATACTACCGAGGTGCTGGGAACACATTTTAATATCCAAAGTTACCCTAACAGTATAGAAAGGATTTCATTACTGGAAGGGAAAGTAAAGGTTAGTAGTCCAAAGACTGTGATCCACCTTTCTCCTGGGCAGCAAGCATACGGAGAAACTGCAACACCTAAAAAAACCGAAATAGATACAACGGATATCCTGGCATGGCAGCAAGGTTATTTTAAATTCGAGAATGTGGATATTTATCAATTAACCGAACAAATTAGAGACTGGTATGATGTTAAATTTATTAAGATCAACTCACAAAGCGAGGATAGATTTTCAGGAACCTATCGACGCACCAATGATCTAAGTGATCTACTCAAAAATCTAGAGGAAGTTTCCAACCTGAGATTCAACATAAAAGAAGGAGGCATTTATGTAACCAATAAATAAACTTTAAATAAAAAAACGGAAGTGCTCCAACACTCCCGCAGTTAGATAACGACCAACAAAACGAAAATTATTAATCAATTTATCCAGTTCAAATGTATAAAACTTCTTATTCATTTCGATATCCTACGACCAGGATTATCGTAAAAACTATGATTTTTATGAAACTGATTATCCTGTTTCTAGTAATAGCCACGTTCCATGTCAGTGCAAATAGTTATGGACAAAACATTTCGCTACATGTGAAAGGGGAAAGCTTCAAATCTATTTTAACAAAGATTAGAAAACAGAGTGGCACAGACTTTCTTTACAATTCTCAACAAATTGATGAAGACAAAAAAATGAATCTCAGCATTACCAACAAGCCTTTAGCCGAAGCACTACGCATATTACTCGCCGATCAGCAATTGACCTATAGCGTGCGTAATAATGCAATTTTGATCCATCCCAATGCTTCTGCTTCAACCACAGCTGGAAAAGACAACACATTTCAACAGGATCTTCGGGGCAAATTAAAAGACAATACTGGAAAGCCTATTGCCGGAGCCACTATTCTGCTCGTCGGTACCGAACAATCTGTGGCAACAGACGAACATGGTGATTTTCAATTTGCCAAGACTCCGCCCAGTGGTGAGCTTCGCATTAATTTTATTGGATTTAAAGAGAAAACAATATCTTTCCAACGGTCCCAACAGCTCGTCATCACTTTAGAGCCTCAAATCAATGAAATGGAGGAAGTCGTTGTTGTGGGCTATGGTGTTCAAAAAAAATCAGACCTCACAGGTTCAATTTCTGCCGTTCAAGCTAAGGATTTCACACAAGGATCCAATATCAACGCCCTTCAGTTGATCAATGGTAAGGCACCAGGTGTAACCATCAGTCAAACCAATTCGGCACCTGGGGCAGGAACCAAAATACAGGTCAGGGGTGCAGGTTCCATTAACAGTAGTAATGATGCTCTGATTGTGGTAGATGGGCTACCTGGTATCGACCCTAGTAGTTTAAGTCCGGATGACATCGAATCAATAGACATCTTAAAAGATGCCTCAGCAGCTGCTATTTATGGTACTCGTGCGGCTAGCGGTGTAGTGCTTATTACAACAAAAAAAGGAAAATCTGGCACAGCTATAGCGAAATATGATAGTTATATCGGGTTTCAAAATGTATCAAAAAAATTGGATGTCCTTAACGGAAAGCAGTACATGCAAGTTCTGAATGCTATCCGAAAAGATGCAAACAAAGACGCCATTTTTACGGAAGACCAGATCAACAACATGGGAGAAGGAACCAATTGGCAGAATGAAATATTTAGAAAAAATGCGGTCGTACAGAATCATCAACTTAGCTTTTCCGGCGGTGGGGATAAGAGTAATTTCTATACCGCTCTAAATTATTTCAACCAGGATGGTCTAGTAAAAAACTCGGGCTACGCTAAAATTAATTTCAGAACAAATCTGGAATTTCGACCAAAGGATTATATAAAATTCAATATAAACGGAAATTATACCCGTGGTAACCAGCAAGCAATCTATACATCCAATGGAGTGAATGAAGCCGCGGGCCCGCTCAATAGCGCATTGCAATTTGACCCTACGCTACCGGCATACGTCAATGAACATGGTCGATACTACCTTAATAATTTTATCGCTTTAGACAATCCACTGGCCCTAATCAATGGTAAGGAGAATAGAAATATCTCCAATACATTTTATGGATTGATTACCGCAGAAATTAAACCTTTTACCGATTTTACAGCAACATTACGTGTTGGCGGAAGTACCGCCAACATGATGAACTCCAGTTATACGGACCGATCGACCATAAACGGTCTTGCCAATAGCGGATTGGGTTCAAAAAATGCGTCAAGTGGCCACCAATGGTTGGGCGAGTTTTTACTCAACTACAATAAAAAAATTGGAAAACATCAATTGGCTTTCTTATTGGGAACAACATTTGAAGAGTTTCAAAGTGAAGGCGTGGGAGCCAGTTCAATGAAATTTTTATCTGACGTCACTTCCTACAACCTTTTACAGAGTGGAGATGGTGATAAAGGCGACAATGTAAGTTCTAGTAAAAGCCGAAACAGACTCAATGGTGTATTGGGCCGTATCAATTATAATTTTAACGATCGTTATTTTATTACAGCCTCTTTGCGTTCAGATGGTACATCGCGCTTTTCGGAAGAAAACAAGTTTGCATTTTTTCCGTCCGGAGCTTTTGCCTGGAAATTAACGGATGAAGATTTTCTTTCCCATTTGAAAGAAAATGGTACCACGCTTAAACTGAGATTTGGATATGGACGATTAGGAAACCAAGGAATAGACAATTACCAAACAATCAACACCTTGGTCGCGTCGGGAAATGCTGTCTTTGGTGATAAGATTTATCAGGGTGTTGTCCCTGCGAGACTACCTAATAAAAATCTACGGTGGGAATCTACGGAAGAAATAAATCTAGGGTTAGATTTTGAGCTTCTGCGTGGGCGAATTACGGGGTCTGTCGACGCTTACAAACGTAACACTAAGGATCAACTATTCAGTAAACCCATTTCTTCAGTGGTGGGCTTTAGCAATTACATGGTCAATTTTGGAAATGTTGAAAACCGTGGTATTGATTTTCAGTTAAACAGTAAAAATATTATTCGTGATCAATGGCAATGGAATAGTCTATTTAATTTGGCCTTACTAAAAAATGAAGTCAAAGAGCTACCAGATTTTATTCCACAACTTATTACGGGATCTATTGCCAGTTTTATCTCCAACTATCAACTTGTAGAACGTGGTCAACCCATGTTATCTTTCTATGGATATGAGACGGAGGGAATATTTCAGAACGATGCGGAGATAAAAAATTCAGCACAACCTGAAGCAAAGCCGGGGCATATTCGCTTTAAAGATCAGAACCAAGATGGGAAAATAGACTTAAAAGATCGAACTATTTTAGGAAAACCTTTTCCTTCCATCAATCTGAGCCTTTCCAATACGTTCAAGTATAAAAATGTTTCACTGGACTTCCTACTTCAATACGTAGGCGGAATTAGTATGTTAGACGCCAATATCACCGAAACCCTCTATCCTACCAACGAATATCGCAACAGGTTATCCGAATACTACCTGAATAGGTGGACACCAGAAAACCCAACCAATCAATATCCGAGCGGCGTAAACCCTACAGCCTATGGTGGCGACTATATTATCAATTCAATGACTGTAAGAGATGCATCGTTTTTAAGACTCAAAAATATCAATTTAAACTACGAGGTATTGAAAAATGGAAAATCAGTCAATCGCGTCAATATATTTCTGGCACTAGAGAATTTGGCAACTTGGACCAAATATAAAGGTTATGATCCTGACGCAAGTGCGACAGGAACTAATGCCGTTTCCAAAGTGAGCTACAATAGCTACCCCTTAGCACGCACGATTCGATTGGGATTAAATCTTACACTCTAAATTCGACTAACATGACAACATTAAAACTCAAATATCTCACCATATTATTGCTGTCCCTATCGACGATAGGCTGCAATTCATTTTTGAAAGAAGAAGTATATACAGAATACGACCCCAACAAATTCTTAGCCGATGAGACTGGCATAGATGCACTGCTTACAGGAGCTTATGCGCAATCCCGTATTATTGCTTATGATCATCGTAACTATACCTATATGATGAATGAGTTCAACACAGATATTGCCTTTGAAACGGGTGGTGGCCTTGAAAAAGATGCCGCTCCATTTATCCAGTTTAATTGGTCTGTCAATAATAGTTTTTTAAATTCATTCTGGGAGAAAATGTATAAAGCCATTGCCAGTGCAAATTCGGTTATCATTCTATCCAATCAGCTCAACGGCTTAGACCCGGCCAAACTCAACAAAATACAAGCCGAAGCCAAGTTTATCCGCTCGTCATCTTATTATTTCCTCTATAATTTATTCGGCCCTACCCCCTTGATTGATATCCCCGTCGGCGCCAGTCCCCAAGAGATCGAAGAAATTGGAAAAAATGCCAAAAGAGCCGACCGAGATGTCTTTGTCAACTATATCATCAGTGACCTTGAATTTGCCAAACAATATTTACCGACAACAGAAAGTCCCATAGGCAGGGCAACAAAAGGTGCCGCTCTTGGGTATTTAATGAAGATTTATCTCAAAGAAAAAAATTGGAAAAAGCTGACCGATGTCACTCAGGAAATTATAGACCTTCATCAATATGAACTGTATAGTAATTATCCACGGCTTTTTGCCATTGAAGGTGAAAGCAATAAAGAATACATCTTTAGGGCACCTTGTATCGCGCAGGCAGGCTATCAAAATAACTACATGGCACATGCTTTCCCGCCAAACTACCCTATTCTCACCAACTGGGTCAATTTCGGTGCACAATTCCGTACCTATAGTGCATTTTACAAAACCTTTGAATCGAACGATAAAAGACGTGAACTGCTCATACGAAACTATACCGATATCTCTGGTAAAAATGTGGAATTGCTCGAGGATAACAATGGTAAAGCCCTCAATGATGTACGAAGCTTCAAATACTGGCCAGATCCAAACGGTGTGGGCGAAAATATGGGTAACGATATTGTCTACATACGTTATGCCGATGTTCTTTTAAGTCGTGCTGAAGCACTTAATGAGCTAAATGGTCCTAATCAAGAGAGTATCGACCTCATCAATCAGGTTCGTCAACGTGCCAATACAACTTTACTCAAATTAGCAGACTATAATAACAAATTATTGTTGCGTGATTTTCTACTGGCGGAACGTGGGCGAGAGTTCTTTTCTGAAGGATTGCGTCGCGAAGACTTGATTCGACATGGAAAATTTATCCAGTCAGCCAAAGAGCGAGGTTATGCAGCCAAAGAATACCAGGTCGTTTATCCTATCCCGCTCCAACAAATTGATGCAAACCCAAATTTAACGCAAAATGAGGGTTACTAAACCATACCACGATTTATTGCTGTTTATTATCATGCTTGGGCTTTCCTGCCCAAGCATATATGCTCAAGTTGTCGCCCTCCCAAATAAACAGCAGCTTGCTTGGCAGAGAGCCGAATTTGGTATCATCTTTCACTATGATCTGCATGTCTTTGACCGGAAGGCATATCAACAGCAATCCAATCGTATTGTTCCGGTTCCTGATATACACATTTTCCAGCCGCAACAACTGGATGTCGAGCAATGGGTGCTGAGCGCAAAATTAGCAGGGGCTAAATTCGCACTCATTACCGCGACTCATGAAACTGGATTTGCCCTTTATCCCTCAAAAGTCAATCCCTATAACACGAGTGCTTTAGGGTGGAAAAACGGGAAAGAAGATCTTGTTGGTGATTTTATAAAAGCCTGTATCAAACACGGGATAAAACCAGGTATTTATGTAGGGATTCGTTGGAACGCTTACCTTGGTATTCACGATTTTAAAGCAATCGGTACTGGACAGCAGCAAATAGAACGGCAAAAATACTATAATAAAATGGTCGAGGGAATGGTACAGGAGCTATGCACATGGTACGGTCCACTGTTTGAGATTTGGTTTGATGGTGGAGCCAGCAGCCCTGAGAAAGGTGCTCCAAATGTGCTCCCAATTGTAAAAAAATATCAACCTAATTGCCTTTTCTATCATAACGACGAACTGGCAGAAGCAAGATGGGGCGGTTCCGAGTCTGGAACAGTACATTATCCATGCTGGTCTATGTTTCCTTTTCCTTATACCGGCGCAGGAGAGAGTTGTCCAAGGGCAATTTCCACAAACGATTTCTTACTCTTAAAAACCGGTGATCCGGATGGAACCTATTTTATGCCTGCAATGGCTGATGCCCCGCTCCGCGGAGCAAACGGTCGACACGAATGGTTTTGGGAACCAAATGACGAAAATTCGGTATTTTCTCTTAACCACCTTGTGGATATGTATCAAAAGTCTGTCGGCAGAAATGCAACTTTGATCTTAGGAGTTACACCCGACACCCTGGGGCTTGTGCCGCAAATAGATCGGCGGCGATTAGAAGAACTAGGAAGTGAGATCAAACGTCAATATGGTAGTCCGATAAAGGATCTAGACCCAAAACAAGAGCTTATTCGCTTTAAAAAGGCGAAAGCTGTTACCCAGTTAATGATTGAAGAAAGCCTTGATCAAGGACAACGTATACGTGCTTTCCACATTACTGCGAAAACAAAGCAGGGATGGCAAACACTATTTACGGGTTCGTCCGTTGGTAACAAATGTATCATTCAATTGAAAGGCTCCATTCGCTGTACACAAATTAAATTAACAATAGATAAGGCCATTGGCCAACCTATTATTCATACTTTTAATGCTTATGATACTTTCTAAGAAAAATAGCAAATTTATCCTATTAGCGACCCTATTTACAAATATGGGGTTATTGCTGCAGGCGCAGAGCCAAAGCAAGGCACAACTTGGTCCCACAACAGAACGCCCCAATATTGTCGTGTTTTTTGTGGATGACCTCGGTTGGCAGGACATGTCCGAACCATTTTACAAGGTCAAAACGCCGATCAACGAAAAGTTTCATACCCCCTATCTGGAAACATTGGCCAAAGAAGCCATTAAATTTACCAATGCGTATGCAACACCGGTGTGCACACCTTCCCGGGTGAGCTTTCTGACCGGTTTAAATGCTGCTCATCATCGTGTCACCAATTGGACCCATCCCAAGGCTGACACCCCGACCGATAGCAAAGATGAATTGTTGAATCCACCGGATTGGAATATCAACGGACTAAGCCCTGTGCCCAATATACCACATACGATATATGCTACTCCATTTCCAAGCATCCTTAAAGCGAATGGTTACTATACCATTCATGTAGGTAAAGCACATTGGGGATCTGCCGGAACACCTGGTGCCAGTCCTTTAAATTTGGGCTTTATGGTCAATATTGCAGGACACTCCGCCGGGCACCCACAAAACTACTATGGCGAGCAGAATTACGGTAACCTTCCTGGCAAAGCAGGTTATCAGGCGGTTCCCGATCTTATGGAATACCATGGCACATCCACATTTCTAACGGAAGCCTTAACCCGGGAGGCGCTGAAGGCACTGGAGGAGCCGATACGCCGTAAGGAGCCTTTTTTCCTTAATTTTTCCAACTATGCGGTGCATGTCCCGATCCAACCCGATCCACGTTTTGTACAAAAATACCTCGACCGCGGCTTAGATTCCACTGAAGCAGCTTATGCTTCACTGGTCGAAGGTTATGACAAAAGTATGGGTGATATCGTTCAATTTCTTAAAGACAAAAACCTATACGATAACACCGTCATTATTTTCCTTAGCGACAATGGCGGACTAAGCCTCAGCCCAATGCGCACCGGACCAAGCCATACACAGAACCTACCATTAAAAGCTGGGAAAGGGTCGGTTTACGAAGGTGGAATCCGGATTCCTCTGTTGATCAAACAGGCCAAGCAGCACCCTGCAAGCACAGATGCTACCCCTGTTATGGTCGAAGATCTCTTTCCAACGATTCTCAGTTTAGCCAAAATAGATCACTATCAGCTCGTACAGGAAAAACCAGATGGAAAAAATCTTTTGCCCTTAATGGAAGGCAATAGGTCCGACAATTGGAACAGCCGGCCATTGGTATGGAATATCCCCAACAAGTGGACAGTGCCAGATGGCCCTGGAATCAACTTTTTCTCGGCAATAAGACAAGGAGATTATAAGTTGCTTTACGACATGAAAAATGGGAAGCTTGAACTTTACAACCTGCAGCAAGATATCGGTGAACTCAACAATCTTGCCCCAAAAATGAAAGGAAAAACCAGCGAGCTCAGCAAATTACTTTCTGATCAGCTCCGGACTTGGAAGGCTCAGTTGCCGACCTACAAAGCTACGGGACAGCAGATCCCCTATCCTGATCAAATTAAGCCGATGGATTAAGGGGCCTGCTTGGATGACTTATACAGCGAAGCCCCGATACAACGAAGCCCCGAAAGTACATATCGGGGCTTCGCTGGTTTATCCTCTCCTTCGAAGATACGATTTAGCAAAATCTGTTGCTATCCTGACAACTATTCTTTTTTTTCTTTTTTTGCAGATTCAATCAGTTCACGCATTTCTAATTTAATGAACATTAGGGGTCTTTTATTAATTTAAAATATTATTAAACCTTGACAATAAAAACCGAATTTTTTATGGCTCTGCAAGCATAAAACAAGATAAATTTCAGTACTCATCCAAAAACAAATGTACTTTTGACTATTTATTCGAAAAATTAAAAGTGAATTCTATTTTAATTTTATTCAACCTAATTTTGAGTTAATTACGGCTCAAAAACCAATTTCTTATGAATATAAGCCCAAATGATGATGTCAAATGTTTAATGAATTTCAAAAGATTAAACACAAAAAATAAAAAATACGTACAGATCTTGACCTTATTTAATAAAATCTGTAATATTGAAAAAAAGTTACATTCCTCAACCCTACCAATCTAAGGAATTCAACTTCACACTATCATATCATGAAAAACGATAAAGATCCAGCTCATAATGATGCAAGCTTGTTAGCTAGGCTCCGAGAAGGCGATTTAGAGGCTTTCAATATTTTGTATGATAAATATTGGTCTTTACTTTTAGATGAATCTTACAAAAGACTCGAAGATTTAGCTTCCTGTGAAGAGATTGTTCAGGATGTATTTATTGAACTTTGGGAACACTGTCCCAGTAGAGAGATTCACAACCTGAAATCCTACCTCATTGCATGCATGAAATACAAAGTCTTTGAAACCTATAAGAAAAACAAACGCAGAAATATCCTTATCGAAGAAAATCATCACCTTTATCGAAGTTATGAAATTCTGGAAGGAGATCAGTATGCCGAAAAGGATTTAAAATCTTTAATTGAACAATGGGTAGCCCATCTCCCACAAAAAAGAAAAGAAATCTTTAAAATGAGATACTTAGATGGACTTACCACAAAAGAAATTAGTGATTTGACAGAAACTTCCCAAAATACAGTTCAAAATCACCTCGGAGTATCAATTCAAAAATTAAAAAAACTTGTTATCCAACATTTTTTGACGCTACTCATAATTTTATACAACTGTAAATAAGTAAATTACAAATAAACACCAATTTAGACTAGTACATTTTTTCCTTTTAGGGACACTATTTAAGTGAACATTGTACTAATCATATGCAATATCCTAACCAAGAGCTCGAAAAGCTAATTGACAAATACTTAAAAGGCGAAGCCAATTCGGAAGAAATGGACGTCGTGGAACGTTTTTTCGATTCATTTTCATCCCGACCGAATTTAATCAAAACACTACCCGATCATGTACAGAAAGCACTCAAAGCACGCATTCATGGCAGAATTATAAAGAAACTGACTCGGAGGAATCAGAAAACATTCAATTTCCCTAGAATTGCAGCAGCTGCAGCTATCCTCTGTATCGCTTTTACAGCTCTTTATCTTTACAAAATTGCGCAACCAAACAATCGAGAAATTACGCTAACAAACGGACAACAGCAGCGAATTGTTCTAGAAGATGGTACAAAAGTTACACTTAATGCTTCGAGCAAAATAATCTATCCCGCCTCATTCAAAGATTCCAGCACACGTGAAGTTACTTTGATTGGGGAAGCATTTTTCGATGTCGCCAAAAATCCATCCAAGCCCTTCCTTATTCATACACCAAGAATGGAAATTAGCGTACTGGGAACCGCTTTCAATGTGCGCGATTATGCCGAAGAAAATAATGCCCAAACAGCTTTGGTACGTGGCAAAGTATCCATCTGGAAAAAAGGAACTGACAATCAGAAATTTATATTAAAGCCCAAAGAAAAGTTTGTGATCAGAAAGGTATATGGAGTTGAAAAGGAATTCCCATCTACAACTACTAAAACCGCATCGGCTCCTATGGCAATAGCTATTCAGCCATTTTCCATCTCTGAAAAAGACGGATCCGCTTTAGAAACCGAATGGTTATTAAATCGGATTACCATTCAAGATGATAGATTACTGGATATCGCCTTAAAACTAGAACGCATGTATGGCGTGGAAATTAAAATTACAAACAAAGCAGTTGCTAACCAACGCTATTCAGCAACATTCGAAAACGAACAACTAGAAAATATCCTAAAAGCATTACAAACTGTCAATTACTTTCAAATTAAAAAAACGGGGAAAAATCAAATACAACTACTCTAAAAACAATCAACCTATATAACTCACATGAACAAAACAAAACCCAAATTTAGAAAAGAGTCGAGATTGGCTTTACTGCTCATTTGTCTTAGCGCCATGCATATACAGAGCTTCGCCTATTCTCAAACTGAAAAAATTGATGTCTCCGTCCAGGGAGGAAAACTCGAAGATGTATTTCAAACAATCAATGACAAGAGCAAATACAAAATGTTCTTTAGCAAATCGACTCTCCCAAACTCGACAATCAATATTGTTGGAAAGAAAATCAGTGTAAAAGATCTTCTTTCCCAGTCTCTGGCCGGGAGCAACCTAACATGGGAAGTATTGGACAATGACATTATCGCTATAAAAGAAAAAAAAGAGAATCAGCAACACATTGCGGGCCAAGTAGTCAATGAAAATGGAACGCCTTTGGCAGGAGTATCTGTTATCATAAAGAACTGGCAAAAAGCAGAATACCGCAATATGCAAACGAGTACCGCAACGGATGTCAATGGACAATGGGGACTGCGTATTCCAAATGACGATGTCATTATTACTTTTTCTTTTATTGGTTATCAGAAGGTTGATATCACTGCAAAGCAGCTTATTGCCAATTCTACTCCTATTAAACTGAAACCGGAAGAAGGAAGCTTAGAAGAAGTGGTTGTTATTGGCTACGGTACGACAACACGTAGACTGAATACGGGATCAGTTGCTTCGATCACAGCGAAGGACATTACCTCTCAACCTGTAAGTAATCCCCTTGCCGCACTATCGGGAAGAATGTCCGGTGTATTGATCGCCCAAAACAATGGTGTGCCCGGAAGTGCTGTTCAGATTCAGATTAGGAATCAAGCGTCATTAAGTGGAACAACCTCTGGTTCAATACCGCTATACGTGGTTGATGGAGTTCCATTTACCAATTTTAACGGCGGACAACCTGCAACAGATAACCTCAATTCATTTGGTATCTCAGCTTCTTCAGGCGGCTTAAGTCCCTTCAGCATGATTAATCCAGCGGATATTGAACGTATCGATGTCTTGAAAGATGCCGACGCTACAGCGATCTATGGTAGCCGGGGCGCAAATGGTGTCGTATTGATCACCACAAAAAAAGGATCTGCAGGTCGTACTCGCATTGGTGTAAACTTTAACACCGGATTTACCGAGGTCAACCGCTTTATACCTATGTTGAATCTAGAACAATATCTCACGCTAAGAAAAGAGGCTTTTGCTAATGCTGGAGTTACACCTACAGCCGATAACGCTCCAGATCTTATGTTATGGGATCAGAACAAATCGACAGATTGGCAGAAAATGCTGATTGGAAACAAAGGACATATTACCGACGTTCAAGCGAATATGTCTGGTGGAAACGAATCTACCCGTTTTTTCTTTAATTCGGGATATAGACGCGAGAGTACTGTTTTTTATGGGGATAGCAAAAACAGTCGCTTTACCTCACGGTTAAACTTGGATCACACCTCCTCTGACAAAAAATTCAATGCCGCTTTATCAGTTAGCTATGCCAACGACAATTCCGATATGCCTTCCTCTGATGTCACATCTCTCTACAATTTGCCCCCCAATTATCCAATCTATGGTGACAATGGAAAATACTATTGGTTACCGTCATCAGCTTTTATTGACAACCCAATCGCCTTGCTCGAACGGAAATACTTTGGTAATACCAATAATCTGATCTCAAATGCCAATCTGAGTTACAAAATTATACCTGGACTGACTGCAAAAGCAAATTTTGGCTATACAATCACACAGTTGAACCAAAATAATCAACGTCCAATTACTTCCTTAAACAACACCGTCTCCAACCCGCTTGGATCTTCCAGTTTCTCTAATACAAAGGCCGAAAATTGGATTATTGAACCGACATTGGATTATGTAAAAAGTATCGGCGAAGGTAAATTTACGGCATTAATTGGAACAAGTTTTCAGCAAAATTCATCCCGTTCACAGACAACCAATGGTTCTAATTATTCAAACGATGCACTTTTAGGTTCGCTCAGTGCCGCAGGATTATTCACTGCCAGCAATAACCTCGTATATTACAAATACAATGCACTATTCGGAAAAGTAAATTACGACTGGAAAGAGAAATATTTGTTTAATGGAACTTTTAGAAGAGATGGCTCATCTCGTTTTGGACCTAAAAACCGATTCGGAAATTTTGGAGCAATAGGGCTAGGATGGGTCTTTGGAAAAGAGGATTTTATACAAGATAATCTAACGTTTTTAAGTTTTGGTAAATTGAGAGCGAGCTATGGAACTACAGGTAATGATCAAATTTCAAATTACCTTTATCTTCCACTCTACTCTTCAACAACCGCATATCTGAATAATCCTTCCATGAATATTGGAACACTTCCAAATGAATATATCAAGTGGGAAACAACCAAAAAACTGGAGTTTGCTTTAGATCTAGGTTTCTTGAAAGATCGAATTTTGTTTACTGGAAACTTTTTCAGAAATCGTTCTTCTGACCAGATAACTGATTTAGTTTTAAGTACTCAAACGGGCTACAACAGTTACAAAGAAAACCTACCGGCATTGATCCAAAATACAGGCTTGGAATTGGAGTTGAACACCACCAATATTACAAATGAAAATTTTACATGGAAAACATCTGCTAATTTCACGTTTTATAAAAACAAACTTGTCGAATTTCCTGGAATTGAAAACACATTTTATTCAAGTAGCTTTCTAGTTGGCGAGCCGCTCAATATGGTCCGTTTGTATCACTATCAAGGTGTAGACCCCGCAACAGGAAGAGCGTTATACGAAGATCGCAATGGCGATGGGGCTATAACGGGCGATGACCGATACGTTGCTAACTTAGGTACACCTTTCTATGGTGGATTTAACAATACTTTTTCCTACAAAGGCTTCGAGCTCGGCGTATTTTTTCAATTTAACCACCGCTTTGGAGTAACTAAAATCCTCAACACGAGACCGGGTGCTATGCTCAACCAAAATGATTACTGGTTGGACAGATGGACACCAAATAACAGCAATACCAATATCCCGGGAGCAATTATCCCGACAATACCGGCATCTTCAGCTGATGGAGTTGCATTAAGCAACTCTTATAATCAATATACCAGCTCTGATGCTGTCTATGGGGATGCTTCCTATATTAAATTGAGGTCTGTCAATTTATCTTACAACCTGCCCAAAAGCTGGACTTCGAGATTAAAAATGTCTAATTGTAATGTATTTATGCAAGGGCAAAATCTCTTTACTTGGGCCAAGAACAAATATGTCCTGGATACCGAAACGACCGTGCAAGGCGGTCCATCTGGTTTAGGAACTGGAACGATTGCCCAGGTATTGCCTCCATTGCGGACGATTGTATTTGGATTTAACTGTCAATTTTAAAACTAGAGATCATGAAATTAAACATCAATAAAAATATACTATTATTAGCAATTACCAGTGGAACTCTTTTGACCAGCTCCTGCGAAAAATTTGTGGAATTGGGCGCTCCACCGACACAAGTTGTAGCTGGCGAAGCATTCTCTACAGATGCTTCTGCAAATAGTGTCATACGCGGATTGTATACCACAACATTAAGCATCAATCTCGCCGGGACTTCAACCTTTTATACAGGAATCGCTGCAGACGACCTTCAATACAATGCGGCTGATGCAAATACCTCGGAATTCGCCAGCAATAACCTGCTGAACACAAATGGGAATGTCGCTAATTTCTGGTCAAATTGCTACCAACTTATCAAGAATGCAAACAATGCGATATCGGGTCTCGAAGCATCCACCAGCCTTACCCCAAGTGTAAAAGATCAGCTCCTGGGCGAAGCGAAATTTTTTAGGGCCTATACCTATTTCTATCTCGTCAACCTGTATGGTGATGTGCCGTTGCAATTACGTGATGACCTCCACGCTTTTGAAGATGCAATTCTTCCGCGAACTTCTACACAGCAAGTATATGATCAGATTATTGCTGATCTAAAAGATGCGGAAAGTAAGATGGCGACGGCCTATGATGCAACAGCAAGCCCGAGAGGAAGAGCTAACAAAACTGCTGCAAGTGCATTATTGGCAAGAGTTTATCTTTACCAAAAGGATTATCAAAATGCCGAATCTTATGCGACCAAAGTATTACAGTCATCTGATTATGGCATGCCGACACCAGATAAAAATTTTGTAAACTCAAGTAATGAGGTTATCCTTCAACTTGGCAATCAAACGGGAGTAACGACATTTGGCTCCAATTATATTACCGCGGCTACAGCTACACCCGGCTACACCCTACCGGACGCTGTGTATAATAGCTTTGAGACATCTCCGACGGTTGACTTAAGAAAAACAAATTGGACAAGTTCAAAAACGGTCTCCAACAAAATCTATTATGCCATAACCAAATATAAAGTATCCTCGGGAACAGGTTCCGAATACCATATTATGCTTCGCTTAGCCGAGCAGTATCTTATTCGCGCGGAAGCGAGGGCTAAACTGGGAAAACTTGCCGAAGCCCGAACAGATGTGGATGCTGTCCGTTCTCGCGCTGGACTTGCAGGACTTAATTCAAGCTTAAACCAAACACAATTACTATCTGCAATAGAAATGGAACGCCTGCACGAATTTTTCGGTGAGTTCGGCCATCGTTGGCTCGACCTCAAGCGGACCGATCGTGCTACCGCTGTATTGTCTCCAATCAAATCAAACTGGCAGGCCACGGATGTCTTGTATCCTATTCCACAAGCCCAGATTTTGATCAACAATAAACTGACACAGAATCCAGGATACGAAGATTAATGAATTTAAAAAATCATACAGACAAAAAATGAAAACAAAAATCTTAACGGCTGCGTTGGTGTTTTCGCTAACAGCATCTTTTGCACAACAACCAGCAAAAAACAAATACCAACAGTATCTCCCCATTATAGAAAAAGGTACGTTGGTACAAAAGGATTCGCTTGCTAACGTATTAATGAGCGAATTAAAGACGTATAAATCGGAAGAAGACTACCGTACTACAATCAACATTTTGCGTTCTTTAGGGAAAGAAGATCTGCAGGCATCTGCAGAAGTACTGGCTAAGAAAAAATATCCAAAAGGATCACTAACCCGTGATGCCTTTATCACAGATATTTTTTACAATGCAAGTACGCCAGTACAAAAAGAAAAAGCGTATAACGACCTTATCAAAAAATGGCCAGTTAAAAACTTCAAGGAAGAACCACTGACTTATGATTATGTATTGGCTAATTTAGCACAAAGTTTTGCCAACGATGGAAATGCACAAAAAGCAATATACTATCTAGGAGAAATGAAAGAACGATTCTGGCGCGGAAATGGATATATCCCTGTTGGTCAAATCCTCCTGAGAACAGGTGATACGACTACTGCAGCACCACTCTTAAAAACAGCTATGGATGATAGTTATTACTATTTAACCCTTCCAGAGGATCAAAAAGACAATAAGGCTCGCTTTGCAGCCATGGGATATGCAAGCTCCATGTCAGCTTATGTCAATATACTCGTTTCACAGAAAAAATTTACTGAAGCGCTAGGTTATATAGAAAATGCATTAAATGCAGCACCAGAGCAAGCGGATGGTCTAGCGATGGTATACTACAAATCTTTAATGGGCACAGGAAGAAAGCTTGAGGCATATAATATTCTCACCAAGCTATATGCTAAAGGACAATTTGCGGTCGAAAATGATCTTAAAAAATTATATACTGAATTGAACGGATCTGTTCAAGGCTACGAGAATTTTAATGCATCCTTAAAAATAGAGTTAACGCAAAACATTCGCAACCATATCAAAGAAATGGCAACTTTTAAACCTGCACCTAATTTTGAATTACTCAATCTTAAAGGTGAAAAAGTATCCCTAGCCAGTTTAAAGGGAAAAGTTGTGGTATTGGATTTTTGGGCAACTTGGTGTCAGCCATGTATCCGTTCATTTCCAGGAATGAAGGCAGCACAGGACTCTTATGCAGATGATAAGGATGTACAATTCTTATTCATGAATACCTGGGAGCGTGATAAGAACTATAAGGAAAATGTGATATCCTTTATCACCAAGAATAATTATCCTTTTGAAGTTCTCTATGACGATCAAAAAGATCCACAAACCGGAGAAGTTATGGCCGCGAAATTCGGAGTCAAAGGAATTCCAGCAAAATTTATTATTGATAAGGAAGGAAATATACGTTATTTTCTTACGGGATCTACCCCAAATGTAGATTACATTAAATTAGAAATGAAAGAGCTCATCGAAGCCGCTAAAAAACCTTACAAAGGGTAAAAAAAGGGGGCGTCCAAAAAGATCGGACAGCCCCCTTTTTTTTAATATCCAGCCAACTATAATCCAACCAACTCCCGAGCGTAAAAGAAGAATTTTTATGGGCTTTAAGACTTTCTTTATATTGTGGATCGGATGAATCCGCCGAAATGAGCCATACAGCACATAAATTTGAGCTATCAGCAAAAATAGATCTGTCTCAGCAGTCTTATATTTGTTGCTATACAATATGCAGATGGCAACAAGAAACAACAGGAAGAAGTGGCTTCTATTTTTGAAAAGAACAATCTTAGGACTGGCAGTTCTCATCGCTCTTATCGGACTATATATGATGCATCCACAATTCGGCAAAAGACCCTCGGGTGAAAGACTTCAACGCATACAGCTATCGAAACAGTTTAAAGACGGAAAATTCCAGAATAGCAGCCCTACACCACAGCTCACGCAGCCCTGGACCGTAGCCCTATACGATTATTTTTTTAAGCGCTCGAACGAAACAAGTCCCAAATACACTATACCAACAGTGGATATCGACTGGGAAAAGTTGTTAAGTCAGCCTCATGGGCTTGTTTGGTTTGGTCACTCCTCTTATTTCCTTCGTCTCGATGGTAAGAACATACTCGTCGATCCTGTCCTTAGTGGCAGTGCTTCCCCTATTCCAGGAAGTGTAAAAGCGTTTAAAGGAGCCGATGTCTCTACCGTATCTGCTCTACCGCCGATTGACTATCTATTTATATCACATGACCATTATGATCACATGGATTATAAGACGTTAAAGGCACTACAACCCCGGGTTGGAAAAGTCATTGTTGGCCTTGGTGTTGGCTCCCATCTTGAATATTGGGGATATCGTCCTGAGCAGATCATCGAAAAAGATTGGTGGGACGAAATCAACTTGGATGATGGTTTCAGTGTAACAGTTGCGCCGGCCAGACATTTTTCAGGCCGCAGTATATTTACTGCCAACACATTATGGGCATCCTATGCGCTCCAGACACCTTCCATGCGGCTCTATTTAGGCGGGGACAGCGGCTACGATAACCACTTCAAAGAGATAGGTAATCAATTGGGTCCTTTTGACCTGGCTATATTGGAGAATGGCCAATACGACCTCAGTTGGAAACACATACACATGATGCCGGAGGAGGTTGTCCAAGCGGCACATGATCTCAAAGCTTCCTTACTGTTTCCGGTTCATTCGTCCAAGTTTGTGTTGGCCAATCATGCCTGGAATGAACCTCTAGAACGTATTTCCAAGGAAGCAATACGACAACAACAGCCTATGCTTACCCCCATGATCGGCCAGGTCATTGACCTCGATCAGCCCCCTTTAACACCTAGTTATTGGTGGCGGAAATAATTTTAAGCAACGGAATTGATAGTCGCTGGTGTTATGCCAAACTTCTCCTTGAAAGAAGCATAAAAATGAGAAAGGTTTTCAAAACCCAGATCAAGATAAAAATCAGCAGGTTTTTGACGCTTATTTTCAATTAGATAATAAGCCTCAGAAAGACGTCTTTCTTGCAGCCATTTTCGGGGAGAGGTCTGGAATATTTTCTCAAAATCACGTTTAAAGCTTGCTAAACTCCGCCCTGTTAGTTTCGCAAAGTTTTCTAAAGGCACATTGTACCGATAGTTTTTAACCATAAACTGCTCGAGATCAATCTTATGCGGCTCCGAAAAGTCAAAAAGCAGGTCTTTTAACTGTGGATAGCTTTCCAACAACAAGGTGATCAATTCATAGATCTTGATATTTTCCATCTGCGGGCTCACTCGGTCGATGGCTTCCGCATAGGGGGTCAATGACTCAAAATAACTTTTTATAAACAGGTTACTTTCCAGTACAACATTGGACTCACCCTGATACTTTTTGTCCGAACTGAGGTGATGGTCCATCGCGTATTGCTTCAGCCGATCAGCCCCCAGCAATACTGAAACAGATTTGTAAATATTATTTTTCGCGGGATATTTAAAAGCTTTGGCCAGTTGGTTTCTACGGGCAACCACAATCTGCCCTTCTGTCGCCACCAATTTTCCTTTCTGATGGTCCAGATGTGTTTCACCAGATAACTGAAAAAAAACGACATGTTCGGGAATGAACTGTTCGTGCCCAAATGCTTTCTCGACATAACAGGAATACAAAAAGGCATTCCCAAAATCTTTCTCTTCCATGCTCAATACGATTTATTTTAAACGGCTCTGCGATTATGGGTACCGATAGCTAAAATCAGTCCCAGCCTAAAGGTAGCAAATATCTCATACCTTTTGCAAAGTCTAGTTGTCCGAAAGCTCAAAATATAGTTGGTACACAGCTCAAATCAAGCTACCGAAAAACTCAACGCATAAATACATTCACTTTTTGGAAAGCATCCTTCTTTTTTCTAAATCGAATGGCCCATGTCATCACCTACGTGTTTCAACATGGAGCCATTCGAACTGCTTGTTATTTCTTTGCAGCAAGCCGCTTACGTATAATACTGACAAATTCGGGTGAAACCCCCAAGTAGGATGCAATATAGTATTGCGGTACCCTTTGGGAAATAGTCGGGTATAGTTCAATAAATTCCAGATAGCGATCGGCGGCTGGTTTGGCCATTGTATGGATCAGCCTATTTTGCAGAACAGCGAGCCGACGTTGCACCAACATACGAAAAACCCGCTCAAATTTTGGAACAGTCTCTAATAATCTCTCTTTCGTTTCTGGTGTTAACATTAAAAACTCACTGTCTTCTAATGTTTCCATGTATAAACTAGATGGTGTATGATAATGAAATGAAGCAATATCACTAATCCACCAATCTTCGACAGCAAATGCCAGCGTTACTTCAAAACCATTTTCATCCAGATAATAAATCCGGACACACCCTTTTTGAAGATATCCTTCAAACTGACAAATTTCCCCTTCCTCTAATAGCATCGTTTTTTTGGGAACCTTCTTTGCTGTCAGTAAACCAGTAAACTGTTCGGTTTCTTCGGCTGTCAAAGTAATGCACTTGGACACATTTTTAAGAATATTTTCGTATAGCATAGTATTTCTTTAATTAGATCCGGTCGTTAAACACCTTCATTTTCGTGTAAAATATAACCCGCTCCATAGATACTTTCGATATGAAGTTTGCGATCCATCTGCAGCAATTTACGAAGTCGGGAGATAAAAACCTCCAGGCTTTTACCGTTAAAAAAATCCGTATTACCCCAAAACTGCAGCAGGAGGTCTTTTTTATTGACCAATAGATTTTTATGAAGGACCAGATGTCGCAGCAACTCAGCTTCACGGACTGTGAGCTTTTGTATGCTTCCCATCCCATCACGCAAACTATAGCGTTCCATGTTGAGCAACAGACAACCGATAGCGAGTTCGATTTCCGGATTTGTCGGCACTTCGGGCGCATTTGCCACGGTCAATAAATTGCGAATCTTGAGCAATATTTCGTCCATGTCAAAAGGTTTCGCAATGTAATCAACAGCGCCCAGACTAAGTCCTCTGAGTCGCGATGTGCGTTCATGAAGTGCGGTCAAAAAGAAAATAGGTTGCCCAGGATTCAATTGTATCATTTGTTGCGCTAGGTCAAAACCATTACCATCGGGCAACTGCACATCAATAATTAGTAATTTAACGGCACAGGACTGAAAAGCCGCCCAGCCATCTCGCGCCGTGCTTTCCCAGCGCACCGTAAAGCCTTTGTATCGCAAATAACGTGAAAAAACTTCGCCCAAATCAGGTTCGTCTTCAATCAAAAGGATGTCAATCTTATCTTTTGCCATTGAATGCCACATTACTCATGTAAATATAAAAAATTGTACCGGAACCAGACTTACCGCCTGCTACACGGATCGTCCAACCCAGCCTGTCCAAATAAGATTTGACATAGTAAAGCCCCAGTCCTAGTCCAGGTTTATTAGCGGATAGTTTCCCTCTATAAAATGCTGTAAATATCGCTTCCTGATCTGCAGCGGCGATCCCAACCCCATTATCCGCTATTTTGAGGTTATAATGATGACCTTGCTGCTCCCAGCTAAACTGAATCGTCTTCTTACTATTATCGTTAAATTTTATCGCATTGGATACCAGGTTATCTAAGATTGAAAAATAATAATCTTCATCAAGACTCATCTCCACATCGGCAGCTAAAGGTTCATATTGAATTTCAATTTCACCTCGGTAGCGCAAATGAAGTTCTTTCAGTATTTGCTGTGTCAGCCGATCAATAGAAACGGATACAATTTTAGCCTCTTGTTCCTGTAATGCCACAGATCCCATGACCTGTTCAAAATAAGCTTTAAGTCGTTTGGCTTGCCTTTCTACGATGCGCCCAAGTTGTGCCACCTCCTTATCGTCTTTTCCTGTTTCACGATCGATCAAACTATGTGCACTGATCAAAATTGTCGTCAGTGGCGTATTAAATTCATGGCGCATATGATTTAGAAAACTCGTTTTCAGGTCCGCCAATTTACGTTGATTGATCCAATTACGATAGGTTCGATAACTCAATAATACGATCACAACAATACAAGCTAAGGAGAGTAAAAACACGGGCACCATACGTTGGACAAGACGCCAGTCCCTATTTTCATAATCAACATACAGGCTATAGGTAAAACGATAAGGAATAGGATTCTTGTCACTAACAGACAGTTGGAATACCCTATTATTATTTGTTCCGCGCTTGAGTTTGCCACTAATTAGACCAGCACGATCATCGGCTGCTAACGCATAGAAAGTCGTCCAGGCACGGTCTCTTGCATTATATATTTCCAATTTATCAAAATGGAATAGGTAAACAAGTGTCGTATCGAGCCCTTGCTGATGTACGATCCGACGAAAAATACGGTCTAACGACTGTTGCCTCCGCATCTGATCGAGAAAGCCATTCATACAATGGTTACCGTACTGGTCTGCGTCTGCGGACTTATTTATTTTTTTTTCATACCATTTCGGCAAACAGGGTACCAATGTTGTCTGGAATATGGCATCTCCCCCCGGGAATATCTTATCATCCATAATAACAGCTCCATAAGCATTCTGGATCCGGTTGAGCTGTCCAATCTGATAATTCTTGTCTTCAAGCTTATACGTATTGAAGATCAGAAAACCGATCAACCCCGTCAAGATCAAGAAGCTTGTTCCAAATGCCCAAGGATATATATTTTTGCCGGTACTCTTCATGGTTTAAAAATAACATCAATTTGTCGAATCAAGATAGCTATTAGGCTTTTATTAGGCTTTCGTTAGGTTTCCATTAGGCTTAAATAACACAACCTTGACCTATCTTTACAACATAACAACTTAGCAAATTATGTCCAAAATTTTACAGCCCCTACTTTACTGCCTATCTTTTCTTTTACTGGGCAACACGTTATTGGCACAATCCGGTTTTTCAAAGAAGGTCCTTGAGCAGAGTCAGCTCGACTTTGTCAATCTTGGATTCGGTATGTTCATCCATTATGGCATGCCAACTTTTATGGAACAAGACTGGTCCGATCCCAACGCCGCACTTGAACTGTTCAAATCTCCGAAGCTCAACGCAGATCAATGGGCTAAAGCTGCCAAATCGGCGAATATGAGCTATGGTTGCCTAACCACCAAGCACCATAGTGGCTTCTCGATCTGGAATACCAAAACAACAGATTATAATGTAATGAACACGCCTTTACATCGTGATGTTGTTAAAGAATTTACGGATGCTTTCCGCAAAAATGGTTTGCGTGTTATGCTTTATTATTCCATTTTGGATATGCATCAGGGCATACGTCCACATACCATTACCAAAGCACATATCCAATTGATCAAAGATCAGCTGACGGAATTGTTGACCCAATACGGAGAAATCGACGCCTTGGTCATTGATGGATGGGACGCCCCTTGGTCGCGTATTTCGTACGATGATGTTCCTTTCGATGACATCTATTATCTTGTCAAATCACTCCAACCAAAATGTTTGTTGATGGATCTAAATTCGGCAAAATACCCCGGTGATGCGTTGTTTTACACCGATATCAAATCGTACGAACAAGGCGCGGGTCAATTTATCTCCAAGGAGCATAACAAATTGCCGGCAATGGCCTGTCTTCCCTTACAGCAAAATTGGTTCTGGAAAACATCGTTTCCGAACACCCCAGTTAAAAATGTCAATGAATTGGTCGAGAAATTTGTAATTCCGTACAACAACGCGTATTGCAACTTTATGCTCAATGTAGCACCAAATAGTGATGGTCTGATGGATCAAAATGCGCTTGATGCACTGAAGACAATCGGTACATTATACAAAAATAAACCCAGCTACAACTCATTACCAAGTTACCAGGCACCAATAGTCGACCACAATATGGCCAAACAAGTACCTTCATACAGTAGCTGGAGCGAAGATATGAACATTATGGATTTTGCCAACGACGATAACTTTGGTAGTGCCTGGGTCTCCAATCCGACAGTCAAAGATGAAGTATGGTATGAATTGGATTTTGAACGTAGTAAAGCTTTCAATAGTGTTGTTATTACCGAAGGAAAAGACAATCCTTCACAGTATAACTTATCCTATCTGAAAGATGGAAAATGGCATCCTATCGCGGTTACAGCGGTACAACAGGGCCGCATCAAGATCTTCCGCTTTGATGAAGTACTGGGACAAAAATTACGCTTCAGCATCAAACCTGAAAAAGGTCATGCGGTCGTAAACGAAATCGGCGTTTACCAAGAAAGACGCTAACAAGCCAAAAAACTTTCATCAAACTGAACAATACACCCTTAGTAATAAAAAGAGGCTCCTTGCAATGCAAGGAGCCTTCTTTTATTGGGACTAATAAGTTAAATTCCTATTTACTCCAACCTGGGTTTTGTGTCAGATTTCCGTTCAGCACAATCGCTGCAGACGGAATTGGGTAAAGGTATTGCTTGTTGTTGTCATCCCAAGTACGCTTCACAGCTTTAAACCATTCCAGGTGATTGTCCGAAGTCATTGTCTGGAAATTGGTACTTTTACCCCCTATAGCCACCTTGGCTACTCCTGCAGGAACAGTTATCGAAGGAGCTGATTTACTTCCATCATAGAACACAACATCTGGAGTTCCATTGTGGTCGATATCAATCAGCTTATCTAAAGCAGGGATATAAATTCCCGTCCAAGGCAAATTTGCCATAAGCGGTCCAAGTTTCCATCGCTTCAAATCATTGAAACGGAAACCCTCCAGGGCTAATTCCACCTGTCTTTCACGACGTATTTCTAAAAGCACGGGGCTATTGACTTCCGGGAAGAATGTATTTTTCAAGTAGGTATCCACTTTGGTTGGCAGTGTATTCGTTCCACTTGTTATTCCAGCCCTTGAACGTAATGCTCCAATAGTTTTCGACCAATCCGCATCATTGAAAGTACCTAGTTCCTGTTTCGCTTCAGCATAGTTTAATAATATTTCAGCGTAACGCATTAAAGGAACTGCATTGGTATTGTAACCGCCATTGTCGTAATAGGGATCGTCTAAAGTATACTTGATCGGTTGATACCCCGTATAAGTAAAACTTGCAAAATTTGGGGGAGCAGGCTGTCCATTACGGGAATATCCTGGCGTCCGGATCAACTGCGCCAAGCGCAAGTCGCGATTTTGACACTCCTCATAGAATTCCTCAGTCTGAAAGTTCGGTCTATCCGTATAAGGAGTACCGTCAACATTCAAAAAACTATTGATAAAAGGCCTTACCAAACTTAAACGTGGACCATAGGTTGCAGATGTCCACCACCAGTTGGCGTCGTTCAAAAGCGCAAGATCTTTACTGAAAGTTACGGCCAACATAACCTCTTTTGTCACTGGAGTATTACTGGTAAACAACTGTCGCTGTGATGTTTTAGGGTCTGCGGAGATATTAAGCCCATAAGGACCATTTTCCATTAAAATCTTGCCAGCGTCTACCGCCATCTGGAAAAATACTTCCGGCTGTGTAGCCAAATTGAGCTTTTGGTATTTACGAAATGTTCCTTCGAACAGCGCGATTCGGGTCTTCAAACCCAGTGCTGTCCATTTATTAACCGTACTACCGTCGCCCGCCGTATTTGTGATATTGGCGTAGGCAAAGTCCAGATCTTCCATGATGTGTTTCATGACCACTTCGCGCGAATCCCGTGGTGCTTTAAGAATATCCGTCTCATCAACCGCCAAAGGGTGATCTACCCAAGGCACATCGCCAAAACGAACTACTTTCTCATAATAGAACCAAGCTCTGAAAAAGCGGGCTAAGCCGATATAATTATTTTTGATGGCATCGCTCAATTTGGGACTATTACATTTAGCTATCAATTGGTTGATATTACGCAAGGTAGTCCAGGACCACCCCGAACTGATCTCAGCACTGTAAGCGCCGCCGACCATAAAATCATTGAGGCTATTTACGGCCGAATAGTCAGCCATAGCGTCACCTTTATAAGCGTCACTACCAGAGGTAATATTCCGATAGAATGAGTTGCTGTAATTTTTTAATCCACTTTCGCTCCCGAAGATATCCTCCTCGGTGGCACCTGCCTTCGGCAGCTCGTTTAGTTCACAGGAGGAGAACAAAAGCGCAACAATAGGTATATAAAATAATTTTTTCATGATAATAAAAAACTATAAGCCAATAGATAAATTAAAACTAACACTCTTCATAATCGGATAGTTAAATCCGTCGCCAGAACCCGTTCCGATCTCGGGATCAGATTTGCCCAGATTACCGACATCGAGATCCTTCGTTTTTTTGTAAAGAGGCGACCAGGTCCATAAGTTTTCGCCCGAAAGTCCAGCCCGAAGACTACTGATTTTTAACCTGTTGGTTACAGATTTAGGAAAACTGTATCCGATCTGTATATTTTTCATCCGTATATAGGCAACGTTCTGCAGATATCTTGTCTGTGGCGTTGTTTTGATAGATTCATTGTACCCAGCATAACGAGGAAAATAACCGTTTGGATTGTCTTCAGTCCAATAATTGTTGAGGTGCCATTCCGGCAAGTTGTTGTAAGGTCGATTGTATTGTCCCCAAAAAATAGATTCATTGCTCGGGTACCAATTCTGCTTACCCACACCCTGGAAGAAAGACGAGAAATAAATACCTTGCCAATCCAGATTAAGGTTAAAACTATAGATATATCGTGGATCGGCATTACCGATTACAGTTCTGTCACCATGGCTATAAATCGTATTATTTCCATAATCAATTACACCATCACCATTTAGATCCGCAAAACGTACGTCACCTGGATATATTGTACCATTGTTTGACGATTTGATCAATTTTTGTTTTGCAGCACCATCAATTTCCGCCTGATTCTGAAATAAACCCTGCGTTACATAGCCCCATATTTCACCGATTCGCTGACCTTCATAATAGGATCCGTCTTTGATTAAACCCTCTTTATTTTCGTAACGGTCTATATTGGATCTATAATCAGCCAAAGTACCCCTTACGGACCAATTGAAAGGACTACCGTTCAGATCGAATCTATCCTTATAAGTCAAGCTCACTTCAAAACCTTTTGTGGTCATGTCAGCATAGTTTCCTTTCGGCGACTCCGCACCAAAGATGTCAGGCAAAGCTACACCTAAGGTATACATATTTAAGGTCTTGCGTTGATAGATATCGCCCGTAAAAGTCAGTTTTCCATTTAAAGACGATAGATCAAGACCTAAGTTTGCCGTACGCGCTGTTTCCCAAGTTAAGTTATCCGGGATCACCTTAGGCACCGAGGTATATGCCGGCTTCTGTCCGTTCAATACCCGATCCATAATCTTGATCTCGTAAATATCCAAATAGGAATACGGATCGACATTACCATTACCCAATGAACCATAGGACGCTCTTAACTTCAGATCAGAAAGTGCTCTTTTGTCCACCTGGAAGAATGGCTCTTCAGAAATACGCCAGCCCAGGGATGCGGAAGGGAATAATCCCCATCGTTGGTTTGTCGGAAATTTGGACGAACCATCGTAGCGGCCATTGAATTCAAAAAGGTAACGGTCCTTGAAAATATAATTGGCACGCATAAATACCCCGACATTACGGTACTTGTTATATCCCGCTGTCGCTGTGGTATTCTGCCCTACTGCCAGGTTGATATTTTCAACATCATCATTGAGTAGACCTGTTTTGGTAATATAGGTTGAATTATACGTACGCTGCTCATAATTGTATCCGAGCAAACCTTTAAAATAATGATCGCCTATTGTGCGTTCATATTCACTGTAGAGATTTCCAAACAAGTAACGGTAGCGTTGGTCTACTTGATAAATATTGTCGTTCATACTTGTTTCCAACCGCAACATTTTTCCCTCCTGTGTGCTATACGGAACAGGCACACGGACTCTTACCGAATTAAAATCGCGATTTCTAAAAGTCAGATCCCCTTTAATGCGGAACGTATTGTTGAAAAACTTAGTCTCGAAAGAAGTTGTATTGCGGAGATCCTGATTAGCCGTATTCGTACCATTTTTACCATAGATAAAATCCCCTACTGTATAGGCTGCAGAGAAGCTCATAGATCCATCAGGGTTAAAGATCGGCGAAGAAGGGTGTCCCTCATCGGCAATATTGCGCCAGATATTTCCACCTTCACCAGCAGTCGATGGGTCTCTGTATTTGGCATAATTAAAATCGATATTATTGCTTATCCGTAACCAGTCGGTGACCTGAAGTCCTGCTTTTGCACGGGTATTATAGGTCTTATATTTATCACTGTTGTAGCGGTACAGGCCATTGTAGTCGTAAGCACGTCCAGAAATATAGTAATCCATTTTTTCTGAATTGCCACTGATGGACAGGTTGTGATCCTGGACAAACGTATTGTCCTTGATCAACGTACCGTAATAATCTTCATTACCGTAGTATACATAATTACCCTGATCGTCGACAGTGACCTGTTCGGTAATGCCCTGTTCTTTTCTTCTCTTAAATTCTTCCAGCCAATCTGTTGTAAAGATCTGTGTCTTGTTGAGCTTGCTCGGAATCGAAGAATAATTGTTCCAGGCATTATAGGCTGTAAAGAAATGCGAAGCATATTCGTAACCATCTGTCACGAATTTGGGCAACGTTACAGGCTTTTGGAAGGAGCCACTTCCTGAATAGTTGATCGAAGTTTTTCCGGACTTGGCACGTTTCGTTGTAACCAAAACTACCCCAAAGGTACCGCGGGAGCCGTAAATCGCAGATGAAGCCGCATCTTTGAGTGTAGTTACACTTTCAATATCATTGGGATTGATCGCCGAAAGGTCACCCTCGACACCATCAATAAGCACAAGTGCACTTCCACCCTGACCAATGGAAGTTGTCCCACGGATATTGAAACTTGGTGCCCGATTGGGCTTACCATCTGCAGGAGTTACATTCAAGTTAGGAATTACACCTTGGAGCATCTGGCTTGCATTACCCAGTACGCGTCCCTCAAAAGCTTCTGATCCCACTTGGTCTACTGCACCGGTAAGATTCACTTTTTTCTGCGTACCATAACCGACCACCACAACTTCCTCCAGTTCGGTATCTTTGGATTCCATGATGATATCGATCTGCCCTCCTGTCACGCTGACGATCTTTTCACTGTAGCCTATCCCTGTCAATTTGAGTCTTTGCCCTATAGTGGCTTCAATCGTGAACTGACCCGCTACATTCGTTGAGGTTGTTTTTTGGCTGGTTAAATTGGTAATGGTAATTCCTGACAAGGTTGTTCCGTTTTTGTCTTTTACCACCCCTTTCACGGTAGATTGAACTGCAATACTGTGCACCTCTTGATTCAATTTGACATAATCGCGCTCTACATTAGCCCAAGTGGGGTATGAGAGACCCAATGCCATACTGATTAGTAATGTTTTTTGCATTTTTAGTCTGGTTTAGAATTTTGCATCAAAGTTGATGCTTTGACTTGGTTTATAATTTACCGTAATGTTAACAAATATTTAATTAATATCAACAACATTACTACCTAAACAGGTTTAGCATACCATTAAATAATCAAGATTTATCTTTTAGATAACATAAATCATAAAAACAAGTATTGACACACCTAAAAGTTAATCCATTCAATTCAAAAACCTAAAGTCCCATTTTTCATAATCCAGAAATACACTAATTGACCGAGAAGGGATTCCGCAAGATCCATTGTTTAGTACATTTTTTCTTTCCCTGTCTTTCTTGAACTAGTTCAATGAACAGCAAAATTAGCCCGCCTAAATTTGGGTATACAACAAATGCTTTGGGTATCTCTAAAGGATAACAGCAACTCCAAAGCGGTGAATAGATCATTGACTTATCAGATTATTTTAATACGAAAAACAAATTGACGATATATCGTCAGTTTTAAAAACCAACAAAACACCATAGAAAACTAAAAATCAAAACAATAAGGAAAAAGGTAAAAGATTTGAATCTCAACAATTATCAAACAACAAAAAATTCATATTTATGAAACCATCACTAGAACTATTGTCGCCAAGCAACCATGCATTGGTATTGATCGACTTCGAAGGCCAAATGGCATTTGCCACAAAAAGCATTACTATGGAAGAACTCCGCAATAATGTCGCCGTAATCTGCGGTGCTTCCAAGATTTTCAATGTGCCGACCATCGTAACCACAGTCGCGGAAGAAAGCTTTTCAGGTCCTGTTTTTCCGGAAATTGAGACATATTATCCACAAGCAAGTACAGATTATATCGACAGAACCAGTATGAATACCTGGGAAGATGAGGCCGCTTACCGAGCCATAACAGGCACAGGTAAGAAAAAACTGGTACTGGCAGGCCTATGGACAGGTGTATGTATCGTTGGACCAGCCTTATCTGCACTAGCGGAAGGATACGAAGTTTATGTCATTGCCGATGCCTGTGGTGATGTAAGTCAAGAGGCACATGAGCGTGCGATGCAACGCATGATTCATATGGGTGTAAAACCGATCACTGCGGTACAATACCTTCTGGAATTACAACGCGACTGGGCCCGTCAGGAAACCTATGTGGCTGTAACAGACCTCATGAAAAAGCATGGTGGCAGCTATGGCTTAGGGATTCATTACGCCCACAATATGCTAAAACACGGTTAATTCAATTGTAAAAAAATACTCATTCAAAATCGTACCTCGTGCAACAGCAACAGACCATATTCAATTACATCCGTCAAGCGGTGGTCGTATTGTCAATACTCAGCCTATTTCCGCATTTTTCCAAGGCTCAAACCTACAAATTAATGCGTTTTGAGGAAGATTACAGCGCCCTCGCAGACAGTACACGTCATGGTTATCAAAAGCTCAAATATAGCCATTTAACTGCTGACGGTAAATTATGGCTTTCGATGGGTGGCGAGGCACGGTTGGAATATGTCGATTTTAACAATGAGGACTGGGGACGTGTAAAACTTGGGCATAACAACTTTCTACTGCAACGTTATAGCCTGCACGCCGATTTACATTTCGGGACGCGTCTCCGTCTTTTCACTCAACTTCGCTCAGCCCTGCAGCATGGCCGCAAAAATGGATCACGCCAGATCGATGAAGACCAATTGAATGTACAGAACCTATTTATAGATGGAACGCTGTTCAAACAAAATGATAAATCAGTATTGATTCGCCTTGGCAGGCAGGAGCTTGACTATGGCTCCGGCCGCTTAATCTCCGTAGGTGAAGGCCCAAATGCCAGAAGATATTTCACTGGAGCAAAACTAGCTTACAACAGCAGTAAAGTGAATATTGAAGCATTTGCCATGATGGCAGATACCATTAGACCGGGCATATTTGACAACAAGCCATCCAAACAGGTCAATCTGTGGGGAGCATACGGTAAATTTATTGTTCCTCAACAGGCCAATCTCGACTTATATTACATCGGCATCTATCGCGACCGTTCGGCTTTTGAGGAGGGTATAGCACAGGAAACCCGCCATACTATAGGAACCCGGATCTGGAAATATGGCGGTGGATTTATTTACAACCTTGAAGGGGCTTATCAATTTGGATCTTTTGGCCAAGGTAAGATATCAGCATGGACTGCTTCCGTCGATATCGGCTACCTCTTTGAAAATACGGTACTCAAACCATCCATCAATCTACGTAACGACTATATTTCAGGGGACAAAAAGGCTGGAGATGGCAATCTGCAAACTTTCAACCCCATTTACCCCAAAGGCGGATACTTCGGTTTTAGTCCACAGATCGGTCCCGTCAACTTGATTGACATTCATCCTTATGCCACGCTAGACCTTCTTTCCAAACTCAAGATGCAGGTTGACGTGGTTTTCAACTGGCGGCATACCTTACAAGACGGTTTATACAGGCCAAGCGGATCTTTTAACCAGCCTGGATCTACTTCGCGTAAACGCTATATCGGCACGGCTTATCTAGCCAACTTTACCTATGCCGCCAGTAAGCAATTGTCGCTGGTAACAGGTATTCAATATTTCAAAACCGGCGCTTTTATTGAAGACATCATTAGCACACCAAAAAATGGAATTTTCTTCAATAGTAGGATCGCCTTTAAATTCTAAAATCATGAAAACAATAAAGAGACTCTTTCAAAAGAAAACATGTCAATGGACACTGATCGCCTTGCTTGGCACCCTGGCGGTCACTCCGATACAATCCTATGCACAAGTAACGGCGGCAGCTCCTATTAAAACCACAGCAATAGGCACAAGTACCATCTGGGGAAATGTAGATGGACTTGCTATTGAAGGCCTCGTTCAAGGTCCTTCGGCAGCCGCAAGTGATCTACAGGTAGCCTGTGTATTTGAATATACCGAGGGCGATATCTTTATCTCACCGCCGGCATTACCTGCCCCATTGAATGGTCTTGTACATTTAGATGAAGCTTTACATGGTACGTTAACTGAAATACGTAAAACAGGAAAATTTAAGGGGCATGCACTCGAAACCATTCTCTTAGCTCCAAGCCAAAAGGGTACACTCGCAAGTAAAAAACTGTTGTTGATTGGGCTTGGCAAACGGGAGGACTTCCATGCTGAACTGATGAAGGATGTAGCCCATGTTGCCATGCGCGAAGCGCTTAGATTAGGTGTCAAAGATTTTAGTTTTGCGAGTGATCTCAAAGATGCAGGTGTGGATTCGCCGACTGCTCTGGTTGCAGAGAATGTTGTTCTCGGTTGTATCGATGCCTTCAGAACCCAAAAATGGTTGGGCGAAAAAAATATGGATCAACAACCGGTATTAAACAAGATCACGTTACTAGCTGGACCGGCATTTTTTGAAACTGCTGGCGAAGGCATCAAAAACGCGATTTCTTCCTTAAACAATTAAAAAAACCAGATGATGAAAGCAGACCTTATTCTATATAACGGAAAAATAACCCATTTCGGCCACAACCAGGAAGCAGTCACCGCTGTAGCGATCCAAGATGGTAAATTTGTTGCAATCGGTTCGGACAGCGATGTCCTTAAGCTTGCCAGCACACAGACAAAATTGATTGATCTAGGCGGTAGACGTGCTGTACCGGGCATCAACGATTCGCATATCCACCTGATCCGTGGTGGACTCAATTATAATCTTGAATTGCGCTGGGATGGTGTTCCATCATTGGCCGATGCACTACGTATGCTCAAAGAGCAAGTTGACCGTACGCCACATCCCCAATGGGTTCGGGTGGTGGGCGGCTGGTCCGAGTTTCAATTTGCCGAACGTCGTATGCCAACTTTGGCTGAGATCAATGCCATTGCGCCCGATACCCCAGTTTTTATTCTTCATCTCTATGACCGCGCACTGCTAAATGCTGCTGCACTGCGTGCCGTAGGTTACACCAAAGACACACCTGCTCCTCCAGGCGGAACCATTGAACGGGACAGCCATGGTAATCCCACTGGATTGCTGATTGCATCGCCCAATGCCATGATTCTATATTCAACCTTGGCAAAAGGACCTACACTTCCCTACGAAGAGCAGGTTAATTCCACCCGACATTTCATGAAGGAACTCAATCGCTTTGGAATTACCAGCGTTATCGATGCTGGTGGCGGTTTTCAGAACTATCCCGACGACTACAAAGTCATCCGCGACTTACATAGCGAAGACCAGCTTACGGTTCGTATCGCCTACAACCTTTTTACACAAAAGCCCAAGCACGAATACGAAGATTTCCAGCAATGGATAGACAGCGTTCCTCTCCACCAAGGCGACGACATGTACCGCCACAACGGCGCTGGTGAAATGCTTGTTTTTTCTGCAGCAGATTTTGAGGATTTTCTGCAGCCTAGACCTGATCTCAGTGAAAATATGGAAGCTGAACTCGAAAAAGTTGTTCGCTTACTCGTGAGTAACCGATGGCCATTCAGATTACATGCCACATACAACGAAAGTATCAGCCGCTTTTTGGATGTATTTGAGAAAGTCAACCGCGACATTCCATTTGACGGATTGGCCTGGATTTTCGACCACGCCGAAACAATAGACGAACGTAATATTGAACGAACCAAAGCGCTAGGTGGTGGTATTGCCATCCAAAGCCGCATGGCCTATCAAGGTGAATATTTTGCAGATCGATATGGCGCTACTGCGGCCGAACAAACACCCCCTGTCAAAAAAATGCTGGCCATGGAAGTTCCTGTAGGAGGTGGATCCGATGCAACCCGCGTGAGCAGCTACAATCCCTGGGTGTCCATGTACTGGCTTACCGCAGGAAAAACTGTTGGTGGACTCCAGATATACCAAGATAGCAAGCTTGACCGCATGACAGCGCTACAGCTCTATACCAAAGGCAGTGCTTGGTTTTCACAAGAACAACAAAAAAAGGGAGATATTGCTGTGGGAATGCTAGCTGATTTAACGGTACTTAACAATGACTATTTTACGGTAGAAGATGAAGCTATTAAGGAGATCGAATCCGAACTTACTGTCGTAGCAGGCAAAATTGTCTATGCGGAAGGTGATTTCAGTTCCTTCTCTCCCCCACCGATCCCCATTCTACCCGATTGGTCACCTACAAAAAGCTACGGTGGTTATTATAGTGTTTCGAAAACAGCTCAAAAAAGCAGTACAACTGCATCAACAGCTCAAAGTAGCATTGTAAATTCCATCCATCTTTGTAGCGGCAGCTGTCAGGTACATGCACACGATCACAATCAAGCCCGAATGAGCAACATCGCTATAAACAATTACACCGCATTCTGGGGAGCCCTAGGCTGTTCATGTTTTGCATTTTAAGACACTGGAAAGATGGAAATACTTCAAAAACTTTTTTACACCGATTTGGGCAATACGGCCAATAACATTGCCATACTGATCTTTCGGGTTCTATTTGCCTGGGAATTATTGACCGTGCATGGTCTCAAAAAAATTCAGAAAGGCCCACAGGCTGAACCTGAACATATCCCAAATCCTTTGCAGCTGCCCGAAAAACTAAACGCCGCGGTAGCCCAGTTTGCAGACACCATTGTTCCTTTTTTTATTGCACTTGGCTTACTTGGAAGGTTAGCGCTATTACCGACAATAGGGGTCACCGCAGTTGGCTATTTCGTCGTACACCGCCACGATTCACGCGAAGTGCGCGATATTCCATTTATGTACACACTATGCCTTTTGCTCCTCTTGCTCACCGGCCCAGGAACTTATTCAATCGATCATTACATTTATCAACTGCTCACAAAATAAACATATGAAACCCCATATCGGAATACACGAAAATCATCTAGCTGAATCGGCACACATTCTTTCTAAACTGTTAGCCGATGAATACCTGCTCTATACGAAAACGAGAAATGCACATTGGAACATTGAGGGAGCCGATTTTTACAACAAACATCTCTTTTTTGAAGCGCAGTACAACGAACTCGATGAGCTGATTGACAGTCTTGCTGAGCGCATCCGCAGCCTAGGGCATTATGCACCTGCCAGCCTAAATCAGTTTCTGGCGCTGACACAGTTAACCGAACAGAAAAGGTCAGGCAATGACAGTACTGCTTATATCAAAGAATTATTAATGGACCACGAAAGCATTATTGTTTCATTGCGCGAAAACATCGACCATTTTGCCGTAGCACTAAAGGACATTGGAACAAGCGACTACGCAACAGGACTTCTGGAAACTCACGAAAAAATGGCTTGGATGCTACGTGCGCATTTATCATAAAACCATGGAAAATCAAAACAAAGCACATATAACGACACTTGTTCTCACACTTGTTGGGGGGTATTGTGACACTGTTACCTTTGTCGCAGCTGACAAAATATTCTCGGCCCATGTGACAGGGAACTTTATCGTCTTCGCCTATCAGCTTATCAATGGCGGAGATATCACGGCCTGGATCAAATTAGCAACCTTCCCTGTATTCGTCACCGCAGTGATGGCAGGCGGATGGCTTACCTCACGCTCCCATAAGAAAAATACCGTCCTCTTTGTCGAAGCCCTATTACTTGTTATTGCAGGTTTGCTGGCAATTGTTCTTCCAGTAGAGGCTTCCAAAACCGTGATGTATAGCCTGGTTATGCTCGTCGTATTCGCTTTGGGCATGCAAAATGCATTCGGAAAACTATTTGCCAAAGCAACTCACGGGCCAACAACCATGATGACCGGAAATGTGACCCAAGCGTCTCTAGACCTCTGTGTACTTATCGCTAATAAATTCAAAAATCCAGACACCAACGTCAGCTTTGGGAAGCAGCTGATCACCTTATCAGGTTTTTTCATCGGATGTTTGGCG
This sequence comes from Sphingobacterium sp. 18053, assembly GCF_902706145.1. Classification (NCBI taxonomy): domain Bacteria; kingdom Pseudomonadati; phylum Bacteroidota; class Sphingobacteriia; order Sphingobacteriales; family Sphingobacteriaceae; genus Sphingobacterium; species Sphingobacterium sp. 18053. The sequence continues at coordinate 282,378 of NZ_CACSJW010000005.1, forward strand.
GGAGCCTATTTTGGTAAACAACTTGGATTAACTTCTATTATATTTGCAGGTATAGCGATGCTCGTCTGTTATTTCCTCTCGAAAGACAAGGATCAATAATTAGGATAAAAGCATCAAGCAAATAGAGCAAGCTACCAGTAGAAAGATAGCTTGCTCTATCTTATAACGTATGTCACCTTAATGAGAATTTATCTAATACTTAGCATTTTTATCCTTTCGATCTTTAACACATTCGGTCAGGACAACACGACTATTCATCGTCTGCTAGACAGCATATCGCATGAAAAGGATCCCGGACAAAAAGCTCGTATGCTTTATGAAGCCGCTAAATGTTATCTGGAAAAACCAGGTGAATCAAAAAAAGACCTAGACAGTGCCTTATGGCTTAATGGAACATCCCAAAAACTGCACCTCTCAGTCAACCTTAAAACCGAAGCCGCGCTAAATATGCTTCTGGATGCCCGAATACAAGAGGAAATGGGTAAACCTGACCTTGCAAAAAGCCAGAAAAAGGCTAGTTTACTTTTTGCAAACGCCCATCAGCTTGCTAAAGCCTCGGCCATGATTTACCTGTCTATGACTAACGACATCAAAGATGTGGACTTTCATCAAAAGACCAGCTTATTCCAGCAAGCGTTAGAACAAGCCAAAAAAACAAGTGACAAATCACTTGAGCCCAAAATCCTGATGGAACAATCCAGCTTCCTTTCCAATTATGGGGATTATAAAGGTGCCATAGCAACTGCTCATCGAGCCGCTGTATTAAAAAAACAGACCGGCGATAAAAATATCAGCCAGGAGCTTGTGTCCGTTGCCGGCAATCTCCGGATGCTCCTGCGCCTCAAAGAAGCTTTAAAATATGCACTCGAAGCCCGTCGGGTAGTCGAAAACGAAAACACAACGACAACCAAAGATGATTTAGCTGCCGTGTACAATATTGTGGGATTGATCTATTACGATCTCAAATCCAATAAAGAAGCCCTAGAAAATTATCAAAAGGCATTTGAAATCGCCAAAAGTCAAGGTGACAGATATGGCATCCATACGATCACACTCAATTTAGCGACCATTCTATCGCGTCTCAATCGCGTTTCAGATGCACTGAATCTACTTGATAATGTCACCAAAGATTACGCGTCTGACATCTATTCCATACGCTATGCCTATCTGTATACCATGCTATACACAAGAAATAAAAACACAAAAAAAGCTTATCCCTATTATCAGGAACTCTTAACCTATTACAAGACCGGGAATATCACTGGGCAGGAAAGGCATATCATGATGATTGGAATCGCTAGCTATCTTTTTGCAGATGGACAGATCAAACAGATGTATCCTTACCTCGAAGAAATAGAGCGATCAATGACCAGAGAAAGCAGTCTGCTCCGTGCTTCCGAATTGCGGAAACTCTATTATCTGGCCGACTCCGCCCGCGGTGATTTTAAATCCGCATTCAAAAACTTGGCGGCTTTCAAAACTATCAGCGATTCCATTAACAGTGTAGAGCGGGCCAAGGAGCTTACCGCCTTACAATTAGATTATGATACCGAAAAAAAAGACCATGATATCGTCCTCCTCAAACAAAAAGGTCAGCTGCAAAAATCACTGCTTGAACGGGAGGCTATTATACGAAACGTATTCATAGGCAGCTTCGTCGTCCTGTTGATCTTCGCAGGCTTTTTGTATATCCAAAATGCCATAAAAAAAAGAAGTAATGCAAAACTAACGCTCAAACAGGAAGAAATCAATGCCCAGAATGAAAAGCTAAAACAGCTAATCGCTGAAAAAGAATGGCTACTAAAAGAAATTCACCATCGCGTCAAAAACAACATGCAGATTATTATCAGTCTGCTCAATACACAATCGGCTTATCTTGAAAACGAAGACGCCATCAGCGCAATTCAAAATAGTCAAAATCGCATGCATGCGATGTCTCTGATCCATCAAAAACTATATCAAACAGACAACCTTTCTCGCATTGACATGAAATGGTATATCCAGGAACTGACCGAATATCTCAAAGATAGCTTTCAATCCGAAAAATCAGTTAAATTTGAGATTCAGGTAGATCCGATTACACTGGATGTTGCACAGGCGGTCCCAGTTGGGCTTATTCTCAATGAAGCAATCAATAATGCAATCAAACATGCTTTTGCTCAAAGGGAGGGAACTGTTTTTATCAGCTTCAGGCGAATCAAAGCTACTCCTTACGATCTCTTGCTTAGCATTGCCGACAATGGTATCGGGATACAGAAAGATCTTAGCAGTAGTGATAGTGACTCTTTTGGCATGAATCTCATGCAAGGGCTAACTTCCCAGCTTGACGGAGAATTTAAACTCACATCTGACCAAGGTGTTTTCATTACCATTCAATTTTCACAGAAAGAAGGTGAAATTTAAGACGAATTTTATGCAAAAAGGAAACAAGATCTTAATTGTAGAAGACGAATTTATCGTCGCTAATGATCTCAGGATGATCCTCAAAAAAAACGGTTATGAGGTCGTTGGTATAGCGTCTTCTGTGTCGCAGGCCAAGACAATTATCGCGACAACAAAACCGAATTGGGTCCTACTCGATATCCTATTAAAGGGAAGTGAAACAGGTATCGACCTCGCTATTGAACTGAACAAGCTGGAGCTACCATTCCTATTTATCTCGGCCAATACAAACCAAGGTATTTTAGAAGCGGTGAAAGAGACAAGGCCCTATGGTTTTTTGACAAAACCATTTCGCGAAAAGGATCTTTTCATTATGCTCGATATTGCCAATGAAAGGCTCAATTCGGAAAACAAGGCCGAGGAACCGAAAATTAAGTCCATTGAAAACAGAAGCTTAAAAAATCAGCTCATCGGTACAAGCCCAGCCCTTAATGAGGTACTTTCACAGGTCGAATTGGTTGCTCCTACAGACACCTCCGTCTTGCTCCTCGGCGAAAGTGGCACAGGTAAAGAAAAGATTGCGCAGTCATTACATCAGCTATCGTTGCGCAAGCAGCAGCCTTTGGTTGTAGTCAATTGTGCGGCCATACCATTATCCCTTATGGAGTCTGAATTATTTGGTCATGAAAAAGGAGCCTTTACAGGGGCACAAAATAGAAGAATTGGTAAATTTGAACTTGCCGACGGGGGAACCATCTTTTTGGACGAAATAGGTGAACTACCGTTAGAAGCGCAGACCAAATTACTCCGTGTGCTTCAGGAACAAGAAATTGACCGTGTAGGTGGAGAGCTGCCCGTCAAGATCAATGTCCGTATTATCGCGGCGACTAACCGCAACCTGGAACAGGAGGTCGCCTTAGGCAACTTTAGACTGGACCTCTATTATCGGCTCAACATCTTCCCAATTGCTATTCCGCCACTTCGAGAGCGAACTGGAGATATTGAGGTGCTGGCCAATTATTTTCTAGCCTTTTACGCCACGAAACTCAAGAAAAACGTCACAGCCTTTTCTGCTCAAGTACTTGCCAATATGCAAGCTTATCCATGGCCGGGCAATATTCGGGAGATGCAGCATCTTATTGAAAGGACGGTTCTGCTCGCAAAAGACCCTATCATCAACGACATGGTATTTACTGAACACCTGGAAAGTAAAATCTCAGATTTTTCATCTCAAAAATTAGCATCCCTTGAAGAAATTGAACGAGAGCATATTTTGCGTGTACTTGAATCATGTAAGGGCAAAATTTCAGGCCCAGGTGGAGCAACAGAAATCTTACAGATCAGTTCATCCAGTCTATATAGCAAAATGAAAAAATTCGGAATTAAATCCGACTTTTATTGATAACAAGATAGCAAATGACCATCATGCAGCATACAGCCGTAGGATCAGATCCGCAAGCGATTTATAATCGCATTCAGCAACGCGAAATAGAGCAGCTTGCTCAAATTGCTATTCAGCAGAAAATGGCTCCTATTCATACCCTAGCCGCATTGGATTTGCTTCAAAACGAAATCCAAATCTTTTTGGGACAAAATTGGCTTTCGCTATTTATTGCGGATAATCGCGAAGTTAATTATAGCCTTCTTTTTCAATCCAACAGTAAGGCAAAAACAAGCAAGAACGAATCACGTAGCTGTAAAGACACATTCTTTAAAGAATGTATCCTTTCCGCTGAACCCATCCTGTTCCGAGCCAGCGAGATTTTAAAAGCAGATAAATCCTTTCCGGCAAGCTTTGTCCACGCCATTCAAGAGGGAAATAAAGCAATTGTATCCAAAGCTTTTCGTGTACATGACCACTACTGGGCGATCTTAAGTCTAGGCTACAAAAGGCTGGAACATATCGATCCTCGGCTTGAGTATCGGATAAAAAACTTTATCCCACAGCTTGGTATCAGCATCGGCAATATTCTGATGCACGAACGTTCGGCACATGCAGCCTTAACAAACATGCCCAGCAGCCCAGCGCAGCCTCAGGGTTTCCTGCAGAACGAGGGTTACGGTAAGAAATCAGAGGCCTTAGAGCCGCAGATGATCGGCGAGAGTGACCTGATACAGGCCATAAAATCGCAGCTCAAAATGGTAGCACTATCAGAAATGAACCTGCTTATTCAAGGTGAAAGCGGAACTGGCAAAGAAGTAGCAACCCAAATTATACATCATTTTTCACTCAGATCGGCTCGTCCCCTAATAAAAGTCAACTGCGCGGCTATTGCGCCCACGTTGATCGAAAGTGAGCTTTTTGGACATGAAAAAGGTAGTTTCAGCGGTGCTGTAAAGCGTAAAATCGGCAAGTTCGAACAAGCCCACGGCGGAACACTTTTTTTGGACGAGATTGGGGATCTCCCTTTAACACTCCAGACAAAACTTCTCCGTGTGTTGCAGGAAAAAGAAATTGAGCGCGTGGGAGGAAATAAAAATATTCCTATCGATGTCCGTATAATCTGTGCCACACACAAGGACTTACAAGCTGAAGTGAAGGCCGGCAACTTTCGATCCGATCTATATTACCGGATCAGTGCATTTCCAATTACCCTTCCATCCCTTCGTGAACGACGGGAAGATATCCCTCATTTAATCCAACACTTCCTCTTAAAACATGCCGGAGAAAAACCACCTAAGCAAATGAGTAAAAAGGTATTGCAACGCCTCCATCTACATTCTTGGCCTGGCAATATTCGTGAACTTGAACATGTTATTGCACGTTCGATTCTATTGACTGAAGATTCAACTATAAAAAAAATTGCGCTATTGCCTGACGCTGATTTTGTAGGAGAAAGCAAGGTTCCGGATTTCCGTCTACAAACCCTGGCAAACTTTGAAAAAGAATATATTCTTTGGGTATTGCACAACTGTAAAGCGCGTATTTCTGGCCCAAATGGGGCGGCGACCATACTCGGTATTCCAGCCACAACGCTTCAATCCAAAATGAAAAAGCTGGGCATTGGCAAAAAGTTTTCTTACTCCAAGGAATAAAATGAAAAAAGCCATTCCCGTTTATGGAAATGGCTTATACAACTATTTAAAAACTATTTTTAGATCAACAGAAATCTTATTTCTCGATAAAATCCAAAATATCCTTATTGATGGTATCCGCTTCTGTAGTAGGCATTCCATGCGGAAAGCCAGGATAGGTAATTAAAGTGCCATTTTGGACCAACTCAGCAGCTCTTCTACCCGTTATATCAATCGGTACGATCTGATCATCTTCACCATGCAATACTAAGACAGGAATCTCGACTTTTTTAAGTTCTTCCGTAAAATCAGTTTCAGAGAAAGCTTTGATACAATCATAGTGAGCCTTAATACCGCCCATCATTCCTTGCCGCCACCAATTATCCATCACGCCTTGTTGTACATTTGCTCCATCGCGGTTATAACCATAAAAAGCGAGGGTAAAATCCTGAAAATACTGTTGTCTACGTGTTGCAGTATTCAATCTTATTTCGTCAAAGACCTCCATAGGTACGCCATCGGGGTTTGTTGCACTCTTAGCCATTGTGGGGGTAACCGCACTGATCAATACAGCTTTTGACACCCGAGAAGTACCATGATTGGTTATGTAGCGAACAACCTCGCCGCCACCTGTTGAGTGGCCAATATGGATGGCATCTTTTAAGTCCAATGCTTCTACCAATTGTGCAATATCCGACGCATAGGTATCCATCTCATTTCCTGTCGCCGTCTGTGTCGAGCGACCATGACCCCGGCGATCGTGTGCGATCACACGGTACCCTTTTTCGAGGAAGTACATCAGCTGCGCGTCCCAATCGTCGCTGGATAGAGGCCAACCATGATGAAATACGATCGGTTGTCCTGTTCCCCAGTCTTTGTAATAAATTTCTGTTCCGTCTTGAACTTTGAATGTTGCCATGATGATTAGTTTAAGAATTTTATTATTTACATGATATGTTAATTGGATTGCAATTTATAGTCCAACAAACATACATAACTGTATTTAAGCATATTATAAAATAAAAAGTAAATTTATAAACAACGATATTTCGTTATTTATACAACAGATTCATTCTTTTTTTACGATAGGTTCTATTTTCCTGCAAAAGGCTTCTCGCCGTGTGCGCACCTGTTTTTAAATAGTAATCATATATTCAGTTTTCACCTAATATTTGAACCAGATCTTCCGCGCCACCGTCAAATTTCTGTCCATTGACAAAAAATGTCGGTGTCCCATTAACGCCACTCAGCATACCACTTTCAAAATCGCCATCTACCCGATCCTGTAACGCCTCGTCCTGCATATCAGATTTGAACTTCGACATATCCAAATCCAGTTGCTCGGCGATATCCAACAGTAATCTCGCACTTAACAAGTTCTGGTTTTCAAAAATGGCATCATGCATCTCCCAAAATTTTCCCTGCAAGGCCGCCGCCTCCGCCGCTAATGCTGCGGGTTGAGCATAAGGATGCATTTCCGAAAGTGGGAAATTGCGGAATACAAACTTGATCTGGCTTCCCAGTTCGGCCATCATTTCTTTTATTATGGGATGGGCTGCACCGCAATGTGGACATTGATAATCCCCATATTCAACAATGGTCAGATCGGCCTGGCCATTTCCCAATATATGGTCAGCTTTGCTGACCTTCGGTTTCAATGACATAATTATTTTGATTTAAGATTCTCCAATGCTTCGATAATACCGTCTGCACCTGGATTGACCGCCGTCGGAGATAGATAACTCCAAGCGATAACCCCTTCCTTATCAATCACAAAGAGTGCGCGCTTGCACTCACCTTCCTCTTCATCGTAAACACCATATTTTTTGGCGACCTCTCCTTTCGCTTCAAAATCGGCTAGAAGTGGAAAATGTAGTTTTCGGGACTGAGCGAACGCCAAATGACACCATTTGCTGTCAACGGAAATACCCATAATTTCGGCATCATATTTCTTAAAATACTTGAGCATTTCATTATATAGTGCCATCTGATCGCTACATACCGGACTCCAATCTGCAGGGTAAAATGCCAAGATCACATTCTGTCCCTTGAATTCTGATAAGCTAATTTTTTGATCGGGGGTCGCATACAAGGTAAAATCAGGGGCAACATCATTTTTTTGTAACATACTAATATCTTTAAAGTGTAAGCAATATTGGCATTCCAGTCTGCCTGTTTATACATTTACAAATAGATCTGTACCACCATAGTATAAAGGTGTGAACAGTTAAATTTGTTTTATTTAGTTTCAGGTTTGATAAAGATCTGACTTTCCGGAAGTTCCTCAAGGAATGAATTTCCGATCTAAAAATCATTTTAAGGCATCCCCTCATACATCATAAATTTCTTAGATTCAGGATTCCTCGAAAAGGCAGAAATTATCGTTCAACACAGCCAACTTTAGACTATTTATTTAGCCATTTACGAATCAGCTTAGTATACTTTGGCATGACAACATAGACCATCAAAAACACAATCGTACCAGAAATCAAGAGTGCATCCGAAAAGTGATTGAAGGGAAAATTTAAAGCGCGCAATAATGGCACGAGTAACATGGGTATACAAATAGATAATGGATAAATAGCAGACCAAGTGACAAGATATTGTTTCCAGCGAGGAGGGATTTTTGCACTATTCTCTGGGACTTCAAAAAGAAAATCCAAACCCGACTGGATCTGATAGTGATCGTGGCGACGAAATAGTGGCTCAACCTTTTCAATCCAGCGCTTTCGCTCCGTCGATTCTAGCCAAATTTTGAGATGGTCGACCGTGTCAAAACGAATAATGATCGTATATACAAAAGTCAATTGAGGAATAGGCCTTACGATCTGAAGATCAATAAAGCCCTTTGCATGTCTAGTTAATGGCATAATCTCTTCAAGCCATTTTTCATATTCATAGATTTTATCATCCAGAATATGATGTGTGATTACAGCGGAAGCGCCTTGGTTTTCCATAGGATCAGATGAAATTAAAATGCACGTTGGTATTGCCAGGGTATTGCTATTTCCTCTCCGAGTATTTTTGCTGCATGTAAGGAAAAATAAGGATCCCGAAGGTGCTCACGAGCAATTAGTATAAGATCGGCCAAACCGTCGGTAATGATAGCATTGGCCTGCTCAGGTTCATTGATCATTCCTACAGCACCGACTAAAATCCCTGTATGATTTTTGATTGCCTCTGCAAAGGGAACTTGGTACCCCGGGAATACGCGATTTTTGCTTACGTTTGCAAATCCGCCGCCGGAGGCCGTAATCAGATCCACGCCATGTTGTTTCAGTACCTGGGCTAATATCAGGCTATCCTCCAAGGTCCAGGCATCGGCGGTATCAAGATAATCAACTGCAGATATGCGTACCAGCAGCGGCATTCCTTCAGGAATTACCCCTCGTACCAAGTCAACCGTTTCGATAAGGAACCGTATGCGATTAGACAGAGACCCACCATACTCATCCGCTCTTTTGTTAATAACAGCTGAATAAAATTGATGAAATAGATAACCGTGTCCCGCATGCAGCTCAATTGTATCGAATCCAGCACCGACAGCGCGAATTGCTGCTTCGACAAATTGTTGCTTTATTTCAGTGATCTCATCGCGTGTCAATGCCTTAGGAACGACTTGATTGATCATTGTCGCTGATGATGATTTCAACTGCCATCCCCCTTCTGAAACAGCCAAAGGCAGCATCCGTTCCTTTGGGTGCTTTAGGCTTCCTTTTCCGCCCGCGTGCCATAACTGTATCCCTATTTTAGCGCCCTGTAGATGCACAAAATCTACAATAGCTTTCCAGCTTTCCTGCTGTACCGCATTCCAAATACCGACATCACTTAACGTCGCCATTCCTTGGGGCGAGACAGCAGTACATTCAGTGAGTAGCAATCCTGCTCCACCAATCGCGCGGCTGCCCAAGTGGACAAGATGCCAATCTCCTGGTATACCTTCAGTCGCACTATACTGTTGCATAGGCGATACCACAATCCTGTTTTTTAAGGTAAGATCGCGTAGTCTTATTGTTGAAAATAAATTCATACTATTAGTTTTTTGGGTTCTTTTGCTCATAACTGATCTACTATTTTTTTTAAAATTATAGTTGTTAAGCAGGAAACTTTACCATTCATCGAGACGGTCGATCCTTTTTTCTGGGCAATCAGGCTATTGGTTTTCATAACATATTGATTTAATGAAAAAGCGCTATTAGTCTTCCTTCATTTAAAATTACCCAATATTTTTTTTTTGCTGTATAGATTTCGTCGAACCGGCAAATTCAGTCGTTGAAAGGATGATAATCCACGATCTGACTACAAGATCCGTTGATCTGCCTACATCCAAAATCGGTGGATTGGCCACCTTTGTATCATCAATTTATTTAAAACAGAAACACATGAAATCACAAAAAGTATGGTTCGTCACTGGTGCCTCCAAAGGGCTTGGTCTCAACCTCGTTAAAGAGCTGCTCGCCCAAGATTATTCTGTAGTTGCCACATCACGAACAAAACAGGCGCTGGAAGATGAAATCGGCGATCAGGAAAATTTTCTGCCGCTTGAAGTCGACATTACCGATGACAGCGACGTTGCCCGCGCTGTACTCTCGGCCATTGATTATTTTGGACGAATTGATGTACTGGTCAACAATGCCGGATATGGCCAAACTGGAACCCTAGAGGAGCTCAGTGACCTGGAAGCACGTCGCAACTTCGAAGTGAATGTCTTTGGATCACTTAATGCCATCCGGCATATCGCCCCCCATATGCGACGCCAACAATCGGGACATATTTTCAATATCGCATCTATCGGTGGACTTGCAGGAAATTACCCAGCCTTTGGTGTTTATTGCTCCACCAAATTTGCTGTTGCAGGCTTTACTGAAGCTCTCGCTGTCGAAATGGAACCTTTTGGTGTACACACGACCTTGGTGTATCCGGGTTACTTCAGAACTGATTTTTTATCTGAAGGGTCCCTACATACCGCAGCTAATCCGATTGCAGCTTATGTAACTGCCCGAGAAAACGAAGCTACCCATCTGCATCAGATCCACGGGAATCAGGCAAACGATCCCCAGAAAGCAGCAACCTTATTAATCGAACTGAGTACATTGGAGCAGCCTCCAGTCCATTTTTTAATGGGCGAAGATGCCTATGAGCTGGCGAAAAATAAGATCAATATGCTGACCGCTGAACTCGAAAAATGGAAGAGCTATACGGTATCAACCGGTTTTGAGCAATCCGTATAATAGCTTAATTCAGTGTAAGGAGCTTCCAAGGATATTTCACAACAATCAAATTAGAAATTCAGTAAATTTACAACATGGAGAATACATTTCGCTTTCATTCCCTTTCGGAATTCCACAGCTTTTGCGGACTATCTAAGCCCGAACATCCATTGATCAGCTTGGTTGATTATAGTCAAGTACATTATCCCATTAATGACAGCAAATTGAATTGGATACAACATTTTTATTCGATCGGTTTAAAGCGAAATGTAAATGCCCGGTTCAATTATGGACAGCAGCATTATGACTTCGATTCAGGTATACTCACCTTTATATCGCCCTTACAATTTCTAAAAGTGGAGATCAACCAGGAAGTGCAGGCACAACCCAGCGGCTGGATTTTGTTGATCCATCCCGATTTTCTCTGGAACAGCGAATTGGCAAAACATATTCACTCCTACGATTTTTTCCAATATCAGGTCAATGAAGCGCTTTTTCTTTCAGACAAAGAAGAAGCTATCATTGTCGATATTCTGCAGAATATCGAAAAAGAATATCAGTCTAATATCGATAAATTTAGTCGTGAACTCATTCTCAAACAGATTGAGCGCTTGTTGATTTACGCCGAACGATTTTACGAACGTCAATTTATCACCCGCAAACGATCGACTCAAGAGCTGGTCACCAAATTTGAGCAGTTACTGTCAACACAGTTTCAGCAACATATACTTTTGGAGCATGGTGTACCGACAGTCAGCTTTCTGGCGCAGCAGCTCAATTTATCACCAAACTACCTGGGCAGTTTGCTGCGTATCTACACACAACAAAACACCCAGCAGCATATTCAGCATAAAATGATCGAGTATGCCAAATTAAGATTAAGCACGAGCTCCCTCTCCATCAGCGAGATCGCCTATGAACTAGGGTTCGAACATCCACAGTCGTTCAGTAAGGTCTTCAAAAAGAATACTCAACAAAGTCCCATGGAATTTAGGCAACTGTTTCAGTAAAAAACTACTTTTTAAAGCGATCAATTACCAGCATTAATTAAGGCTGGAAGCAAAAATTCGCTGACGATCCGGTCGACCTGCCTATGCGCATAAGCTTGACCATAGGCGCTGGCTGTAATAACGATCACATATGGAATGTCGTTCATAACAATAATGTAATTCCCGCCATTGCCAGCACAATAATATGCTTCATACGCCTTATTTCCAACATTAAAGCACTTGTTCCAAAACAGATAACCATAATATTCTTTCTCCCTTTCAGGAATCATAAGTTGTTTCGAAAGGCTCTTTTGAACCCAGGCTTGCGGAAGGATCTGCTTACCATTCCAGCGCCCACCGTTCTTATAGAGCTGGCCGTACTTCGCAAAATCAAGTGCATTCATACGAATACCACCAGCAGTATTTGGCAGTCCTTGCGGGGTGTGTTCCCAGCGGTATTTCCGTATTCCCAATGGAACAAACAGTCTTTTGTCTGCATAGGATTCCAATCCACCTTCTACTTGTTTATGGAGCAGATCTCCCAATACAACGACTCCGGCGGTAAAATAATGCCATTGTCGCTGCAGAGATTTTCGAAAAGGAAGATCTAAGGTAAAGTCTACCCAATTTGTTGTGGGATACATATTTTCCTCATTACCGGGGCTATTGGGATCTTCATCGTTACCATCAAAGCCAGCACTCATGGTCAACAATTCACGAATGGTTGTTTTATTTTTACCTGGATCAGGATGTTGATATTTTGTAAAATCATAGCATTGATCCAGTGTTTGATATTCATCCTTGACAAAGCCGTCCGCAATGGCCATCCCGGTTAAAGTCGATGCAAAGGTTTTGCCGACGGACCGGGGATCATGTAGGCTATCCCTATTTTCACCATTGAAATATTCTTCTATCAACAGATTTCCATGTTCCAATACCACAATTCCGTTTACCTTTTTAAAAATCCCCTCTTCAATCTTTCCTTTTAGCTGCTGCATCCTACGGCGGTCAAACTTTGCTTTTGATAAATTCAACCCAGGATAAGACTCCGGCAACTGTAGCCTATATTTATCCGGATTTATATCCGGGTTCATGCTGACAGAAAGCTGCAGTTCACCACTTGCAATGATACCACCAACAACCAGATTATCAGTATTTACGTAAGGTCTGATTTCCATCTTAAGATGATGTTTTCCATCCGTTAACGCCTTTTCACCACCATTAAAAAGAAAACGATTCCAGAACGATTCAGACCAGGATCCCTGTCCATTGATTTGATCGATCAGGGGACGTTTCAAGATCGTCTCCTGTTGCTGTATCTCCTGCTGAGGTGCGCCAGGAGATAAATTGCTTCTGTAAATTACTTTTCCATCTATCCATAACGTAAACTGAAAATTACCCTGTTGAAAAAGTTCGGTCTCCGTAAGCTTCGGCGCTAGGATCTTTTGATAATAGAGCAATGGCTTTTGAAGTTTGATAGCAAAAAACAGATCACTTTTCGGTGAGAGCACATAATTAGGCATAAACTCTTCTTTTTGCAACCGCTCCCGCGAGCTTGTGAACAAAATTTCACCAGGCATTTCCTGATCAAAGTGAACCTGTAAAGTATCCCGCTTCGATTGTTGTTGCGCATTGATTAACAGCGGATAACAGAATAAAAAAAATAAAGCAAGATATTTCATAAGGCTTTTTCCAGTCTATTTGTGTAAAAATAGCATTAGCCAAATGAATAAAATAGAATGAAATTAACTTTTTAAGCGTTTATCTTGTTGCGATATTCCCCAGGTGTGGACCCAAACAAACTTTTAAAACAACGTATAAAATGACTTTGATCCGCAAAACCTGATTGATAGCCTATTTCGGTTAGCGAAAAAGTCGGTTCACGCAGCAGCAGCACCGCATTTTCCACTTTCAATTTGCGGATATAATCACCCATCGTTACACCAAAATACCGGGAAAATTCACGGGACAGATAAACGGGATGTAGATCGACAGTATGGGAGATAGTCGTCAGATTCAGCTCACTGCTAAAATTCGCCCTCAAATAATCACGCAACGTATAAACCCATTGCGGAATTTTACGTTCGCTCACTATCCGATCGCGATGCAACAAAGAAAACACATGTAACAACAAACTGTCCATTGCAAGTCCCGAACTATTATCCTGATCAAAAGATTCCCAAAAGAGTTTATGGAAGAGCAGCCTTACCTCTGGCAGATGAATATCCATATTGCCTTCCAGCAGATGCAGCGCCGCCATCTCGTTCCAGTGCCAGTGTGGACTTAGTTCAATATGAAAACCCCGGGTACACCCATCTGGTTTTCTATTGTAGTGAGGGTCTTGCCAATTATGAAAAAGCAGGTCCCCAGCACTACAATGATGAATCCCTTTTTTGCTCCCCTCGAGCAAATTCCCTTCCAAAATAAACGTGAAATAAGGGTTTTCATGGTAATGCCAGTCCACTTTTTCCAGTGTATAAATAGCATCTGAAACAAGTAGTTCATTGGAATTAAATTTCCTATTTATAGCACCGTAGTAGGTACCTGCACTGAGCTGCTCCACGTCTTACTTTATTCCGCGTAATATCCCGCTACGCCAATGCCAATCGTCCAAAAGAACTTTGACTTTTTAAGGTCCTCCAGCAGCATATCCGCATTGTCTTCGTATTCGCCATCGGCTTTGATTTCCTCAATCTCCTCCTGAACATCCTCTTCAGTAATCTGTCTCCAGACACCAACAGAGCTATTTAAAAATGTATAGCAATATCCCGCTTCGGCATCATCAACCTCACCCGCGTTTTTATCACGCAGGATGCTTACAAGTTCGGTCGCTTCGACCTGAAACGGATTAACACCATAGATACTGATTTCAGTTTTTTCTGGATAGGGTCCATTGATGCTTTCTATAAATTCCAATGTTCCCTGATCATTAAAATCAAGTCTCAATTCGAGTTCATCATAATAATATTGGTCGTCCAGCGCATCTGAAGGAGCACCAAGTACACTTTGAACTTCAGCATAGCCCGCACCGAGATTAACCTGACCAATACCTTCAATTTGAATCCCAACAAGTGGGACTAGTTCGATCTTTTTCATCCGTATTAAGTAAATTATAAAAACGACAACTGCATAAATAACACTTGAACATCCGCTATCGTTTTATCCAAGGATGAACATAGCTACAGCTTTATGCTGACATAAATTTACACTAATTCCCATTAAATAATTATTAACATTTTTAACTTTTCTTACGACCCTAAGCGCACATGATAATTCGCATACTCAGCCAATTATGACTAACTTTATGCATGCATCAAAAATCGACGATTATGCAACAGACGCTAGCGACATTAGACAGTTATATCCAAAATCTAAGACCTGAACTGTATACCGATCTACAATCCCCGTTATCGGCAGATGAGTTTAGGGCCCTTGAACAGAAATATGATATTGAGATGATTTTTTTAGCCTAGATACCACAGGCGAGTATCCCAAACGGTTTAAGGTGGACTAACAGAAACTCATCGCCTTCATTTTTTTTCTTCGTAGAATTTTTGAATTTTCTTTAAATAGGTAATCGATTTTGGAGGTCGAACACGATGTCCAAACTCTTTATGAACATAAGAAAGCGCATCTTCCTCGCCGAGTTCATAAGCCCTAAGGAGATAAAACAGGGCTTGATTTCGAGAAAGACTATCCCTGCCTGCAAGCTCGATACCATTCATTGTTCCTTCCCATGAAAACATATCATAGAGATCTAGGTAAGCTTCCGGGCACTGGTGTCTATTTGCCATCAATTGTGCATAATAATACAACTCAGGTATTTTTAAGATAAGCAAATAATTATTTGACACTTCATTATAAGCCTTGAAATCCCCTGCATTAATTGCTCGACGCCAAAGCGAATCAGCTACTTTCCGAGGCAGTTCCAGATCTTTGGGGTCATCGATTACTGCTTCTAGCTTTTTTTCGATATGATGGCTACAACTCAAGAAAAACACACAAAAAATAACAGTAAACAGTTGTAAAATCTTTATCTCTTTTCTTTTCACCATAACTATATAACATTCTATTTTTTAAGCAATTAGATCTCCACGAATCCATCGATTTTTGTTGACCGCGTTCACTTTACGCTCCTGTTATTAAACATTACTTTTTTCACATAATTGCTTTTTCCACTCAAAGCCAGAGCTGCCGAATCTGCCGAAATGTAATTACAAAAAAAAGAAATCAATTCAGGAGAAGCCTCATACACCAAATAATTCAGCCTTAAAGTTCTATTATCTGGATTCAAACATAATTGACATAAGGATTTCTCATGATCAAAAAACTCAATCTCTAGATTCGAGCAATAATTATGTTTATGCCCTATATCATTCATTTCAGGTTTATACCGCTTTAATTTATCCATTTCATCAAGAAGAATATCCCATTTCACTAATGGAACTGTATCATTCTTAGCCGCAAAAAAATCAACCACATGATTTCTATAAGAATCACTCAAGTATCTTTCTTGACCATACTGCTCATCAACGAATTCCCGACTGAACAAAATCCGTAATTCCTTTTCCCGCTGTTTCTCTTTGGAACCACAGGATAAAAACAGCGTCAACAGACAATAAAAAGCAACAAAAATTAAATAAGTCCTTAGCTTCATAGTACTATTGGTCTTTACACTAAACCGAAGAAAACAATAAATGTTGATTTCAAATGACAGCATCAACAAGATGCCAACCATAATGGAGATGCAAAATTTCATCCAGTTCCACACATTAATAAGTTAAAAACAAAAGATATACTGTTTTTATAAAAGATAAAATAGGAATTTAAACGAATAGATAATAACTTTGGACAGATAACACACCGTCCGTTATACGAATCAGGCCTTCATGAAATCGAAAAAAGTAAATACCTGCGACCACTCCTGCCTTATGTGCCGTTATGTCCTACAAGACTGGCTTGGGCAAATCGACCTGCACCGAACAAATATCAGATTGAAAAAAGGCGAGCAGTTTATTACTGAAGGGCAATCGGTTCGGGGTATTTATTTTGTCCAGTCTGGACTTGTCAAAGTTCACCGCAATCTTGGGGATAAGGAAACCATTGTTCGTTTTGCAAAAAAGGGAGATATCGTAGGCCATCGCGGTATCAGTACTGAACAAACCGTCTATCCCATTTCGGCAACTACCTTGGATGTCACGCAGCTCTGCTTCGTGGAACTGCCATTTTTTCTGTCCACACTGCGCATAAATCCCGAATTGAGCTATCGGCTGATGTTATTTTTTGCCGACGAACTACATCTTTCTGAGCAAAAAATGACCAACCTGACACAGCTTCCTGTTAAAAACCGGCTTGCTTGGAGCTTATTGTTACTCTACCGTATTTTTGGCGAGGAAAACATGGACGGATATATCGGTCTCACCTTGAGTAAAAAAGATCTTTCATCCTATGTAGGTACTACTTACGAGACCGTCTACCGCATGCTAGGTGAACTTATCGATCTAGAGGCGATAGCGATGGACAAAAAAAATATCTTTATTAAAAACTTCCAGCTTTTGCATGATCTTTCGGAAGAAAATATGGGGAGTGAAACAGTCTAAGACGGCTAACGACTCCCCAATCCATATACTTCCCTAAAAATACATCACACTAAAATTTATAGCCTAAACCGACCCCCAAACGCCACTTGCCATCAGCAGTACCCGTTTTCGCCGCGTAAAATGCGGGCAGCTGAATAGCAATATGCCGGAATACGGCCGTCAGACCAAAGCCTAGAGACGGGGTGACCCAGGAATTCTTTGGCTTCCCTGTTTCAACCTTATCTTCTTTAAGTTTTAAACTCGGCAATAAACCCAACAACAGGCAACTTTTCGGGCTGAATATATATTTCACCGCTGGTCCAGTACAATTGATATAAGCACCATGATCAGCATATCCTGCCACGGCAATTCCCTCAAACAAACTCCCTTTGACTGTTTTTTCCTGACTGTAAGACTCCATGCTAATAGCTAGCAATAGAAATAACATGAATAATTGTTTTATCTGATGCATAAAAATCTAGTTTTGTGAAGTCGACACTTTCTCTTTTTGATGATAGGTATAATAGATAGCCATCCCTGTAAACAGCAATCCGCCGACAATATTTCCAGCTGTTACAATCAGCTGATTGCACAGCCACCAGTCGGAGATAGTCACTTTTGCACCGAACATCATCCCGGCAGGAATCACAAACATATTGACCACTGCGTGCTCATAGCCTAATGCAAAGAATATAAAGATCGGAATACCTGCAGCCAGTATTTTGCCAAGAGTAGACTTAGAAGTCATGGACATCACCACCCCCATACAGACCATCCAATTACACAAAATAGCTTTAACAAAGGCCGAAAACAAGCCTGCTGCACCATGGGCGCTGTATCCGAGCGTTTTCTTTTCGCTGATCAGGATCAGGCTCTGTTCGATGTTTCCGAGCTGGCTCGAATGTCCAGTTTCTGTACTAGCTGCCCAAAATAAAATCGCAAACAGGACACTCCCAAGCAAGTTGCCTAGAAAAACCCAGAATAAATTATTGGCCATAGCCTTAAAATTGATTTTACCCTCAAACCAGGCTAAAGGCACGAGAGAGAAGCTGCCTGTCACCAATTCCAAACCGAGGATGACGATAATAACAAACCCTACAGGAAAAACGAATGCACCGACCAATCCCAATCCAGTCTGCGAAGTGGCCAAAAGTGCGAGTGTAACAGAAATTGCCAATAAGGCACCTGACAATGCTCCCCGTATCAGTAGATCTTTGACAGGAAGCGAAGATTTGTAGATAGCGGTGTTCATCATGGCACCAGCTACCTCTTTAGGGCTAATATAATCCATTGTATTTTTGTTTTAAAAGGTTTTAGATTCAATTATTTTTATTTCTCCTAAGCAGTCATCCCAATAAAAATACTTCCGTTTTCCACCTTCACAGGATAAGTCTTAATGGCACATTCATCACCCGAAAGACATTCACCTGTATCCAACGCAAAGGTTTTCTTATGGAACGGACAGGCGACTTTAGGCGTTTCACCCAAAGAGCCCAGCATGCCGCGGCTTAAAATCATCTGCCGTTTGTGCGGACATTCATTTTGTGTGGCATACCACTCATTGCGGCGGGCGAAATAAAACAGCGCCACCTGTTCGTTATTCAATTTAAGACAGACTCCACCATTTTCAATAGCATCTTCTATCCGACAAGCCTTCAGCCATTTCATGTCAATTTGCGTATTCATATGATTTCAATTAAAAGGTTTAGCGATTTTATATTTAATAAGTACTGAAGTTCCAATCAGCAGCTTTTTTCTGTCCGCGAAAGCTGTCAAAGCGAACAGTTTCATCCTTCTCTTCGGGTGCATTTACAAAGTGAACAAAGCGTTTGCGAATTTCCGGATTCTCTACGGCTACTTTCCATTCACAGCGATAACTATCGACAAGCAGCTGCATATCCTGCTCCCAGGCCTCCCCCATACCCAGGCCATCCTCTACCACGACATTCCTTAAATAATCTATTCCGCCTTCCATTTTATTAAGCCAGGTAGCAGTCCGGGTCAGCGGATCGGCAGTGCGAATATAAAACATCAGGAAACGGTCAATGTAACGGATACAGGTTTCACTATCGATATCCGATGCAAGCAGCAAAGCATGCTGCGGCTTACTTCCGCCATTACCGCACACATAGAGGTTCCAGCCTTTTTCCGTCGCAATAATTCCAAAATCCTTACTCTGCGCCTCGGCACATTCGCGGATACAACCACTAACAGCCGACTTTATCTTATGTGGAGCACGAAGACCACGGTAACGTTCCTCTATCCGTATCGCAAAAGAAACACTATCGTGCAGCCCAAACCGACACCAGGTACTGCCCACACAGCTTTTAACAGTCCGTAGTGCCTTGCCATAAGCATGTCCGCTTTCAAAGCCGGCAGCAATAAGTTCTTCCCAGATAAACGGCAGATCATTGAGATGTGCACCAAATAGGTCAATGCGCTGTCCGCCCGTAATTTTTGTATATAGGCTGTACTTCTTAGCGACTTCCCCGATAACAATCAGTTTATCTGGGGTAATTTCACCTCCCGGAATGCGCGGAACAACTGAATAGGTCCCGCCCTTCTGTATATTGGCCAAATAACGGTCATTACTATCCTGAGCCACATCATTACCCTTGCCAAGAATCATCTCGTTCCAAAGGCTCGCTAGCAAGGAAGACACCAACGGTTTACAGACTTCGCAGCCATGTCCGCGGCCTAGCGCATCCAATACATGATCGTAACTTTTCAGCTCATGGATCTTGATCAGGTCATATAGTTCCTGGCGGCTCAGATCGAAATGTTCACAGATGGTACTCCGGATATATTTTCCTTGCTGTTTCATCGTATAATTGACCAGGTCCTTGACCATCGGCACGCAGCCGCCACATCCCGATCCAGCCTTGGTACATTTCTTTACCGCATCTGCATTTTCACAATGACCAGTTATCACAGCATCACAGATCTGTGCTTTAGTGACACCTTCGCAACTGCAAATCAATGCCGCATCAGGAAGAACCTCCAGACCAGCAGAAGCCGACTTACTTTCGCTCTGCTGGCCAAAAAGAAGGAGTTCAGGGTGTTCCGCCAACGGCAGGCTATTATTAACCATCTGAAGCAACATGTTGTAACTTGCCGCTTCCCCGACAAGTATCCCACCCAGCAGACGCGTTCCATCTTTACTTACGTTCAATCGTTTATAAATACCTTTATTACGATCCTCCAATAAGATCGTGCGTGCATAAGGCTCGCTGATAAAAGCGTCTCCAAAACTAGCCACATCAACTCCCATCAGTTTCAGTTTGGTGCTCATGTCAAATCCCTTAAAGGATTTCTCTTCCCCCACAATATGAGATGCCGCAATTTCAGCCATTTCATAGCCCGGTGCTACCAGACCATAGATCATATCATTCACTAAGGCACACTCACCGATAGCATAAACTACAGGATCAGAAGTCTGCATCTGCGCATTAACCAATATTCCGCCCCTTTCACCAACATCCAGTCCAATTTTCTTGGCCAGCTCATCACGGGGACGTATACCTGCTGAAATCACCAATAAATCCGTCTCTATCGACGAACCATCCTGAAAAGCAATCCCCGTCAGGCGATCATCCCCCAACAATTGGCTTGTCGACTTTTGCAATAAACAGGTCAAGCCTAGTTCTGACAACTTGTTTTGCAACAACATACTGGCGCTATCATCAATCTGACGCGGCATCAGGCGTTGGGCAAATTCGATCACGGCAGTCTCTTCCAGACCAAGATCCACCATTGCTTTCGCAGCTTCGAGTCCCAAAAGTCCACCGCCCATTACTGTACCACGCTTCGCTTTTGCCGCATAAGCTTTGATCAGATCCAGATCTTCGATGGTACGATATAGAAATACCCCTTCCTTTTCAATGCCCGGAATTGGTGGAACAAAAGGAGCAGAACCAGTCGCAAAAACCAGATAGTCATAATTGACTGTGATACCTTTTTGAGATTCCACTTCTTTTTTTAATAGATTTACAGCAACAATTGGATCATCTAAATGAATTTTTACATTATTTTCCAAATACCACTCATTTTTTAACAAGAAAAGCTCGTCAATAGACGAAATTTTGAAGTAATCTGTCAAATGAACACGATCATAAGCTCGTATCGGCTCTTCTGAAAACACAATTATTTCCAGATCGTTTATTTTCTGCTTTAATTTTTCACAAAACTTATTACCGACCATACCATTACCAACGACAACAACCTTTTTTCTTTCCATAACTGCTATTTTTTATGATAAAAATTCAATTTAATATTTTAACAACACTAATTTATGTAATAAAAAATTAAAAAATCAAAATAAATATGATTTTAGTAATATTTTTTCAATAAAAAACTATAAATAATTGTATTTTTTATGATTTATATCAGATTTTTTAATAGATTTACATATAATTCAACAACAAAAACAACAATAACATGAAAAAATTAAGCACAACATCGTTATTTATTGTAGGATCTGGCCCTGGAGACCCCGAATTACTCACCCTGAAAGCATATAAAGCAATAGAAAATGCACAAGTGATCTTATATGACAACTTAATTAATAAAGAAATCCTTCAAATAGCAGATAAAAACTGTTTAAAACACTATGTCGGCAAGCATCCTTACGGAAAATACGTGCCCCAGGAAGAAATCAATAGGCTCATCCTTCACTATTGCGAAAGATACGAAAGAGTGGTACGGCTTAAAGGTGGCGATCCCTATCTTTTTGGGCGCGGCTTTGAAGAATGGCTTACCGTACAAAACAGATCAATTAACATGACCTACATTCCGGGCATCAGCAGCATGCAAGGCGC
The DNA here is from genome assembly GCF_902706145.1 of Sphingobacterium sp. 18053. NCBI lineage: Bacteria > Pseudomonadati > Bacteroidota > Sphingobacteriia > Sphingobacteriales > Sphingobacteriaceae > Sphingobacterium > Sphingobacterium sp. 18053. The sequence continues at coordinate 304,370 of NZ_CACSJW010000005.1, forward strand.
CGGCCTCAATGATATTCCGCTGACACATCGTGGTGTAAGTGAAGGCGTATGGGCATTAACAGGTATGAAAAAGGACGGATCCCTATCTGCCGATCTGGCCCTGGCAGTTCAGAGCAGATCTACTGTAGTCATCTATATGGGAATGCGTAAGCTCGATGAAATAGCACGCACCTATGTTTTGCACAGCAAAGGAGAAACAGCCGCAGCAATTATACAGCATGCGAGCTTGCCGCAACAAAGACAGGTGCGTTGCAAAGTCAAGGATCTCGTCAGAATAAGCAAGGAGCATCAGATAGGGCATCCTGCTATCATTATCATCGGCGACGTAGTGGATCTGCAGCAAACATTGACAGTTGCTGCCGAACAGCGGCGCATTATTTAGGATCGATTATAGCATTACTTGAAATATAAGTAAAGCCTATTATTATCCACTTTATTGCCGGACTAAAACAGACAAAGGTCATCAATACCTGCGAAGACTTTAATATTATTATTTGGAAGCTTTATATCATCTATCAAATCTCGTCAGATTTGTCGCTGTCAATTGGCTAGACAATCTGCAGGTCCATATTTCTAAAGAGATTCAATTCGGAATCATTTGAGTCCAGGTCGGTGATCAATGCCGTGAGCGAATCTATTGGACACACCCTAAACAGTTCACCTTGATAAAGCTTATTCTGGCTGGCTAAGGCTATTGTTTTCTTTGCACATTGAACCATCATCTTTTTGGTTTCTCCATCTGCAGCTGACGCCGCCGAAACACCGAGCTCAGGATCTACAGCACAAGTTCCCATGATAAAGATATCGGCATTATACTTAGCAACTTCCATACAGGTTGTGATGCCTGAAGTTACAGCCAGATCGGGTTCAAAATGACCACCCAAAAAAATAAGTTCCACATTTTTGAACTTCTCGAGCAGTGGCACGATGGAAAAATTATTTGTAACCATCCGAATCCGGATATCCAATGGCATAGCATTCACTACGGCCCGCGTCGTGGTGCCACCATCCACAAAAAGAGTCATGCCATCTTTCAGAAACGGCTGTACTTTTAATGCGATAATATCTTTTTCTTTGGTCAGAAACGATTGCCTATCCTGGAAAGTCAGTGGATCTTTTTCTCGCAGTATAGCACCACCTCTGGTCTTGGAAAGCAAGCCGTTCCGATAGAGAAGGTCTATATCGCGGCGGATGGTATCTTCCGATACCGCCAACAACACCGCCAGCTCTTCAAATTTCACCTTCCTCCGGACCGCTAATTCGCGGAGGATTATCTCAAAACGTTCTTCTTTTAACATGCTATTACTTCCTGATTTTATAGATAAGAGCTACCACTAGAAAAAGCAAAGCTATTGTTTCGAAAGCAATGATCAAAGAAAAATGCTGCGCAATAGCCCCCAAAAGCGCGGGGCCCGCCAGCTGACCGGCATAACCCATTGTTGAAATAACCGGAATGGCTACCGTCGGCGAAAGTCCTTCAATCCGTCCCCCCTCGCTAAAAAATACAGGGACAATATTGGCGGCTCCCAGTCCCAAAAGGACAAATCCAATGAGCGTTAGCGATAACCAAGGACTACACACGACGATCAAAATGCCCAACGAAGCCAACAAGCTACCACCTATCACCACAACCTTACTATTCAGTTTACTTACTAATCGGTCTCCCTGCAATCTCATGACCGCCATCGCAACGGAGAATGCCGCATATCCAATTCCCGTAAACTCAGGAGATACCCCTTTGTGATCCCGCAAGAAAATCGCACTCCAGTCCAACATCGCTCCCTCAGACAAAAAGGCAATGAAACACATCAGCCCAAGTATCAGCACACTCCACCTAAACCATTGAAATCCTTTTTTTGAGACCTGAGTTTCATCAATAGGAGAAAACTGGACAATGATTTCTTTTTCCTTTTGGTAGCTCAGCAACTTTCGATATTGTAAGATCAGTAGCAGTATTAAAAGAATGGCTATGGTAACTGCTGCATAAATAGGAACTAACCCCATCTTTATCAGAAAACCCAAGCCGATCGATCCAAATAGCCCTCCAACACTGAACAGTCCATGTAAAGATGACATTATCGGTTTACCTATTGCATTTTGAACCTGCACACCATGTGCATTCATGGCCACATCTATACCACCTATACTGCAGCCAAATATAAAAAGAACACAGGCCATCAAATAGCTATTGGTTACCATCAACAGTACAGGGAGCACTACGGCAGCTATCAAACCTGAAATCAAAATCACTTGTCTGCTCCCAACTTTCCCGATGAAAAACCCGGAAAGCGGCATCGTTAATAGCGCGCCACCTCCCAAGCACAGCAGTAAAAGCCCCAGTTCTCCGTCATTCAGACCAAGACGGTCCTTGGCAAAAGGTACCATCGGTGCCCAGCTTGATAACGCGAGGCCACATACCAAAAACATGAACTGTGTCGCTACCTTAGCCTTTAATATCGATTCGTTCAACATATCTGATAATTTTTATATTGCAATATTATGCAAATTTGCACAATATTGCAATATAATTAAACAAAAAGATTTGACATGCGAATAGAACACCTCGCCCTATGGGTCGATGATCTTGAGAAAACACGTGCTTTTTATGCCAAATACTTTGGTACTGTAAGCGGAGAAAAGTACCATAACCCGAAGAAGGGGTTTTCATCCTACTTCCTTAAATTCCGCGAATCCGGCGCACGTTTGGAGATTATGAATCGTATTGATATTACTACTGCCGCGGCTGATAGGAGCCTCAACAAAGGCTATACCCATCTGGCCATTAGCGTCGGTGGAAAGGATGCTGTCGATAAGTTGACCGAGCAATTACGGTCGGATGGTTATATCGTCGAAAGCGAGCCCCGTACTACGGGGGATGGTTATTATGAAAGTGTCGTGCTTGATCCGGAGGGAAATCCGATAGAAATTGTAGCTTAAACAGTTCAAAAAAGTAAAGCATCCCGAACACTATCGGGATGCTTTACCTTATTCTGCATGAAAAGTAAGCCTAAAAGGCTCTAATAAGGGCTTCCATTAGGATTTTCTTATGACAGGATCGATCCAGTAATAGTCATGGTTGGTATGAGCGAAAAACTCCATCGGCGTAACATGGCAATCAATGGTATCACTGAGCCCGTCGTCGGTATAAGTGACCACATCTTCGGATGGCATCACCATCCCGCTCATAATGGATCCATAGTCCAAGCAGTGAAGATCAGATATCAGCACATTGATTGTGTGGGCCAGCGTCCATTTTTCCATTTCTTCCTTGCTAACACGTTTCACACGCTCGGCCAAAAACCGTGCTTCTTCCAGCTCTTTTTCGACACTGTCCGGAAAAAAAAGCAACAGGAAGGCTTCATACTTATCAAATTCTTTATTTCGGATTGCATCATTTCGCAGAAACAGCTTCTCGCCCATCTGTCCGTACTGATTAGCGTATTTTTTCAGTTCCATTTCTGCAAGTTCCCTATCCGACCATTGCTGCAACTCAGAAAGCGCATATACATCGGTACCATGGCCATCACACTGATTGAGATACGACCAGATATCGCCCTGTACAACTTTGGGCTTCCTGTGCTCAAGCACATTGTAACCTTGCGCTACCCATGCTTCTATTTGTTCCCTTCTCATCTTAAACTGTTTTTTAAAATAAACAACAGCGCAGCTGCAATGGTTTTCTTTTTCTATTTCAGATTTCGGGCTTTCAGCTCCGCATCCAGTGCTTTCTCATTTTTTCCAAAATATTTAAAGAACAAAATGGCCAATATTAATGGGAAAATTGTAGGCCAGGTTAAACCGGCTACGAATATACTGTAGGCAGCGATCCCCAAACAAAAGCCAATAATCGATGCATTGATTATTTTCGTGGGTTTAGCTTTCTTTTTGAGAACCAACAGCTCTTCGTTGCTCAGTTCATTTAATTTCTTTTCTTCCATCTGGTCTGTACTTTTATAGGTTAGTTATTTTATATGTTTGATGCGAATATAATTATTTAAATGGGCAATAAAAAAACAGAAAAGATTGGAAATTAGCAAAAGAATAGCGCAAAAAAATAAAAAAGGTCGGATGAAAATGGAACACCCGACCTTTTAACTAAGTTACTCCTTACATGGATACCTATAGGACAACAGCCGCAGGCAGATGGTTTGTTTTTTACAATTTTGTATCAACTTCTGTTCAACCAGCCTTCACCCAATCAGCTCTTGCATGTACTTTTCAAAGCCCAAGCAACCAATATGGGCTGAAAAAATAAACGGGCAAGGCGCTTTCCATCCGTATCCAATCCAAAGCCGTCGCGATGGTCTTTATATTGGGCAATATTTCCGGGAAACACAGCTGCAAAAAACGCTGCTGCGATTTTTCCAACGTTCGATCGCTGTTTAGCAGGCGCGAAAATCAGTGCAGCACCCAAAGCAATTTCCGCAATACCGGAATATACAACTGTATCGTCTTTAGCGATCGGAACCCAGTCGGGCACCTGAGCCTGAAATTCCTTGCGGGCGAAGGACAGATGTCCAATACCGGCTACAACCAAAAAGGCTCCTAATCCAACTCGTGCAATCTTCTGCATAGGTGATTTATCCATAGCTTTTTTCTTAAGGTACATCATTCGATGTAAAATTGTTTGGTCATTCTGTAGATTACCCAGCTTGATAACTCCCGATCTTTTTCTTATCAGCGATTGCCCCCTATTATTGACCAATCGAAAGCTCCAAATTGGGATTGATACGAAAAGTTGTTCATCTAACAATGAAACAATATTATTTCACTTAAAAAATATATATTTGATTAAATAAAACTAATCCTATGCACTATTATCCCTTAAATATACACAAATACATTATTTTCCTCCTTTTTACGGCCCTTGTGATTCCTTCAAAAGCACAGGAAACAATCGTCAGCTACATTAAGAAAAATCGTGGTTTTACTGCAATCAAAGATTCGGCAGCTTACACCAACATCATCCGATTATCAACAAACGAGCTGGGGCTTCACGAATTAAACGAATACTATCCAAATGGCAATTTAAAAAGACATGGATGGACCAAAGTAGCTGACCCACGAAGATTATATCTGGAAGGCATTATTGAAAGTTATCACAACAATGGCAACCTAGCGGTATCAGCCGGATATAAAGACAATAAATTGAGCGATACGTTAAAAAGATACCACGAAAATGGTCTTTTAAAAGAAATTAGATTTTTCTCCGGTTCTGAAGCCAGTCCCAACGAATTTCTTTTTCAGGACCAGCATAGCCGACTAATCTATTATGCGGATTCAACAGGCCGCCAACAGATTGTCAATGGAAACGGCAAGTTTGAATTTAAGGACAGCATAAATAGTGAAAAAGGCCAATATATCGATGGTTTACGTCAAGGACATTGGGAGGGTACTCTAAAAAAGGGTAAAAATAAGTTTGAGGAATGGTACGAAAAAGGCATATTAAGCAAAGGAACCAGCACAGATAGTATGGGCAATGTGCATCCCTATACGCAGCGGGATGTCCAACCGGAATACCCTGGCGGGATAAAAAACCTCATGATCTTTATTGCCCAGAATTATAAATATCCCAAAGAAGCTTTAAATGCAAAAGTATCAGGACAACTTCTCATCAGTTTTGTCATTGAAAAAAATGGTCTGGCAAATGAATTTGAAGTGATTAATGACCTCGGCTATGGAACAGCAGCCAGTGGTATAGCAGTACTGAAGAAAGCCGAAAAATGGACTCCGGGTTATCAGTATGGCATGCCTGTGCGCGTGCAGTTTTCCATTCCTATCCGTTTACATACAGCGCCTGCTCCAAATTAGCCCTGATCATAAATGCCGGGACTTTATCTGCTTCAATACACTCTGCATTTTTTTGTGATACAACTTATAGGGCTTCGATAGCTCCAGCGCTTTTTGTTGTTCTGCTTCTGCCTGGGCATAAAAGCCAACCCGATACAACAATAAAGCCATCGTATAACGGAATGCGGGCACATCAGGTTTGAGATCTATCGTTTTCTTTTGCCAACGGATCGCATCAAATATAACTTCCGGGTTATTCTTTTCAAAAGCCAGGATCTGTTGCGCACCGTAATTTAAATTAGTTGCCTGGTCATCCTGATAATATTTACGCCCTTTACCCACTAGGGATTTGAATTCTGCGTTTTGCGCACTGTCCAATAAAAGACGGTTTCGTGTAAACTGGATCTGCCGATCTTGCGCAAAATCTATTCGGGACAATGAATCAGGATCAACCCGATAAAATGATTGATCGTAATAGTTCCGCGCCATCTGGATGTAAGAAAGGCTATCTTTCATAAGCCGCTTATACTCCAAGGGATGAAAAGCTTGCGCATTAGATGCACGCAAATAATTAGGCGTCCATGTCGTATAGGCAAAATAACCAACTTCTTGGGCCAAAGAAAAGTTTTTCTTGTCGAGCGATTCCCGAAATGTCCGCTGTATAATCCTGTTGTTTATCTTTTTACGAACTGGCAATGGCAAAGAGGAATAGAGGCTATCCACCATTTTGTTATTGGTACGCGCCAGTAAATAAGATTTACTATTATATACAGGGCCACAGCTCAATAAAAATATAACTGTCTCAAAATTATTCAATTGCTCTATCGTCAGCTGCGCAATATAGTCACTCAATAGCTGCTGGTCTGTATATTGATCAAATGTCTGATTGTAGCGAAGTATTTTGCTCAACAAGGACTGTTGACGCATCCCCTTTCGATATTCTGCTATAAGCTTACCGAGAGTTTCAGCTTTTGCAAGCGTATTTGCCGAGTCTATGAGTCTTTCCAGCTCATCTCCCCCATCAACCGCCTTGTCTATTCGTAAAATAGGAATCCCATCTTTATCAGTAACAAGGTACATCGGTTTGTTCAAATAGAAAGCCCGTTGCAACGGATGGTCAAATTCATCCCGATCCACCTGAACGATTCCCGACACAAACTGCGTACTGAGCATATCTTTTGCTTTTTTTGAAACAGAGCCTCTAAAAGGAATAAACTGATCGTCCCGTTGATGGACCACCAAGAACATCGGCTTATTTTCCTTTGCCGCACGCTCCAGCAGCTGTAAATAATCTTCTTTTTGCGGAAATCTCTGCTGCTGTGCTATTGCAGGGTAAACAAACACCCAACACAAAAATATGAATACAGCAGATTGTAACTTGAAATGATTCATTATCTATGAAAATTAACTAGCAATAACTTATGATATAATTTATAGAATTGGATAAAAGTTTCAATTCTTCTATTCAAGAGACATCGAATTTGGAGGCCAAGCGAACAATTAAATAGCAAAAATGAATGTATAAAGCTAATAAAATACAGGCAAAAAACCACAACGAATTTAACTCTATACATAAAAAATTAATAAAAAAAAGAAAGCTCTGCAATAGCACTCCCCGTAAGCCACTAGACAAATACCGATAAAAAAAGCTTTGATAGCTAAAAGGCGGCCGATCTACGAAGAGCAGGCCGCTTTTTCAGATAGACAAAGGGTACTTTACCACATCATGGCTCTTCCCTATGGAACAGATCGATGTCGGCAACAGAACAGTAGCGGGTACTCAAACGTTTTCGAAGAAATATAAGAACAGCTGCCTTTCTCAAATCCAAAACCTGAGCATATTTCCCTATATTTATACCCGTGCTCCCAGAGCTCCTGTTATGTCAATTTCTTTATACATCATCAAACAAGGTGGAAAATTTGCAGATAGCTTTACCTTACGATATTGAATCTCTTTTTCAGCAATACTACCGACAGCTTTGTCTCTTTGCAAACAATATCCTACACGACGAAGCTTTGGCTGAAGATGTTGTTCAGAGCTTTTTCGCAGGGCTCTGCGAGGGACGCAATATCTTGCCTGAGGAAGAACATGCACGCAAAAGCTACCTCTTCGTTTCCGTCCGAAATAATTGCCTCAAACACATCCGCAGTGAAAAAATAAAAAGTAAATACGTCGATCAGCTTGACAAAGATATGATCGAAGAGCAGACAGTCATGGATGCCATGATACAGGCCGAAGTCATAGACCAGCTCATGGAAGCCATTCATCAACTTCCTCAGGGCTGCAGACAGGTATTGCATATGGCCATCTTCGACAAACTCTCAAACGAAGAAATTGCGGGCAACCTGACCATCTCCATCAACACCGTCAAAAGTCAGAAAAAAAGAGCGATACAGCTTCTCAGATCACGTTTAGATGCACGAGCACTCCTCCTCTTGTTATTTTTAATAACTGAATAACAAGCATTTATAATTTTTATTTTTTTTCCTTCCATCCTTTTGCGCCCCCCGTGGCTCTTCTCTTTATACAGCCAATTGAACAACATGATGGATCACCAATTTATACTCGTAGATTTCTTAGTCAAGCACTTTAGCGGGACATTGAGTCAAGCAGATATGCAGGCTCTCCAAAAAATCTTTGAAGATGATCCGACCCTACGCGAACGATGGGAACGATATACCAGTCGGGGGCTCAGATCTAGCGATGCAGAGTTCTGGGATAGACTGGACCTGGATCAGGCTAGAGCGAAGATACTAAACTATACGTCGGCCAAACCAGCAAAACGACCATTACATACCCGCGGCATGCGCCGACTAAAGATCTATGCAGGTCTTGCTGCCAGCCTACTCATCTTTTTAGGTGTCGCATGGTTTCTAAACTCTGCTCCTCAGGACAAACAAATTGTCGCCGATCAAGTCTATCGGTATAACAACGATGTATTACCCGGCGGGCAGAAAGCCACGCTTACCCTCTCCAATGGTAAAACTATTGCGCTCTCTGACGAGCAGACGACTATAGAGGAAACGCATGGCGAACAGCTTCAGATCGTAGATGGCCAGTTGCATTACAAACCAAACAGCGGACAGGCCGAACTTGCAAGCCTAAAGAACACATTAAAAGTACCCGAATCGGGCTTCTATCGCATGGTCCTGCCCGATGGCACCAAAGTCTGGATCAATTCAGCTTCCGAGCTGAGCTATCCTTTGGCCTTTGGTAAATCGACCCGCAATGTGGAACTACGGGGCGAAGCCTACTTTGAAGTGGCCCACGAAAAAAATCGGCCCTTCATCGTCAGCACGACACACGGTGATATTAAAGTACTGGGGACCGCCTTTAATCTGACGGCCTACAGCAATGTGGCCTCCAATGTCACATTAATCAATGGAAGTATCCAGCTGACCAATAAAAATAATACGACCAAACAAATCGTACCTGGACAGAAAGTCGAATTCGACGGCAGCGTCATGCGCGTCTCTCAGGCAAATATTGAAAAGGAAACCGCCTGGCAACATGGCTATTTCTATTTCGAACACGACCAGATTCAGGACATTATGGAACAGCTGGCACGCTGGTATGATATCCAAGTTATCTACAAAGGACCAATCAGTAAGAAAAAGTTTGGCGGGAGCATGAGCCGAAGTGTAAGCCTCGCCGAAGCCTTAGAACTCATTAAACGCGGGGCCGGCCTTGAATTTGAAATTGACAGAAAAACCGTTACCGTAAAGAACAAAAACTAAAAAGATAAACCAATTTTTAAAAACCAAAGGAGGACCAAAGATGATTTAAATATTTACCTACTCCAACAAACATTGCTATTACTCTATTCGGCAGTGCTTGAATAACATCTATATGTGAATTAAACAAAAACCAACCCTATTACTGAAAATATGAATTACTTTATCAAATGTAAAGATTACCTATTCGGGAACCGAATGGCTGAACCTAGCTTTGCACCTCTCTTTTCCAAAAAGGTGAAAGCCACCCTTTTCCTGGGTTTACTATTTACCTATGGTGTCTACGGTAAAACCGAAGCCCAACAGGTTACCCTGCATATCAATAAAGGAAATCTAAAATCGGTCTTTACAGAAATCAAAAAACAGACCGGATATCATTTCTTTTATGACGAAAGTCTCTTTAATGATCTCAAGCAGGTAAATGTAGACGTCTCCAACCAAAAACTGGAAAACGTTCTCAAAAAGCTTTCAGACGAGTTGCCCCTGCAGTTTGAAATGCACAAAAACCATATTATTGTATTGTCAAGTGCGCCAAAGAGTATGCCTCAAACGCTGCAACAGCAATATACCATCAAAGGGCAATTGGTAGCAAAAAAAGATGGCAAGCCCATCGAAAACGCAACGATCAGCATCAACGGCGGCAACAGCAGAACATCTTCTGATAGTAAAGGAAACTTTTCCCTGCAAACAGTTCAGGCGGAAGGTACGCTGACCATTTCGCACCTTTCCTTCAAACCACAGACTGTGCGGTTTAACAGTGCAACAGCCAGTGCTTTGACAATAGCATTGGAGGAGAATGACAGTGCATTGGAGGAAGTTGTTGTTGTCGGATTCGGCACACAGAAGAAAGTCAACTTAACAGGAGCCATTTCACATGTTGGCAAAGAGGCCTTTGAAAATCGACCGGTAGCCAATATCGGGCAGGCTTTACAGGGTCTTGTTCCCAATCTAAACATCACCTTCGGAAATGGTTCTCCAAACAGCACACCTGGGTTTAACTTACGGGGTGGTACCTCCATGAATTACAATGGCAATACAGGAGTATTCGAATCCGTAAACGGAGACCCTTTGGTGATTATAGACGGCGTAGAGAGTTCTACCGGTGCCTTGAATCAGCTCAACCCGAATGATATCATGGACATGTCTTTTATCAAAGATGCATCTGCTGCCGCAATTTATGGTACAAAAGCAGCCTATGGGGTAATACTGGTACGTACCAAACGAGGTGAATTCAATCAGAAAGGCAAGATCGCCTACAACTTCGACTCCAACTTTGATACGCCCTCTGGACTACCTGATATCCTTAACGCGTATGAGATCCAAAAATCAGGCATGGACAGGACATTATGGACCAACGGCAAACCAGGTACTTCCGATGAAAAAAAGCTGGAGATGATCCAAAAGTACATGGACAATCCCACTCCCGAAAATGCATGGTATCAGGAAGGGAACAGCATTATTTGGGTAGCTAAAGTTAACCCATTTGAGGAAGCCGTCAAAAAATGGACGCCGATGCAAAAACATACGCTCAACCTCAGTGGTGGAGCCGAGTCCATTAACTATTATATTTCGGGTGGTATGCAGAATCAATCGGGTATGTACAAGATCAATACCGATAAACTGAAACGCTATAACGCCCTGATGAATATCAACGCCAAAGTGAATAACTGGTTCAGCGTTTTTGGAAAAATAGGTTTCGACCAAACAAATTTCAATAGCCCCTATATCGTTGGGGGCAAAGGCAGCATCTGGTCGGCTATGATGGGTGAGACGAACAAAAACATCAATATGCCTATCCAAACCGGTCCCAATGATCCGCTCCCCAATACCTATACAGACAATATTCTTGCCTGGCTGAGCTATGGTGCAAACAACCAGTCCATGGACAGAAGAGTATCCTTGTTGATTTCGCCGGAATTTACCTTGATACCGAATGCGCTGAAATTAAAGGCAGACCTCAGTTATCAGCCCCAGTCTTATAGTTTGAGCCGATACAGCCCCAAATTCAACCAAGTCGTAGACTCTTGGCAGTATACCTCTCAACAGGCCGAAGCGGCTGAAAACAGAGCGTATTTTGACAATAATAACACCAACAAATATCTGGTCAACATCTATGCTGATTATAAGAAAACCTGGGCAGAGAAGCATAATTTCGCTACTGTAGTCGGCTACAATCAGGAGCAGACAAAATATAATCAGATCACGAACACATTCAGAAAGTTGATCTCGCCAGATATACAAAACCCTGATGCCGCTGAGGACCCATCTCTGCATACGGTCTCCCGAAATGCCTACACGCTTGCGGGACGAGCACTATTTGGGCGTGTCAGTTACAACTTTGCAGAAAAGTACTTTGTTGAGAGCAATCTCCGCTATGATGGAAGTGCAAAGTTTACGGAAAAAGACCGATTTGTCACTTTTCCATCCTTTTCTGCCGGTTGGCGCATATCGCAGGAGAATTTTATGGCCGGAACTAAGAGCTGGCTCAACGAACTCAAATTGCGTGGAAGCTGGGGGAAATTAGGAAATCAGCCTTCATCCATCTATCCCTATCAAGCAACCATGAATACCGGCAAAGCGCCTTACTTAATCAACGGGCAGCAAATAGTCTATATCGATCCTCCGGGACTCGTATCCCCATACCTTACATTTGAGAAAGCCAGAACATGGAACGTCGGTTTTGATGGAACATTTCTCAAAAACAGGCTCGATGTAACATTTGAATATTACAATAGAAAGACCACCGATATCCTGACCGATGGCAGTGCCTCGTTTCCAACCACTTTGGGAACCGCTGCGCCACTGGAAAACTCAGGTATACTCGAAACCAAAGGATTTGAACTTTCTTTCCTTTGGAAGCAAACGATCAATGCGGACCTCCGCTACCGTGTAGGCCTCAACCTATCCGACTACCTCACCAAAGTACAGCATTACGCTGCCAACACCAGCATGATGATCACCAACTCTTCGGGCAGGGAGGTGATGTATGATGGTAAAACGATCGGCGAAATATGGGGTTACCGTACCGGTGGTATACTACAGGAAAGTGATTTCGCAGGTCGCAATCCAAGCAATGGCAACTGGATCTACAACGGAGCGTACCAGGGCACGTTATATCCAGGTTATATCTGGTACCAGGATCTTGGCGGACCGGAGGGAATTCCTGATGGAAAGATAGATGCCGGACTGAACACCTTGGCAAATCCAGGCGACCGTGTCGTTATTGGAAACTCTACACCACGTTATCGATTTGGTATCACTGGAAATGTCCAATATAAACATTTCGATCTCGACTTTTTGTTCCAAGGTGTGCTGAAACGTGATATCTGGGCCGGGCTATCTTCTTACTGGGGCGGAGGAGCAGGCTCAAAATGGATGTATGAGAGATCTTGGACACCAGACCGCACAGACGCTGAATTTCCAATGTACGGTTCTTCGGTCAATGTCCAGGACAGATACTTGATCAATGGCGCTTATCTGAGACTTAAACAGGCGGTATTGGGCTATACCCTACCGCAGGAGATGACCAAACGATTTGGTGTGGAGCGCCTGCGTTTCACGCTTGCCGGTTACAACATTTTTGAGCTCACAAAAATACCTACAATTTTTGACGTCGACCAGATATCTGCAGACTATCCACAAAAGAGATCAATTGCTTTTGGTGCCCAAATTGTTTTCTAACTAATACTACTATGAAAAAAAATATATCCAGATTAATCGTCATTGCCGCAGCATCCTCCTTATTGCTGACACAATCTTGTAACGATAAATTTTTACAGCTAAGTCCCGAGACCGATCTATCGAAGGACAACTCCTTACATACCGAAACGGAGTTGACATTATACCTCAATAATCTCTATAACCGCTATATTCTAGGACACGGTTCGGGCTGGGCTGATGCTAAAGTAAACCCCAATGTTGTCGGCGGCAGCCATTTATTGGCATCCGACTTTATGACCGACAATATGGTCCGCTACGGCAATATCAGCAGTATGATGGACAACACCTTTATTCCACCAAATGCTGGTACGTCGGTCGACTGGACTTGGGAAAACCTACGCTCAGTCAATTATTTCCTCAAAAACTACAGCAATGCTTTGCCCGCCGTCAACAATGACATCAGCAGACTGAACAAATATGTGGGCGAGGCCTATTTCTTTAAGTCGATGGATTACTACCGCAAGCTTATGCTTTTTGGAGATGTGCCCTGGTTTTCAAGCGACCTCAATATCGACAGCAAGGACCTTTACAAACCTCGGGATAAGCGAACAGTGGTTGCTGATTCTTTAATGAAGACAATCGATCTTGCTATTGCAGGTCTTGCAGGCATTACTGGCCGTCCAGACGGACGTATCAATCAGGATATGGCCTTGTTTTTAAAAGCGAGAATTGGCCTTTTCGAAGGCTCCTTTAGGACCTACCATAACGAGTTGTCTCTACAAAGCACAGCAAAACCTTTTTTGGAGGCAGCTGTGGATGCTTGCGAAAAAATCATCGCCTCAGGTCGCTATCAATTGTATGCTACGGGTGAAACTCCTTACTGGAAATTGTTTACATTCAAGAAAGATCCAAATTCCGACGGCAATAAAGAGGCTATCTTAGCCCGCGTTTATGATGGCACTGTTGTCGGTCACGCAACGCAGCGTTATTGGGATCAGAACAACAGTATTTCGGGCGGAAGACCTGCTGGAGGTGCAACACGGGGCCTGATCGATGAATATCTGTGTATTGACGGTAAACCGATCTATACGTCAGGATCCGCTGGCAGCTATACCGCCAACCCACTTTTCAAAGGTTACGACGGCCTATGGTCCGAACTCGAAAACCGGGATCCACGTCTGAAACAGACCATTAATTATCCCGGTGAAAATCGTTCCTTGTTTAATCGAACAGATGGGACGACCAGCCTCGAAAAAAATGGTATAACATATCCTCGGCTATCTTATAATGTCAGTGGTGGTACCACCGTAACCGGCTACTTACCTATTAAGCACTGGATGGGTGACCGTACCGAAAACGAAGCGACAACAAACGGACAACAAACGGCTATTGAATTCCGCTATGGAGAGGTATTGCTGATGTTAGCAGAAGCAAAAGCCATTTTAGGTACTTTGACGCAGAACGACCTAGATAGAACAATCAATCTATTGCGTCAACGCGCGGGATTTGACTTTGCGAAATATCCGAGCAGCAAACTCGAGCTTGGCAACCTCCCTGCCGATCCAAGGCTCGATGAGATCTATGCTGCAAAACTTGATTATTCCGTTAGCCCCATCATCCGTGAAATAAGAAGGGAACGTCGTATCGAGATGGTCCTGGAAGACCGTCGATATGAAGACTTGATGCGTTGGAAGGCCGGCAACCTGATGACGGTTCCGTTACGGGGTATGAAATTTACAGCTGAAAAAGGAAAATTGTACGATGGGACACATACCGCCAAACCTATTATCGCCCTAAAAGAAGAAGTCAATAAAGACATCTTTTTAGATAATAACGGATTTATCATCGCTTATCCGCGGAGTGCCAACATTGCTGATGGTGTCGCCTTATGGGCAGATTACCGCTACTATTGGCCGTTACCTTTATACGATCTCACTTTAGATGGTAATCAGCTGGTTCAAAATCCGGGATGGCTGGGTGCAAAATAATACGTATTAAAAGAAATAACATTATGAAAATTAAAGCATATATCTACCTGTCGATTAGCCTCCTATGTGTAACTATGGGGTTGAACGCATGCAAAAAGGACCTGGGGCCCATTAAAGACAACTTGACTGTTCGGGAAGCTGTACTTTCTGGAGGTTTCATGCAGATTCCTGTTAAAATCGGAACGCCGCTTCAGATCAATCTGGCAGTCAATCCGGGAAACCGCAGTGTCACTGAGGCGACCTATACCAGCAAACATCCAGAAATCGCAACATATAGCAATACAGGCTTGGTTACCGGCTTAACCGTCGGTAAGGATACCATCACCATACGATCTGGCGAACTCCATGTTTGGTATATTGTCAATGTAACCAAATAATAGCGGACATATAAACAAGTCAAAAGAATAATGGTAAGAGATGACCATTTGTTTATTTAGTGTTTAGTTTAGACTATCAGACAAACCCGTCTGGTAGTCTTCTTCTGACCAAATAACATTTATTCGCTTTACCGTTTTTCAATTTATAGAAACGGTTTACTTAGTTCCAAACCCCTGTAAAACAAACCCTATTTCTTACTATAGGCTTGTATTTTGAGTAGTTATAAGCCACCAATATACATTAACAATTATAAATTATTTACTTCAAAAATTATGACAAAACAAACAAAAAGATGGATGCAGATCATGAAAGGATTTGCATTGTCCACCGCGGTCCTCTCACTTTTTTTCGCCTGTTCAAAGCCATTGGTAGAGCAAAATGCAGCAGAAACTCAACGTTTAAAAGCGTCATCGAATGGTGCCATAGACACCACTCTTTCCAACCTTACCTTTGTGACTAATCCAGTAAATCTCAATATCATCATGTTTGTACCCACAGACAATCCAGCGTTGCCTAACTATAAAACACGGTTATCCCAGCTGTTTGTCCATTTCCAGGATTGGCTGCATAATGAGATGGGTCGCTATGGTTATAGCAGCTATCTGGGTCTGGCAAAAGATTCTGCAGGCCTAGTTAACATCATTGAAATACCGGCCGCAGGAGCTCAAGCGGACTACCCCTACAGCTCGGCCGTATCCGCTGGTAAAATTATAAATGAGATCAATATCTACAGAGCTGCCCATCCAAGCCAATTTTCATCCAACAATCACTATCTAGTGCTGTTGCCTGCAAGAACAGATGGCGATAACAGCCAACCATTCTATGGCTATGGAAAATACTGCTTTGCAGTAGATAATTCCTCCATGTCTGTCAATGGAATTCCAAATCCTAGCTCAAACTATCTCGGTGGCATGCTACATGAATTGGGCCATGGATTAAATTTGCCCCACAACCGCGCTAAATATGTCAGTGAAGAACCTACATTGGGCACATCATTGATGGGAAGCGGCAATGTGAGTTTTAGCAAGGGACAGCCTACATTTCTAACCGGCTCTGATGCAGCAATTCTCAACAGAAATGAAGTTTTTCAACCTGCAGTGGCAACAGCTAGCCCTTATCAGGCACCTACATATTCGGTACAACCTCAATTTGCCATTGACAACAGCCAGCAAAAAATCTTTATTACTGGAAATTATACGTCCAATTTGCCTGTGAGTGAGATATTGGTTTATATGGATCCCAATGTAAACAACGAAGGCACAGGGGCCAACAAAGATTACAATGCAGTTACCTGGAAATTTGCCCCCGTTTCCTCTGGAGTCATCCAAGGAACTATAGATCTGAATGAGCTTTACTACAAAGGCAATACACCTTATGAGCTTAAGGTAAAATTATTATTGCAAAATGGCTACACAACTTCTAATGTTTACGAATTTAACTATGTCAATGATCTCATGACAACCAATCAAGATTCGGTGTATACCTATTCCAATGCGTCCTATGCCGGTGTGAAAGGAAGCTTTGGCAAAGGGCAGTATACTACTTCAGATTTATTGGCAAAAGGCGTGACAGACAATAGCATCTCTTCCATTAAAGTTGGCGCCAATGTTAAAGTAACTTTATACAACGGCAATAATTTTACAGGCGATAGCCTTGTCGTCACCTCTTCATCGACCTATCTCTCGACTTTTAACGATAAGGTTTCGTCCATGAAAGTACAAAACCGTTAGAAAACTTGGGAAATACGATGCATAAATTATTTTTAACAAACACAAGTAGATTACTGGCTCTGGTACTATCCTTCATGGCATTAAAAGTGTCGGGCCAGCCCGCTCCTTGGTTTACCGACAGTAAATTCGGTCTGTTTTTGCACTGGGGGCTCTATTCCCAGACTGCGGGCGACTGGAATGGCCATCCCACCAAAGGCGGCGAGCATTTTATGCTCTACGAACGCATACCCGTCAAGACCTATGCAAAGATCGCCGATCAGTTTAATCCAACAGACTTTGATGCCGACCGTTGGGCTCAGATGGCCCACGATGCCGGCATGAAATACCTGGTGATCACAGCCAAACACCATGATGGATTTGCGATGTATAACTCAGCCGTCAGCGACTATAACATCGTCAAGCGCAGCCCTTGGGCAAAAGATCCGATGAAGGAGCTCGCCGTGGCCTGTAAGAAATACGGTCTCAAGCTCTGCTTCTATTATTCCCTTGGCCGCGACTGGGAGAACCCCGATGTACCCACCAACTGGCCTGTCAAAGCCGGGCGCAGCAATACCTGGGATTATCCCGACGAAGATGCCAAAGACCTCAACAAATACGTCGAAAATAAGGTAAAACCGCAGCTGCGCGAATTGCTGACACAGTATGGTCCTATCGGTATTATCTGGTTTGATACTCCCGAGCTGATCACCAAAAAACAAAGTCAGGAAATCAAAGATCTGATCCATTCCATTCAGCCCGACTGTATCATCAACAGCCGGATAGGCAATGGGCTTGGCGATTATGCTGTTGTTGAGCAGTCGCTGGTTTCTACTGCACGGAAGAACTGGGAAGCCTGCATCACGATGAGTGAAAATTGGGGTTACAATAGACATGACACAAAATGGAAAAGCCCCGAGCTGCTGGTCCGCAACCTTATTGAAGTCGTGAGCAAGGGGGGCAACCTGCTGCTCAATGTAGGCCCCAAAGGCGATGGTACCTGGCCAGTCGAAAGCCAGGAAAACCTACATGCTATAGGAAGCTGGATGAAAACCAATGGTGAAGCGATTTACGGCACCACGGTCTGGAGCGGAGTCAAACAAGCCCTGCATACCTTGCCGTCGGACAATAAAGCAACCGAAAAGGATAAAGCCAGTATGAAAGATGCTGTGAATGATGCAACGTCGAAAGAAATCGTGTCAGACTACCGCTTTACGCAGAAAGGGAAAAGTGTTTATCTTTTTGTGCGTAGTCCTTCAACGGCCACGATCGACATCCCGGAACTTGCAAAAAGCAGCCTCTACATCAAAAGTTTAGCGCTTCTCGGCAGTTCCTCAAAGGTGAAATGGACACAAGGAAGAGATGTCCTACAGCTGTCTTTACCCACTGTCAAAGACCCAGAAATCCCGATTTACGTATACAAGATCGAAACGAAATAGCCCAGCGCCTATTTCACCAATCGTCTTACTCCCTTTAACAATAAGCTCCCTGATCATTAAATTATCAGGGAGCTTTTACGATTCACAACGAAGCCCAAACCATTATTCATCCAGGTGCAACGAATCGTAAGCCAAAGCGATCGGATATAAATCCACAGAAAAGAGCAGTCTTAAAATGTGCATCTTTGCTTCAACGACAAAAGACAAAGCACACACATGAAAAAATATATTATCGTATTCAGTCTATCCTTACTTACGTTAAGCGTCTCGGCGCAAAAGAAAAAGAAAAAACAGGGCCCGCCACCAGTGGTGAAACCTATCCCCGAGCCACCAAAAGTGATCGAACAGGCAGGTACTTCGGAAAGCATGCCTGTTATGATATCCATGCCCATGCGGGCGGCAGATCAGGTGCGCATCAAAAAGACGGATGGGCAAGAACTCAATCTGGAGAAACTGGAGGAATTAGTAAGCACAGACCTTGCTCAGGTAAAAACCTTATCCCTGGGTTCTTCCATCTCCGGAAAGAAGCTCAGCAGCGAAATCCTGCAAAAGATTATGGACGAAGGCAATCAAATGGAGTCACTGGAAATTAGCAATCTAGACATCAGCACATTTCCTGAAATCACAGCCGCCCATCCTAAACTTAAAAAGATCGCGTTAAGCAGAAATAATCTCAGTATACTTCCCGCAAGTATTTCCAATTTGACAGCGTTGGAAGAATTCGACTGCAATAATCCCTTGACGGGTTTGCCTTCAACCTTTGCACAACTCAAAAACTTAAAACAGCTCGGGCTTAACGGGAATCTGTTCAGCACTTTTCCCAAAGAAATTTTTAGTTTGAACAAGCTGTCTTTCCTATACCTTTCGGGCAATTATAAAGGTGAGACCAAGCTGACATATCTGCCTGATCTATTTGCGCAGTTGCCCGAACTAAAAGAACTCGGCATAGAACATGCGGGGCTATCGACACTGCCAAAATCTATTGCTGCATTAAAGAAACTAGAAAAGGCCAATTTTTCTTTCAATCAATTTACAAGCTTCCCCGCCGCATTGTACAATAATCCCAAACTGGTGTTTGTACCATTTACAAATAATCCCCTTCAATGGGAACCATTTTTGGCTTCTGTCAAAAAAATAAAATGGAGCGGTCTCTTCTTTTTGAACGATACAGGGCTTAGCAAAAAACAGTACGAACAGGTACAGCAGATCCTTAACAAGACAGACGTCTATTATGATGAGATGAATGATTAAACATTTTTAAAGTTAGCCCAAAAGATAATTGTTGGGCTAACATTCGAAATTATTCATTCCAAATTACACGCGATACAATTATTGTTCATGAAATTTATCTTTAATTTCTTTTGCTAAATTTGGAATATCAACAATAGCTTGATCAATCATTTTTCGATATAAATTTTCTCCATATTTTGCTACTAAATGCTCATTTAAATCACCGCTCGCTGGCCTTCCCTCACTATAAACATAAGTAGGCAAAATCAAATAATTTGGCACATCATCAAAGGTTATCATTTCCCATGACAACAGCCCTTTAAAATCTTTTACAGCATCCCTGATTTTGCTATATATAACATCATTTTTATCTTTTTCCTTAAATCTGAAACGTAGAAATGGGTATCCCGCATACCGATCATCTATTGACATCATTGATATTCTACTTGTCGCAATCGGGCAGATATCATTTAATGTAAAAAACAAAACTCTATTTATTTCTTCAAAATCCATATTACAGTCGTTTAATTTAATGGCAATGTTAGTCTGACAGTATTTTTGCCTTGAATTTTAAAAATCAAAAGTCATCAGACATTATTAATTCGGAAAAAGTGCGTTTTGAAAGATTAATTTCTAATTTCCCATAGGTACCTTCATATGTGGGCGAATCAAAAGAAATTATAGGATAGTACCTAAAAAAATCCTTAAGAGATTTATTATTCTTTAAGAAGATATTTACGTCAACAAGTACACTATCCGAATTACTATAAACTTTCAATTGTTTGTAAAATGCATTATTACCCTCTTTATTTTTCAAAATTGACGTTAGAACAGAATCAATAAAAATTAAATCTCTTTGATTCAGATTATAACTATTATCAAAAACAGAATCCTTTGGAGCATTGAAAATTGCATAATCATGAAACCTCTTTTGATCGAAATAATTTATACTATAGGTATTCCCTTTTTGTAACCGTAGCCTCCTAAAAAAACTATCCCCTATATATAAATCCATAAAGCCATTTTTTAGTAAAGCCTTATCAACCTGTCTAAAACCAGGATTAAAGAAGAAAGTATTTCCATCTATTCTAGTTTTACCCTTAACAGTATTATCTGCCAACAATAGCGAATTTTCTTTAGGATCTATTAATTCCAACGTAACAGAATCAAGACCTAGGGAATAATCAATTACCCGATATGAGGAGTCTTCTCGTATTTCAATAGCGTAATCCGAAGCACCAAACATATCACTATTGACTGTTACGGCCTCAACCAAAACATGATCTTTAGGGGTACTATTACAAGAAACTGTAAAAATTACGACGACCATGCAAATAAATGCGCTTCCTCTCATAAATCTCATTATTTTCCCAATTTTAATAGAACAGACATAACCCTCGGCTGATTTATTCGAGCCCAACTTCATACCCTCCTTCCTTCAGATACCATTATCTTCTCAAGCTTTTCATGATCAGACAAATCCCAATACCACCATTTGTGAGAATTGTCTTTTTCATCAATAAATCTTCTCTCATAAGCTACTTTAAATAAATTTAAAAGCAGCACAAATGCTTTTGTTAACTCATATTCCGGCAGATTTATAATTTTTTTCAAATTATGGTTTGCAACTCCTCTTTTAAGTAGAACGCAGGGGGTAAAAGTGGACTTTAAATCACTTTTTATAATCGCGGGTTCAATATCTCCTTCCTCCGGTTTTGACTGCATAATTAGAAAAAGAAGTTCGTTTAGAAATTTCTTTTTCGTCATCAATTCAAGTAATCTAAAACTAGTTGTTAATTGATCAATTGCAATCAAACCTTGTCCAAACCGATTGACTAAAATTTGGTCTTCTAATTTCATGTTTACATAAGTACGGATAAATAGTCACATGAACTTGGTTCTCTTTTTAACAACAACAACAACAAGAGTATGCATGTCGTTTTTTTCATATCTAGTCTCTCAACCCTAAAAACTATATCATCAATTAAATTGAAGTAAATAGACGCTTTAGTGCTGTAAATTTTTATTT
Organism: Sphingobacterium sp. 18053; assembly: GCF_902706145.1. Classification (NCBI taxonomy): domain Bacteria; kingdom Pseudomonadati; phylum Bacteroidota; class Sphingobacteriia; order Sphingobacteriales; family Sphingobacteriaceae; genus Sphingobacterium; species Sphingobacterium sp. 18053. The sequence continues at coordinate 326,325 of NZ_CACSJW010000005.1, forward strand.
TCAAAATTTTATTCTCTCGATCATAATTGAGCCAATTATCATAAAAAAGAAACTCACAATTAAAGTGAAAAGAGCAATTGTTCTTTTTACATAGACCTGCGATTTACTTAAACTTTTATAGTATTTCTCAAATACAGGATTTCTCACGGTTTGTTCAATGGGTGAACGGCCAATTAAAATGACTAATAGACTATAGATCATAATACCAAATGCCATAAAGATAGGCTCTTTAACACCTACTAATTTTAAAAATAAAAAGACAAATACTTCCCCTAAATAGATTACTTTACTTAAGAATAAATAAGCTAGCCCGGGAACTACATTTTCTGTCTTCCTCTTTCCTGCAAACCATTTTGACAGCACAAAATCTAACTGTAACATTCTATTAATCATACCTTTGCTTCCTACAAGCAACTAAATTTATTTTTCAATTAAATTGGTCCCCACCGATAATTCAATCATCTAATAAGTTTAATAAACCAAGGCTCGTCTAGCAGCATTGCGCCTTGTTTCACTAGTTTCATTTAATGATTTGCACCTTTATCTCCGATACTACATCCGAAAAATGTTTCCACTCCAAATGCGAATAAATATCCTTGACCACACCTATCTTACTGAAAACGGAGAAAAAATAGCCCTCATTTAATATAGCTTGAAGAGCTGCATGAATCCCCTGGTAAGAGAGCTCTTTTACAATAAGCATATCTGTAGACCAAAAATAAATTTCACGATTTTTCTCCATCAGTTTATCGATATTAGTCAACGTAAACAATGTTCCAAAATAAACCTCATCATTCTCTAAAATAATGTTGACATCAAGGTTATCATCATATACATCGATAACTTGATAAGGAGCTGGAAATCGAACTTTAAATTTCATAACCTTCTTACTTTTTATAAACTGTCAACCAAACTACATCTGTCTCGGCACCGAATCATAAAACCTAGCCCCATAATCATAGCTATATATTATCCTATAATTCGGAACCAAAGCAAAAACATCAAAATACTAAAAGTGAGCATTAGAATTAGGATTAGCTTATATACATTTAACTTTGCATTTAGATCGTTAAATCTAGGGATCAATAAAGTAAAAATCAAGGCTATTAAAGAAACGCATAAGATTTCTTTAAAAAGGACTGGATATGAGTATCTATGCAAATAAAGATCAGATCCAATAATTAACATATATATTGTCGTAAACGCAATTGAGGTATGATAAAAAAAACTCTTCTTCTTAATGATTAAGATCAGCATATTTATAGTAAATAATGTGATTAGACAGCATATTGACACTATACTGTGATATGGAACGGGGTAGCCGTAGGAACCTTTTGGAAGTCCTAAATATCCATCATAGTTTATCAAATCATTGCCTTTTTCGACCAAAAGTACGAGCTGGAGGAGGATGACTAGGCACGCTATAATTTTAAATAGGTTTTTCATAATTAGTTTTCTCGCCCTAATATTCATTGTGGGTTTTTTGGGTTATTTAGTAAGTTTGCACGCAAAACACTACAGCACCTACTTTATTTAATGAGCAATCGAAAGAGAAACAATACATATAAGAAACAGAAATTGACAGAAAAATTTGCTCTTCACTTTCTTTTGCCTTTTGTATATCTGATAGTCCTGTATTTTAGTGAAGCTCCGGTCATTATTTTTACGGGAATCCTGTCCCCACTCCTCTATATATTTATTTTTGACCGCAAAATTTTCAGTAAAAGATTTGTTATATTTTCTTTTCCTGTATTTTTGACCGGAGCATTGATCTACAACTGCTTACCCAATTTTCAATATCAGAGCTTTCGTTTTTTTCACCCCAACTGGACAGAAACAGAGGGTAGAATTATCGATTATAAAATCGAATGGCTACCGACTGCCAAACGCACTGATAAAGCTTCTACAGCCACCATTCATTATGCATATAACGTCGACCTTCGCGAAGAACAGGTATATGCACCAAAAGCAGTCATCCGATATTCGGGAGACGTCTGGAATACCGAAAACGATATTGCTACTTATAATCTAGCGCTGCAAAAACAAGTGCAGGAATATATCGGTGCCAAAAATTACAAGATACTGCTCAATGAACGAGCTGAACCAAAATTATTTATGCCCCTGGATATTTTTAACTTCAGAGGGTCAGTCTTACTTCAGTCCTTAGTCATCATTTTAAAAGTCTCCGTCGTACTGGCTATTTTTGTAACCTGGCCTTATCTGCCAGCGATCCGATCGAAATTTTTAAAGAAAAGTTAGTCAAAAAAAACAACTATTTTAATCCCCTCTTTTTTAACCCCATCTTTTGATAGAAAATCTGGCTCTCTTCTCGAGCTAATTTCGACATTTTGTGATCGACATTAACTTTTTCTGCCTTATATTTCTTTAAGTTACTAATCATAACTATGTAAGCCTGCAAAAGCTCATCAGGGCCCGTATTTTGATGATCTATTACACGTTTGATTACTGTACCGTTTCTAATAAATGATATGGAATAGTGTAAAGATGGGCCTGTGCCTCCGCCAATATATTCAGACTTTAAAGAGCCGACATCCAAACGATCATATGCATCAAATATGCGATCGACCATTTTCTGATTAAATCGATAAGCTGAAAGTTCATCCTCACTATTTTGATAATAGTAATTGCCGTGTCTATCAAAATAAAATGATTCATCAACACATGTGTACCCAACACCTACAAATACTTTAGAAAAAAATATTCCATCAAAACTATTATTTTTTGAACTCGAAGGTCTGCAATATGCGACATCATAGTTCATATTTTGATCAAATAATATCAGGCTGTCTTTTGTCAGATTTTTTATCAGGTAGATATGCCAGCTCTTTCGTTCAACATCCCAAATCCGTAAAGAATCTTTTTTAATATCAAAATTGGTACGGAATCCTGTCGTCATACCATCGCAAACATTCGACTCGCTTTTTCGATAAAATGCACAGCTCATATTACATGAATCCATACGAAATTCAAAACCACAATTATCACGGATTTTTGAAATCACTCTTCCCGAACCAATATCGGGCAGGGTTGCCGTATCGAAACCCCAGCTTCCCTGTATATTTTCTATTGATTGCTTTTCATTATTCCCGGTACAGGATAGGATCAACGTACCCATAAATACACTAAAAACAAGTAAAAAACGATTCATTATACTATACATGCTAAAATGAAATTTCAATTCGTTATGGAAGTCTACTGTATACGATGTTTATAGTCCTAAATCTCCATAATTATGTTAGGCCGTATTTGTTTCTCGCCTACGAGAGCTGTCATCTGTTCACTAGAAACATTAGAGAAAAGGTATTCATGTTAAAATCTATTTGCGTGCCAATACAGTATTCTTATATATATCATCAGTATCCATGCATCTGATTTTTTGATATTGATTAGATAGCGCTTTTTATATGCGCTCAGTATATGGAAAAAGCTTATCACTTATCATAAATATATAATTGGAGTTCAAAAGCCAATCAGCTTCACCAATCACCTGTTTTACAACTTGCTCTGCTTTTATCAGCGATTCCATATTTTCGATTTTGTCAATAAACAAAACCGTCATTCCCTTTTCATTCAACCCTTTTTCAATGATGTCAGGCACTTGATTTATCCTTTCGCAATTAACCAAGACATTTCCCCAAGCACCTATATACTGCTCTTCGAGTTCTTCTTCATGATCAAGGAGATCATGAAATATTTAACCGTCTTTTGCTTCGATTTCAACTAAAGCAAGCCAAATATTTTTGTACATTTTTATATCTCTTGTTGATCAATCATCAGATCGTATATTATTCCTTTGGGTCTATTTTTACCAACTTTAAACAAATGTCCCTAATATAATAATAACATGCTTTACAGTAGGTTATTCTAAAAAATCAGATTGAATTCATAAATTCACATCCTTAAGGATAACCTTTTCATTTAATTATTTTTGTTCAACGGAACAAAAAAACTATTCGGCTCATAATCATCTTCGTCAAGTGAAAAACCATTTAAATAAAATAGATAAGCAATAGAATATTTTGTATCAAGTGGACTTTGAAACTCACCTTTCAAACGCAAGATAACCGATCCACGGATATGGTACGTAAATCGTTCAATAGATTCTGAAATAGGTTGGTCAACGTATTTTAATACTGCTAAATCTTGATTAAAAATCCTATATTTATCAACTATTTCGGCTATAAAAGCTTCATCTTGCGGATTCGTTAAAAGATCATTAAGAAATTGCGAGAAACTTATCTCGGTATCCATATTTTCCTTAAAATAGTTTCTAAACCACAGTAAGCGCCCCATAAAAAGTCTATTCCCCTTTGTTTTTCCGTATACAAAAAGTAGATCATTTCGATCGTAAAAAAATTCACTACTATCGCTTAAAACAAACGTCCTAATGCTTGCGGATTTGTGCAATGTTTCTGCGTCTTCTCTAGAAAAGCTAACTTCATTAGGGCGAGGATCTATAGAAGCCGTTTTCTTGTCGTCAGGATGACAACTACAAAAAAAAGCTGATACACAAACTAGAAGTAACAATCGCAATCCCATACGTTCCTATTTATATTTTACATCGACTTCATAATAAGTTTTTGGTGGACTTGGTGGATTTTTTATCGCCTCATATTTATGTTTATCCAAAAATGCTGAATTTCCGGATAAATAGATCCGGTCGATCTTCTCAAAATAATTGTAATAGTCAATCAGCGATCTGATTTTATCTCCAAAATCCTTATCCCGAAACGTGATGATGCCGTTTTTGCTCTTATAAAAAATATCGTTATCATTATTAATCAATAAGATATCGTCTTTAGAAGTAATCAGGTAAATTTTATAGTCTCCATAGGGATACATTTTATTGTCATCGCGATTAATGGTATCTCCCTGGGTTCGATATTTATTTACTATCGTTTTATACAACTTGTTCCATTCGGCACTATCTAATAGTTTATCATGGACCTTTGCAACAGCATCGTAATCAAATATATTTTGTTGAAAAGTTGAAAAGCTAAACTTGTCATCTTGGATAAGTCCATCTTCAAAGATAACTTTAATATAAGCACTGTCTGTCCTAGATGCGCTGTCTATCTTTTTATTTTCAACAACAGGTCCATTGCAGCTTGATATAAGCAGCAGGCAACTCATCATGCTGGCTAGCAACCAATGTAGAATCTGTTTCGTTTTTTTCATTTCAGATTGCCCATTTTTAAACATATTTTCATAATGCTATGTTACGGAAGTTTATTTCTTACGATGTTTATTGTCCTAACTTTCCATAATTATGCTTGGATTAATGCCTTTCCAAATTCCATCCAGTCGGTTTATCTTCCAGATCTGTGATGTCAAGCCCATTGATTAGTGTATAAAGTGGCTCTTCAGGAAAATTATTCATCCGCAATAGAATCAGCTTGTCGTATTCTTCGTTGTAATAGTAATACCCAATTTCTGGATGTTTTTTCCAAAGAATAGTTGACGAAATTAATTCTTCATTGTTCATAAGACCTTTATTTAGTAAACCTTGTTCATCGCGTTACCGGTATGTTTGTACTGCAATCCCAGATTATCCAATACCCTGTTTTTAAAGTTGTCTATAGCGATTTTTCTATCACGGATCTCCGCTTCATTTTCAGGTTTGTTATTAACATGTTTTCTTTCTCCCGATTGTTTATTTTCTACAGAAAGAAGCAATAATTCGGTTGGAGATTCCGTTGGAACCGGAATTAATACCCAGTAGATATCATTATTTTTCTCATCATTAACATAACCTTCGTAAAAATAAGGACTGTCCGTGCCGATTTTAAATAATGAATCCTGGAGAGTCATGTTATTATAAGCTGTTATCTTTTTAATAAGAGAATCCTGCGTTACATCAAATTCATACCGTTCGGCCATTAAATTACTTCCAGCAGCGATGAAGTCGCAAGAGGCAAAGAAACCGCTCAATAAAATTAGAATCACTATGGTTTGATAAAATTTGAACATGCTTAATCCTTTTAAAAATAATATGCTATCAAGTTATTCAGAACGATAAGAATTTATTTTGATCCAATTGCTTGACGTTATAATTCTTCCATTTCCCTTATTTTTTAGATATAGGTGCAATTTCACCTTCCTATCTGCGGTCGAAACTCTCAAATCGTCCTTTCCTACAGTAAATCGATATGAAATAATACTGTCCTTTTTCAATTCCAATTTGAATTCCTCTAAAAATGCGCAGTTTGGCAGTACAGTCGGTACTTGCTTTCCTTCTGGATAAAACTGTCTTGACAATAACCTAATTTGATCATCTGTATTTTCAATAATAATTTGGTTATGTTTTAATGCATCTGGATTCTTGGTTTTATAAAATACGGTCGGGTCTTCCCAATAATCAGGACAGCCAGTTGCAAACATTCGCTGATCTAATTTTAATATTGTATCCATTTTTGATTTGAACTCCAACCTTACAAGATAATCATTCCCCGTTTTTCTAATCGCTGTTTTTAAACATATTGAATCTTCGCATTTTTCAACGGATTGACATGAAGATAAAATACCTAATAAGGCAATATTTAAAAGTAGAATTATTTTCATAATGCTATGTTACGGAAGTTTATTTCTTACGATGTTTATTGTGCTGACTTTCCATAACTCCACCACTACCTATTTTTCAGCGTATTTCGTATATAAATCAATAATTCTAAGCATACATATACAATAAATATAAATATGAGGATGATTTGAGCCCAATCATTCAAAAAAGCTAGTTTATCCATCATATTTCGGTTTATTTTTAAGTTTAAAAATATTTTTCACAATCTTAACAAAGAAATAAATAATCAAAATTATATGGAGAAGCAGGCTGGCAGGGGTAAGTATACCTCCATCACCTGGCTCATACCTAACTACGGTATTCATTTGTGGATTATGCACCCCAATCCCACCGTAGGGTACAACTACTTTATGATTATATCCTTCCAGACGAATCAATGAATCATAATATTTGACATACTGCAATGAATCATAATTCACAGTTTCCTTTTTATCCATATTTAAAATTGACTTGGTCTAAAATAAATTGCGGCGCTTTCTTATCCATGCTATTTCCATAAACCGTCCATCGTACTCATTAATATTTTTCAATAGTTCGGACAGATCCTATAAGGAAGTTCCTCTATAGGGCTTTAATAGAAAAGCTCAGAAATCATACCCACATGAAATGATCCACAATTAAAAAATGCAGTGGTTTTTATGGCCTTTTTTTTTCTAAAGCAAATTTATAACTTTATTTACTTGGAGACTTAAAAAAATGCAATCATTTAATGAAGATCTAGCGCAATGCACCACCCAATAATGATATTCTCTAAAGTCGATTATTTAACATACCAGATAACGCATCAGCAGATTGGAATATTAATATAGCTAAATTAGAGATAAACACATGAAAAATTTCGAAAGAAACGGAAATGAATACAAAATGAAACCCCAGTTAGGAACCTATGTTCCTTTGGTTGGTATATTTTCCATTATGGCCCTAGTAGGTTTCATTAAAATGCCTGAATCCTCATTCAAATGGTGGATGCTGGGTATTGTCGTTATCTTGATGATTTCCCTGCTTAGAGCCTATTTCATCATTGATATGGACAATAGGGAGATCCGTACACGTAAGGGACTTTTGGGTAAAGAAGTGACCATTCCACTGGAGAGCCTACAGGGTTTTAGTATCCACAAGCTTAAACAATATGGCTTTATCACGATCAACGTCGCCCTGATCGCGCGTTATAAGGATGAAAATGGGAAAGAAAAAAAGGTACAGCTCGCACAGCACTATTTTACAAAACCGATACAGCGAATATGTAATGATATCGACGAAATCATAGCTGTTCATTTGGCTCAACAATGATATAAATCCCTATATAATCATCAAACTGCAGTATCTACTCAACTACGATTTAAGATCGATGTCATCACGTCCTCCCTTAAATTTCGGGCGATCGGAATTTTGTATTCCCCCACATGTAACTGATTCCCTTCTATGATTGCTATCCTATTCCTATTGACAAGATAGGATCGATGGCAGGCGATAAACTGGTGGACTGGCAGCGTACTCATCATCTGCTGTAGGCTGCAATAGGTCACTTCCTGCGAATCTATCGTCTGCACGATCACATAGTTACCCATACTCTGCACGAATAGGATATCGTGCAGAAAAATCTTCTTTAACTGTTTGTCCACCTTCAGAAAAATATGCGCATCTGGAGAAGTTGCCAACAGACCTGCAGATGGAGCAGCGCTGCTGAGCACATCAAATGCCCGATTCGCCGCCTTAAAGAAGCGTTCGAAGGGCACCGGTTTTAACAGATAATCGACAACGTCCAGCTCATACCCCCGCAATGCATATTTTTCGTACGCTGAGACGACGATTATCTTGGGCGGATTGCTCAGGCTCGCTATGTAATCCAAGCCCGATATCTCGGGCATCTCAATATCAAGAAAGATAAGATCAAGGGGATGCAAACGCAGATATTGGCTCAACTCGATCGCATCTTCGCATTCAGCAACAAGCTTCAAAAAATCTATTTTCTCGATGTAGGATGCGATTCCTTTGCGCGCAAAAGGTTCATCGTCCACTATAGCACATCTGATCTCTCTCATAAACAATTATAAATCTAGTATTAACTCAGCAAAAAAATGCGTTGTATCGGCATGCGTATTCAAGGTATGCCGCTGCGGATAGCACAATGCCAATCTCTTTTTCAGATTGGTAAGTCCCGCCCCCGACTCCGCTACCTCAGCCCGGGGAATTGCCGCCTCAACTGCCGCGGCCCCGGATAGGCTATTGGAAATGCTGAAGCATATGTTAGTAGGACGACGCTTGAGACAGATTGCGATCTCGTACTGCCCGCGCACATATTTAAAGGCATTTTCTATTAAAGGCTGAAAAAGCAAAGGAAAGATGCTGATGTCTGTCCAATCCTCGTCAATGTCTGTGCGCACGGTCAATCTTGCTGTCAACCGCTGCTGCTGAAACGCAATATAAGATTTTAAATATGCAAGTTCCTGCTCCATCGATACCTTTTCATCCACCGTATAAATCTGATAACGTAACAGTTCCGAAAGCTGTTCGACACTTTTTTTTGCCAATGTATTTGATTCATCAATTTGAAAATAGACCGTATTAAGCGCATTAAAGAGAAAATGTGGGTGGTACTGACTTTTCAATAATTGCAATTCGGTATTTAGCTTGTCCGCTTTGATCTGTTCCACATAGATGCGATTGTCGGCCATATTCCTGTCGCTGCGCTCGTTCCGCAAAAACATGTAGTAAAGCAGAAACAAGGGAACATAAATCGCATTAACCAAGATGTAATCAATATAACCATCCCCCATATAGATCCAGCCCAGGCGTTCGGACACGAAGACCGTTGGATTCAATATCCCCATGATTTGAACAACAGCAACGATATACTCTACTGCGACATTTGGTTTGACGGTAGGCTTTGCAGCAAAGATCCTCGCCAGTCTCCGCCGCCAAAGCACTGTTATGACGTAACAAAAAACCACCGAGATAAGCAGTCCAACCGAATGGATCCTAATTCCCCCAGACCAAAATTCATCTTTCTTGGTTACATCTGTCACGACTCGAAGAATATTGAAAGAAGCGATTCCCCAGAGTGCCGGACCTAGATAGTGTATGGGGTTTCCGCTTAATTTTGCAATGTTCGCTCTCATGATATCAGTAATTAATCCGGCTATTTTCTTCCAATCGGTCATTGGTACGATCGCTTTTTAGGTTACCTTTCATTCCGCGATGTAATCGGTAGGAAAGGTTGATCCCAATAACTCTACTATCGTACAACTCCCTGTACTTCCCTTCCATAGCATCACTACTAAAAATTATTTTAGGCCTGTTGGTCCTGAAAAGGTCATTGGCATAAATATACAAAGTTAATTTATCTTGCAAGATGGTTTTACGTACGGCAGTATTCATAGACCAGAGGGAAGCCATGGTAGCCTGCCCCTCGGCAGTAGACCCATTCCAGAAGCCATTGAGCTCGAGACTGAGTTTAAAAGGCAGACTTACCGTATTTTGTACCTGCAAAGAAGGTACCAGCCGCCTGTTGCGATGCACATCAGTTGCCGTCCGCCATTCAAAAGAGGTATAGTTCAGGTTCCCGTTCAGCTGTATGTTCCACTTTTTCAGGGGGGAAATACTCGCTGCATTAAACCGCAACCCCACATTGGATGCGTGCTCCAGATTCATCGGCATAACGACAGTCCGCCTTTGCTCGTCCAGGTTGTAACTCTTGCTGATCGCATTTTGCCGCAGGTTATAGCGCAGCTGCAACGAATAGCTGTTTTTGAACAACCAGGTCAGTTCCATCGTATGGACAAACTCGGGCTTTAATGCTGAGTTTCCCTTCTCGTACAAATAGGGGTCGTTGACCTCCACAAAAGGGCTCAGGTCTTTGAAATTGGGACGATTGACCCGCCTGTGGTAATTGAGCGAAAGCTTTTGTTCCGCATCCATTGCATAGGTCGCGGTCAGGTTCGGAAACAAATTTTTATAGGATCTCAGCATGATAAAATCTGTATCCTTATCATTGGCGGTCCTGCTCTTAAATGCAGCATCCTCAAATCGTAGCCCCACATCAATTTGGAAGAGGTCCGAAGGGCTAAACCGCGTCTGCATAAATAGCGCTTTCAACTGCTCCGCATGACCGAATGTATTGATCAGGTCGGCGCGGTCCTGCCAGCTGTTGTCATGAGTTTGCTGATAAAATGAATTGGTACGCATATTAACCTGCGTCAATTTTCCACCAAAAGAGGCCGTCATATTTGGACGGATGTCGAGCATATATTTCGATTGCACGGTCGTAATAGTAACCTTCCCTCCCGTCTCACCGCGGAGTTTTTGCTGCAAGGCCGTTACTGAGCCATCAGCACCAAATTTGTCCAGCAGTTGATCTTGGGTTTCGGATTGGTTAAACTGTTGCCGATCAAGATAATTTTCCCATTTAGAGCCAGCGCCAAACTGAACCGTCAAATGGGCTCCGGTACTAAAGTTCCTAAAGGTATGCCCCAACACATTTCCTGTTGCTATGCTGGAGTCCACCTGTGAAGAGCTGTTAAAGAAATTAGAACGAACAGCTTCCTGTTTGGTCCGCTCATGATTGTTGATTAATACATAAGTCCCCATTTTCACGTGATCATTTGGTGCATAATCGAGCGTGCCGTTGTAATAATGATTGCGATAATTTCTCTTTCTAACGGCGTCCATATCCAATCGCAATTCATTGCCCCTCTTATCCCCCTCCTTGCTGATATACCTGGTCGAATTAACATCAATTAATTCCGTCCCTTCTCCATAAGAATAGGTATGCGACATCGCCAACTTAGCGGTGTTGGCGGCCACGGCGATATTTTGGAAGGTTCTGCTGTACTTCCCTTGTTCGGCATTGGTCGATAAAGAAACACTGAGGCCAGGGGCGGTCCTGTTGATCCGTTTCAGATTGATAAAGCGGGCATCACCATTGGCATCCATTGTAGCATCTGGTTGCGTAATAAGTTCGACAACATCGAGCGATGCGGCTGGCATGGAGGCCAAAAAATTGATCAGATTTTCGCCATCCATAAAATTTGTTTTGCCGTCGACCAGCAGTTGAATGCCCGCTTGCCCGTTTAAACTGATCTTACCATTTGCTAAAATGCTCACACCAGGCATTCTGCGCAGCAGCTCCAGGGCGCTACCCGAAGAACCGGCGCTGCCTTTAGCTACCTGATAAGTCAGCCTGCCGGGAGCAATTTTAAGGGGATTTACCCGTCCCGACACGTGTACCTCATTCAAGCGTATCGGTTTAATGGTGGTGGTATCCTGCAACGAACAGCCTGTCTCCCCATAAGCGGTACGGCAAGCAAACAGCATTGTGGCCAACTCTAGATAGATTAATTTTCGGATCATTATTCGTATTCTTTAATTCGATACGAATGTATAGGCCTAACAGCGGTTGCCTAAATAATTTATTCGAACGGTATGATTTTCGGGATGAATGACCACAGCTAAGCGCAGAGCCCAGAGGCATCGATACAATAGCAACAATACAAAAATCAAAAAAGCCACATCTCCCGACGTGGCTTAAACTAAACATAAACATATGAACCACCATCTCATCTTGTGGTTTTAACATACTCTTATTTGATATTCACATTAAATGTGAACGTCGCCTGCACGCTTTTCGTTCCTTCGTACGTATACAGCAGTGCCTGCTTGATGGTGTATTTCTTTCCAGTGGCCAAAGCGCCCGGATATTGACCTATGGAGAACGTTATCGTACTGGCGTTAAATTCCGAAAACAAGCCCGCACTGGCACCCCAGTTGGTGACAGCCCCAGCAGGCGTAAACCAATGCCCGTAACCTGTGGCCGTATTGTTGGGATTTAAACTTCCATTCGGCTCCACGGCATAGAACTTAATTTTCCCGCTGCTCATCAAACCCGCCAGGTCTGCCGAAGATATGGCCAAAGCCTCCCCTAGCTGAGCGGCATTGACGCTTACCTGCGCACCCGAATACCCTGTGGCATCTGCCGGGAAGCTCAGGTCATAATTCAACGCGATATCTTTGGGCTGACTGCTCACCTCATTGTATCCTGTAGCCGTTGTACCCTGAATTTTGATTTCGTAAGGCCATTGCTCATCATTGCTATCGTCATCATCCCAGGCATGTGGTTGGTAAACAGATGGGGCACCTGTGACAACAAACCAGAGGTTGCTACAATTGGCCGGAACAGTAAACGCTACCGTATTCTCCGTGCCCTCCGTCCTGTCACCATATACCCGCGTGCCGTCTTTCAATAAAGCTACATAGCCATAGCGCCATCCGGCACGGCTGGCATCCACCGCGTTGAATCCGGCGGCATTTGGTAGTCCCTTAAAAGCTACTGAAACCGGGGTTCCCGCAGCCGGAACTTCCAGCGGAATCACATTATAACCCGTAGTACCCGGACAACGATCATAGGTAACGCGAAGACTACCGTTGGATTGCCGCGTAAATTTGGTCGTCAGCTTACCAATATAATTCTTACCATAATCCCGGATGCTGTTCAGGTCCCAGGTCACAAAGCGGGTCGCCGCATCATAGATCTCATTGTTGAATTGTTTCACATCGATACCCGTTATACGCATATAGGCCTGCACCGGATCTTCGGGTTTTAACGCTTCGCGCCAGATGCGGCCAATCATATCGATCCCATGTTTACTTGTCCAATACCAATGGATGAAATAGCTGGCATAACGATATTTCTCGTGATGAATATGGCGATGATAATTTTCGGTATAGACGGGAAAATCGGAGCCCGAAAATGCCTGTGCGGGATACGTTTGGTAGGCCTGCCATTGCGCTGTCTGCTCCCAGAACCCATTGCCGCTCGTTCCGCCAAAACCGTAGCGAAATCCATGTCCGCCTTTCAGATCGGCAAATACCTGATATTGAAAACTATGCCCGATCTCGTGGGCAATCACAGCACCTACTGGCTTACAGGTCGCCGGATTGATCCACAATGCGCCGATCGTATCGTCGTAACCGCCACCATACGCCATCCATTCTGTCGTATAATGAACAAAAATCATCATTTTATACTTATCCAGATTGGATCGGTTTACTTTGCGTTCTGCAAACTTCAGCGTGCCAACGTTCAATGCATAGAACTGTTCGGCCTTGGCCAAGAGATCATCAATATCGACGCGGTATTCTTCGGGTACAGCGTCCGAATTGGGGTCATTCTTCCCATAACTTGCACCCCAGAACACGATAAAATGCTCCGACTGACGGCTGCGCGAATAGGACCATTTACTCCCTTTATCGTTATAATCCATCCCTTCAAATTCCTTTGGCTTATAAATCTTCAAAGAATCTGTCCCCACTGTAACGGGCGGCGTGGTGACCTCTTCCTCGACCGGAAGTTCAACTTTTTTGCTGCATCCCTGCGAAAGGAATACAAGTGCTGAAACCAGTATCAGCAGAACTTTATGCAATACTATACTTTTCATCATTTGCGCTTTTAATAGGTAGAGATCAACTATGTGTGACGGTCAAAAAACGGAAGCGAACGATGTAGGTACCACTTCTGTAGAATTTGATGGTCGATACCGGATTGAGATTACGCCCCAGCGTAGTCGCTGTCCCCACAATACGGTAATAAGAAATAGGATCCCCCGACCAAAATTCTGTACCTACATAAGTACCGTTCATGATGGGGTATACCAGCCCCGAAACATCTGGATAGCGATACACCAAGCCCGTATCGGTAACTTCCTCCGGATAATAAGGAGACCAATTTTTGAACGTAGGCCGGTCGCCACGCTTGATGATCTCGCCTTTTTTAGGATTGAAGGGCTTGCCGTTTTTATCTTCCCATTGATATACAATTTTGTTTTCCCCTTCAGCCTGATGTTCTACACTGATCTCGTAATCTGTATACGGCAAAAAATTAGATTCGGCACCGTAGTCCGAACTCGTGCACGACTTAAATAAAATATCTTCCTTCTTGGCACCGATAACATTAAAGTCCAGTATATTCTTAAATTTTTTCTGTCCGGCGATATTGCTCACCTCCACATCGATGGTGTACTGCCCCGGGGTCACGAATTGCGTCGCCTGTGTAAAACCCACGCGGCCACCGGTCGCATTGAGCATCATCGGCGGATATTTAGCCTTGCCAATCTTCGCTTTCAACAGATCCAGGGTGGTATCCCGCCAGGTGACTTCAGCAAGGTAGGTGGATATTTCATGTTCTTTTGAAAATTCTGTTGTGAGCTCGCCGGTTTCCTTGTTCCGTACCGCAACCAGATTGACGGTCAGCGGGGTTGTGCTTCCATTGGCAACAATGGCATCCGTGTACACCACCGTCCCCTGGTTGACTTGCAGATTCTCCACATTATAGCGTATATTTTCACTTAAATAACCTATTTGGTCACTCTTGCAGGAATCCAATAGCAATAGGGATAAACCTGCTAAGCCGATTATAAAACTTCGTTTTTTCATCTGTTTTATTTTTTCATTTGTGATGAAGCTATCCGGTTGATCCGGCACTGCCGCGGAATCAATCCAGTTAGTTTCATAATTTATTTGATCTTAATGTTGAATACAAAAACAGCATTCAAATCACCCTTTGTTTTCGACTTGTACACGAGGGATTGGCGGACCGTATAGGTACTACCCACCGTTGTTTGCCCTGGATATTGCAGAATATTGAAGGTCATCGTTGAGGTTGCCAGCTCAGACACAATGCGTGCATCGGTGCCCCATGAACAGGTTTGCCCTTTCGTATCGAACCAGTGCCCGGGGGCGTTGGCAGTGCTGTTTGCATTTAAGCTGCCATCGGGCTGTACAGCATAATACGTAATATCCTTACCCACCAGCGCGGATATTGCGCCGCTCTCCACGCCATAAAAGCGCGCTAAACGTGGCAACAGCAGGTCCACTGTGGTACCTGTATAACCGGCTGCATCATATTTAATACTCAGGTCGTATGTAAAGGTCAGCGTAGAACCGGTTTCCACGATTTTAGGCCCCGTCAGGAGGCGTGGCACAAAATCGCCTATAAACGTATGTGTATTGGCCAATACATTCAGCATGGTTCCTGAAGCCGTTTTAATCCCGGTTGTCTGACAATATATACGCATGTCGGCCTGATCATCTTCTTTGACCGTAACAATACCGTCAGGGCTGATCTGATCCGCCTCGCCACGCACTTTGACGTAGTATAAATAATAAACGGGCTGCGAAGACCAGGCCGCTTTGGGCTGCTTTTGCCTATGATAGAAAAATCCACCCACATTGGACGCATTGCTGATCGTCGTATACGCTGTACTGGCCGTTTCCAAATTGTAAGGGGCATCGTTGTAGATGTATGCCCTGACCGAATCCACAGGGATTTCGTTGAGAAACTGATCAAAAGAATACTGTGCATTTTCGTCCACATACTTCACCGAGTCTGCCTTCTGCTTATAATAACGGTTGACCGAATAATCCGAAGGTGCCCAAAAGGTTTTCGCCTTGTTGATTTCGTCTTTGAGTTTAAAATGGTCAATCACCAGCAGCAGGGTATCAAACATCCCATTGGGATGAGCCGCCAGGTAGTCGTAAGTAGACAGATTGACTTCGGCTGTATGGAGGCCATCATCCGTCAGATAAGCTGCTTTCTTGCAACCCACCACTGCCAGTCCAAAAGCCAGCAGCAACGCAAATCGATATAAGGTTTTCATTTTTTTCAGGTTTAGTGGTTTACATATTGACGGTTCCCCAGTATGGTGTCTGATTCAGCAGCGGATTGGTTGACAACAACGATGGGTCAAATGGCCAAAGGTATTTCTTCGCATTAAATTGCGACTGGTTCATTTTGCCTTCCGGAAATTTATAGACATTGAAGTGTTTATACAACCGCACGAGATCGTAATAGCGATGGCCTTCCAGAAAAAGCTCGCGCGCTCTTTCACTAAAGATGGCCTCGATGAGCGGTTCCTCGTTTGTGTAGGCAGGCAGTCCAGCTTGCGTGCGGATTTCATTTAAGATGGTTTCTGCGGAGCTATTTTTACCTGTTGCGGCCAATCCCTCTGCCATAAGCAGCTTAATATCAGAATAGCGAAAGATGATGATGTTATTTTTAAATATCGCATTGGCATTTGACGCATTACTCGAAAACTTAACATTCGCATATTTCGTACACAGCGCATAGTTACCGTTATAAACTATATCAAACACACTTTTAAATCGTTTATCGTTACTGTCTTTAAAGAGCGTTTTAATATAATCCTGACTGATTCTTAGAATCGGATCTGTTAAAGTCCGAAAATAAGGCCCGGCTAGCGAGAAGTACCCTATTCCCGAGTTTGTACCTTCGTTTTCCCCATTTTGGGAAATCTCAAAAATACCTTCATTGGATTTTCCCTGATAAATACTGCGGTAGTTCAGACTATCCCTTCCCACAAAAGAATATTCGCCGCTTTCCAATACCGATTTAGCTGCCTCGATGCAGTCCGCATATTCGCCGCGCCATGCACTCAGGTGCGCCTGCAGGGCAAGCGCTGCTCCGGTATTTGCACGCAGGGCAAAATCATCTTGGTCAATATTGCTCCATTTCAGTAAAGTCAAAGCTTTAGTTAAATCGGCCTGGCTCTGATCCAGCACATCACTCTCTTTACTTGCCGGGAGATTTACAGCATTGATGGGCACCACAGATGCTGTGATAATCGGCACTGTTCCCCATACCCTCGCCATATAGAAATAGGCAAATGCACGCACAAAGTAAGCTTCGCCGATATAGTAATCCCTGGTCGATACATTGTCAAAGGCATTTTCATCCATCTTAGGGAGCTTCTGGATCACGCGGTTGGCCTGGTCTATGGCCTGATAAAAGGCATCATAGCGTCGCAGCTGATACGCGGGCCGCCAAGTTTCCGAAGCTGCTACAGCCGTGTTGAGCTGCATATTGACAATCGGATTAAAGTCTGCGTTGGTTGAAGAAGTAATTTCGTCCGTTAGCAAATCGCCATAGGCATAGTAGGCCATACCGCTGGCTTGATTTAGGGCCTTGCGCAGCAGCGCATACATGGCGTTGGTTGCGCTATTGGCATCTTCCTGCGTTTTCCAGAAGTTCTCGTCGGTTGCCGAACTGACAGGCTCAATGTCCAGAAACTTGGAGCAGCCTGAAGCGAGATACATGAAAGCACTCAGCATTAAAAACAATATTTTTCTTTTCATCTCTAACTAATTTTAAGCCACCGTTATCCGATGGAACTGACATGATTAAAAGGTTACATCCAAGCCTATTGTCCATTTCTTCGGGATCGGATATCCGTTACCCGTTGAATAACCATTGGCTTCCACTGCTTCAGGGTCCGGCACAGAAGACCAGGACTTAACAGCCACATTATCCACGACCCCATAAATGCGGAGCATTTTCAACTTAAGTTTCTTAATCATGGCCTGCGGGAATGTGTAGCTCAGCTGAATATTTTTCAGGCGTACAAAACTGGCATTTTCCACAAAAGTGCTGTTGGCGATGTGCCAATTGTCTACCGTATTGCGAAACAAAGTAGGGTATTTGGTCTGATCGCCGTCTTTCATCCAGAAGTCGCTGGGTTTAAAATCGCCTGCAATAGCCGAATTGGTACCCCAGGTCGAATAAAGGGCAGATGAACCGGCATCCTGTAATTTATCCGACAGGTAACCATTCCACAAAGAGCGTCCGAAAACAAAGCTCACGAGTGTGGATAGGCTAAAATTCTTGTAAGAGAACTGGTTGATAAAACCGCCCACGAAGTCAGGATTTGGATTTCCCATATCAATTTTATCGTTATAATCGATCACATAATCCCCATTGACATCCCTTCTGCGCGGATCGCCAGCCTGATAAAGGACTGATCGATTAAAGTGCGCTATTCTTCTTCCCGTCAATGGATCGACAGGCACGTCAGCATTGGTCGCATATACGCCATCCACATCCCATACTTTGAATGGAAAAATAGGCTGGCCTACATTCAGGGCGCGTTGCATCCAGGGTGGTCCCACTTGTATTTCCTTTCCACCGTCAGGCAGGCTGGTCACATAATTTTTATTATAAGCCATATTGAAATTGGTGGTCCACTGGAATGCCGATGAAGGGGCCATATTTCGGGAGATAATCGTCATTTCCACACCACTGTTTCTCACACTGATAAAATTATTGGAGACCGTGCTGTATCCCGAAGTAGCGGGCATCGTCAGATCGTATACCAACTCTTTGGAGTCGCGCACATAAAAATCAGCAGTTACCGTAACCCGGTCGTGCAGCAGGTTCATATCGAACCCGGCATTAAACTGCGGTGAACGCTCCCATCTGATTGTCGGTGATGTTGCCGCCGCCGCATAATTAGGAGATACTGTCGGCTTACCGTTATACGAGAGTACCGAACCAGCAATGCCATTTTCCAGCACCGCCCCTGGATAAGATGCGTCAAAAGTCAGTCCTGTATAGCGCGCATAGTAAGAGCCCGGATCACGACCCGTAATACCATAGCTACCCCTTATTTTGAAAAAGGATATGGCGTTTTTGACTCCCTGGAAAAACGGTTCTTCCGAAAGCACCCAGCCGGCAGATATGGATGGGAAAATACCCCAGCGGTTATCCTTGCTGTAGCGCGACGATGCGTCCATCCTGTAGCTTGCAGAAAGCAGGTATTTGTCCTTATAATCATAGCCAAAACGACCGAATACCGATACGCGCGAGCGCTCATTGATGGAAGTCGTTGCATAGAGATCAGGCCCGGAAGGGATACCGGTTACGGTTTTCACATAATTTCCATTGTCGTTGTAGCCATACATATAATTTTCATTGGACGTATTGCGTTCAATACCAGTACCCAAAACGGCACTAAAATTATGGATGTTTCGAATGCTCTTGATGTAGTTAAAATAGGTTTCCCATTCCCAGCGCTTATTTTGGTTCACCCAATTCTGTGCAAAGTTTCTATAGCCCGTAAGCAGTTTGGGGCGAAAAAGATCGCGTGTATTATTATTGACATTAAACGAAAACTGCGAGCGCAGGGTCAGCCCATTGATCAGAAATTTCTTGAGTGTCCCAGCGAAGTTTCCATTCAGGCTGAAGGAGTTATCGCGATCCATCAAACCATCGTAGCGCCCCGTATAGATCTGCTGGTCGACATCCGTAAGCTGATAGAAAGAAGAAGGAAATCCCCAGGTGCTAAAGGGATATTTTGTATCGTCACCCGAACCATGTTTCGCTTTAGTAAAACCTGCGAACAAATTTGTTTCAAATTGGAAATTGTCCGTCGGGTTAGCCTGTAACATCAGGCGCGGGGTTAGGTTTTCATTTTCAAAGCCCATCATTACGCCCTGCTCATAGTAACGCTGTGCCGAGAAACGGTATAAAAATTTCTCCATGGTGGCACCGATACTCACATTGACATTGTTGATGTTGGCCGACTGCAGAAAAAGCCCCTGCCAATCGGTATTGTTGTTAAAGGCTGGATTTAAACTATCTGTTAACATGGGGCTAATGGATCCATTATTGAACCAGTCGTACGATCCACCCTGATAGAGCAAGTTCATTTTCAGCCTGCGCTCGGCTGCACCAACAGTGATGGGCTTCATTGCCGGACGGCTGGAAACTCCGTTGTAAGCCGAGATCCGTATTTCGGGTTTACCCTGCGCCGGACGTTTGGTTTTGATGATAATGACCCCATTTGCAGCACGGGCACCATAAATGGCCGATGCCGAAGCATCTTTCAGGATATCAACCGATTCGATGTCGTTGGGATTAATGGCCTGCAAAGGACTTGCATTACCATAAGCCGACCGGATATCACTCACGTCGTAAATAATATTGTCGATCACATATAAGGGCGCCTGCAGTTGGTTGTCTGCTAAGCCCAGGTTGCTCGTCCCGCGGATGTTGACAATGTTATTGGTACCGGGTTCGCCCGAAGTACTCAACACCGTCAAACCAGCCACGCGTCCCTGCAGCATGGCATCGAAGGTTGCATAGGGCGTATTTTCAAAATCTTTCCCTTTTACGGTAGCAATAGCTCCTGTCGTCTTCCGCCGCTGCACATCCTGATAGCCCATCACGACCACCTCATCAAGCCCCGTTCCATCTTCCTTCATCGTTATCTGAAGTGTATTTTCGCCGGCACGCAGCTGTTTCTCCTGCCGTACATAACCGACATAACTAAAAATCAAGGTCGGATTTGCCGATTTAAGCGGTAGGCTGAATTTTCCATCCGCATCCGTTTTGGTGGCATTGCGGATGCCTTTCTCTAAAATACTCAGATCAGACAAAGGTATGCCTTTTTCGTCTTTAACGATCCCCGTGACCGTTCTCTGTTGTTGCGCATATAGCTGTTGACATATCAACAGCAGCAACATAAAAATACCCGTTAAGCATTTTTTTGGAAGATTTTCATACATAGTCATAATTTCGTTAAGCAGGTGTTCAGTTTAGCATACTGTCAATGACACATCTATCCCTGGGATAAATGGATTCCTTTTGCAAAAAAGGCTTTAACAGCATGTTAAAAAATTGATTAGTTCTTCTTTCTGTAACAAAATTAGTACTTCGGAGTAGCGGTTTTCGGTCCGATCTTACCCACTCATTCTAGCATTTTAACAAAAGAAAAAGAGGCCTATTGGCGAGCTGTAGGATTGCAGCATAGTGCATAAAACAGCAATTCCGTCTAACCATAACAGGAAAAATATTTCTGTTATGGTTAGACGGAATTGAATCAGAGCCGAAATCGTGCAGGAAATTGAGCGACCTTCTGCCAGATGGGATCAAATAGCCTAAAGTGATTAAAAAGTTTTAATCGTATAGATAATTTCGGTAGTTGCGCACATATATTTTGGGCGATATCCCCAATATACTTCGAAACACACGGTTGAAATTGGTGATGCTATTAAAGCCGGCATCATAGGCGATTAAAGAGATCGACTCGTGCCTACCCAAACCCAATAATTTACAGGCTTCGCGGATACGCAGTTCATTTAAATAGGCGACAAAAGTTTTTCCGGTGCAATTCTTAAAATAGCGGCAAAAGGCATGCGGCGTAAGGTTTGCCTTTTCGGCTATTTCATCCAAACTGATATCCTCTTTAAAGTGCTCTTCCAAAAATTTACATAGTTTCTCAATACGGAAAGGTTTGGAGATTTCCCTTTTGGCCAGTTGAACACCAGAAAGCGGCTCCAATTCGGCGAATACTTTGCTGAGTGATTTTAACAGATAAAAGAAATTGACGAGCTGATCCAGAAAGTCGGACTTTTGCAGGATTTCAATATAATAGCATACCTGTCCCTGATGTTTCGGCGGAACCTTAAATCCCCGCTGGCATTTATGCACAAAATCAAGCAGATTGCGAAGTTCGGGCATGGTGGCCATGGTAGACAGTGCTCCTTTCGGGCTAAAAAATAGTGAGACAGACCGCACAGATACTCCTGCGATGAAACTTTTAAACACATGGGCCTGGTTTGTTCCCAATAGAAAAATGTCGCCGGGCTGAAATTCGTGTACATTATCGTCCACGAGTAGCTGGCCGATACCTTCTTTAATCCAGATTAATTGATATTCCTCATGACGATGCATATACGGATAGAACTTATCCAGCACGTCTTCTTGAATATAGATAGATTTATCCTGAGGGGCAGGAACTTTAAATTGAACTGGCTTCATAACAATTTAGATTTAAATAAATGTCAAATTGACATTAAATATACAATAGCCAATTTAGGATTACAATGCTTAGCTAAAAAAGGTTAAAATAAGGTGATATTTGGTTATAATTTGCACATACGTGAATTAAAACCCAATAGATATCATTTTTTTACGTCATTATGAGCTTCGTACTCCTCCCATATCGATTTTAAAATTTACACCCCGAACGGGTATAAAAAGTATATAAAACACATAATTTATACCCGATGTAGTATAATTTAAGAACATTTACTATATTTATATCAGAAAGGGTATAATTATGGATTCAATACGAGTGTTTGTAAAACAGAAACGGAAAGAATTAAAGCTAACACAGGAAGACTTAGCTGCTAATGCTGGAGTCGGCTTACGGTTTGTGCGTGATCTCGAGCAAGGAAAAAAAACGTTACGTTTAGACAAAGTAAACGACATATTGGCGTTATTCGGCAAAGAAGTTGGTGTAATTGATCAAATTAGAGAGTGATGGCACGCGAAGCAAAAATATATTTTCATGATGATTTAGCTGGATATCTCCTTGAGACTGATCATGGCTATTCATTTAGTTATGACGAGAACTATCTAAAAAAAACTGATCCACTACCTATCAGTCTAACTTTACCGATTTCCGAAAATACTTATTATAGCAATATATTATTTCCGTTTTTTGATGGATTAATTCCTGAAGGATGGTTATTGGAAATCGGTGAAAAACATTGGAAACTCAATCCCAGAGATCGTTTTGCGCTGTTGATAAATCTTTGTCGAGACACTATAGGAGCAGTTTCTGTTTATCCGATGGAGGCGGAAAACGATGGCTAATTGTTTATTTTGCTATAAACCAGTTGAAACTGGGGAGTATCACGCAGCATGTTCAAGAGTATTTTTTGGAACAACTCAAGTTCCCTATTTGGAGTTGGATCAGGAAAAATTGAGAAAATTAGGCGAAGTTACTGTAGCTGAGCGATTGGCAATAACTGGCGTACAGCCAAAAATATCACTCAGTCTAAATGGAGAAAAAGGCAATAAGCGACTTACCTTAGTTGGTCTTTGGGGAGATTATATTCTGAAACCTCAATCAAAAGAATATCTTTTCATGCCGGAAGTAGAAGATCTAACCATGCACCTCGCAGCGCTATTTAAGATAGAAACAGCAAAACACGCATTAATACGAACTTCCACAGGAGAACTAGCATACATTACAAAACGATTTGACCGAAAGAAGGGCAAAAAAATCCACGTTGAAGATTTATGTCAATTATCGCAGCTTCTGACCGAGCAAAAATACAATAGCTCCTATGAACGCGTAGGAAAAATCATCAAGCAATTTGCTTCCAATACAGGATTAGATGCAATCAAATATTTTAGGCTCGTACTATTTAGCTTTTTAACTGGAAATAACGACATGCATCTCAAGAATTTTTCACTCATGCATACGAATCATGGTGTTATATTATCACCAGCATATGATCTCATCAATGTTAACTTAATCTATCCAAAAGATAAGGAAGATATGGCTCTCACATTGGGTGGTCGTAAACGAAAAATAAAACGGTCAGATTTTAACCAGCTTGCGCAAAGTTTGGGAATATCTGAGCTCGTAAGAAATAATATTTATAAAGACTTCAGAAAAAATGCTGATAAAGTTAAAGAATTGATTGATCATAGCTTTCTAACGGATGATTACAAGGAAAAATATGTTCAAATTGTTCACACTAAATTGAAACAGATTGAACTATAGAAAAAAATATAAAAAAATTAATAATCAACACATTGCAATATTGAAATAGCTAAATTAGAGATAAGCACATGAAAAATTTCGAAAGAAACGGAAATGAATACAAAATGACACCCCAGTTAGGCACCTACATTCCTATGTTAGGTATTTTTATCACTATAGGTCTGGTCAGTTTTATCAAATTTCCAGAATCTATTCTTAAATGGTGGATGTTGGGTATTGTCGTTATCTTGATGATTTCCCTGTTGAGAGCCTATTTTATCATTGATATGGACAGAAGGGAAATGCGCGTCCGTAAGGGACTTTTGGGTAAAGAAGTGACCATTCCGCTGGAAAGCCTCCAGGGTTTTAGTATACATAAATTACAACAGTATGGCTTTATCACCGTTAACGTATCCCTTATTGCTCGCTATAAAAACGAAAATGGCAAAGAGAAAAAGGCACAACTCGCACAAGCCTATTTTACAAAAACCATTAACCGTATTATTAATGATATCGACGAAATCATTGCTGAAGATCATAATAGGTAAGTCTCCCTTTAAAATTAGTAATTCAGCGCTGAATTTTCTAATTTTAATCATTAATGACCGACATAGAAATCCTCCTGAACAACAATGTTCTCTCTGATACTATAAAAAAAGAACTGCAATATGACTGTAACCTGGAAACAAGGATGATAGCTCTTCACGATAGGATGCTGCATCCTAGTGATTGAAATTTATGATTAAATTCTCCAGCCCCTAATTATTCAAACCCTGGGCCGCCAGGTATTATTTATTTTAAAAACAGTTCATCTGGTTCAACAAGGATATAAATCCCTATAAAATCATCAAACTGCAAAAATTTATTATTGATAAAGCAATAGTAGCTGATAGACATGAGCTGTGATTTAGCATATCCATCTTTAAGTCTCCAACCACTATTTTCCTTGATGAAGTATTCGCGTAGAAAATCTTCTAAACTATGACTTTTATAATAATTAGCTACTTTGGAATCCAATAAAAAGCAATCAGCGCTACTTAAAATACGCGTATCATCTACCTCTATTATTTGGTTCAAAGCTAAATCCAAAAATTTTTCATAAGACAAGTTTTTCGGATTTTCACGATGAATTCCCCACAATGCAGGTTCATTAATCATAGCGACTTTGCCATTATTGCATCGAACAAAAAAGTCAAAATCAAATCTTGAGGGCGTTGTTCTGTCATCATAAGCCATTTCATAAATTATCCTTGAATCAATGCGCTTTGTATTCTTATTTCTAGAACAAGAGCTTAAAACGATGAACGCTATCAATATAAATTTTAACATATTTATTCAGATCATTCCGGATCAATCACAACTATTTTCCTATCGCTAAGTTTGCTATTATCTGATTAATTTCTTGTTGTTCTTCAACAATCTCCGGATCAATCTGCGTAAGAGTGTCAATAGTGTAACTGCAATAAACTATTTTATTATCAGCTGCAAAAATCCAATTAAAAATAGTTAACGCTTCGCCGCTATTTTCCGATGACGAGATATAATAAAGATAACTGTAGCCTCCGTCATTTTCCAGTATTTTCCCATTATTCTCTTCACATAAATCTACTAAATACTTGTCCGTATCAAAATGACTAGCTTGTATTTCTAAGGGCGTGATTCTAAAACTTCCTGTTTGTTCAGTGTAAAACAAGTAAGTCCCCTCCTCCTCTTCAACATAGATCAAATGACTCGGATAATTAAATTTTATCCACCCTTGGTTGGAAACAAAATGATTATACTTCATAGCGGTTAATTTACAAAATTCTCTCCGCTTCCGATCATCAGATTCAAAGAACCTTTTTCTACTGAGATGTCGCTTTTTGGCCGTTAAACCTCATTCCTTATCTCCTACGCAAGCTTATTATCCTTTGCGGAATAAACAGCATGCAATGATGACCATATTTAGACACAGGAAAATGAAAAAATAAAAGTTTAAAAAAGCCATATCTTACGATATGGCTCAAAACTAAATAAACATAAACAATCCTATGATGCGTATTGCCTGGGATTACAGCAAAGATTCGTAAAATTGCCTAAGGTCTTTCCATCGATAATACACGCCATCCACTGTCTTGACTGGCGGGACAGTAATTTCATTTTCATGGAGTAATATTTTCACCAGGATATCATTTGGATTTCCACCGTTTTTTCTAAAAAAAACAAACTGTATATTCCCTGCCATCGGTGCGACTTTAAAATCGCTCCAAGCCTCATAAACCTTATTAGGATCCGAGACACTGCTATAACAACCTTTTAAGTGCAGCAGCATCGCCAGCGGAATAATATTCCCGTCATGGGCAAACCTAAAGTCAGCCCCTCTGCCTCCATGAGCAATGATCTGCTCTGCACTATCCAAAATGCTACGCAACAATGGTTTTGCATTCTCCATCATTAAGCCCTTACTAAACGCCGAATTTCCATCATTCAGGTAAGTTTTCAGATTTTTACACTGCCAAAGGTCCACCAGCTCATCTTTGGTAAATACGTCAAAAAAACTCAGCTTGGTTTCTACATTTTGCATGCCCTCCGCGATGGCAAAAAGTCCCCACATAATCTTTTCTGCCGTCATCTCTCTTTCCACTGACTTTGCGTTTGTAAACAGTGCTTGCATCATCCGTTCCGGCTTAACATGGGCTTTCTCAAACTTATTGTATTCCGGTTTCCAGGTGTCTGCTGCAGAGCGATAGGCAACAGCCTGCTTGGTATGATGATTGAGAAAACGTTGCCATTTCTCCCCTGAATTGCGTTCAATATGCGTTTCAGGACTAAACTCCTTGATCCGTTCGCAAAAAGCATCCATACTGAGTACACAGCGGACAACTGTAGTGGCACAAGCTGTTACTTTGCTGCCTGTACCGAACAGCTCAGGGTAGCTGCTATATAGACGTGAAGCAATACCACGCTGTTCGCGCACACCTCGAGGCGACAGATCGCCACCGCGCCATTGCACCTCCTTCCACAGTATATGGAGCCTCCCGAGGACTTCCCTGCCCAATCGTGTCAGCTCATTTTTTCGCGATGCCTTTTCGAACAGATCGATCAGATCTTTATACTCCGTATCGCTGATGAGATAACGGGATCCGTGACGTCCCAAGTGACTGATGTAAAAGGGGCTATAGCCGTCGGGAGCTTGGCTTTGCGAACCTATTTCATGTTCGGGATAGGCAAAGTGCACACCACCAGCTTTTTCAATCTGGTTATACAGTTCGGTCTTACTTGTCTGCGCTGTCGTCTGTTTAGCGAGAATAAAGAGTACAAGAAAATAAAAATATCTTATCATGCTAATAAAAATTGTGTCTATCGTATCAAATGGCCATACAATATGGGCTATATCGCCGGCTTAATTAAAATTTGGATTCTGCTTGATATTTGGATTCACGGTAAATTCGTCCTGGGGGATGGGAAATAAGTTGAATTTGTCATCTACATCCTTGCCCACATAATGCCCTGCTGCGCCATCGCTCCCTTTCCAGTCCCAATTGTATCCCTTTGTAAATTTGCCGAATCGGATCAGGTCTGTCCGTCTCACAGACTCCGTGTATAATTCACGTGCACGTTCATCAAGGATAAAATCCAGGCTAAGTTCAGCCTCAGTGATTCTTCCGCTGGCAGCCCCGCCGTAATTACCCGATAGATAGGCGCGGTCACGTAGCTGATTGACATAGTCCAAAGCTTCGGTCCGGCTTCCCGCAGCACCGCGCAAGATAGCCTCCGAGGCCATCAAATAGGCATCTGCGGTACGGAACATCGGATAGTCTACCGAACTATATGTGGTACCCCCTTCTGCAAGGTCTTTGCGATCCTTGGTAACATTGCGCCACTTCATGATCGCATAGCCATTATTGAAATCATTTTGAAATGCTTTACCTGCTACCCAGGTTTCCTTGGTATGACCTGGCGAAAAAAATTGGGCACGCTTATCCCGCTTGCTATCCCCCCAGGTATCGTTAGCAATAAATGGCTGGTCAGCGGTGGCAAACTTATCCAGCAGCTGTGTTTTCGCACGAGCATTTCCCCAGCCGCGCGCACCGATTCCGGTCAGATAATAATTGCTCATCACACCGTTCACCAATGCTTTGATCAGAAAATTGGTCCCAGCGCTATTGATCGTATTATCCTGATCCTGTACCAACGGCCAGATGATCTCCTTGCATTTATCGTTGTCGGCCAAGAAGATATGGCGATAATCGGAGGCCAATGGGTAGGTACCATCGCTAATGATTTTCTTGGCATAGCTGTATGCTTTGGTATATTCCTTATTTCCGGACCATACTTCTGCATTCAGATAAACACGGGCCAATAGAAACCAGGATGCCACCTGATCGACGCGTCCATATTCATTTTTACCAGCGGGTATCAGTTTGGCCTGTACATCTTCGAGTTCGGAAACTACATAATCGTAGATTTCCTTGCGTGTTTTCTGCAGCGGAATAGTCCCGACAGCCATGGTTTCATCGATAAAGGGCCCCGAACCATACAGGTCGCAGAGCATGCTATAGCAGTAAGCCCGTAGGAAGCGGATTTCGGCCCGGAAAGCATCGATATCATTTTTGAGCGCATCATACACCGCTCTTTCTTTCAATTTACTTTCTGTTGCTTCGCGAAGAAATTCATTGCAGTAGCCGATTGTCATATAGAGCCTATAATAGGCATATTTACTGATCATAGTCGAGGGGTTCCAATTGACAAAGAGCAAGTCACGCGAACCCTGTGAACTTCCCGAATGCAGGGCTACTTCGTCAGTCGTGCACTCCTGCAAATAAAATAAAGCCCGGGTATAGCCGCTATATCCTACATCTAGACCGCCAAGATCACCATTGGCATCCGGTCCTTCCTGTCCGTTCAAGATGAGCGAACCATAACATTTGGCAAGCACTCCTTTATAGCCGGCTGCTGTTTTATAAACATCTTCATTGATCAGCTGCCGATCGTTGAGCGGCAAGGTATCGAGATCTTTCAGACATGAAGTCATTAATCCAGATAGCATGAATAAGCTACCTACATATATCATTATCCTGTGTTTCATGATTTTCATTCTTAAGGAGATTAAAAGCTAAGATTTAATGAAAGGGTATAGATGCGCGGACGTTGGTACACATTGTTGTCGAGCCCATTGAAAAGCTCAGGATCCACGCCCGAATATTTTGTAAAGAGCTTTACATTCTGCGCACTCAGGGCTATCCGTAGTGCAGTACCTTCATTCCAAAGACGGCGAAATGAGTGTCCCAAAGTAATATTATCGATTCGAAAGAAGGCACCGCTCTCCAAAAACAGATCGGAGAAATAGCGTTCCTGCGCGAAGCCCCGCTCCAATGCTTTTTGTGAAATATTGCTGGATACACGTTCCGAGCTGAACAAGTCCATCATTGACTGGCTCGCCTGCTGGTAATTGAGCACATAGTTACCAAAACTTCCATGACCGTTGATTCCCAGATCCCAATTTTTATAATTTAGGCGGGTCGATAGGCCGTAGTAATAAGGAACCCGCGAGCTTTTGCCCGTAATGTATTTATTGGCATCCTGTTCGCTGGTGGTAACCGAACCATCTTTGGCGATATAGCTGCCTTCGATCGCTTTGCCATTGTCATCATAGGCCTGTTTGAGCAAGAAAAAGGTATTCGGTGTTTCGCCCACTTTCTGCACCTGAAAATCATTGCGGCTAATGGTACCCGTTTTCACGTAATTATCGTCTGTATCAATGGTATTGAGCTTTTTTATTGTCGCATTGCCATAAGTGAAGTTTGCATTTACCGTCCATTCCAGGTCCTTCTTCTTGATCGGACTGCCGCCCAGCGCAAGCTCTATACCCCGGCTCTCCATATCGCCGATGTTAGTTTCAATAATATTGGTAAAATTACTTCCCGCAGGCACCGCAATTTTATTCAGCAGGTCTTTGGTGTAACGTTTATAGATATCAAAACTTCCATATAGACGATTGTTAAAAAAACCAAAATCCAGCCCTAGGTTATACGTATCTGTTGTCTCCCATCGGATATTCGGATCGTATCCATTGGGGCGGTACATATTTAGCCAATTGCTTCCAAAGAGGTATCTTGCCGCGTTGCTGGAAACCGAATACGTTGATAAGTAAGGATGATAACCGCCGATCTCCTGCTGACCTGTCCGGCCATAGCTCAGTCTCAGCTTCAGATCGGAGATCTTGCCCATATCTTTGATAAAACTTTCCTCAGAAAGGCGGTAAGCCAATGCCGCAGACGGGAAATAGCCCCACCTGTTTTCCGGCGAGAAACGCGAAGATGCATCGGCACGCAATGTTCCTGTCAGTAATATTTTGTCTGCAAAGGAATAATTGACCCGGCCGAAAAAAGAGAGCAGATAGAGGATATCTTCATCCGGAATTGAGGTATCAACAACATCTTTAACGGCGCTTTTGGGGTCGGTACTATACCAGAAGCGCTGCCATTCGTAACCTGCAGTCGCATCAATCTGGTGCTTCCCACCAAACTTTTTCACATAATTTGCATAGGCAGTGAGCATGTAGTTGGTATTCTTGTCATTCTGTGTCCGGAAAAGCCCCCTTCCATCGTTACGGTTTGAGGTATACATGGATGGTGCCTTATCCGGAATAGACTCCTCATAGTCCCGCTTGCGGATATCATACCCTAGATTGAGATTTAACCTGAGCTCTTCGAAACCATGGATTTTATAGTCCACCGCAACATTCCCGATTGACCTTTTGATCCGATCGAGCTTATCAGACAAAAAGAGCTCCGCCACCGGGTTGCTTGGTGCCAATGTGATGGGCGTACCACCATTCCGCCAAAGATAATAGCCCAATCCTTCCTGATCAGGATAATCTTCATAAACTGGCCGTGTAGGATCAAAAGAGATCGCACTTCCGATGACACCAGTAGAAATTGGACGCTCGCGCTCCAAGCTGCCTTTTAGATTCAGGTCTACAGATAAATGTTTATCCAGAAATTTAGGGGAAATGCCGAACCCTAAGTTTGTCCGCTGGTATTTGTTTTCTTTGATGATACCATTCTGATTAGTATATCCACCTGATACGCGGTAGGGCATGCCAGCGCTGTTACCTGTTAAAGAAAGGTTATGATCGTTGCCGAAGGCTGTGCGGTATATTTCCTTTTGCCAATCGGTATTTGCTGAACCCAGCTGAAAATCTGCAGGAGCATTGGCTTTCTCAGCAAAAGCCTTGCGGTATTCGTCGGCAGACAGCACATCATAATAACTTGCTACCCTATTGAGCGTAAAATTGCTGCTATAATTAAATTGTGGTTTCGACTGCCCCAGCGTACCTTTTTTTGTTGTAATGATGACGACCCCATTAGATGCACGCGAACCATAGATCGCTGTGGCCGAAGCATCCTTTAAGACGGTAAATGTCTCGATATCGTTTGGGTTGATTGACCGCAGGGGCGATCCGCTGCTTATAGGTACACCATCGATCACGATCAGCGGATCATTGGAAGCCGACAGCGATGCCCCCATCCGGATCCGGATCGTCCCTTCACTCCCCGGTGCTCCGCTCCCGGGTACAATATTAACACCCGCAATCTTCCCTACTAGGGCATCTTGGGGTGTTATCTGAACACCTTTATTTAATTGGTCGGGTTTCAGGCTAGCAACAGCACCTGTGGCATCTGTTTTCTTGACCTGACCGTAACCGATCACTACGACCTCTTCCAGTTCCTGATCCGCAGGCTCGAGAAAGATATCAGTTTGCATGCGTCCATCAAGCTGTATCTCCTGTTTTTGAAAACCCACATAGGAGATGACTAGCGTACCCTTTTCGCCAGGTTTAAGCTGATAATTTCCATTGGCATCCGTAAGTACCGTGCGATCCTGTCCCTTCACTTTTATATTGGCACCAACGATTGCCTTGCCCGTCGCACGATTGAAAACGGTACCCTTGACCGCGGTCATCTCCTGTCCTATCGCCTGCTGCAAAACGATAAGATGGCCGACAAGAAAAAGTAGAGAAGTAAGCAG
The DNA here is from genome assembly GCF_902706145.1 of Sphingobacterium sp. 18053. Lineage (NCBI taxonomy): Bacteria > Pseudomonadati > Bacteroidota > Sphingobacteriia > Sphingobacteriales > Sphingobacteriaceae > Sphingobacterium > Sphingobacterium sp. 18053. The sequence continues at coordinate 358,284 of NZ_CACSJW010000005.1, forward strand.
ATTTTTCCGCTGTTTGAACTGTATCATAATTGTCTATAATTGGTTATCTAATGAGCAACAGGATATCCATTGCCCGATAATTCAAAGTTAGACTGAGACAGCTGCAATTAAAATAGAAGTAGATGCAGAAAGTAGATTAATTGCTAGAAAACAGAAAAACAACTACTTAATAAACAATACTTTAATAAAAACAAAACTCAAAAATAAAGTAGACAAAATAGGGGTTATGAGTAGACCATCAGCGCAAAATCAACGTCCGATCTGTTCCATTTTCAGTTTGAATTCCTCCTTGCCGACTTCCAGCTTATTCATAATTTTCCGTTTGTAGTTATAAACTGTCTGCGGTGAATAATGCAAAAAGTTTGCGATACGGCTACTGTCCGGAATCCCCATCCGCATCAGCGCAAAGACACGCAATTCGGGTGTAAGGCAGTCATCAGCCTTGGGCTGGATCTGCTCTTCGGGTTTAAGCAGCCGATTGAAGTCCGGAATAAATCGCGGATATATACTCAGGAATACCGCGTCAAAATTCTGGAAGAAATCCCTGACTTCATTGGATACAAGATTGGTATCGCCAGTTGCCGCCAGGGCCTCCTGGATCTGGCCCGCCCGGAGTTTTTTATGCAGGTTGACACGATAGCTTTCCAGCTTGTTGATATACGACGAACATAGGTTGAACACATAGCCGATATACGTTTCCTTAACATGGTCGGATTCAGAAAGCTTGGTATTCAGATCGCGCAGGGTGACATTGATTTCCATCAATTCATCGTTTTTGCTTTTCACTAGCTTCTTGGTTGCCGATATCCGTTTAAGCTGCTGATAAATAAGGATACTGCTCGCCAATAAGATCACCGACAATACGGAAATCAGTATCAGATAATTGAATAAGTTATTCTTCTCCTCCTCCATCTTCTTATCATAAGATGCGACTATAATGGGAAGCGCTTCGGAAATTTCGAGCATACGGAACCGGGCTCGGGCAAAGGAAGCATCTTCCATCGCGCAGCGGATATAGGAGTAAGCTCTATCCACCTGACCTTCCTCATACAGTAAGACAGCCAGCTCGCGCAGGGCGACATAACTTTTGGCTGCTCTCCTGATGTCTGTCAGAGCAGCAAGCGTCAGAAATCTTTTTTGTTCCGATGCATCGCCCAGCTTTTCGTAAGTCTTGGCAAAGCGATAAGCGATACTGGCTTTTTGCGCACTATCTTCATCCGGCTGCTGCCCGATTTGCTCTAATGCCAAAAGGGCTTTTCTATAATCTCCTTTTTCAAGCAGCTTATCGTTATAGGTCAGTTTATAGGGTATACTCTGCGTATCATAAACCTGGAGGAGCGAGTCCTTATAACGGCTAATGAGTGTATTGTACTGTTTTTTTTCATCATCCAGTAAAGCATTGTTAAATAGCAGCGTATAGATGGAATGGTAGAGGTGATAGTAGTAGCCCCATTGGTCTTTATTTAATTGAGACTTGTCTATTTTGGCCATGCTATCAAAAGTTTCCTTGTAGATCCCCATTTTCCCCATAATCTCCGCAATATTCATCTGCGACTGCAATACCAGCTGCCGGTCCTGCAGCTGCTGCGCAAGGGACAATTTCGTCCGTGCGGCGGCAATGGCCGAATCGAGATTGTAATGTTTATAAGCATCAAAGAGCTTATCCGCATAGTTGAATTTATCTTGTAGACCGCTGCTGCGATGGAATGCCAGTTTCAGATCCTTTAAATGCTGTTCCTTTTTATCTGAAAAATCAGCTCGTCGTGCTATCGCTTTATCGAGTACCTGCAATAATGAATCTACATTTCCATTGGCAAAAACTGGAAGTAGCGTTATGGATAATAAGATCAGAAGAATAATTTTTTTCATGATAGAGGCTTAAAAAGGTAGACTGATAGCTGCCGTATTCCGGCTAGCTCAAAACTACGGTTATTGTTGTAAAAAAAGAATAAAGATGCGAATATGGTCGTTTTTAAAATTGTGGGGACTTTGTGGATCTTTCTGACTTTTAAGGAATATCCCGAACCAAGACCGCTATTCATCAGTGTTTAAAATCAAAAACAAAAGGATGATAGCTCTTCAAGCTATGGCGCGGCATCCCAGTGATTGGAATAACGGCGACTAGCTTATATCAGTTACTTTTTTATTCGAATAAATCTGTTTGTACTATCCGGCTTATGCTTCAAAGGATAAAACTTATAAAGTTCATCTACGGTTCGCTCCCGACCTCTATAATTACTTTTCGAATAGGTAATCCTAAAGTTTCTTTTATCAATAATTCTCGCCTTGTTTATCACTGTTTTTAAAGGCCCTCCCGACGATGGTTCCCAAAATTCCATGTAAATTTCATCATTGGAGATATCATAAACCCCAAAACCAGTCTTGCTATCTTGCATCAAATTAGCAAATCTATCTATCGTACCCTCAAAATTATTCTTCAAATCAGATTTGAATACCAGTCCGTGCAACATCACCGAATTGCGATACAGCAAAATTACTGAACAAACGTATTCCTTTGCATCTTCCTTATTCGTTTCTGAAACAAATACACCATCGATATCCAGAGCTCCAGGGTTTTGGACATTACGCAAATAGAGCTTTTGGTCAATGCATGACACGAAGCAGCAGCACGCAAGAATTGGGATTAATATTTTCACTATCATATTTAAACTATTTATTTATAATTGCCCACCTTTCATTCACGCCTAAAGAAGAAATAAAATATACCCTCTTTTTTTATTTTACGTATTAAAGCAAATTTATATCTTTATTAACAAGAAAACTTAAAATTATACTATTATTTACCGCAGGCTGCATTTAAATGATCATGAATAAAATACTATTTATCATCCTCTTTGTTTTGGTTTCTACTTTCGGTTTTTCACAAACCTTGACTAAAGCAGACTATCTCGAAGATCTGGATTTTTTAAAAAGGACATTACCCGCCAAACATACCAATCTATTTGCCAAAACCACAAAAGCCACTTTTGAGAAGCTCGTCGATGACATTGCCAGCAAAGCTGATTCGTTGAATTATGAGACCTTCACCGTAGCGCTCTTCAAGCTAATGGTAAGTATAAAAGATGAACACACCTTTGTTGAAACAAAGTTCAACAGGATACTTCCCGTTCAGCTGGATATGTTTAACGATGAAGTCTATATAACAGCTATAGACCCAGCTTTTGCATCGTTATTGGGTAACAAATTAGTAGCAATCAATAACCACAGCTTCAAACAGATTAATGCTTTGTTTAAGGAGGCTATCCTAAGTGAAAACCTTTCGTATTTCAATGATCATCTTCTCCATTTCATCAACAATCCGGCTTTTTTAAAAGGCCTTGGAATCATAGATTCGGACAAAGAAGCTGCATTCACATTTGTTGACCGGAACAATAAAATCAGTAAGATAAAATTGACGTCATCGGAAGCTAATGACCTAAAAAAATTAAACTTAACAGCGGGTGCGGTCAATCTACTTTCAAAAAAGAAAAAAGGGAACTATTGGTACGATTATGACGCTGCTCACAAAATCCTTTATTTTAATTATACGACATGCCGGGAAGATCCGGCTCAGCCTTTCGATCAATTCAATCAGGAGTTGTTCACGTTGATCAATGCCGAACGTCCAAATAAAATTGTGCTGGATCTAAGGTATAACAACGGCGGGAATTCCGGTATTTTGACGCCATTTATTGACCAAATCAAAAACAGCTACCTGAATAAAAAAGACAGTTTTTTTGTATTGATAGGCAAGAATACGTTCTCCTCAGCTGTGATGAATGCAGTTGAACTGAAGAAAAATTCTAATGCAACCTTTATAGGCGAAGAAACCAGCGGCTCAATCAATCATTATGGCGAAGTAAGGGGATTCAGTCTACCAAAATCAGACATCGTGATTGCCTATTCGACGAAATACTGGGAAGTATGGAAAGGAAAAAAAGGACCTTTAAAACCTGATATCAATATCACGTATACGATCGAAAATTATATGGCCGGAAAAGACGAGGCATTAATGAGCATATGGCCCCAACGACCGCAGCCTAAAGGAAAGCCAATAAACAGCAGGCTAATACTTCGATAAAATGATCTACCATCCTGCCAATTTGATTTTACCATCGCTATCAAAATCCGTATTATCCGTCACCCTTTTTAGGTTCAACTGCTTTAATGACAAGCCTTCCTGCAGAGGCACCCCTGTAGACTTTATCCTAAACAAGGGATAAGATAATGGCTTTTCGCCCCATTCGAGCACAAAATGATAGCCATCTACAATCTTTTGCTGGTCATCGGTTTTGATGATCAAAATATTGTGAAAGGTTTGCTCCGGCTTGACCGAATCGTTATCTGGTGAGATACCTCTTGCTTTATAGGTGGCGATAAACTTGTAATAATGGTACTTGCCATTTATGGGATTGAATATCAATTCGCGGCTGTTGTTTTCTTTGATTAAAGCTGAAAAAGACTGCTCAAAATCATCCAGTAACTTGTAATTAAAATCGGTATTGATCTTATTGGCGACCAGTACATAGGTCTTCTCATCTTTACCGGCACTATTTCCCTTCGCTTGGTTTTGTGCAGCGACCGGATAACAAGTAAACCAGCCTAACAATAGGACTATTAAATATCTCATCCAACTAATTTATTAAAATTCAAAGAATATTACCCCAGCTGGCCAGCAAACATTTCATTTTTCGATTTCTAGCTGACACAGACACAAAAATTTTACACTACTCCAATAAATTTTCCAATAGCTTATTATGCATTGGTCAATTGGGAGCCATTATTCTCGCAAATGCCCAATCATCTATGATCAAATTTTATAATTTACCGTCTAAAACGAGTTATTAACTTATATTTATTAAATTTGTAGCATTACGCATATTATTTCCGTTTGCAATAGTATAGTATCAAAATAAATTATGAAAAGACCTATTTTAACGAAATGCGCAGTTTTATTGATTTTCCTTTAATACGTCTTACTGACCTATTCTATATTATTATGCTGAACATATTTCAAAAAGTAAATAAAGGGCAATGGTTGCTCTTTATCCTACCATTCTTTCTATTTGGGTGCGAAAAAGATGAGCGCGATGGCACAACCTGTGCGCAGAATTGTATTGTACTATCGGGAGTTGTTGTGGATACTCCTGCGAACAAATTATTATCTGATGTAGAACTAGGAATTTCTTTCCAATATTACAGTTCGTTCCTTAAACCATCTATAAGTTTGGGGAAAACAAAGACAGATACCAAAGGCAAATATAGTTTTCGATTTGATGCCAGCAAATACCTATCCCGAGAAGGCTTTTTTATAGTTAGTGTCAAAAAGAATGGTTATTATCTTAATGCATATGATCCAGATTCCTATCAAAGCGTAGCTTATTATGACTTGGACGAGCTCAAATATGATACCCCAACCGATGAACGAATAATGCTTTTCAAAAGAGGTGAAATGGAGTTGCATCTCAAAAATGTCAAAAAACTCGATTTGAAAATGCTATCGGTTAGCTATGGTCCAGAGAAATCCAATACTAGTTTTTCTATCGCTCCTGTCCCTCGTGATTTGGATACCATCGTTAGGATAACGATTCCTGCCGATATGGAATCTGTATTAAAATGGCAAGGCTATAATGGACCGGATCCCTTACAATTCGACAAGGCCGCCACTGTTAATTCAGAAAAAGGAAGCTTTACACGTTATCAGTTAGATTTCTAGTGAGAATTAGCGCCAATTAAAAAGAGAAAACAATTATAAAATCTATAATCATACATTCATATGCTTAAAAAATTACTTTCCAGGATATTTCTTTCCGTTTTAACTTTATCAGGAACCGGCCTCTATGCGCAGCAAAACAATAGTGGCAGTTATGACATCGAACTTTCTATTACTCCACTTGCTGAGAGTACTATTGGACCTCGGAAAAGCCTTATGGGAGCCGGTAGCGACGACAGTAAGAATTATATCGCTGTATTGCTCCGCGTAGGCTATCACTATAATGAAACATGGTCGTTTGGTGCAGGTGTGGGCTATTCCCACCAGAACATCACGACGACATCGGCAATAGTCGATCCATCGGTGGAGCGGATGCAATATTCCTCGGAACTCTCTATTTGGGAATTCCCTTTAGATGCCAGGGTAAAATTTTTGAAATATCTCTACGCAAATGCGGGACCGATGTTACACTTCCAGCAGAACGCAAATAGTTATGTAGACAAGCAGCATGGCATAGGTTTCCATGTTGGACTAGGCGCAAAGGTTCCATTATCCCAGCAATTTGCTGTTACGCTGTCCCCACACTACAAAATGTACTCGCTCATTCCTTTCCATTCCGAGAGAAACTATGATCGTGTGCAGGCTTTGGGAATTGCGGTTGGCGTGAATTATAAGTTTGCAAAATAGCATTTGCCGGATAAAGGAAATACGGCTGACCTATCAGCAAACTACTGACATAGTCCACCTGTAAGTCAGCCACAGCTATATCATGAATGATTTAGCAATATGGCTTTTAGGCCTTCTCAAACCAACGTTTAAAATCAGCAGCATGGTAACGGCTTACCAATATATCATCTTGCTTCTCAAAAGACGGCTTTAGTTCAATCGTTAATATACCATTTTCTAAAGCACGATATTCTTTAATGATACTCCGATTAACGATATAACGCCTGTACATCAGGTAATATTGATTATGGTCGAGTACCTTCATCAATGTCTCGAGGCTATAGTTGTGTGTATATTCCTTACTACTCGTCAAGGTCAGGAGCTTTTTATCATTCGCCGAGCTTTTGATAAAGGCAATGCCGTCAAGTGCGACATAGTTATCTTCATAACCGTATTTCACCCCAAGACAAGGAGCAAGCTTGATCGCATCGGAAAGGTCCTCACTCCGCTCATCCTCCAATTTCATTTGCAGTGTTTCATAACTTACAACTACCTCCCTGAGAGCAGCCAACTCAAGTTCTGCCTCTAAGTATTGATCTTTCACAAATCGGGCAAAGCGGATGACGTATATCACCAGAAATAGCAGATTCAAAATAAAAATAAACAAAACCAAAAACCTGAATTCGTTGTGTATGTAGGGTATGATTGCACCCCAACCTTTTGCATTTAAGGGTAAGAATACCAGCATCACTAAAACCACTGTCAGCAAGGCGGGCAGTACCAGTCCGTAGAGGATTTGCCTGATCAACCGAGGCTTAAAATCCGTCAGCCATGATAATCTTTTATCCATATACCGATTAAAAATATGTGCTCCACGAAGCACACACATAGCAATCAACGACGATAGAAACCAATAGAGATAAAATTTCGGCGCTGAATAACGCGCATCAAAAACAAGAAACCTGCTGGGCGAAAAGAAAAAATTCCCCACCAGAACAGCAAAAAATAGCTGGAGCCTGATCGGTATGTATTTTACCTGAATCTCGGAATGAAATGTCTCAATAAGTTTTTTAGTTTCCATAAAGCTGTATAACCGGTTAAGGCAAACTAAAATAAATAATTTTTCAAACAACAAATTAAAAAATCACTACATCCCCCCTTAAAATATACCGACAAATACCACCATTCGTACTATAATTTTATTTTCAAGCCAAGACGAAAAATTCACCTAATGCATCCATAAAGCAACTTTTAAATACGATCGCCCTTACCATTCATCCGTTTTCAAACATCTTACCTTGCCTTCAAAGTAAGAGCTTGCTAATTTTATAATACCACAATGAGTTATTGGATCACCAACAATAGCACAGCTGTTGGCACAAAACCAATGACTATAGACTATCATAAAATAATTATGAGAAAACTAAGAATAACATACAGACAGTCCTTTTATAATTCCCCCATAGAACAGTGTTTCTATTGCAAACGCCATTTGAGTGACCATAACAACTGGACCAATCTCCAGCGATGCAATGACCTATTTCGTCCATCGACGAAATTGTGCGGCAATAAGATCAGGGTTGTTGTATGCCATACCTGCCAAAGAGCCAAATCACAGCTTGAGCCCGAAGAGTTTATCGAAATACTGCAAGGCTGCTTTGACAAAACAAAGGAGTTTAAATATATTGCTGTATCGCAGATCCAGACCATCATCAGAAATATTCTTTACATCCTGGATCATCTGGAGCCTGATCTCAACGGGCGGAATCTCACTGTCCTCAAGAGAACGGACTCCGAAAAGCCGCAATTAAAGTACCAGGCTGTATCCAGCCCCCTTTCTATCCAACCGAACGCATCGCAGATTAACACAAGCCTGACCTGCTATTACTGCAATACACCATTGGACATCACCCGGCAAGATCCCAGCCGTCAGATCACCCGCGATCATGTACGCCCTCTTTCCAAACATCCCGAATCTAGAAAGATTGTATTCAGCTGTCATAGCTGTAACAACAGCAAGGCGAATGATGAACCCGAAATTTTCCTGGCAAAGCTTAAAATTGCCAATTACCATAAACAGAACTATAAAAAAATACCCTATCATCGGCTCTGCACCATCATTGTTAACCTACAGGATTTAATCCATAAATCCTTGAAGCCTTTTGCGCCTTACCCTGTTCTAAGCATCCTGAAATGCTACGATCTTTCGCTTCTGCGGCAGCAGCTTCATCGTGAAAAGCGGCAACTTTGGCTAGAGCGGATTGATGACTTTGTCTTGCTGGAATTGCTCTTGCTTTGCCTTAGCGCTCAAAACAACCGCTCACGGGATGGCTTAGCTCATGATGCCGCTTTTTTTAACATCACACTTTGGCAAGAGCGACTTGAACTGGCATTGGAGATCGGATGGATATCCGCATTTTACCGCATCGATACGATCGATTTTCACGCGCTGATGGAAGAGCAGGAGTTTGATCAATTTTATATTCTAAGCGATCGGGGCCGCGCGGCCCTACAGCTGGAGACAGTCTGTAGTCAACAACAAAAGTAAAATTAATGGAACATAGCGGATCATATCAAAAGCTCATCAAGCATTTAGAATCCTACAGAAGGCTCACTGACAGTCAGGAGAATATCTTGCGCCAGCTGGTCACTATCAAATATTGCAGTCCCAAGGAGATCTATCTCGAGCGCGGTGGTATTGCCAAGCATATCTGTTTTATCCATACCGGTTATGCTTTGGGTTATGAGCATATTGACAGGGAATTGCGACTATCCCGTATCTGGCAAGAAGATCAGATTATTTTAAAGACTGACAGTTTGCTTGCTTTCCAGCGTAGCGAAATGAATATTATCTTCCCAGAAGGCGGCAATATCATCGAGATCCCTGTTGAACATCTCTTACAAGCGACAGAGCTAACCGCCTTTTTCCATTATCTGCTCCTGCAAGAACTCAAATATTACCAGCAGCAGGAAAATCTGTTTAGATTAAAAAACAGCAGAACACTGATACGCTGGTTTCACCATCGCTATGCTGACATTCGATTTAAACTCACCGATCTACAGATCGCTCAATTTCTGGGTATCACGCTCAGGTGGTACAATCAGAATAAAAATAACCCAAGTTTGGAATAAATACAGCTGAAATAGGAAAAGAAACTTAACATTTAGGAATTAATGTCCGCACTATAGGAATTAATACTATAGTAATTCCACATTGCTGGGTCTACCTTAGTATCATAATCAAAAAACACGATTATGATGAAAAATAAATTCGCAGTGAAGGCATCACTCTTCACTTTAATCTTGGCAATGCTCGCAATCGGTACGTATGCGGCAGTTGCAGTGATGAAGAAAAATACGATAACTGAGAAATCAACAATTGTTGATCCACAATGGTATCAGTATGACGGCAGCGGAGATCCGACCGATGCAAGCAATTATACCCTTATTCAACCGCAACCGGCAGATGACGGTGAAGCTAACACGCTATGTCCAGGTACCGAAGAAATGTGTGCGGTACGTGCATTGCCTGGATCATCAACACAGCCCGCTACATTTAGTAATCAATTTAAACAAGACATTAGCAATGCCTTGGCAAACTCCGCACCGACAACGGAGATTAAATTGCATGACTAATCTTTTTGTCTCTTTCATACGTTAAATTAAATTTAGTTTTGAATCCATCCAGAAATGCTTACAATGCAGATCTGGATGGATTTCCTTTTTTATCGTGGGTTCTGCGGAAACCCAGCGATGGCTATAACATTATCAGGTATCAGAAACACATATGTCAGATCATCAGGTGCAAGCCTGTAGACTTCCTGATCCAATTTCCGCTGTAGCGTCATGGCTGTCTCTTTCTCCAGATTGAAACGCCTTAGGTCTGTCCAGCGAAGTCCCCGAAACAACAATTCCTTTCTCCTTTCTTCGAGCACCAATTTCAATGCCTGCTCATGCTCCATCGTTAAATCCGGCTGATAGGTACCTTTAACATAGCGATTGCTCAGCAGGACTGCCAAACTTTTTAATCCTTCCTGCACCTCTCCCACCCTCACTTGTGTTTCGGCTTGTATTAGGTATAGCTCATCCACGGTCAAGCCTTTAAACAGGAAGCCCTGTACACGGCCATCGTAGGTTCCTTTAAATGTATAATAGCTATCCGCATTTTTGGTAAAGAATGCCTTTTTGCGCAGGTCGTTATCGGCATAGCTACTGTACAGAATCGAGTCTACCCGACTACGAGCCGGAGCCAGTAGCGCACTGACTGTATTACCTCCTGCCATCCAGATAATCTCTGCGTTCGTCGTGTTAAAAGGCGCTGCGGCAGTGAGGTTGATACTATTATAGTCCACTAACTCTTTACCATAAGAAAGTGCCTGCGTACTTGCTTTCAACGCATTTGCATAATCCGACATAGCCAAATAAATACGGGCCAAAAGCGCATAAGCTGTACGCTTAGTCGGCCTATTGATATAAGCCGTATGCTCGGGCAATAGTTCGGCAGCAGTTTCCAGATCGCTCAAAATCTGTTCATAAGTTTGTCCCACCGTACCTCGCGGGGTATCCTCCTCAATTGTTGTAGACAGCCGAATGGGAATACTAAGCTTCTCTATATTTTCAGCAGCATACACCGGTGCAAAGAGACTTGCCAGTTCATACAAAGCAAAGGATCTAAAAAATAACCCCGAGCCTTTGATACGCTGATAGTCCTGTTCACTTTTTTCTTTTCCCAGCACTTCCAGTTCTTCGAGAACCGTGTTGCAGATAAATACGACCTTATATGGAGATATCCAATCGGCATTAAGCTTTCCCTGCTCCTGCCATATGTACCTATTACGTGTATCCTGATTGGCAATACCCTGCCAGTTTTTGGCGCTCAAAAAGTAATTGTCCGAAGCCTCTTCACCTGTCGATGAATAGACACTGTTTATGGTTCCGTAGGCATCTAGCAATGCCTGCAGATCATTAATTGTCTTTGGGACAGAAAGTGCCTTATTCGATTTTTCATCCAAAAACTTCGTGCAGGAGACCATACATAGTAGACTCCAGTACAGCGCTAGTCCAAAATAGAGATGTATCTTTTTCATATTATAATTGCATGTTTAAGCCAAAGGAAATCTGCATTGGCATTTTAAATCCGTCCGGATATTCCGGGTCGATACCGCGCCTATTTTTACGCCAAAGTACCCAGTTTAGGCGATCTGCAAAACAGTAGATATCCATGCCACGGATGATTTTGCTTCCAAATAAATTTCCCTTGAAGGCATAAGAAATCCTGATATCATTTAAGCGAATATGGGATCCATTTTCTACGGTCGCTGACGACATACTATAGAAATTATCCCGATCTTCATTGATCGGATACACAAAAGAAGGAACAGTCGTATACAGCTCATCACCAGCCTTTTGCCAGCGCAGCGCATAGTCGGCATGGCCATCATTATTTTTTAGTAAGCTACTGTAGGAGACGGTATTCCGCCGAAAATAATAAGCAGCTTTAAAAGCAATATTGGCGGATAACGTAAGTTGTCTGTACGAAAGCGTATTCCTCAAGGCGCCATGCCACAGCGGTACTGGCGAGCCATGGAAAACCACCTGGTCCAAAGCCGTCTTCTGACGGATATCCTTATAATTTTCGCTAGGAGCGCCATCCAACTCGCCTATGGGATCACCTGTTGCCGGATCCAGCCCATTGAAGCGGTAGCTCAGGAGCATATAAGGCATCTCACCTTCATAAGGCAGCACATTGGTACCACTTCCCACATAGAGGTAAGCCGGACTTTGACTATTCAACAAATATTTTGTCAAGGTATTTTTAGCGTAGCCTGTCTGCATGTTGACAGTCCAGTTCCAGCTACCTTTAAAAACCTTTCCGATCAAATTCAAGTCTAATCCCTGTCCCGTCATATGCGCGCTATTGACCATTACAGACGAAAACCCTTTCGTCGGATCTACTGTCTGCGAGCTGACCATATCTACCACCTTTTTACGGTAGTATTCTACCGTTCCCCTGATCCGATCATCTAGCAAACCAAAATCCAGCGCAAAATTGGCCATCGCGACCTTCTCCCAGCGTAAGTAAGGATTGCGCGGGGATACGATATTGGCATAAGGTATTTTAACGACCGAATTTGAGGAAGCCGAACTGTTGCTGATAATGGTATAAGCAGACATGCCATTGGGGATGTTACCACTCGTACCATAAGTGGCGCGCAGATTCAGGCTAGAGAAAATCTTTGATCGCCAAAAATCTTCACGTGCAATATTCCACGAAGCACCTACCGACCACAACGGCACCCCACGTTTATTTGTCTCCACACCAAACAGGTTGGATTCATCCTTGCGCATACTTGCATTGAAGTTGATACGCCCATCGTAGGAATAGCCAACATTACCATAGTAAGAGATAAAACGGGTGGTGCTTTCCGAGAGCGATACCCCGCCCGGAATCCTTTGCAGTCCATACATCCCATTGTAAGTGGGGAGATAATCGATTGTATTAACAGGTGCTGAACTAATCAAATCGTCCACATATCCGTATAACCGATTTCCCTCGCTCTTCTGTTTACTGTGGCGCAATTCGGCTCCAACGAGTCCATTCAACAGTCCCAAATCCCCGATTTTGAGATTCAGATCCGTTTGCATCCGAAAAGAGTGCGATGCCAGCCTACTGTTGCTGTAGTCCAGGATTCCGCCCATCGGTACCGCATAAGCAGGTGTACCATTTTTGACCGTCGTCATCAGATTGATCAGGTTACGTGCATAGTAGCTATCCGGCCCCATATAGTCATCATTTCGACCAAAAGACTGTCCAAATTGATATTTGAGACTTGCACGCAGGAAGCTGAACAGCTGTGCTTTTGCCCCTATGTTAAACCGCAGGGTATTCATAGCCGAGGTTACCTGTACCGCATCCCGATCCTTCAGCGGAAAATAATTCCAGTCCAATAGTGCTCCATTGCCCACTGTATCCACAAAAGAATGCCTAAAATCTCTTTCCACAGGCAGTCGGTTCCCACTTTCGTCAACTAAACGCGTATATGGAAATAGGGCAACCCGGTCGCGACCTAAACGATAACCGGTAGCATAGCCGCCGAGGCCACTTTGTGTACCGCCCTCATGTGCATAGTAAAAGTCACTTTCCAATTTGATCTGCTTTGTCAGATCGATGTTGTTTCGGAGATTTAAGGTCAGCCGGTCATTGTATTGCCCTACTAGATCTGTATTATTTTTATCATAACCGACTGAAAACAGGTAACTATTGCTGGCCGCACCACCATCTATGGAAACAAAATGCTGCTGCAAGAATGTCGGGCGGTACAGATAGCGGCTGATATCCTGTCGCACGTCCCTAGTTTTCAACAGATCTACCAGTCGATCGCCTTCAGCAGCGTCCATACGCCCTTCCTTAACTCCCTGCCAGATCTCCACCGCCTCACCTAATACCGGATATAAAGTTTTGTCATTTATACCGCTCTCGTAATATCCTTGATCATAGAGTACACGCTGGAAGCCTATATAATCTGCACTTGACATTTCGGGGTAAGCCATTAAATTGGGTTTTGCGCTCCATGAGAAATTATTGCGGTAGCTGATGTGCCTAGCTTTATTGCTGCTTCCACGTTTGCTTGTGATAACGATAACGCCATTTCCAGCGCGCGCACCCCATATTGAGGTTGCCGTCGCATCCTTTAAGATCGATACATTGGCAATATCATTGGGATTGATGGACTCGATATTCCCTTCAAAAGGAAAATCATCCAGAATAATCAGTGGATTCGCATCCGAAAATAGCGTACTTAGCCCCCTGATCTGTAGTTTTGGCTGATCGGTACGCGTATCAAAGAGCAGTCCCGATGTGGTATTCTCCAGTCGAGAAAGCACATTCATACCCACCGATCGATTAAACAGTGCCGAATCTACCAGCTCAAAAGAACCAGCAGAGCGTTCACGCGAGAGCACCTGATAACCCGTGTTTACCGTTACCTCTGCTAAGGTATGGCTGGTCCTACTCAGGTAGACTACTGCAGGCAGTTTTCCGGCTAGCACATCAAGTTCTTTACGCTGGTAGCCCATCATCCTAAAACTGAGCAGAACCTTATTTTTCAAAGGCTTAAGCACAATTTCCCCTCGATCGTCCGTAGCCCTCGGAAGGAGCACATCATCTAATCGGACCAATACCCCTTTGATGGGCTTTTGATCTGTGCTATCCCGTACAGTCAATACCAGAGACTGAGCCAATAATAGCTGTCCCGAGAAAGACAGCATGAAAAGAATCAATAAAACTCGCATCATGCTCCCCTCCTTTCTTTGATAACCAATACCGCAAGATTTTCCTTACGCTCATCAGCCTTGATACCCCATTGAGCCAGCCGTTCGATCAGCAACTTGGCAGAAGTACAATCTTTTAAATTACTCGACACAGGCATGTTTTGCAGATCAGCGGGGCAGATGAGATACGGAATATCATTATCCCGAACATTAAGCTTATCGACCAGTGTTTTCAATGCTATAGTTTCACCTATTGAGACATGAGATTTACGGCTATTACCGTACAAGGCAATTACTGGAATCGGTCGTTCTTCTATGGTCAGTCTGATCTTAAAATGTTGCCAAAGATCATTTTTAAGCGTCTCCCGAAAAGCAGCTTTTGTAGTCTCAGCAGGTAATACAGCCTCATAGCATAAGCCATATTGCTGGTTATAGACATCAGCATTGACCTGATCTTTATTAAAATATCTATTTCGATCGATGACCTCGTAGACAATTTTCTTTTTGGCAAGCTGGATTCCTTGGATATCGCTCATAGCATCCATACAGAGACTTCTCAGGCTAGCATTTACAAAATAGCGGCGCTTCAATCCCAGACTATCCAAATTCTGCATCCCACTTGTAGGTGCCGCACCCGCTAGCAATGTTCGAAAACCTGTATAGCGCGCTTTTAAGTCAGCGAGTTCAGGGATCAATAGCGGTTTCTTCGGATCAAAATCAATCTGATCTATTTTCATTTTTACATCAGCAAAATCACCTTTCAGACCTTTCTGCAATTGGCTATCTGTAATATATTCCGATGAGGTAAAAGCCAACACGGTACCATCGTTCGACAACCAAACGAAGTGTGATATGGACGAATGCTGAAAAATCTGTCTCAACAATTTATCCCCAACAACCAAAGGAAACTGCCATTCTCCTGCTACCTTATTTGAACGTTGAAATTTTGCAACGACCGTATCGGTATTCAAGGTAACAGGGATAAATACAATGTCTGAATGATCGTACTTCAGTTTATGCTGAATTTTTCCAAGACTCTCCACACAGCTTGCGCACCATACTGCCCAAAAATCCAATATGATCAATTTTTTATCGCGGTATTCACTGAGCTTTATCGTTTTCTGACCAGTTGGATGGTTGACCACCTGCAATGGCACCTCCCATAGTGATTGAGGAATCTTGTCGCCAATGTTTAAAGCTTTGATCTCGGAGAGCCCATCGGCCCCGCTGTCCTTGCGGGGCGTCTGAGCCGATAAACTAAACATAGAAACTAAACTTAAAAACAAGCATGTCAAAATCATGCGATAGGCACGCTTATAATCTGCAACGAATAAAAAGCATTTTAAAGCCCGCTGAACAACTGGACTTATTAATCCAAGCAAAGTATTGATTCGAAATACCAAAGCCTTACAGATCGACTTAAAACACCTTAAAACAGATCGTTCAGATTCTACTCCATACGTCAATCTAGCATCTCCCACCTGCTGAAAATCTTCGACCATCTTTTGAGCAATTCCTGCCGAATTTTTACATTTCATCGGATTTTCATCGAGTCGGCATCGGGTTTTGATCGGTGTGGCCCGATGAGATCCCGATGAAAACTCGATGCCAATAGCATGAAAGGCAGAAGCTGGGGAGAAGTTGGTCAGGCAAAAGTCCGAAGAAGGTAATGCCTCTCCCGCTCGTCGACTGACCTTTGGCTCGGCTTCGAGACTTCTTCGGGATATGGTCGATACAGGCTTGGCACCCTTTCGGCTCGGCTTCGGCAGGGCTTCGTGTACGCTTCGACTCCTACCCGAAGCGCAGTCGAACAACGGTCGAAGCGTTCCGGAAGAAGAGGCGAGGTTGGTACGACGAAGTGTCGAACGATACTCAAACAAAAGCCGAAGGCTGCCCGAAGAATCTGCTTTTTTTAGAAGGTTCTGAGCGCCAATCGTACAGCGCTTTTTTAGCAGGATCGAAGTACCTTTAAAGTACATTTTTCCTTGTCTAATTTTATTACGCAAATTTTGCGTAATTAGTACTATATCTGTGCTTAAGTAGTACTTCACAGGCACTTGAAATATATAGGTTATATAGCCCATTAAAAAGGCTAAAAATTTCAGGATATTCATTATTTTTTTGTTAGTGGTTACTCAGATAACCGACCGAAAAACTCAGCGACCTTTTTGCTCAATTCTAGCTCTTTTCCGATGCGCTCTTCAGCTTCTGCTGAAAGTTGCATTTTACGCAGGTCTATATGGCGATGATTGACGATACAATAAGCTATCAACACCCGATACAATGCGGTTGCAAACTCCTGCATTTCCTCATCTTTTAGGAGCCTATTTTCTCCTGCACCACCATCAAGATAAGTACTCAATAGCTGGAGAATATTTGCAGAAATAGCGTCTAAGGCATAATGATTCCAGAATGTCTCAATTTCCTTTAAAGGATCGTAATCGACCTTATGGACTTCATAAATAAACCAATCAAAAGCAAATTGCAGCGCTAAAATCCTTTTCATTTTTCAGTCTGTAATCTTTAACCGAAAGTACATAGCATCCCCTCTCCGATCGAAATCAGCTTTTTGTTGGGAGCCTGATGTTACTCAGTTCACATTAGTAATAATTAATTCATTCTGGAAGCCAGAGCGCGTTCGAATGAGGGGGCACAAGGTGTATAATATTGGCGTTACGCATTCCATGGCAAGAGAAGCCAAATCTTATTTGGCCAAACCAGCCGAGCTACTCGGGGGCTGCGATGATGTTTTGAAATTGTTGTTTTCTGTTCATAACCCGTTTATTGGTAACGAGTCTTTTGGTAGATGTTAGAAACGGCAATGGCGTGACATCCAACTTACCGCTGTGAGGCCCTGAGAAGCCGTGGAACGAGTAAGCGGACGCCACGCCATTGCTGACGGGCGTTTGATTCCACTTATCGCCTTGTTCCATTTGAAATTTCTCAGGTTTCACAGCCAAGACTCATAAGTGCAACCACCTGTATGAGATGGTGCAAATGTATTGTTTTAATCTACTAAAGACAAATAATTTACTTTAAAAGTGGCTTTAAACTACATATAAAGCTGCTTTTATCGATAAATAATCGTATCTTTATTTCAAAGATACCAAACTAAGTTTTCGGTACAAAAGGGTAAAATACCCGTATTTTACGGACTTATTTTAATCAGATAAATTATGAGTGTTGTATTTCAAGAAGAAAGAAAAGTAAAACAAGGAGAAGTTGTTGCAAAATTTCGAAAAATGCAAGGAATCAAACAAGAAGCCTTGGGTAAAATGTGCCCTAGTAAATTTTCACAGCAAAAAATTTCCGAGTTAGAATCACAATGGATAATTGATGAACCGACCTTAGAAGAATTGGCAGAAGCTTTAGGTGTTACAGTTGAGTTTATAAAAAACTTTGACGACAGCAATGCTATTTACAACATTTTGCATAACAAAAACACTTATAGAGAAAGTAGTCAAGACCACAGTCAGATACAACACTATCAGCCAACTATTAACTACAATGAGAACAAGGAACTGATAGTAATGCTTGAAAAATTGATTGAAGATGACAAGGTAAAAACTCAAGCCGTCGTCGACCTGACTAAAGTAGTTTCTGATTTGGCCAAGGAGGTGAGGAAGTTGAAGGGGAAATGAAAAGCTTCTTCCGTTAGATCAACTATTCCAAGCAAACATCTAATCATAGTGGAGTCAGATATTTCACAATATAAATTAATCTTTATAAACCAATTTCCATTATAATCAACTGCATTCGGTATGTCCATCAAAATTCCTTTTAAAGTATCAGCACGTACGGCTAAATTAATTGGTTTAGAAAACTTCTCAACCGAAGAGGGTGCGGTCATTGAGTTGGTTAAAAACACCTATGATGCCGACGCAAATAATTGTATTCTAATTTTTGACTTAAAAATCAAAAAGGAAAAAATAGTAAATGAAGATGGTACTGAAGCTGAAATAGAAAAGTTCGAAAAAGAAAATAGTAGTATTTATATCATTGACAATGGAATTGGAATGAATGATAGAATTATTCAAAACCAATGGATGACGATAGGTACTGATGACAAACTATATGAGCATACAACAAAAAGCGGAAGAGTTAAAACCGGAGCTAAAGGTATAGGACGTTTTGCGTTAAACCGATTAGGTATGCTTACGAATATGACTTCTCTACCTACTTTGTTAGAAGTCATAGATGCAAATAGCACAGTAATTGAGGGACGGGAAGAAGAAATTTCCAGTACTAAATTAATACCAAATAGCTATAATGTAGGTTTTGAGTGGACTGTTGATTGGAAAGATTTTGATAAAAAAGGAGCTACCGTTTCAGATGTTGAAGCGGTTCTATCAGACAAAGAAAACTTAAATCTTAAGCAAGAGCTTTTAAGTAGATTTTCTTCATATCCTAAAATCAAAGAAATATTAGAAAGTATTGATTTTAAATCGGGTACTGTAATTGAAATTACCGAGCTCAATGATGATTGGAATAAGGATAAGTTAGGGAGGTTATTCGGTAATCTAGAGATGTTGCTCCCACCGGAGGAACAGAATGATTTTGGTATAGATTTCTTTTTACTTAATGATTTAGAAGAGTTTGGAATTGTAAAAAGAGCTTATTATGACGACTATGATTATAAATTAAATGCTACATATAATCACAGTGATGATAAAGTACTTCAGGTAGAAATTTCACGAAATGAACTTGATATTGATGCTTTAGAAAATAGATATGCAGAGGTATTTAAGTTTGATATGATGAAAAAATCACCGTATAAACTTGAAGATTTTAAGAAAGAAAAAATTGAATTAAATATACCTATTGAAAAATTAACATCCGAAAAAGTTGATAAAGATCTATTGGAACGGGTAGGTAAATTTGATTTTACATTTTATTTCTTAAAAAATACAATTTCAGATGACAAAGAAGATGGAGATGTAAGGAAATATCCATACAAAAGCATTAATAGTGCTAATAGAAAATCGTGGTTAAAAAAGTTTGGAGGTATCAAGATATTCAGAGATGATTTCCGAATCAGGCCGTACGGCGAAAATGGAGATGATTGGTTAAGATTAGGAGAAAGACAGGCTCAAAGCCCGGGAGGTGCTGGTCAAAGACTTGGAGGATATAGAATTAGACCTAATCAAATAGCGGGTACTATTAAAATTTCCAGACTTTATAATACAAGCTTTCAAGATAAATCTGGGCGTGAAGGCTTAATTGAAAATGATGAATTTGAATTATTCAAAAATATAATAAAGGAAATTATCTCACTATTTGAAAGAGATAGAAATGTTATAATGTACAATCTTTCCGAATTGTACAAGAGAAACAATGAGGAAATAGAAAAACTAAGAAGAGCTAAAGAAGAAGCAGAAAAAATTAGGAAGCAAAAAGAAGAAAAAGGGGAGAAAAAAGCAAGTTCTGAAACTCAAAGTAACGATAAGCCTTCGGAGGAAGATAAAGAATATTCTGAAAATGAGGAGAATATGGCTGATGCTATATTGATTTTAGAAAAGGATAACGAGAAAAAAGATGAAGAATTAAGATTATTAAGAGGCCTTGCAAGTGTAGGACTTATCATTTCTTCTTTTGCACACGAAGTCAGAAGCCTGAGAGCAAGATTAATTCCACGTACAAAATATTTAGTAGATGAGCTAAAAAATCATTTGAACGAAGAAGAACTAAAGAAGAATCTTGATAAAGATGATAATCCTTTCTACATGATTGATTTAATGCGTGACGAAGACGTGAAACTGAAACATTGGTTGGATTATTCGTTGAGTACATTAAAAATAGATAAAAGGGAAAGGAAAAATCTAGATTTCTCTCAATATTTTGAGAATTTTAGAGCTAATTGGAGTAAAGCTTTAGAGCAAAGAAATATTAGTCTTGAATTAAACAAAATAGATGATAATGAACATATTATTAGAGCATTTGAAGTAAATATGGATTCTATCTTTAATAATTTACTATCAAACTCAATAAATGCACATTACGGATATAACAAGGAACAGAAGAAAATAGAAATTAGTTGGCAGAAAAAAGGCGATGATATTGAAATTTTATTCTCTGACAATGGTAAAGGATTGGATAAAAGGTATAAAGATAATCCGGAGGAAATTTTTAATTTAAATGAATCCTCAAAAACAGATAACAAAGGAAATAAAATCGGCACAGGATTAGGGCTTTACATTGTGAAATCAATTATTGAAGAGTATAATAATTCGTCAATCTCAACCATTAAAATTGACAATGGATTAACATTTAAAATAACTTTCAAAACAAGAAAATGAAATACAGGATTGCATATGTAGATGAAGATAAAGGTTGGATCAATACCTTTTACCATTCTTTTAAGAATGATTTTGATGTAACGAGGATTGAAGTTAATTCAGGATCCTCTATTGAGTCTATTTTTGCCAAACTACAAGAAAGTGCCCCTAATGCAATCGTTACCGATTATTTATTGGAAGAAAACGCAGAAGTGCCATTCAATGGAAATAAAATAGTTGAAGAAATAAAAAAAATAAGACCACATTTTCCGATTGTAATGCTGACCTCATATCCAACACAGGCAATAGGTCATACAGATGATGTACATATCATCTATAGTAAAGATATCTTGACTGTAGAGAATGATAAAGACCAAGAGGAACTTGACATTTTTAAAACGAAAATCCAGTCTAATATTTCAAATTATTATAAAAAAATTGAGGAAACAAACATAAGAATTGAGAAACTTATAGAAAAGAGAAATAATCAAGGGTTAGATATTACAGAAGAGGAGGAACTAACGAAATTATATATTTTGTTTGACGAACTTAACCCTGAAGGTAAAGATTTGCCAGCAAACCTAATTCACAGAGATTCTATTTCAAAGCTCAATGAGTTTGTTAATGAGACAAAGGAAATTTTAGACCAACTAAAAAGACTTAACACAAAAAAATAACATGATTCCATTTAGACAAGAGACTCCAAAAAGAAGGGATATTAAAACTAAGGTCACTAAATATTCGGATCATAAAAATGACTTAAAGCTAGATTATAAATGCAGATGTGGGTATTGTAACGATATCGATGTATGGAGAACGACTTGGTATGAGATTGATCATTTTGTTCCACAGAAATATTTAAAAACAATTGAGGAAACAGATTATTCAAACCTCGTTTACGCTTGTAGGTCATGCAATAATTCAAAACGTGCCCATTGGCCAACTGAAAACGAATTTATCCATCATAAAAATGATGTTGGCTTTATCGACCCTTGTAATGATGAGTATGAAAAACAGTTTCAAAGAGATAATAAGGGAAGAATCCTTCATAAAACTCTTCTTGGCAAATGGATGTATTATAAACTTAAACTACACAAACCACAACACGAAATAATTTGGCAAATAGAAGAGTTGGATACTTTAATTGAGGAATGTGAAAAATTCTTAGAAAATTTCCACAATGAGGCATTAAAAGAAAGACTATTGTATCTTTACAGAGAATATAGAAACTATACGAAACAGCTCGGCTCAACATGAAAGCAATTGATCATTTAAAATTTCTCGATCCATTCCAAGCAAATAGAAAAATAATTTCAGCCTATATATACATAAATAAAATTGCAGTTTCTAATAATCTCTTGCTACTAGATCATCTGATTAGTCAAGATCAGAGTGATGACTATAAAGAACTCTGTGACTTTCAAAAAGCATTAGAAAAAGAGTATAGAGATATCAATTTTGAAACAATAATTAAACTCTTCGAATTTGTCGTTTCTCCTGCCGACAGAATAATTAACGGCGCCATATATACCCCGATTAATATTCGAGAATATATTGTTAATAAAGCATTTGAAAATCAAGAAAATTTACAGGAAATTGTTATTGGCGACATCGCATGCGGTTGTGCAAGTTTCTTATTTACTGCTGCCAAAGAATTAAAAGCACGCACAAACCGAACATATTCGGAGATCTTTAGGGAGAATATTTATGGTCTAGATATTCAAGAATACTCTATAACAAGAGCAAAGTTACTTCTTTCACTTTTAGCTCTATCCGAAAGCGAGGATCCAGTGGCATTCGATTTTAATCTCCGTGTTGGCGACGCTCTTACATTCAACTGGGCAGAGAATGTTCCAGGATTTATCGGATTCTCCATTTTATTGGGTAACCCACCTTATGTTCGTTATCGCAATATGGACGAGCAGACGCGCCTTAATTTACGACATTGGGAAGTAGCTCAAGTTGGTCTTACTGATTTATATATACCATTTTTTCAAATCGGAATCGAAAACCTCCAACCGAACGGTGTATTAGGGTTCATCACTATGAATAGCTTTTTCAAAAGCTTAAATGGGCGAGCATTGCGCCAATATTTCGCGGATCATCAACTTGATTTTATAATCGAAGATTTTGGTGCAGAACAAATCTTCAAATCAAAGAATACATATGTCTGCATTTGTTTTATTTACAATCGTCAAGCGGACGCTATTCGTTATGCAAGCATTACCGAAGAGACTCTGAATGAACCCAGAGAACATCATATACGACCATATGTCACATTAAATAACCGAAGTGGCTGGAACTTAAGAAATACAGCAACTGTAACTGCTATCGAGAATACGGGGCGACCGTTTGGAGATATATACACTACGCGGCATGGTATCGCAACACTTAAAAATGACATCTATATTTTCTCACCTGCTGATGAAGATGATAATTTCTTTTATTTACAAAATGGACAACGGTTCGAAATTGAACGCGGTATATGTAAGGAGATCGTTAATTCGAATAAATTGAGCCGTATTAAGGATATAAATTCTTTGAAAGAAAAGGTCATTTTCCCTTATGAACAAATTGGTAATCGAGTCACGATTATGCCAGAAGAAAAGATTCAAGATCTTTATCCTAAAGCGTATCGTTATCTACAACATAAAAGGAGCATTTTAGAAGACCGAGACAAGGGTGGCGCAAAAGACTATGATAATTGGTATGCTTATGGCCGGACACAGTCATTAGAGAGAATGAGACATAAATTGTTCTTTCCAAAGTTCTCTGATGTTACTCCCTCCTTTCTTGTTGACCATGACGAAAACTTAATGTTTTACAACGGTTTGGCGCTCATAGGAGAGAGCGAACTGGAAGTAGAAATCGCTCGTAAGATTATGGAATCAAAAGTCTTCTGGTACTACATAGAGTCTACTAGTAAACCTTATTCCAATAAATATTATTCTTTGAATAGCACCTACATCAACAATTTCGGTGTATGTGATCTGTCAGAAAAGGAAGTTGAGTTCCTTCTTTATGAGAAAAACAAAGAGCATTTAGATGAGTTTTTTGGAGATAAATATGGGGTAACCATATAACGATAAATGATAATTTATGAAAAAAGTATTAATAACAGATTTAGACGACACTATTTGGAATTGGTTTAAAATGTGGTATGAATCGTCTAATAATTTTTATAACAATATAATTCAACATTTGGGTAAAGATCCTGAAAAACTTTATAAAGACTTCCGGGCTGTACATCAAAAATATCACACTAGTGAAGCTTCACATGAAATAGACGAAATTGAATCCTTAACAATTGACGATATAAATTTTATAAGAAATAAGGCATTTATAGGAAATAAAACTATCATGCACAAATATAACTCAGATAGAGTTCACAATCTGATGCTATATCCAAATGTCTTAGAAACATTAGAAGTTTTACGTTCAAAAAATATAAAAATAATTGGCTTTACAGAAAGTAATACTTTTCATACATTAAAAAGAATCAAACAACTAGGACTCGAGTCTTTCTTTGATTCTATCTATGCTCCGATCGATTTAGGAAAAAAAGACATGACAAAACGTTTTTACCAAAAAGATCAATATATTTCAAAATCCGTTAAATTAAATGAGCTTCCAAAAGGTACAAAAAAACCCAATAAAGATGTATTATTAACAATATTAAAAGAAAATAATTTCACTGCGGAAGATGCTATTTATGTTGGGGATAAGCTTCAAAAAGACATTGTAATGGCAAATGATGCTAATGTTTTTTCTGTTCACGCTAAATACGGAGATATCCCTATTGACGAAAGTTATAAACTACTTCAAAAAGTATCGCATTGGTCAGAAGAAGATGTCCAATATGAAGCAAAAATAAAAAAACAAACAGCAGGAATAACTATTGAACCAAACTTGGAAATAACAAACTTCAATCAAATACTGAACCTATTTTAAAACATGGAAAATACGGAAAAACAGGATTCTCTAAATTTTATAACGATATGGTCTAAGTGTATTGACATCCAAATGCATTTTAATTCAATAAACTTAACAATAAAGAGTTTAGCAATTACAGGTTTTACATTTTTCATAGCAGGATTAGGCTATTTGTATAAAGAAAAGGTTTATCTGGAAGAAATTAATATTTTGATGTGGTTTTCTCTTATGGGAGCACTTATCATTATTCTCTTCTATTTTATAGATAGATTTTGGTATCATCTATTCCTTAAAGCGACATCAACACATATCGATTTTCTTGAAAAGAATAATGAATTACCCTCAGCTCTAAAAGAAGCCTTAAAGGTAAGTGAACGAATAGGCATTGAAAGTAAGAAGCCAATTAATGGTGTTTTAATACTCAATTCGGAAAGAAAAACTAATATATTTTATTCAATACTTATAATACCTTTCATAGTAATTGCAACATATGCATTCTTTGAGCATGGGAAGTCAAAATCAAATGAAGAAATTACGGAATTAGAAAGTAAAATAGAATTAAATAGTTTAGAGATATCGAAATTAAAACGTCTATTTTTAGATTCTACAAAAATGCAAGTGAGGGACACTTCGAATAATAGTCTGTAAAAAGTTAATTGACCTAAGGATGATGAGATTGTATCAATAATTCTTTTAAATAGAGAGTATAAGTAATAATTCAGCACATTTGATGAGATGGTGTATATGTTTTCTATAGTCAAGCTAGCGGATCGGGTTCTTAAAAACAGTGGAAACAGAATCTTATCAAAGGAAGTATTGGACCTGGAATTGAAGACAATTAAATTAACTAAATAGAATAGCGAAATGAGTGTAGACAAATTGGATATGCAATCAGCGAATTTGGTGAATCAGAATATAGAAAAATTGGCTGAGTTGTTTCCGAACTGTGTTACTGAGAGTGATGCAGGTAAAGCTATTGACTTTGATTTATTACGACAAGAATTAAATCATGCAGTGGTGGAAGGCAACAAAGAACGCTACCGACTAGAATGGCCAGGCAAGAAAGAAGCTATTGTGAGTGCAAACTTGCCCACAACGAAGACTTTACGCCCTGTTCACGAGGATTCGGTCAATTTTTACAATACCGAAAACATCTATATCGAAGGCGACAATTTAGAAGTACTTAAACTATTACAGGAAAGTTATCTAGGGAAGATCAAGACGATCTATATCGATCCCCCATATAATACCGGAAAGGACTTTGTATATAAAGACAATTTTGCGAAAGATACACAGGATGAACTTTTTGAAAGTGGTCAGAAAGATGAATATAACCAACGCTTAGTCGTCAACCCTGAAACAGCCGGACGATATCATTCCAATTGGCTTAGTATGATGTATCCAAGATTGAAATTAGCTCGTAATCTTTTGAAAGAGGATGGCGTAATTTTTATCTCCATTGATGATAACGAAGTGCATAATTTAAAGAAGATTTGTGATGAAATCTTTGGGGAGTCAAGTTATAAAAATAGTATTGCTGTTCGTAGAGGAATAAAAAATGTACAAGCTCAGTTTGATGACTTAAGTGCACTATCTCAAGGACACGAATATATTCTATTGTATTCAAAGACTGATGAAACTAGGCTTCCTAAACTAATGTTTTCACATGGGGAAAAAAAACCCGGTAAATGGGATACATTCTGGCGCGGAACAGACCGACCGACAATGCGATACAATCTTCTCGATATTACACCAAAATCAGGTCAGTGGCGGTGGGAAGAAAAACGAGCTTTCGAAGCTGTAAAGAATTATGAGATTTACTTAGAAAAATATTCTGAAACAATGTCTCTTGATGAATGGTTTTTGGACAACCTAACTTCAACTAATTTGAAATTGAACTTCCTTCGCAAAAGTGAAAATGGAGTAGTACAATATTACGTACCGCCTAGTGAGGGGAAACTTCTTAGTGATAACTGGATGGATATTACTCTAAGCGGCAACGAGACTAAAGAATTTGACACCGAAAAAAACGCCGAAATTCTCATGAGGGCTATTAGGTGGATAACTAGAGACGAAGATATTATTCTCGATTTTTTTTCTGGTTCTGCCACTACCGCCCATGCAGTGATGAATCTCAATGCCGAATATAAAGACGGCAAGCTCAAATACATTATGGTTCAGCTACCCGAAGCGGTCGATGAAAAAAGCGAAGCGTACAAAGCTGGGTACAAAAACATATGTGAGATAGGCAAAGAACGCATCCGCCGTGCAGCTAATAAAATCAAAGTAGAAACTGGAGCGGATATCGACTACGGTTTCCGGGTTTACCGTTTGGACGAAAGCAATATGCAGGACGTGTATTATAAACCTCAGGAATATTTGCAAGCGAATCTGGATCTGTTTGCAGATAATATAAAATCTGATCGAACAGCAGATGACCTTTTAGCCCAGGTCATGCTCGACTGGGGATTGCCATTGAGCTTGAAGATTGAACGATTGGAAATTGGAGGAAAGGAAGTTTTCCGCGTTGCTGAAAATTCTTTATACGCATGTTTCGATAAAGGCCTTGATGAGACATTTGCCAAAGAAATAGCAAAAGATAAACCTTTACGTGTGGTCTTTAGGGATAATGGATTTAAGGATGACACAGCGAAGGTCAATGTCAAGCAATTGCTGAAGCAATTGAGTCCAGAAACTGAAATGAAGGTGATTTAATGAAAAATGCAGCAGAATTAATTCAACAGCTCAATCACACCGACGAGTGTAATTGGATAGAAGCTAAGCGCGGAAGTACTATTGATAGATCCATATTGGAAAGCGTGTGTGCTTTCGCCAACGAACCAGGTCTGGGAGGTGGTTACATTTTGCTTGGTGTAGAACAGGAAGAGTTATCTTTATTCCCAACTTACTATGCCTCTGGGGTAGAACAGTCAGATAAAATACAGCTTGACCTGAGCTCGCAGTGTGCGTCCATGTTTAACCAATCCATTCGTCCTACTATACAGGTCGAATCTGTCGACGGAAAAAATGTTATCGTAGCTTATGTGCCAGAGATTCCGGATGGGCAGAAACCAATCTATTTTAAAAGTGAGAAGTTACCTCACGGAGCTTATCGCCGTATAGGATCTTCAGACCAACGCTGTACAGACGATGATCTGTTTGTATTCTTTAATAAAGAAGATAGTTTTGATAGTACTTTGGTAGGCGGTTCTTCTCTCGATGATATTAGTGAAGAAGCTCTTGCATTATATAGACAGCTTCGTAGTAAGGTAAATTCTTTTGCGGAAGAACTGCAGTACAATGACGAAGATTTACTCTATTCATTAGGGTGCATCCGAAAAGAAAAAGGAGAAATCCAATTGACATACGCAGGCTTACTGCTTTTTGGAAAACGAGTAGCACATCGCCGGCTGTTGCCTATGGTCCGTGTGGATTATATACGGGTTCCGGGTAATGAATGGATGGAAGATCCCGAAAATAGGTTTACAACTATTGACATGCGTGGTTCGCTTTTAGAGATGGTGCAACGTGTTTTTAGTCAGATTACGGATGACCTCCCGAAAGGCTTTATTCTTCCAGAGGGCGAGCTACAGGCCGAAAGTAATGGACTGCCTACTCGTGTTCTTCGCGAGGCTATTGTCAACGCATTGATCCATAGAACTTATCGGGAGAACCAACCTATACAGATTATCCGCTATGGTAACCGCATAGAGATTAAGAACCCTGGCTTTTCCTTAAAACCGGAGGATAATTTGGGAGAACCGGGCTCGAAGAGCCGAAACCCATTTATTGCAGCTGTATTCCATGAAACTAACTTGGCGGAGACCAAAGGTTCGGGAATACGTACGATGAGGGCTTTGATGGAAAAAGCAAACCTTTTACCGCCGACATTTGAAAGTGATCATGGTCGTAACCAATTTGCCGTACGTTTACTTCTTCATCACTTTTTGGGAGTGGATGATGTACAATGGCTGTCGACTTTTGAAAATTATTCGCTAAATGAAGATCAGAAACGTGCGTTAATTTTTACTCGGGAAGTCGGTGCTATAGATAATTCTTCGTATAGACAGCTTAACGGTGTAGATATTCTCAAAGCCAGTAGTGATCTTAGGGATATGCGTATTAAAGAATTACTAATTCAAAAAGGTAAAGGTAGAGCTACCTATTATGTTGTCGGGAAAAACTTTGTTGCCGGAGATAGAGCAGAAGATAGTAAACCACCTGTAAGCGTTAGTGCACCAGTTGATGATCTTGAAATACCATTTCTCGGAGATAGTGAACCTCCTGTAGCTGATAGTGAACTACGTATAGCTGATAGTGAACTACCTCGTAATGTAGAAGGTACAATATCTGAGGATATATTAAAGCGCCTACCTCAAGAACTGATAAATGAAATACCATTGTATAGAAAGCGTATACAAGACAAAACCTTGTTAGCAGATTTTATTTACCGACTTTGTGAAGCAGATAGTTTTCAGCTACATGAGCTTTCTACAATACTCAACAAAACAGAAAAATACCTATTGTCTAATTTTATAAAACCTCTTCGTGAGAAAGGAATACTGGAGTACACAATCCCAGACATGCCAAATCATTTCAAACAGGCTTACCGCGCCGCCAAAAAATAAGCTGAAACATGAAATTACAATTTAAAGAACAGGACTTTCAGATTCAGGCGGCCAAAACCGTGGTCGATTGTTTTCAAGGACAACCGTTGAAAACGAATCGATTTACTCTTGAGCGGAGCCGGGAGCTTATCCGAAAAGCGAAACACGCTGCCAGCGGTGCTATACAGACCTCGGCCTTTGACCATGAAGTTCTGGAAGATATTGGTTATCGAAATAGTCTAATTCAGCTAGTAGATAATCAGATTCTCGAAAATATACAAGAAGTACAGCAGGGTCAGGGACTGAGCAAAAGCCAAATCATTGAACGTCCTAAAGGTGTGAAGCTTGGCTATAACCTGACCATAGAAATGGAAACGGGTACAGGTAAGACTTATACCTATATCCGTACAATGTATGAGCTAAACAAACATTATGGATGGAGTAAGTTTATTGTAATCGTGCCAAGCATTGCTATCCGTGAAGGTGTATATAAATCGTTTCAGGTAACGCAGGATCATTTCCAAGAGCTGTACGGACATAAGATCAATCCATTTATCTATAATTCCGGTAGACCACAAGATATAGAGAGTTTTGCTTCCGACAACCGCATATCAGTTATGATTATCAACACGCAGGCCTTCAACGCTAGTGGTGCGGATGCACGGCGTATCTATATGGAGCTTGATCAGTTCGGAACGCGTAAGCCCATCGATATCATTGCGCAGACAAATCCAATCTTGATCATCGACGAGCCTCAATCCGTAGATGGTGAAAAAACACTGAAAAGCATGCAAGATTTCAATCCGCTATTTACCTTGCGCTATTCGGCTACGCACAAGGTAGAATACAATAAGGTATTTCGCCTGGATGCTCTCGATGCTTATCACCAAAGTTTGGTCAAAAAAATCCAGGTGAAAGGAATTAACCTAAAAGGTTCGACAGGCACAACGGGTTACCTCTATCTCGAACAAATTAGCCTGAGTACAACGAAGCCGCCATTTGCGGTAGTAGAGTTTGAAGAACGGTCAGGAGATGGAGTGAAAAAAGTTCGCAGAAAATTAGCCGAAGGAGCTAATCTTTACGAACTATCTGGTAACCTTCCCGTCTATAAAAATCATACAATTACAGAGATAAACGGGTATCTCAATAAAATAGTCGTCAATGGTGAGGATATTTATCCCGGAGATATCGTGAACGACAAAGATGAATTGGCATTCCGCAGGGTACAGATTAGGGAAACGATCTTATCGCATCTTCAAAAAGAAAAACAACTTTTTGATAAGGGAATTAAAGTATTGAGCTTATTCTTCATCGATTCGGTGGAGAAATATCGTATATACGATGGCAATGGTGAAAAAGAACTTGGTGAATATGCCCAAATATTTGAGGAGGAATATAATAAGGTACGTAATGACTTTTTGGACCTATTTCAGCAAGATTATAATGACTACCTAAAAGATACCGATCCAAGTCAGGCACACAAAGGCTATATGCCACCCAACTATTTTGATTATCTACAGCGTGATGATGCAGGCAAGATACATGAGGGCTACTTCTCCATAGATAAGAAAGGAAAATCTATAGACCCATCACTAAAACGTGGCAAAGAAGATTCTGACGATATATCAGCTTACGATCTGATCATGAAGGACAAAGAGCGTTTACTCAGTTTTGAGGAACCCACGCGCTTTATTTTTTCCCACTCCGCATTGAAAGAAGGTTGGGATAATCCCAATGTCTTCCAGATATGCGCTCTAAAGAGTGCAGAAACCGGAAGCCAAACCAGGCGTAGACAAGAAGTTGGACGGGGTATGCGTTTGTGTGTGGATAAACGTGGAGTGCGCCAGGACTTTGAACTCATTGGTGAGCAAGTTCATGAGGTCAACAAACTAACCGTTGTTGCTTCGGAAAGCTATGAAGCCTTTGCTAAAGGCCTACAAACTGAGATAGCAGCTACACTGGCTGATCGTCCACAAAAAGCTGAAATAGAGTATTTCGTTGGTAAGGTGGTCGTCAATGAACAAGGTGAATCGCGGCGATTGACTGAAGATGACGGAAAAAAGCTCAACAAACTACTTTATAAACACGATGTGATTGATGAAGATGATAAGATTACTGCTGAAGGACAAGAACTGATTGAACAAGGCAAAATACCATTGCCAGAGCAACTAGAGTCCTATCGAAAATCGATTATCCAATTGCTCCAATCAATTTATACAGGAGAGTCCTTCAAACCTGAAGACGAACGGCAGACGATCGTTTTGCAGACCAACCCGAATTTCAAAAAGAAAGAGTTTCAGGCGCTTTGGGATAAAATTAATCTCAAAACAGTCTATGAAGTTCGCTTTGATACAGAGAGATTAGTTTACGAAAGTAAAACACTGATCAACGCCAAATTGCACATTAGCACGCGAATGTATGAAGTGAAAACCGGAGAACTGGAAGATGGTACAAAAGAACAGATGGCGCAAGGATTATTAATCCGAGAATCAAAACGGCAATATATGAAGTTAGATAATAACTTGTATACAAACGCACTGTATGATATTGTTGGCGAGATCGAGCAAAAAACAAATCTTACCCGGCGTACCATAGTGGATATCCTTAAATCTATACACGAGGAAAAATTCCTAATGCTCCGTCGAAACCCGGAGGAATTCATTGCGAAATGCAGTAAATTGATCAATGAGGCAAAGGCCAAGCTGATCATCAATAATATTGTGTATCATAAACTGGAAGATAGGCATGATGCGAAAACAGTATTTACAAATGATAAGTCTGCTTTGCGAAATTCAGATCTTCTGAAAAAACATATTTATGATTACCTGACTTCGGACTCTAAAATAGAAGCCGATTTTGCAGAAGCTTTGGAGAACAGCTTAGAAGTAGTTGTGTATGCTAAATTGCCTAAGAGTTTTTATATCTCTACGCCGGTATCAAATTACAGTCCGGACTGGGCAATCGTATTTGATAAAGACAAGGTACGTCATATTTACTTTGTTGCTGAAACCAAAGGTTCTGATTCGGATTTGGATTTGCGCGAAATCGAAAAGCTTAAGATTCATTGCGCCCAGGAACACTTTAAAGAGATCAGTGGCGGTGTTGTGAAATTCGATACAATAAGTAATTACGGTAAATTGTTGGACATAGTTCAGGTTATATAGCCTATGCAACTCATCGATAATATCAACAAACGCCTTGGTGACGACCTACGGCAACAGATTCAACGAGGAAGTAGATTGAGTATAGCCGCGTCTTCCTTTTCGATCTATGCTTTTGAAGCCCTTCGGAAGGAACTAGGCGAAATCGATGAGCTCCGCTTTATATTCAGTTCGCCTACATTCGTAGAAGAAAACTTAAAGAAAGAAGTCCCCAAGTTTTTCATCCCCCATCTACACAAGGAGGCTAACCTTTGTGGTGGAGAATTTGAACTTCGGCTCAAGAATCAGCTTAATCAACGTGCTATTGCACGGGAATGTTCAAAATGGGTAAAAGACAAGGTTCGGTTTAAATCGAATCGGCATTTTCATCAACCCTTACATGGAATGATACATGTGAAGAACAGTGCAGAGGATTCAGTCAATTATGCGCATATTGGAGGCTTTACGACGGCTGATTTAGGATTTACACATAAAAAAGGCTTCCCTACCCTGATTCAAAAAACAAACTATCCAGATAGTGAAGCTTATCTGGAATGGTTTGATCAGGTGTGGAAAAACGAAGAAGATCTAAAAGAAGTAACCGAGCAAGTGCAAAGCTATTTTGAGACAGCTTATAAAGAGAACAGTCCCGAGTTTATCTATTTCATTACGCTATACAATATTTTTAATGATTTTCTTGAAGACCTTTCCTTGAATACATTGCCTAATGATCAAATTGGTTTTAAAGATACGTTAATATGGAGCAAGCTCTACAATTTTCAACGTGATGCTGTAATAGGTGCCATTAACAAGCTTGAAAAATATAGCGGCTGCATTTTAGCGGATAGTGTAGGCTTGGGCAAAACCTTCTCTGCTTTAGGGGTGATCAAATACTACGAAATGCGGAATAAGGATGTTCTGGTATTGTGTCCAAAAAAATTAGAAGCGAACTGGAATGTCTACCGTCATAATGACAAGAACAATTTTTTGGCAGCGGACCGCTTCCGGTATGATGTATTATTTCATACAGATCTCAGTCGCGACCAAGGTATGAGCAACGGTAGAAGTTTGGAAAATGTCAATTGGGGGAATTATGGTTTGGTGGTCATTGACGAATCTCATAATTTCAGAAATAACAATCCATATTCAGACCGGGAAAATCGATATCAGAAGTTATTGCGTAAAGTGATTAAGGAAGGAATCGAGACAAAGGTCCTTATGTTGTCCGCAACACCTGTCAACAACCGTTTTGCGGATTTACGGAATCAATTAGCATTGGCGTACGAGGGGGAAGCCGCCATTATAGATCAAAAATTGGATACCAAAAGCTCCATAGAGCAGGTTTTCAGAAAAGCACAACAAGCTTTCAATACCTGGAGTAAATACGATACGGCATATCGTACAACTGAACATCTATTGGAGATGCTTGACTTTGATTTCTTCGAGATATTGGATTCATTAACCATCGCACGATCGAGAAAGCACATTACTACCTATTACGACATCAGTGCTATCGGTAAGTTTCCGAAGCGAAATGAGCCACTCGCAATTCAAAGCCCTTTAACGGAGGATGGACATATCACCTACGTGCAAATAGCAGAAAGTCTGACACTATTAAATCTTTCGGTCTACACGCCATTGAATTACATTCTCGACAGCAAGTTGGATTATTATCGATCGCTGTACGATAAGGAAGTTCGTGCGGGAGCGAGCAAATTATCACAAAAAGATCGGGACAATAGCTTACGTATTCTGATGCGTATTAACCTTTTAAAGCGGTTAGAGAGCTCTGTTGATTCATTCCGTATCACGCTTCAAGGTATTATCGGTTTAATTGAGAAAACACAAAAGACTATCAAAAATGGTGTAAAATTAGATGATGAGGGTATACAGGCAAGAATTGAAGACGAAAATTTTGACTGGGACTCCGATTGGGGTGATGAGGAATACTTTATTGGTAAAAAAATCAAAGTCCATGTTGCCGACATAGATGTTTATCGTTGGCAAGAAGATTTGCAGGATGATCTAAAGCTACTACGAAGTATCTGGAATAGCATTGAGCTTGTCCGTGGAAATAACGATTACAAACTTCGTCAGCTTCTTGAATTATTAGAAGGAAAAATAAACCATCCTTTTAATGGTCAGAATAAAAAAGCGATTGTCTTTACCGCTTTTGCAGATACAGCAAATTATCTGTACGAGCATATTGAAACTCATTTTAAAAATAAATATGGCATCAATACAACGCTCATTACTGGATCGAGAAAAATCAGTTCAGCAAAAACTATACCTTCGGATTTGAATCCATTACTCACTTGCTTTTCTCCGATATCAAAAGGAAAATCTCAGTTATATCCACAGATAAATGAAGAGATTGACATTCTGATTGCAACAGACTGCATTTCGGAGGGACAAAACCTACAGGACTGTGATTATCTAGTCAACTATGACATTCATTGGAATCCAGTGCGTATCATTCAACGATTTGGCCGGATCGATCGTATTGGATCTAAAAATGATACGATAACACTTGTCAATTTTTGGCCAGATGTGACGCTGGACGCCTATATCAATCTAAAGCAAAAAGTAGAGAGCCGTATGCTGATTTCGAATATGTCCAGTACGGGAGATGACAACATCTTGAACGCTAGAGAGCAAGATCTAGAGTACAGAAAGATACAGCTTCAAAAGCTGAAAGATGAAGTAATTGATCTCGAAGATCTTCGAGAGGGCGTAGATATCACAGATCTTGGATTAAACGATTTTCGGGTGGATCTTTCCAATTATTTTAAACTGTATGGAACATTAGATCATATTCCCGAAGGACTACATGCTATTGTTCCTTCTGATGACATGTTGCCGGCAGGTACCATATTTGTCCTGAAGAATATAAATTCGTCGGTCAACATCAATAAAGCTAATCGTTTACATCCATACTACCTGGTATATATCTGTTCGGATGGACTACTTCATCTGAAGCACGTAGAATCTAAAAAGATACTCGATGCCATGCGCAAGCTATGCAAAGGTAAAACGGAACCGATAACCGATCTTTGTAAAGCATTGAATGAAGAGACAGATGAATACCATCGAATGGATAACTATTCACGCTTATTAAAAGATAGTATCAGCTCCATTATCCAAGCAGAAGAAGAAAAAGAAATACATAGTCTATTCCGATCAGGCGGCACCACTACATTGATGGATAAAATAAAGGGATTGGAAGATTTTCAATTAATCACTTTTTTAATTGTCCGCTAATGGTCGATCTTTTTAATTTACCGATCAGTACAGCCTACGGGAAAATTATCCCAAAGAATTCTTTTGACCGCTTTACATCGAATAAGCAAAAACAGTGGTTTACAAATTTGATCAGTAAAATTTCCTGGACACATAAATTGGCGCCTTCAACAATAAATCTGTCCGGTAAGTATTTCACGGAAATCCAGATCATACATATTGAACTAAAACAGGAGAAGCGAATATCAGAATTACTCGCTGTTATCAACAAAAGTGTTCCTTACGGCGTCATATTTGTCGTGCAATATGGCGACCGATTTTATTTATCTGCCTCAGCCAAACATCCACACCCTACTCGTATTGATTCTTATGTCTTGGATTGGGAATTCTTTTCAGAATGGTTCGTGGCAAAAGACAGCACCTTCCAGTTGAATTTGAAAGAAAGCCTAGATGCTATTTTCTTTGATTTTTGTAAGCAGCTATCTCCTTTTGTATCGAAAGAAGTGAATTCTATGGCTGAGCTTGTCGAAAAGAGTTCAAAACTCTTTAAAATTCGGAAAAAAATTAACATACTACGATCGGCTATATCTTCCTGCGAGCAGTTTAATAAAAAAGTCGAGTTGAATTTACAGCTTAAGAGGTTGGAAGATGAGATGACTGCGATGGTATTTTAATCTTAAGCGGTTAATTATTATTTTCATCCTATACAGGGGATCCTAACATTCAATTTCCAAACTTTATGATAAGCTGAGATTGGTTGCCTTTTTGATTTAATATTTTCTAGTGTCAAATTTTCTACCCCATCAATATCTGGATAGATTATTAGACAATCAATATTACTATCATCATTATCTGAAAGCTCCAGTTTTGCTCTTACCTGTTTCAGCCGAGCATATCCAGCAACCTGTCTAATATCGGCATGGACCAACCCATGATTATAATGCAATTTATACTTAGCATCAATAATACAGTGGAAACCAAGATGCGTTATAAGAATATCCAGCGCATTTCCATAGGTGGAAAACTGGTAAAGTATTTTATTCCGCTCTTTTGGATTAGCTTTAATAAGCTGTGAGTAGACATATAGCTCAAATAATCGAGGCATATCTATCCAAAATGGTGGTGTTTCTATTAACTTGTTGGTAGCCTTTGAAATATTATATGAAAAGCGCTTTAGTATAAAGTGCCCGATCCTGACTGCTTCCTTATATTCTTTAAAAAATGGATTATACTTGATGTGCCGAACTTGATTTTCATCGTTCAGATCTGTGATCTGATCAAAAGTTGGACGGCAGTAGTCGATAAGTTCCCGGATCGTATTATCATTTTGCTGAAAAAAAGTTGGATTATTCTCTACATATTTAGATGCAAATTGCATTACTTTTTTGAGAAACTGATTTTCAGGATTATCTACTCCAAAAACCTGATATTCACAGTTGGTCTTTGTATGACGGTTCTTTAAAAGATTTTGCTTAATATGCTGGCTGACAAGTATTTTTCCTTTTACTTTGTTACTTAAATTTTCTTGAACTTTATAATAGGATTTCTTCAATCCCTTTCGAACAATCTGACTTAGTATCTGTAAAAACTGCACGACTAAAAAGGGAGTAAGTCTATCATCCTGTTGATTGATTGTGATGTTTGGCGCCTCCCAATCAATCAATACCAAATCTCCACATTCTTTGCTAGCTTGCTCATCGGTCATAACATTCATAAGCATAGCTAAATAATTTACCTCAGGACCGATCTTATCCCATGTGCTTAGAACCTTTTGAGCTTGATTATCTAACTTATCTATCTCCTCTTCTTTAACCGGATCTAATTCTGCCTGCTTACCAAAGTAATCAAAAATGGCAACATTAATTTTAGGTTCAACATAAATATAACGTTGACTGGCAATTACCCAGTCAACGCCAATATAATAATCAGCCTCAAAATCAACTTTTTTTTCGCCAATAAGCTTTTTATAGGGATAGATTTTCTTCCCTCGATGCTTCTTAAATATTCTGATATTGCTAGCACATAATTGTTCAAAGACCGTCTTATTGACTTTTAATCTATCATCATAGAACTCACCTCCCCCTTCTTCACAAAGAGTTAAAGAAGTCTTCTTATGCTCGCTTATTAGTATTCCCATCGCAATTAAACAGAGGCAGTAAGTTTTTCTATCTCGGTTAACGCATCTTCTTTCAATATACCATCTTTTATATATTCTAATAAAATAGGTTTGATTTCATACTTTAAACGAATATCCATAGAACCTTTTTCTTTACTCTTATCCATAAAATAGGAGTGTCCTAACCACACGTCTTCCGGACGGAAATCATTAGAAATGTACTTAGAGGGTTCAATTTTATGAGTTAATAACGAATAATCTTTATCTTTCTGGTAATCTTTGATAAACAATTTTGACACCTGCTCAAATAATCCTTCATCAAATCTAATTTCACCATCTCGTTTTAAATTCTTTGGCAAGATATCGACAAAGGCAAATCGTCTTCTAATTGCATAATCAATATGCCCAACCGATCGATCTGCGGTATTCATAGTGCCAATAATATAAAGGTTTTGAGGTAAACACAAATCATAGTTCACCTCTTTGCTTCCATCAACTAACCCATAAATGCTCTGAACTATTTGTATCCTTTTGTTTTCTTCTGAATCTTCGGGTCTATACCTATATTCTAATGCGTAAATTAGTTCGCCCAGGACTGACGACAAATTAGCTCTATTTATCTCATCAATGATTAAGACAAATTTGGAAAGAGGATTTAATAGTGCTTTTTCAATAAGTAATCCCAAGGTTTTATTTTCTACAATATACTCTATATTTCCTTCCGAAGATTTGGCTGAAATACCTCTTACAAAATCTTCATAAGTATATGAAGGATGAAACTGGATAATAGTTGTTTCATTTTTAAACTTAATCTCCTGCTCTTCTATTAGTAACACATCTCCACCGACTCCCAATCGACCAAAAAGATAATGCATAATCTCATAAGTGGTTATATCAACATCGGCGTTATCTATGATATTCTTAAAGAATTCATTAATCATTTTGTTCTTTTCAATTGGATTAGTATCACTGCTTGGGATATTAAAAACCTTAATAATATTATTGATAGCCTCCTCTCCGTTAACTGGAAAGTACTCATCTGGATAATAACTATTTAATATTTTTAAAATAAATCCTGAACCAAAAAGCAATGATGCCCTTTCAGTTTTTCTATCATTTACTAATTCACTCAAAGCAATTGGAATAGCTTGAAAACCGCCGAAGTTATCTAACTTTCGACTCGATATATAATCCTGCTTTTCTTTACTGAAATACATATGGTAATTACTGGAATTACCAGGGAAGTACTTTCCAAGCTTTTGTAAACCGCGCTCAATCCACCAGCAAAAACTATTGTTATCTCCTGTTCCGATAGAATATTCTTCCTTAGTAATGCTACTTAAAGATTCTTTCGGAAATGCTCTATAAAAATTATCCCGCATTTCCGCGTAATGTTTTAATTCTGAAACCCAATGATCCTCCCGCACATATGAAGCTATGTAATCCTTAAACAAATCCATAGGTGTTTTTTTTATGGTTCCATTAGAGATTCTCGTCGCAATTTCTTTCGCTAGTCGAGTTTTACCAGTCCCCGGAGGCCCTTGGAGTATAATTTGTCTTTTATACTCTAAAAGCCCCATAAGCTCATTCATATTTCCTTCTTTCATCGTTGTTACATAATCTTTATAGAGGTTATCAATATAGGAATAGGCAATTTCATTTTCGACTGGCATCAATGTTTTAGGAAGGTACCATCCTTCACCGTATATTGTTTTATCATCATAAATATCCAAAACATCTACTGCTGCGAAATAGTCAAACCATATATAATCATCTTTCAGATCCGGATCGATCCCTTTAGGGTTTTCTTTCACCCTCACCAAACCTATAACGGTACCTCCATGTCTGACAAGTACCAAATCTTCTTTTTTGATCTTACAAAATTGCTGCACCGGATCGCCACTGCAACCTATTATATTTCTTTTCAAAATTTCCTTTATATCCGATACAGTCCACTCCTTATGATCTGCAGGATGCAATTGCATATGCCAATAATTCACAATAATTTTTCAAATAGGCTAAATAGCCTGTTTCACTAAACTCATGATATATTCAAGATTTTCGGTATCCTTTATAGAAATCTGATAGTAGCCCCGCCCCCATTTTGTCTTATCGGTCATAGGAGCTCCTAATTTTCGTAGATCTGAGAAACTACAATTCTGTGTATTGATATAAAGTTTTAATTCCTGTGACTGCACTACAATATCAGCGATTATTCTAGTACCTTTTTCAAAACTTATATATAGTTTTTTGGGAGTTACGTTAATATCTGCAGTAAGATTAATTATCCCTGACTTAAAAACTTCATAAAGCTCTTTCACAAGTTCTGACTTGTTTTTTAGATGATCCTCTTCTGTATATACTTTTATCTCACTGACAACTTTTGCAATAGGTGTATCTTCCTTTTGCTGCACTTGTTTAATACTTGGAGCAGCTTTTGATTTTTTCACTGGGTTAACAACTACAATTCCCCCTTCATATTGCTTGATTTCCCATAGCTCAATGGGCAGATCTTTGAAGTTGGATGCTTGCTTCTGAAAATCAGTGAAAGAAGGAGATACAAATATTACTCTAGATTGAGACCAATCTACGTCGGTCCGTTTTAAGTTTCCTTGTTGAGATTCATTATACTCTATTATAAACTCAGCTTTATTCTCCAGCATAAGGTTAAGGTAAGACACACCTTGGTCAACCACAGAATAATTCCTCTCCCGTTTATATTCGATAATTACAAAAGCTTTAGATTCAAGGTCAAAAGCCAAAGTATCAAAACGCTGTGCTTTAATTATAAATTCTGACTTAATAAATCTCAACCCTGTAATAGATTCTAGGTTATCTTCAAAAATATTTTGAATATCTTTTTCCAATCGGAAAGGTATTTCATCAAGGGAGGATAAGTGTTTTTTGGTTTGAATATATAGCTGCATACACCAATATAGTCAATTATTATAATAATCAATTGAGGCTATATAAATTTTCGTTAGAAAACTTTTTAATGATCAATATTACTCTTGTTATTATTGCTTTGTACGAAAAAGTAAGTGAGCTATTTAATATGCTGTAGTCAAAGTCATCGACCATAAAAGTCTAACAGAAAGATGAAAGAAGAGTATCATAAATCTTTACAGCATACATTCTAAAAGCTAAGCTGATATACAGAACATTAAGTTAAAGGGGCAAAACGTGCTTTTCTTAAAAGTATTTGATTTTCCATAATGCTGTTGTTTTTAATTCTTACACAAACTTAGGCTTCATTCGAGGGGTATTTGAGTGAAAAGCATCCAATGTAAGCGGTAGAATACAACTACCGAAAAGTTGAGTCGATGAGCAACCATAAAACGTAAAAAAGCCACATCTCCCGACGTGGCCTTAATAAACATATGATTCACTAGTGGTTTGCCTTCTTTTA
This sequence comes from Sphingobacterium sp. 18053, assembly GCF_902706145.1. Lineage (NCBI taxonomy): Bacteria > Pseudomonadati > Bacteroidota > Sphingobacteriia > Sphingobacteriales > Sphingobacteriaceae > Sphingobacterium > Sphingobacterium sp. 18053. The sequence continues at coordinate 399,654 of NZ_CACSJW010000005.1, forward strand.
ATAGCAAACCACCAGTTATTGGATACTACTTATACGAATTGATCGATTTAGATACTTTCCAGTCATTGCCCACACGCTCCAAGGTAACTAAATCTGTTTTGGTGAAGTTTTCAAATTTCAACGTTACTTTAGCGACCATATAGTCTGCCGATTCCTCGATGATACCTGTGCTTACTGTACAGTTTAGCTTTTCTCCTTTTTGCTTTTTCAATAGTGTAACTATTGCAATACGGCTGTTAGACTGTGCGTTGTAAGCTTGAATCTTCTGGCTGAAATCTTCGGCGAACAACTGCTCTACGCCTGCTGATTCGCCCTCTGTGGTTACCGCAACGTAGTGCTCTAAAGCGAAGTCTGCTGTGGAAAGGTTAACGATTGTTTTTGTTGCTTTTGTTCCAGGTCCTTCAGCTGCCATAGTGAAAGTTGATACAGCGATTAAAGCTGCTGCTACGAATGTTTTTACTAGAGTTTTCATAATGTCTTTTTTTATCGTGTTAGTTTTTAGTTCTTATTTGTTGACTCAAAACTACAACACAATAGGCCCCTAGCCTATGGGCTTTAGACCAACGATCAGGAAAACTCGGTGAATGGCGGGAATAGATAGGTAAGTCTGCTTCGTATCAGATTCGTACCACGTTCGGATCATCAATAGATATTGTACAGACACCCAACAGACCTTGTCCAGTCTCTGTACAGGGAAAAACTGTTCAGATACTGGTCAACAATCGAACCCTACATGTCATGATCCGAAGGCTATACGAAGCAGGTACGAACACAATGCCTATAAAAGTTATTTAAACTCATCTCCGAATAACGGATTTTCATAATTGCTAGCAAAAATTCCTAACTTAGAGAATAGGATTTTTCGATGGCTGAAAGAAGAATTCGGAATTTTATATCCAGGATTTACAAAAATCAATATTAACGGCCAACCAAGGTTTGTAAAAGGACATAATGAATATGGATCACTTTTGAACGATTTAGCTGCTGCACATAGTTCATTTAATCCTAATATAAGTGATTCTGATGCCATGGCATTATCTAAAGTCGGCGTGGTAAATGATTTTAGCGAAGCGGAGAAAAACAAAGTTATTAAACATAGAGAAGGAAATGATGGAACAACATGTAATTAAAATATTCAGATTATTACTTTTATTGTCATTTATATTTGTCAATGTTAGTTTATTTAGCCGACCAAAATATTTTGTTATGCCAGATAAGCCGGAGAGCTATTCAATTGATCAGTACAAATTATCAACAGAAAAACTATATGGTATAGAAAAGAATGTAGAGTTATTTACACTCACATTCCATAACGGACCAGACCCAATAAGTAAAGATAAAATTAATGCCAACACTCAGCTTAATATAATACTTATTGCTGTCCTCCCCGATTTGTCAGGGAGCGCAGATTGGAAAGAAATTAATCTCGATACTATTAAAGACGACCTTATTACTACTTCGGTATTAAATAGATTATTCCGAATAAATACGCTTTCAGGTTTAGACGATCCTTATGGTCCAAAAACTAAATATTTTGACGAATATCAAATTATCCGGAAAATTGGCAACAAATACTTTGCCTCTAAACATTGTTTAATTCAATTTTTTGCCGTCAGAAATAGGCCTTCCATTTTTCAGAATGTGTTTGGGACAATAAATATTGAGCAAGAACCGCTCAAGATTACAGAAATGGAAACTATTTTTAAAAAGAGATACCCCGGCACTAACTTTCCACCATATACGATCGGCGACACACCTTATTCCTACAGTAGCGCTATTGATTATTTAAGAGATCGGAAAGAATACTTGTCAAAAACCATCAAGTTCCAAAATAACGAAATTGGTTACCAGTTTTGGACCTATACGAATTGGCATACGCATGATCATGAGTTGGAGGTAGATAGAGGTATTGACAGATTTATATACGTCCCCGGAAAAGGGATCGTGGGCGGTTCATTTGACTTCTACTTTTATTTTCATAGTAAAAAATTACCTATAAAATTCAGCGATTTCCTGAATAACGTAAAAGAGGAAAAAGTGATGATTGCGCCAGAATTTAAAGTTTGATGATCGCTCATCACATTAAAAAATGTTATTCACCAAAGTCGGTTCATTAAATGATTTTAGCAAGGCTGAGAAGAATACTGTTATTAACCATAACGAAAGAAAAGATGAAACAACATGTAATTAAACTGTCCAGATTATGGCTTTTGATGCCACTATTAATTGTTTCGCTCAGTTTATCAGCCAACGTCAAATATATCTTATTACCTGATCAGCCACAGGACTGTATCTTAGATAATTACAAATTATCTACAGATAACTTGTATGGTATCAAGAAAAGCGTTGAGCTATTTTCACTGACGTTCATCGATGGTATAGCTATAGATCGAAATAAATTGGGCCATCAAAAAGACCTTAATCTAATTCTTATTGCCGTTCTTCCAGATTTAGAAGGAAACCGGGATTGGACTGAAATTCAACTGGATAGTATCAAAAATGATACGATACCCCACCAATACCTTAAAAGGCTATTAAGAGCCAATACATACGCTGATTTTGATAAAACATACGGTGCAAAAAATAAATATTTCAACGAATATCAAATTATCCGGAAAATTGACGACAAATACTATTCGTCCAAACATTGTCTAATACAATTTTTTGCGATAAGAAATAGGCCTTCCATTTTTCAGAATATGTTTGGAACAATAAATATTGAGCAAGAGCCTATTAAAATTACTGAAATGGAAGCTATTTTTAAAAAGAGATATCCCCATGAAGAATTTCCTGATTACACTATCGGCAATACCCCTTACGACTATCCTACTTTCGACTATCTAAGGGACCGAAGAGAATATTTATCCAAAGTCATCAAGTTTAAAAATGGTGCGATGGGTTATCAATTTTGGACTTACACAGACTGGCATACGCATAATCATGAACTGGAGGTAGATAGAGGTATTGACAGATTTATATACGTACCAGGAAATGGGATCGTGGGCGGTTCATTTGACTTCTATTTTTATTTTTATCGTAAAAAATTACCTATAAAATACAGCGATTTCCTGAATAACGTGAAAGAGGAAAAAGTGATGATTGCGCCAGAATTTAAAGTTTGATGATCGGCAATCAACGCGTAAAGCACATTGCATGACAAAACAAAAAAACCACATCTCACGACGTGGCTTCTAAACTAAATTTAAACATTTGATTCACTAGTGATCTACCCTTAAACTGATCTCGGCAGATCACTAGTTATTTAAATACTTATTTATACGAATTGATCGATTTGGATACTTTCCAGTCATTGCCCGCACGCTCCAAAGTAACTAGATCTGTTTTGGTGAAGTTCTCAAATTTCAACGTGACTTTAGCAACCATATAGTCTGCTGATTCTTCTAAGATGTCTGTGCTTACTGTACAGTTCAGCTTCTCTCCTTTTTGTTTTTTAAAAGCTTTAACGACTTCGCTACGGCTGTTACTTTGTGCATTGGTAGCTTGGATCTTTTGATTAAAATCTTCGGCGAATAACTGTTCCACCCCTGCTGATTCGCCCTCCGTGGTTACCGCAACATAATGCTCTAAAGCGAAGTCTGCTGTGGAAAGATTTACGTTTGCTTTTGTTGCTTTTGCTCCAGGTCCTTCAGCTGCCATAGCGAATGTAGATACTGCGATTAAAGCTGCTGCTGTGAATGTTTTTACTAGCGTTTTCATAATGTCTTTATTTTATTGTGTTAGTTCTGTTGTTCTTATTTGTTGACTCAAAACTACGACACAATACGCTCCTAGCCTATCGGCTTTAGACCAACGATCGGGAAAACTCGGTGAATGACGGGAATGGGGAGGTGAGTTTTATTTTAACAATTTAAAAATTGCATAGCTCCAATTAAAAGAAAAAATAAACGCCTGTTTCCCTTTTCACTGCTTCTTCAAAAAGGCTAATAATTTCTTCCATAAGCTCCTGAATACGATCATCTTTTAACCTTACATTTTTTAAATATTTTAATCCTTCCTCCAGCTGTTGCTTATTCGTAATAGCATCGTCTTCAAAATCATCTATTAAACAGCCTAGCATATTATTCAAATCTGAAAATACACCAAAAGCATCTAATTGATAAAATTGCGACTCTGAGAGAACTAACTGGATCAAATCATGATCTCCGGCTTCATTAAAATCCAATAACTCTTCTGCCCTTTTGTCTTTTGGCGTAACGATATAACGATTTTTCATATAAAAGTAATCCTACGGTTGAAATGCTATGTACTTTTAAAATACTTTATTGAGACAGCTGCCGTCATATCAAGTTATCAAAAAAAATTACTCCAATAAAACTATTTCAAATTGACTGTTGTTCTTACAATACAAACCGGCTACAAGCTACCTTTCGAAAGAAAGGTTCAACATAAAAATTGGCGTCGTACAGTGAAAATCCAATAGTCTTTAAAAGCATTGGATGACGAAACAAAAAAGAGGAAACGATAGGAAACATAAAAATTATTGTACAAATAAACGCTAACAGAAAGGGTCTGATGAAAATCAGGCCCTTTTGACGTAAAAAAGCCATATCTCTCCTATTCAGCTTGACTTTAAGGATATAGGACAGCTTCTAGATTTTTGTAAGCGGTCACGTGTTTATTCTCTGACATTTTATTTAAATTGATTAATCTCCATTTCACTGAATGAAGTTCCGAGACTAAAGCTGCGTCCAATCCTAAGAGTGCCCAATCAGGTGTCTTATTTTTGACAGAGAGTAAAAATTTACGTTCACTATCAGTCATCTCCTTGTTGATATCTGCAATCAGTTTCTCCCGTACAGAAAGTAGCTCCTCTAAAGAAACTTCAATTTCTGCCATTTGCGCAAACTCCATTTCATATATACCTGAGATATCTTTTCGGTTTGGATTAAGCAGTTCTGCCATCGGTCGAAAATGACTTATTAAAAATACAAGAAATGTTTTTCGTAATTCTTCCGTTAATCCTTCATTTTCGTATAACTGTTTTACATCAAACAAATCACGGGGATGTTGACGATCTAGGGCAGCGCAAAGTTTACCAGCATACAGATCTGGGTGTGATGCAACTAGCATTTCAGCATAACCAAATTCTTTTTCAACCTGCGGTCGCACTTCCATTCTGACAGCTGGGAAAAGGCTTCCACGTATAACAGGAGATAGTTCTATTTTAACACGAACATCATTAAGTGAAACTATTATTCGTAAAGAATTATCCTGTTGTAGTGTTGTATTTTGAACTTGGGCACCTGCAATCGATTTCTTTATGGAATCTGTTATTCTCGCTAATGCAGCTCTGATATTTTCAAGAGAGGCGTCGCGATCCTCCATTGGCAGATACAACAAATCGATGTCTACGGAAAGCCTTGGCAAATCTCTATAAAACAAATTAATAGCCGTACCGTCTTTAAGTGCAAAACAGTCTTCTTTATCGATTATAGGTAACAATCGGATCAATAAACGGACCTGCTCGGCATATTCTTCTTTCTTACTCATAAAAATCAGGAACAGTTATTTTATATTTCTTATTTAGTTTCCCACCTGTGACGATCACACGATTACCAGATCCAAAATCTATTTTCTCAGATTGAAGTTTTGTAAACCAGGTATGATTTTGACGCTCGGCAAGGTAAAAGAAAAGCCTGCGAACTTTGATATTTGTGCACAGTTCCAATAATCTTTGGAGTGTCCTAGGAGAAAGCGTATTTAATCCTTGCATTAATTCATCCGCATGTTCAAATGATATATTTTGGGGAACTTGATTCATCACTTCCAAAATAGCTCTTTCAGGAATGGATATACGTAAGCCTTCCTTTGTATTTTTCCAACTGAAAGCTCCAGTAAACTCAAGTAATGCTAGCGGCCTTTCATCTTCAAAACTATTACCAAATAAATAGCCAGAACTATGCTTAAGAAATTTGATCCCTGTTGTAAGGTTATTTATCCATATGGGAAGATTATCCCGGCCATATAAATGAATCAAGCGTTGATTAGACATCGGGAGATAATGGGTCAGTTTCTGAAGTTCTAAAGCCGATAGGCCTCCAATGGTTAGATCTGTATCTAGCTGTTTCTGCAGGAAATAGACAATATCCCCCCATTCCACTTCTGCCCCTTCACGTTTATATACTCCATTTTTCACAGATTCCAATAGTCGACTCTTCAATAAATTATCGATCGCATGGCCTGTGAGATCATTCTGCTGTAGCCAAGATCTGGTAACCAAAGCTCCCTCCGGCACTAATTTTAACACATCTTTCCTTCTCTGAGAATACATATTCATGTTTAAACTATTTAAATTTATCGGCGAAAAACGCCGATAAATCAAATATACATAAACTGATTTATTTAACAAAACTTATATTATCGGCGTTTTTCGCCGATAATAAAGAAATATATAAACAAGTAAGTCTTTTCGAAAAACAAGCATAATACCGTTATTCCTGATTTTAGAGAAATGGATGTAAAAAACTCATATTGATATCATGTTATCTGAATTGACTCGCCGAGATCCTCCGCTCTACAAAAAATACACCGATTGTTGCCAGTCACCTAAGACAACCCGAGCATCGCCAATGGCCAAAATCGATCTTTTGATGCCATCGATCTCTTGCTTATCCAATTTGTTTTCCAGCCTTTGCAAGCGGACCTGATTTCGCCCGCTGGGCTTAATCAGCACCAGATCGGACACATCAAACTGCAAAGTGCCTTTGATAGGATCGTAAAACTGCTCATTGGCAAAACTCAATGTATTAAAAATACTGATCTTGGTTCGTAAAAGCCAGTCTCCAGAGGTCAGATAAAATGCAAAAGCATTCCTCATCTTGACATATTCTTTAATACAGTAGCTAGCCACCTGGTGCACAGGCATAACTTTTACGGGAAGCCGTAATAATCTGTAATTTTTTATTCTTAAAATTGACAATATTGTAAAATGGATTGCAATAAAACTCAAAACACATTGATTTTCAATATTTTATTATATAACTTTAATTAAATCATTAACCCAATCAAATACTGATATTATGGAATACAAAGTAGTACCTTTTGTAGCATCGATAGACCCAAGGACAGGCACATCGGATCAAGTAGCAGAACAATTAGAAACCCTGATTAATCAGGGTGCATCAGGAGGATGGAACTATGTAAGACTAGAAAGCGTGACAACTTATGTACATGCCGAAAACGGTTGTTTTAATAATAAACCTGGATATACGACGGCAAGACAGATGGTGGTATTTTCAAGGCCATGAAGTCTCTCCTATTGACCGCGATCCGATTGTATTGGTTGATCATCCCACCTGAAAGAAGACGTAAGTGTATATTTAGGCATAGCTGCTCTAAATATGTATTTGACGTAACTAAACATGAAGGCTTTAGGGCAGGTAGGAAAGCATTGCTTTCACGCATGAGAACCTGTAATGGTCACTTTGACATAATCACGGATTATAAAAGTGGTGAGCGGATGATGTACCTGAAAGGCGGTGTAGTGGTTGGCGAGGCGGAGATCGCGGAGAGGTTGTTGTAAATAGTTTAGGGATGGAACTTAAAAAGCATACCTATCTGTATTTTTGCGAACTAAATCAATACAAAAAGCCGAAGATAACTGAGAAAGTCATATACACTGTAAACAATAATCTGTTAAACCTCTCGGAATGTAGGTAATTGGCTTTTTAAAGGTTGTTCAATAAGGCTTTATCGAACAACCTTTATTCAGTCCTGAATCTTTATTTATGCTGCCAGCACCTTCCCCCACCTGACACTTTTCGCTGACACGGTCCTCCTTTTTGGGTTGGAGCACCACAGATGCCCGAAACAGGTTTAGTTGATCCCGAACTTTTTACGATATGTCTAACAGTAACACTGGAATTGCCTGACTTCGAAACCAGCCGCTTACCGTCTTTTATAATATGAGCAGACACAGTATTCGAATTCGATTGTCGCGCAGTGACGGTCACTTTCATCTCTGTGAATACCGAGCGTGGAAAATCTTTCTTCCATGTTCCTTTATGACCATTCACATACACCGTAGTGCCTAGATCATCAACATAGTTAATGTCGCATTCATCACATTCTGTTTCATAACCATATGTATCGTATTCCGATTCAGCTTTTTTACAAGCCATAGATAAAAATGAAATAAGAAATAACAATAGATACTTTTTCATAACACACCTGATTAATAGTTAATGACGGTTTCCACGATCTGCTCTGAATATTTGTAAATATCATCCAGTGAATCTAGATCATATTTAGCTTCCTTTTTGTCTTTGTCAAACAAACCGATCCGAAGTCTATTGGGCGTAAAATAAAAACGGCAAATTGGTTTGCGATTGTTATCATCTAGTAAGATGCCGCAGTAGGACTGATTATCACGCATAAATATGCGACCTACCTCGATCTCTTTACGCAAAATAGATTTAATGATCAGGTATCCCTCAATCTCTTCCTCCGTGGTGACAATCAAGGCATCGGGTTCTGTCGGTGCAATTGCAGCGTTCTTTTCTTCGGCTTCAGTTTCTTTTTTGAGTGCGCTTTTTAGTCTTTCGGCGATCTGGTCGTTCACAATCTGTGTAAACACCCGTTTTACTAATGGAGTAAACTGTTCCAAAACCTTTGCTGTAACAACACTTGGATAGGCTTGCTTCGCAAAAAAACGAACGAAATCGTCGCTTGGGTTTTGCATCTCGCCCATTGCTAAAATAGTCAACTCGTTAAAGTACTTTAATTCGCTCGCAACGCTGGAAATGCTTTCGAGATCAAATTCTGTTTTGTGGAATTTGCGTAATTCGGATACTTCATTGTCTTTGATATCCATAATCTTGAACTCAAAAAATGGCTTTTCGTCCATCTTATTCGGTGTAACCAGATCGGTGTAAAACCGGTATTCTACGCCGTTCGTCAGCAAACCAAATTTAGCTTCTGTGGTATGGAAATAACGGAACAACTGTGAATTGTGTGGATCAAGCCCGTCCGCATAATGTTTGCATTCGATTAAGATAACAGGTTTGTCTTCACGTAATATTGCATAGTCAACCTTCTCCCCTTTCTTGATACCGATATCGGCAATAAACTCTGGTTGTACCTCAAAGGGGTCAAACACATCGTATCCCAATATCTTCAAAAACGGCATCACTAAGGATGTCTTGGTGGCTTCCTCTGTTTTGATCTGTGGTAAAAGTCTGTCAACGCGCTTGGCAAATTGACGAATCTCATCTTTAAAATCCATAATAAAATAGTTTTGTTAGCAATAAATGGTTTCTTTAATCTTCCCAACCGCAAAGGGTTTTACCTTCTTTTTGTGCTTGCTCCCGTGTTGTCTTGATAGTTTTGGCACTGCACGACTTTAATCCTCTGCAGTTTTCATTGAGGTGATATCGCTTCCCTTTGCCACTACCACAAACGTATACTGTATTCTTATCTGAACTTTCTTTCCCTAGCGAAGCTGTGGTACCATCAAACTGCAACAGGATGATAAATAATAGGCTTATCAATTTCATAATATATCAAAAATAATGGGATCAGTGCATCCTATTTTACGGTTTCCCGTAGTGACACATTTTACTTTAATAAGCCCATACCCCCTTCTTACTTTCTCTCGCCTCATGCTGAAGCTTCACAAACAGGTTTGTATGTTTTACATTGGGAGGATAGGTATCTACAACAGCAAATCCGCCTTTTACTAAATCCGCGTTTAGAAATGTACCATCAAGTAGATAGATGTAGGCCAGCATCCGTCTATATCTGTCCTTTTTCTGAACATCAAGTTCGAGCTTCACCCACTTATTTTCGGTTAGCTGTCGTACATATTCTTTTGCTTCCTTTGCATATGGTCCCTTTAATTTTCCTCGGGAATTGCGCGTCTCTGGTGCATCAATTCCTATAAATCTGACCTTAAATTTTTCACTACCATTATTAACCCAGAAAGTGTCTCCATCAATGACCTTCGTAACATAAACTTCTTTTTGTTGCCACCGGTTGATCATTTCCTCCTGAAGTGGAGCAGTAGACTTCCCTTCCCTAGAGGCACTAATAAAATGTTGTTGAGTGACCTCAGTCGGCTGTTCACTTCCGCAATTAATAAATAAAGGTAATATGAAAAAGATGGCAACCAGTATTTGCCATCTTTTTCTGACTCTGGCTAGCTTTTTCATTATGCCGAGATCTTTTCATCTGCTTCCTTTTCAGGAAATAGTATGGATACCAAAACAGATAAAATAAGAATTCCCCCTACAATGCCCAAAGAAACTGGTGAAGGGATATGATACCAAGGCGAGATGATCATTTTGACACCAATGAACGTTAAGATTACCGAGAGCCCGTAAGGAAGTTTGCTGAACATATGGATAAAATTGGACAGTAGAAAATAGAGTGACCGAAGTCCAAGTATGGCAAAGATGTTGGATGTGTAAAGAATAAAAGGATCCTTCGAAATAGCAAAAATAGCAGGGATAGAGTCGACCGCAAATAACACGTCTGTAAATTCAATTACGGCAACAACAACCAAAAGCGGGGTTGCAAGTTTCGTCCCGTTCTGAACAGTAAAAAACTTTCCTTGATCATAATTATCAGATACCTTCCAGAATTTCTTCACCAATCGCGCACCTGCTGTTTCGCTAAAATCCTCATCTTCATCGTCATCTCCACTTCCCCAAGATTTGATCCCTGCAAAAATTAGAAACAAACCAAAGGCTGTCAACACAAGATTGATATTCCAAGGTAGAGCGGTCACACCAAAGAAATCCAGTATCGGATTAAGATATGTCAAATTAATTAGGCCTACGCCTGCAAAGATGAAGATCGCCCGAAAGAGTAACGCACCCAAAATCCCCCAGAACAGTACTTTGTGATGTAATTCCCGTGGCACTTTGAAGTAAGAAAACACCAAGATAAACACAAATAAATTATCTACTGACAAAGCCTTTTCAATCCAGTAAGCTGCCTGAAACTGGGTAAACTTTTCTATTGCAGTGGCATGCCCTCCAGCATCCTGATTAAATACATAATAGACAACACCGGAGAAAATCATTGCCAACGAAATCCAAACCACTGTCCATATAGTCGCTTCTTTGGAAGAAACAATATGGCTCTTTTTGTTGAAAACACCCAAATCCAGTAACAGCATGATAATGACTGTCAACCCAAATCCCCAAATTAGACCAGGATGTAATTGTAAAATACTTTGTTCCATTTTTATAAATTATTGATTAGTTAGCGTGATAAATAATAACCTTCCACCCTCCTCATTGGACAGTAGAATCTTTTTGCCGTCAGTCAATTCAACCATTGAATTAATTGGTACATCTTTTTGCTCAGTCAGATCCTTCATCCCCTGCAGGTTTTGGTTGACTAGCATCCATTTATTTTGGTAATAGGTGAAATACCCAACTGGTTTCTTATCCTCAGCGGTAAGGCTTTCATTCCGTATCACTTTACGGGATACATGCCATTTGAAAAGATATTGATTGTGATAGACCATTAGCCGATGTCCTTCGGGTTTCCATACAGTATCTTTAAATTTAAAATAGAGATCGATGACGGGAAGGCTTCCTTTGTGCGCTGTACCACAGAATGGACAGATAGGTTTGGTAGAATTGTCAAATACGTACCACTTCTCATCACATTGTGGATTATTGCACGGCTGAATAAGGTCTACTGTTTTCAATAATGCAGTCTCCCACTCGTTGGCAATGGGACGCAACATAGGGTTGTGCAGGCCATCGATAAAAGCCCGTTTAAACAGATCGGCCAGATAAGGTCCCGTTTTGGTGTAGGAAAGCTTATTAGGATTTCCCCAGAAGGATTCCCATTTTCTCAGCTGATCGGTCTTAACAGCATTCATTTGATCAGTAGGATGCTCAACAAACAGAGCTTTTTCTCCCATCGCCATTAGTTCATCTTTTTCGGCATCAAGATCCCAAATCTTACCACCCCGCAGTGGGTGCCGTCGCAACAGATACATATAAATCAGCACTGCCAGGGCATGGAGATCTGTCTTCTGATTAGGCAGTACCCGATCGGGATCATTAAGTTTAAGGTGTTTGGTCTTTAATACCTCTGGGGCAATAAAATCGGCTGTACCAATCACCTCAGGAGGGTACAATCCGGGGACAACCAAACCATCCAAATCAATGATATTGGCAGACTTACTAACAGGATCAATAAGCACATTATTATAGGATAGATCTGAATGAGCAAGACCCATTTGATGCATTTTCTTGACGCCCCGACAAATATTAATAGCAATTTGAAAATAACTTAGCCAATCGCCTAATTCGGACTTATCCAAGGCGAGCGGATATTGTTGATGACGAAAGGATGGTGCAGTAAACCACTTTCCAACTTTCTCCCCTCCTTTTATCATCGAATTGGCACCATAACCCTTTGCAAAGAAAAATTTGGTATCATAGATAGGTACAATGACGCCTGTCTTGCCATCCTGTTCTACCGCATCGTAAGGCCAGCGGTAGATTTCCTGCAAGAAATAATCACCTGCACTACCATTCTTAATATTGTCTAAATATAAAGTGACAATACGCTTTATCCGATCCCGCTGATTGAAGTCAAGGGTGTTTCGAAAAAAAGCAACTACGTACTTTCTATTGGGTGCGAAATAGACATCCTTAACACCACCTTGTTTGGGACTGCCGTCATCTATATACTTGTAAGTCCGAGACGGATCAATAATGGATTTTATAGTTATCGTCTTCATCTGTTAATAGATTATGGCTAGTGTTCTATCGTCGTGGTTACCTTTACTCCAGAAGTCAAGCCAGGTCAATAACTGATCCTTAATATGTTCATCTGTCAGAAAATCTACCTTTGCACCGTCTTCATTTTGCCCACCAAGATCTTGTAGAAAGGTATTCCATCTTTCTTTATCTTCCAGTTTGTTTTCTGTAATAAATTTGGCATCATAGATCCCATCTGTCATCAACATCAATTTTGAAAAATCATCAAATCTATTGATCGCAAATCGTAATGGCATATCACTGTGACTGAAAATCTCTGGCATAGTAATAAAACGGGTTCCCCCACCAAACTCACCGATATCGAGCAGATTGAGTAAATGTACTTCCTGTAGATCGCCAATAACAACATTGATCGGGCAATCACCGACACCAAATGTCAGGACCACGTAGCCAAAATCAAATTTTTTGACAAGCGCAAAAATCAATGTGGTGTTGAGATCTTTCAATAGAATATCTTCCTGTTTGGCAAACTCCACTAGCTTTGCATGTACATCGCGAACAGATTTGTAAAGGATATTGATGATCGAAGATTTGACCTTGAGCAAACACTCCTCTGTAGTCATTTCGGCTTTAACAACCTCTTCAATCGGATCATTGACAATATTTGTTGTGGCCGCGGAAACAGGTTGATCATCTTTTGGTGCAGGCGGAACTGCTTCAGCGGGTGCGGTAGTATAGTAAGCCAAGCATAAATCGTTTAATTCGTGTAGAAGAACCTCGTTATCGAAAGTTTTAACAAGATATTCTGTAGCTATTTTAGATCCTTGCCGGGAAAATTTAGCCGAACCAGCTCCGTCCGCAACGGCCACGACGGCCCAAGCTTCAGGCAGTGCAGACACATAAAAATGATCATCACGAAAAGAACCTTCGTGTGCATGCGAGCGTCCTCTTTGTGAGGCAACAACTATCCGCTTGTCGAGAAAGGCTCCAGCATATTTATCACTGTCCGCCTTGGCGTATAGATCATTTTGATTGCTCGGTTTATTCAGCCAAAGGTCCTTAGGATCAGCATTGACAATAAATGGGATGATCTTAATGTCTTCCGTTGGATTTTCTTCTAGAGTATTAATAAAAACCAAGTGCAAATCCATCGTAAGTGCCATGTTTGGCACTCCACAGATACTTGAAGTCTCCGGATCAAAGGTTAAACCAACTTTATCCAGATTTTTGATCTGTTGGATGCGAATATTGGGAAATTGAGCTAGGTCAAAACTATACGCATAGTGTTTTTTCGCATTAGCATTAGTAATGACCAGTTGCGCTTCTTTAAATTCTTCCTTCTCTCTATACATTTGAAATATCGCTATTATTTGCTGTTTTAATGAATTAATATCCCTTGCTAATGCATTGATCTTCGCATTGTGCATCAGTTTGGCCAGAGTATTATCAACGACCTTGTTCTGCTCTACGTTAAATTCGTCCAGCAGTTGTTTTAAAATTGTTTCCACGATTAACCTAAAGTTCTATTAATATCAAATTCGCCACCTGAGGCACCATAAAAGCCAATATTGCCACACCAAGGGCATGTATTTTCGCCATCACCTTTGATACAATGTATTCCACCACAGGAGCAGCTGGCGAGACCAAATTGGTTACCGCAACAAGGACAATTGGGATTACCATACAGCTCGTCGGTTGATACCTTCAAGTTAGAATTGTCAAGTCCAGAATAATCACGATAGGCGTTTTCATCTATTTTATAAGCTCCTTGTACACGATAAACTCGGGTAGATAAGTCCATGATACCTGAATCTTCCATATCACGCCTAAATTTGATCAGATATGACTTATCGGTATTTGAACATTTTGCATTAACCACGACAAAATTATCATCCACGATCTGATGCATTCTAACTGTATCAACTTTCTCAATCACCTCAGGAGTGCTTTTCGCTAAATTTATTGTATCAGTATTACTATTGGTCACTTGCTCACTTGTCGCTTTGATGGAAGCTGTCACCCATTTAAAAAACTCTTTGTATGACTGCGCACCGCTATTATTAAAACGCAACACATGTGGGGTCAGTTGCTCCAGTAATCCATAGTTGGTATTATCTCCTATTGAGATCGCGATTAGATTTGCTTTGCGTTGGTATACTGTATTCCACTTTTTGATGGCTTCTTCTGTATCATCTGTCGGTACACCGTCCGTAAACAAAAATATAATGGGTTTCCAATCACCTTTTCGTTCATAGGTCGTCGGCATTAACTCGTTATCAATGGAGCGCATCAGTTCTGTCAATCCACTGGACAGCGAGGTTCCACTACCAATGGGCAATTTTGGCGGATAAAAAGTGATCACATCCTGTAAGGGTGTAATGACCTTGCTTTTACCGGCAAAGCCAATGACGGATATCCATACAGTTTCGAGTGCAAAAGGATCAGTTTTGAGTGTCTGAATGACGGTACCAATACCATCTTGTACTTGTTCTATAGGTTCGCCGACCATAGATTCAGATACATCTATCAAGAAATATACAGGTAACCTTCTCATGATTAATTCAAAGTTTTAAATGATAATATTCAATTCGTTCGGTGGAGGTGGAAGTGTCAGAATTTCGCCAGTACCTTGGGATTTACTGCCCATTTCAATTGATGAACTCACCCATCGAAAGAAGGTTGTCAATGTATTACTATCGGTGGTATCCAATTTGACAACTTCATCCGTCAGCTCCTTTAAAAAAGAAACTTCGGCTTTAGGACCAGCTGCACAACCAACAATAATTCCAAAATCCATTGCTTTGATTTTGGGAATGCACATCCGATATTTCTGAATATCGGATGGCTTTCCATCGGTGAAAACAAAGAGCAGAGGCTTCCAGTCACCCTTTCGTTCGGTCGATCCCTTGACCAGTTCATTGTCTATCATTTTAAGCAGCATTTCGAGTGCCTCTCCTGTATGAGTTGGGCCGCTTTCGGGGCAATGTATTTCTACTGGCTGAAAGCTTGCCAAGTCGGTCAAAGGAACTAGATTATGAACTTCACGATCAAAGGTAATGACACTGATATGCAAGGAATCCATCGCCTGTGGATCAGTACGGAGCATACTAATGAGCCCATTAAAGCCATTATTCAATGCTTGTATGGGCTCACCACGCATAGATCCTGAGGTGTCGAGCAGAAAGTAGGCTAATAATCGTCTGTTCATAACTAAGCTACTATAACTAACTCCGATGGCGGTGGTGGTAGCTGATCCAATCCAGTTACCTCTTTGCCTGATTCCTCAACTTTGGTCGACGTAGTGGATATGGAAGCCGTTACCCATTGAAAGAATTTTGAGATGCTTTCTGAATCTGCACTGTCAAGACGTACTACAGAATTAGTAATTTGTCTTAAAATAGCATCATCAGCCCCCTGTCCTGCTGCACAACCGACAATCAACCCTTTATTAACAGCCTTTAGTTTGCTATACCCTTGCTGCCAATTATCCGTTGGGATACCGTCGGTCATAACAAAAATCAGTGGCTTCCAGTCCCCTTTCTGTTCCAGTGTGGTCGTGGTTACCTCTGTTTCCAGTTTATCAGCAAGTAAGGCCAAGGCTGCTCCCAAGGAAGTCACACCAGAGGCTTTAATATCAACCATCTGGAAGGAAGCCAAATCGGTCAAGGGTACAATCTGCCTAGCGTCAGAGTCAAAGGTGATAATACTGACAAAAGCGGTCTCGATCGCTTGAGGATTTTGACGTAGGGAATGCATCATCATCTGTACACCGTTTTTAACGGCTTCAATTGGTTCTCCGGTCATTGAGCCAGAAGTATCCAATAATAGATATACGGGAAGTCTTCTCATGGCTATAAAAATTTTTGCTGAACGGTTTTAATAGTCTCTTCCAACTTACGGTCTTTAGTAGGCTCTCCAATGGCATTAAATTTCCATGTACCATTGCGTTTATAAAATACGCCCAATACCATGGAGACGTGCCCAGAAAAGCCCTCACCTTTAGCAATATTGTAGGTCGCAAATACTTCATTGACCCGGGAAGGTGTACCCTCATAAATCCGGATAGAGGCAAAAGGAATAGTCCCGAAATCATGCCCACGATAACTGTTGAGCACAAACGCGACATGAGTTACTTGACTATTAAGCTTAGAAAAATCAACCGTAATGATTTCATTATCCAAGCCATCATCGCCATCCATGTCTCCCGTCAAATCGTCGCCACTGTGACTAATGGCTCCATCTCTAGATCGTAAACTCCCGAAGTACACAACATCAACATTATTTTTAGCTTCATCGAAAAGAATACAACTGGCGTCTAGATCTACCGCTTCTTTCTCTGTTCCGCCGAGCCAATTTTTCCTTTCAATAGCTCCCCAGTTCACACCCACACAAACATTTTGCAATAATGTACCATTACCTTTCTGAAGGTTGATACGTTGTCCTTTTTGAAGATTAATTCCCATTTTCCTTAATTGTATTTTGTTAGATAGTCTTCCAATCCACCCTTCATGCCCATACCCACAGCTTCAAATTTCCACTCACCATTCCGTTTATAAATACGGCCAAACTCGACAGCAGTCTCTATGGAGAAATCCTCTTCCAATTCGTATTTCAATAGTTCCTCATTGGAAACAGTGTCGAGAATACGCATAAAGGAATTGCGTACTTGTCCAAAGTTCTGACCTCGTGATATTGCATCGTGAATGGTAATGACGATGCATATTTCTGTCGCTGTATCTTCAATCTTCGCTAGATCTACGATGATTTGCTCGTCGTCTCCATCCCCATCTCCCGTAAGATTGTCACCAGTATGAACTACTGCCTCATTTGGAGATTTTAGGTTGTTGTAAAAAATAAAATGTTGATCCGAAAGGATCTTTTTGTCTTCTCCAAGAATAAATACCGAAGCGTCCAAGTCAAAGGCGCTTCCTGTGGAAGAACTATTGGTGTCCCAGCCTAGGCCGATTGTAAATTTGGGTGCATTGATGTTTTCTCTTTGCCCTTTTTGTAAATTGATTGCCATGATTTATGTTGTTTTAGTTTTATAATATTCTGTTGGTAATGCACTATAGTATGGTAGTTATTGCTAATTGCTAGATCGAACAATTCACAGCTTTTTTCTACCGGGATTTGATTGACGACCTGGAAAAAATCTACTTCATTTAACAAGAGTAAATATTTAACCAAGCGTGTATTGAAGTGAAAACTACTACTGTTAATGATCCGTACAAGGTCGCCCGGTGATTTGACATCAAAGTAATTGTACTTATTCTCAATATTGGGATGGATAGACTGGTTGACGAGCTCAGCATAATAGACAAAGAAAAAAGTCCCCTGCACGTTATGATCTTTTAGTATTTTTTCAACTGTCAGTTCGTGGCTTCCAGTGATTTTGATATCATCTAAAAAAATACAGAACCTATCTGCTATAAAATTCCGATCCAAATGATAGGTATCGTTGGCAATAAGTTTCAAGCGTTGTTCAGAGTCCATATTTCCATAGTCTTCCACATAAGTCTGTTTGCGATGGATCTTACTTTCTTTGCATGCGGCCTTGCTATGCAGAAACAAAAATCTATTTAGCTCTCTCTTGAAATAAAAGCATAAGAAATTAGAAGCTGTAGGAATGGAATGATAAGGACTGGGCAATAAAACAATCTCCTCTTGTTCGAGAATCAAATTCTTATGCTTTTCCAAAAAACCCTTACAGAGTTCTTTTGCAAATTTCTCGGCATAAATCGTCTCTCCAAACTTAAAGCGACTGTATTCCATTTCTGAAAAAGGACATACATGCTGATGTTCAACATGATGTAAACTATATCTGTACATCATAATTTATTGGATTAATATTGCGTTAAAACCATAATTGATAGCGCCATTATAATCTGCTTTTTGATTATCACCTATATGCACAATATCTTTTTTCTTGATCGTTCGATGTTGTCTTATTTTTTGGAAAACAAGTTCAAAAGCTGTATTATTTGGCTTGGAAACCCCTATTTCATCTGAATAAAGTTGAAAAGAGAAGAAATCCGATAGCTCATAATATTCGAGTACCTGACGTAACACGGTACCGTCCAGAAATGCAGTATTGCTTAAAAGACTTAGAGTCTTTCCCTTGGAAACTATTGTTTCGAATACGTTTTTCTGATTATCATTCAGGAGAACAGGCTTATATTCCCAAAAAAGAATATCGACTTCCTTCGTGAATTCCGTCAAACGATCTTTGAGATCTGTATCGAGATCAATTCCTAATTCATTTAAAATCAAACAGTAGATAAACTCGCGATCTATATGTTTTCCTGTTATCTCACTGATCTGATTACTCAAAATATCGTAATGCCGGACGACTTCACCTATATCCTCGATCTTTTTATCGACGCAAAAGAAATCCCGTAGCAACATATTTCTCTTTTGTTTGAAATGAGGATTTGATTTGATGAGTGTAAGCCATAGATCAAAGGAATAGTGTTCAAATAATGACGTATCAATAACCATAATGATTTCCTATTTTGATCCGGCCGTCCATTGCATTCCCCATCGGTAAGCCTTGTCACAGTCTCCATGCGAAGTATGGAAAGTCACCAGCTTTCTGACAGTGATTGAATTTTGAGAAAAGAGTATTTCAGCAATCGCACAGAATTTGCTGTGACTGGATTGTGCTCCCATCTGTACTTCTATTTCCGCATTACCAGGGACCTTTACAGTGACAACACCATTTGTTTCTTGCCAACGTGCTGCCCCTTCGTAAATGAAACAGTAGATAACCATCCGTTTCAGGTCTTTTAGTCCAGCCGGATTTACAATGATATTTTCTCCAGAACCCGAGCTAGCCCCTCTATCATCACCAGTATGCCATATCCAGGGTTCAGCCACATAACGTCCTTGCCGGGTCAAACGATCCTTGGATCCCCCCCTGCCACCGGAAAACTGAAGACCATCGATAACGGTTTTCTCTCCGTTATTCAACTCATAGAAACATCCCAGATCCAGGTCGATATCCTTACTGAATAAACTTCCAAATATTCCCTTTTTTGTTCCTTTTGACCAATTCAAATTGATATTGATCTCCTGTGTAATTGGATTACCTTTTTTTGATAAGTCAATAAAATGCGAGTCACCTTTCTTTTCAAGGGTGATTTTCTCTAGGTTAATAGCCATAATTTATATTATTTTATAATTTGTCCTTTATAATATTTTGACAGGAAGAAGGCTAGATCTTCTTTATAGCCCATACCAGAAGCTTCAAATTTCCAGCTTTCATTGCGACGATAAAGACGCCCGAACTCAACGGCAGTTTCAAGAGAAAAATCTTCTCCTAATTCGTATTTCGCAACTTCTTGCCCATTGCTATCATCTACGATTCGTATGTAGGAATTTCTTACCTGTCCATAATTTTGCCTGCGGGCAATCGCATCATGGATGGTAACCACAAAGGATATTTCTGTAATTCGTGAATCTACTTTTGATAAATCAACTTGAATACTTTCATCATCTCCATCGGCACTATTTCCACCGGTTGGATCATCACCTGTATGATGAAGTGCGCCATCTGGAGAATCTGTATTTCCATAAAAAATAAAGAAAGGTTCAGCTGGTATCTGTTTGAATTGATCAATCATAAATGCGGATGCATCTAAGTCAAAATCATTCCCTGTTCCTTCATTAGGATCCCAGCCCAATCCTATGGTAATCTTTGTAAGTCCAACTTCGATCCGTTGTCCTTTTTGTAGGTTAATAGCCATATTTATCTGCTAACAAAAGTTTAGTTAATTTGGCGAGATAAACTATGATGTACACAGTACTACCTCGCTGAGAACAAAACTAACTAGATCAAAGCAGCGTTCTTTACGGGAAACCGTAGCTCATAAAAATTAAATCAGAATCTTAACATGATATTCAAAATATGATTTTACGTAAAAATAGTAAACTACATTTCAGTATCTTACAAGCTATTTTTACTATCATTTTGTCTTATAATTTTGTCAACAGAAGTACTTTAGATAAAACAATTACCTTATATTCTAGAGATAAGCAGCAATACGATAAATACCGCTTTAAAACTTAACGTAATCGACATACTGAAAGAGGATTTTTTTAAGAAATTTTGATACCTTTAGAAAAATAAAAACCATCAATTTATTAATCTATATGAGTGCAAATGTTCCTATTGTAAGGTCGGTGTCCTGGCCAGCTGTTTTTATACTTATTGTGTTCTGGATGGTCCTAGTGGTAGCTTCCTTATTCTTATTCCAACTTGAGGGCATGATGGTCGCCTCAGTTCTTTTTTTCATTTTAGTAACAGCATTGCAACAGCTCATTCCAAAGAGCCACAAAAAGGGAATGAAAGCAGTCAAACAAAATAATTTTAACGGTGCGATTGAATATTTTAAACAGAGTGTCGATTTCTTTACAAAAAAGGAATGGTTAGATAAATATCGGGCAGTTACCATGTTTAGCGCTTCAAAAATGAGCTATCGGGAAATGGCGCTCTGTAATATTGCATTCTGTTATTCTCAGACTGGCAAAGCCGAAAAAGCAAAAGCGCTCTACGAAGAAATCCTGCAAGAATACCCCGAAAATGGAATCGCTTACTATGCGCTAAACTCAATCAATACCTTTTCAAATCAGGCTGATTAAAAATAGTACATTCAGCTGGGCCGCTCATAAACCTAGCTTTTACAGATAATCATGAAACAAACAAAGACTATCCTACGATAGCCTTTTCTCATCATGTTATTGGTTAAAATATGGCACTAAATATCGTGAATGCATCAGATATCGTATTTTCGGCAAGCAACCCTACCACGTTATTTACCTTGCTTGCACAAAAGTAACACGATAACCCCAAGAGTCTTTACGGAAAACCGTAATCCGATAGCAAAGATTATTTATATAAAACCTAATTCCTTGCAGTGTGCAACAAGCTGTTCATTTTTGGTAAAACCTAGTACATCTTTCATGAGGTTGAGCCTTTTCTCGATACTACTCAGACTCGACGGGCGGATATCACGCTGCTGCAGATATTCGGGCATTTCTTTTTGGGAAACACCTTCGTACAGGAGTTTAATAATATGTAGGTCAAACTGCGTAAATTCATGCGAGTTCTGCTCCTGAATAAATTTTTTACTGTCGGGCGATTGGTACGTTCGGTTCTGATCAACCGCTTGGAGAGCTTCGCGCAGATGTTGGCCATCGCGGCGTGCTTTGCGTACCAGGCCATCGATCTCGTTGTTTTTGAACATATCATTGATCAAGGACGAGCGGTCCTTGGCCGTCAGGACAATAACCTTAATGTCTGGTTGTACAATCTTGACAGCTTTGATCAGTGAAAGGCCATCCTTTATCTCCTGCGGACTATCATCATCTTCAAATTCGATATCCGTAATGAGTAGGTCATATGGTTCGCCATCGCGGATCGCATTTTTAATCCAGGTCAGTGCATGATCGCAATAATAAACGTATTTGGTATTGTGAATACCGAGGTCGTGCAAGGTTTTCTGCACGGAAATGTTGGCTATCTCGTGGTCTTCGGCAATGAGTACTTTCTTAAACATACATTATTGTCTTTTTATAATGGGATAACGGTCGTGATATTGAGCCCTTTTCCCGGTTCATTGACAAAGGTAATTCTACCACCAAGGCTTTCAATACGGGAAACCGTATTGGCTAAACCTTTTCCATTCGATTTTTCTTCAGGAATTCCAACACCATTATCCTTATAGAATATATTGAGTTTTTGCTCCGATTTTTCAAAACGTACGACGACTTGTTCGGCCTGACTATGCTTCTTCATATTAACCATCAACTCCTGAAGCACATGCTTTACTTCATCTTTAATACGTTTGCTAATATCGTCCCACTGTTCGGCATCATTACCAGCGATTAATACCTTCCGATGGTCAGCGGCAAAGGATTTAAGTAGGCTTGCCAGTTGCTCGTTATAAGGTGTCTCTGTGATCGTTTCCTGTTCGACATCGTGGGAGATATCGCGCGACTGATGGTACATATTTTCCAGTTTATCGAGCACACCATCGCGATCCACTTCATCGCCATGTTCAATTTCCGACATTACCCGATAGATGCCATTGGCCACGACATCGTGAATCTTTTTGGAAAGATGAAGCTGTGTTTCTTTGACCCGATTCTGTGCTTCGAGTTCAAGACGTTGCTTGCGTCGTTTGTACCAGAGGGTACCGCCGCCAACAGCCAACAGCAGTAAAAAGATACTTGCGCCGGTAATGGCTCGTTGTCTGACCAGTCGGTTCTGCTTTTCGACATTTTCTTTTTCCAGCCGCAGGTTATCGGCTTTATTTTTTTCGACTTCATACCGGATCAGGGCGAACTGGTTTTTGGCGGCGGCTCGGGCCTGTTGGATGCTGTCGGAAAGATGTTGATATTCTCTAAAAAAATCTTTTGCCTCATTGGAGGAAGTCAACTCCACCAATTTGCCCAAGGCATAAACCTGATCATCAGCACTTTTTAATTCTTTAGCAACTTCATACATCTTCTCTGCATAAGAAAGAGCTTTGACCGGATCGCTAGGGGTATAATAATCAGTTAAGTGTACATAGCTTGCATTTAAACCCCAGTTATCCTTCTCCTTCTTTCGAATATACATAGCTTCCAATAATTCATCTTCGGCAGGATAGTTCTTTCGTTGTAGCCATTTAGTTCTCGTTAAATTAGATAGAATTCGAGCGAAGCGCTTCGGATTATCTTTAGTTTTCACAAGTAAACCTTCATAGATTGCAATAGCTTTATCATACTGCCGGATATTTTGATAGCAATGCGCTATATTATTTTGATAGCTAAATGTATTATTGGAGTCATTAGAAAATTTGAGAGCTAACTCATAAAAAGATAGTGCTGATTTATATTGACCGAGAGCAGAACTAACAACACCCAGATTATTATAATTGGTACTTAGGTAAACTTTGTATTTAGACTCCTTAGTGTCCATATATCCAAGGGCCTGCAATGCTGTTTCTTGAGCACCATAGTAATCACCTCCATCCTTTTGAATAACAGCCATAATAATTAAACAATTGGCAATATTTAGACTGTCATTGGCCTCAGCATATAGGTCTTTAACTCGGCTAAAAGCTAAAAAGGCGCTATCTGTTAACCCTTTTTCTAAAAAACTGTATGCTTTATCATAATAAATAGAATTAACTTTATTTGACGGCTGATCTTCTTTTCGCGAACATGAAAAAAAAGTTAATATTGATAGGAAAATAAAAAAAGGCTTCAATGGATCTGTTTTCCCGAAAATAATAAAAATTCCTTATTAATACAAAAGGCAGCCTGAGCTGCCTTTTAAAATAAAATTATGATTTTGGAGGTCGAGGAGGTAGGGGTGTTTCTGTTTCTCCACCATGATCCCCCGGATCCACAGGAGGTGCGTCTGCCGTTTGTACTGTTGGTGTTCCTGCGCTGGGTTGCGAATTAGAAGGTTGACCGATTCCAAATAGAAAATATAATATTAAACTCCACATGATTCAAAAAATTTAAAAAGTTGAAAAAATGAGTAGTCCCCGTGCCCCATGCACGGGATTGCTACAAATGTTTTCAGAAGGCCTTCTGAATTTTTTGGGAAGTAAGAGTGTCAATCGCGGGAGGCAGAAGCTGCTTCCCAAACCGGCTAAAGACTACCGCGAGATCTTCTCATTGTGAAATCAGATTAGTATCTTAGTTTTTATTTTAATCGATCTATCATCTGACTTCGAGAACAAAGTTATAGCCGTTAAAATCCTTTTTATTATGGATTTCCGTGATTTCCCAACATAACCCGTGATAACCTTAGTCCGCCGCCAGTTACCTTGAGCTACGATGATATCACGACAGTTTTGAAGCATTAAAACTGATACGGTTTCCCGTATTTTCCCGAAGAACGAATGATTTAATTTTGTAATGATGTTTGAAATTGACCGATATAATAGAGAAGTATTACAAGCCTTTCAGGAAATAAAAGATCAAGAAAAGCTTGCAATGCTGCAACGCGCAACGCGTGCAAATCTGATGAAAGAATGCATGCGGCGCTTGGATAAAGGAGAACTCGATAGAGACCTCGCCGATTTAACTGAAATATTTGGGTCTGATGGCACACGTGAAAATTTGAGAAAAGCAATTAAAAAAGCTGGTTCGGATAGATTCCGCCCTGTACAGGATTTTTTTCAACAGCGCACGAGTAAACCAACCGACAACATCACTACGCTACTAGCCATATTTATTGATTTTGAACCAAGACCATATGACTATTGGAGAGAACTTCGACAAGTTGTGAATAAAGAAGCTGAGAAAGATAAAGACATAATAACAAAAGAAAATAATGATGATCAAGATTCTGTAGAAGAATCCAATACGACCTATCTTAAAGGGGCTTCGGAGGGATTAACTAACGAAATAATCGATAATCATGTCCAAAGACAGCATCTAAATGGTGCCGATATCGATAAAGCTTATAAAGATCCTCCTATATCAGCGGAAAATGGATCTCTGTCAAGCAAAGTTGATGGATCTATCGACGAAACATCCGATATTTTAAAAGATGAGCCTTCTGAATCGGTTGATCTTGGGCTAGCAAATTCTACAGGAACAGATGATCTATCAGGCCCAAACAAGGGAACAAATCAACAGGAAAATAAAATTAAAAAGTTTGGTGTTAGTTTTTTGAAAACGGGTAAGAAACGGAATTTTTTATTGGGGGGCGCTGGTATTTTGACTTGCGTAACGTTAGTAATGCTTATTTCAAACCCAGACAAAGACTGTATGTGCTGGAACGGGGAACAATATATCCAGATAAGTTGTCAGGACAAAACACAGCGTTATCAAGTAATCGGATTAGATCAAAATAAACTAGACAACTTCCAAAAAATCATGAAATTAGACACTGTAAAATTGGAAGACATTGATCATATCTGGTATTCAAAAATTGACAATGAATATGAATTTTTCACAGCACCTGGACGACATCCTGTTGCACAGACAAGATCACTTAAGGCGACTACAAAATATATTTGGGAAACAAAGATTAAGGGGGCATCTGACAATAACCAAAATAGTCGGCTAGGAATCATGGATAAACAATAGAAAGGCTTTTCCCTGTAAAAGTAATTGCTCATAAAAAAGCCACATCTCACGACATGGCTTCACAACATATATATTTGTACGGGATGGCTCCTACTTATAAGAATTGATCGATTTGGATACTTTCCAGTCATTGCCCGCACGCTCCAAAGTAACCAGATCTGTCTTGGTGAAGTTCTCAAATTTTAGAGTCACTTTAGCCACCATATAGTCTGCCGATTCTTCGATGATATCGGTGCTTACTGTACAGTTTAACTTTTCGCCTTTTTGCTTTTTCAAGGATTTAACCACTTCGCTTCGGCTATTAGACTGTGCATTGGTAGCTTGGATCTTTTGGCTGAAATCGTCGGCGAATAACTGCTCTACTCCTGCTGATTCGCCCTCGGTGGTTACCGCAACATAGTGCTCTAAAGCCAAGTCTGCTGTTGATAAGTTAACGTTTGTTTTTGTTGCTTTTGCTCCAGGTCCTTCAGCTGCCATAGCGAATGTTGATACGGCGATTAAAGCTGCTGCTGCGAATGTTTTTACTAGAGTTTTCATACTGTCTTTTTTTATAATGTTAGTTCTGTAGTTCTTATTTGTTGACTCAAAACTACAACACAATAGGCGCCTAGCCTATCGGCTTTAGACCAACGATCGGGAAAACTCGGTGAATGGCGGGAATGGGGAGGTGAGTCTGATTCGTTTCAGATTCGCACTGTGTTCGGAGCATCAACAGATATCGTACTGACAGCAAACAGATCCTCCCTTTCCAAAAAGTGCAGTCCTTGACCTCCTATCGGCCATCGGTGATTTTACCATTAGTTATGTTACTGCACAAATCGGTGATTTTGAGAATTTTTATTTCTATTGAGGGTCGTAAAAAAGGTATATGGCGAGCCCATGTGGTCATTCATTATTAATAAACAACAAGTCCTGTAGACTTTCTGTATTTGTATTGAATATTAGGTTCTTTTAATTTTATGATTAAGTTATCATCATCATCGCTTATATCAATTCCTTTCTCTCCCAGATATCCGTAACCATTAATCATATTTTGCCAAAGTGGCGCGGTTAAGTCTCTTGGTCTTTTTGTAGGAAAGCATTTTACGATAAGGTTCCCTGACTCATTGTAAAGTACTATCATTCTGTTTTCCTCAAAATAATATGCTGTAATTGATTTCATCAAGAAATCTTCAGGTATTTTTGTGTCTTGCAAAAGCGGAGCTCCTGTACTTTTATAAAAGCTCAAAAACCAGGCCCCATTATAGCAGTAAAATGTTTTGTATGATAGGTTCATGTATGAAATAAACTTGTAATCTAAATTTGAAACATCGATCCCTACGCTAACCAATTTTTCACTGTGAGGATATACTATTGAATAAAATGCTGGCATAGGACTTCCTGTAGGTCCGCTTGAATTTAATTTTTCTAAAAACATGAGAGCAGCGATATCACTAGGTTTGGATCTGCCGTCAACTGCAAATCCTATTTGGCCTATTTTATCAATGAATTTTGAATCAATTTTAAACTTAGTCATTAAAAACAATTTTCCCGAAGCATCAATATATGCTACCAAAACATCAGTTCCTCTCAAAGCCCCAATAGTTTTGTATTTCTGATTCAGTGTTCTACCTTCTGCGAAATGCTGGTAGTTTTGCAATTCAGAAATGGCAGAAATATATTTGTCACGGATATCCGTCCCAGTCTTAACTTCTTGAATTGGTTTTTCAGTCTCCCCAGTTCCATCACTCTTACTACAGCCAGCAATAGCCAGAGAAGCAGCTAATACAAATGGAATAAATCTTTTCATAATGTATATCTAATCTATTAACACAACTTAAGGAAAAGATTCAAATCCTCCAAACTTTCATACTTTTAGAACAGTTGGAAAGTACAAGTTTATTGCTTTGTTCAGCAAATTCAAATGTTCATGTTTCATGAACATAAGGTAAAAATTGAACGATTCAGGACTTCTAAAACCAATATTATTTTTTTCTAATCGTCTATAGCTTTTGTATGAAAGTTCTCCAGTTCAGCTATATGACACCGCAGGTCTACTAACATATCTTTATGAGGTTTAGCATATTTTTTATAAGTATAGATATACGAAACACAGAAAATTACTCCGAGGATAACAAATCTAAAAAATACTGCTGTATTGAAAATTGACGCTAGGTTAAAAGTTTCAATATTTTTGATTGAAAGTGCAGCTGTCAATAAGAGGCAGATCGTAAGTCCAGTTAAGTTATAGTAGTTCAAATAATCCGAGAGGAGCCGCTGTATATTCTTGAAACGATCAATTAATGGCAAATCTGTTTCATAATTTTGATGAATATTTTTTCGCAATATATAGGCCATACATATCAATCCCCCCTCGACCACTATGCCAAATAGGAAGTAATAGCTCCAAAATGCACTGTCATAGAAATACAGGATAATACCGATGCACAGGATGACAATCACTGATCCGTAGCGCATATTCTTTTTCAAATTCTCATCTATTAAATCAAGCAAACCTGCCGATTTTTGTAGCGATATTTTCTCAATAGCTTCCTGAGACAAAAGTATTGCATTCGCCTGAGCTTCATCTCGATATTGTTGCATCCTATATTTAAGTTGATCTAGTTCCATTACGATAGCTGTTTGCTTAGTTGTTTTAATTTTGTTTTGATCCGCGATATTTTTACCGCTACGTGATTAGCAGTCATGCCCAGTGTTTCTGCAATTTCATTATAACTATAGTCTTCGAGATATAGTGTTACCAAGGCCTTTTCTACTTTTGTCAATCTGCTTATTGCCTGATACATAAGCAGTATATCTTCATCCTCCCGATAGGTGATCTCGCAATAACTTTCTTGGCTATATTGTAGTTCGGCGAGCGTATACCTATTGCCTCGTTTGATATATGTGATCGCCGTATTCAATCCGACTCGATATAGCCATGTCTGAAACTTGGCATCCCCCCTGAAGCTTTTGAATGATTTCCATGCCTGTAATACGATTTCTTGAAATAAATCTTCCCTATCGGCTTTATTGTCTAGGTACATACAGCAGATGCGGTGTATGATAGCCTGATTAGAAGTCGCTAAAGTAATAAAGTCTTTTTCGATACTCATATCCTACGAGGATGTCTTATTTGTTATTGCTTTACTTGTTAGTCTCCAAAAAGAGAAAAACATTACAACTTATATAAAAAAAGTGATATAGCGTTCATGACAAAACCGTTAACTCTTTTCTCCAATTACCTGCTTTCCAATGCTGCCTATACTTGCTTATAATTAAATTTTTGATTATTTTTATTAATAAAACTTTAAAAAATGAAATATTTCTTAATAATA
Organism: Sphingobacterium sp. 18053; assembly: GCF_902706145.1. Lineage (NCBI taxonomy): Bacteria > Pseudomonadati > Bacteroidota > Sphingobacteriia > Sphingobacteriales > Sphingobacteriaceae > Sphingobacterium > Sphingobacterium sp. 18053. The sequence continues at coordinate 428,770 of NZ_CACSJW010000005.1, forward strand.
CTTGCTTTATTGTGGTTTATCAGTTACATAGTAGCGGTCGTTCAAATAGCTAAATCAAAAGAGAGAATATCTTTTTTGAGTATTATACTAATGTTTCTGTTTCCTTTTTTATGGGTGTTTTTTGCAACACAACTTTATCATATAGAAGAAATATCGAAGACCAAGAAAAAGAAATATATTTAAGCGTTCGTTATAACTTCTACTGTAAGTGTCCCAAAAAATCCAACAGCTTAAAACTGGTACATAAATGTTTAGATTTAAGTAATAAGATGAAATATTTATAGGAAAAAGTTGCCAATTCAAAAGATCATGGAATCAATCTTATGAAAATCAATGTACTGTCTGATGCTTTGAATTGTATATTTTTAATGATATTAAAGTCTTTATTAAATGCTCGAACCACTACAGAAGGATAAAGCACAAGATAGAAAGCCTGAAAAATTATATAAAATACTTATTTAAGAATACCATTAAATTGATAATAGCATGTAAGAATATAGTATGCCAAAGACCAGTCCCCTTCTTCTTAAACTCCGTGATGAAAAAGAAAAAAACAAAAACTATTCCCATAAGGAAACTTAAAATAAAATAATATAAACTATACATATGAGTCAAAGCAAAAGTAAGGGCAGAAATTAAAGCCATCAATAATTTCCTTTGTTTAAAAAAAGTATATGTAGACAGGAGTTTTATAGGAATAAATTGGAATAATAATGTCTCAAAAAAAGGACCTAAAATTATTGCATATAGGAAAATTTTTAAAATCCCTTGGCCACGAACCACTTCGTTTGACACAAACGCTAACTTGAGCACGTCAATGAGAACTAAATTACACAAAACATCAATAATCACATAAGCAATTATCATCACAACATATAAATAAGTTACAGGTAACTTCAATAATCGATTTATATATTTCGGCATCTATAATATTTTTTTCATAAGGAGAACGGCGTCTCCTTATCTAATACTAGGGTCTAGCTCCTCCGTAGTGACCAAAAGATGTGGAATTCCAGCCCGGCTCAGGATTATTCATACTATATCCAATAGAGTCTACAATAAGATCTGCAACTTTAGTTTAAAAAAAAGTCGCCAATAAATCTTCCACCATCGATTGTCGACATTTCATTAACACTCAAGTCTTGAGCATCAAAACTTTTCAAATCTAATTTATTCATTTTTTTTAAACTTTGAATTTACTCCAATAAAACTATTTAGAAATGACTATTGTTCTTACAATACAAAACGGCTACAAGCTACCTTTTGAAAGAAAGGTTCAACATAAAATTGGCGTCGTACAGTGAAAATCCAATAGTCTTTAAAAACATTGGATGACGAAACAAAAAAGAGGAAACGATAAGAAACATAAAAATTACTGTACAAATAAACGCTAAGAGAAAGGGTCTGATGAGAATCAGTCCCTTTTGACGTAAAAAAGCCATATCTCACGACATGGCTTCACAACATATATATTTGTAAGGGATGGCTCCTATTTATAAGAATTGATCGATTTGGATACTTTCCAGTCATTGCCCGCACGCTCCAAAGTAACTAGATCTGTTTTGGTGAAGTTCTCAAATTTCAACGTGACTTTAGCTACCATATAGTCTGCCGATTCTTCTAAGATGTCTGTGCTTACTACACAATTCAGCTTTTCTCCGTTTTGTTTCTTCAAAGATTTAACCACTTCGCTACGGCTGTTAGACTGCACATTGGTTGCTTGGATCTTTTGATTAAAATCAGCCGCAAATAACTGCTCTACGCCTGCAGATTCACCTTCTGTCGTCACTGCAACATAATGCTCAAGGGCAAAGTCTGCTGTAGAAAGGTTAACGTTTGCTTTTGCTGATTTGGAACCTGGTCCTTCAGCAGCCATAGTGAAAGTTGATACGGCGATTAAAGCAGCTGCTACGAATGTTTTTACTAGAGTTTTCATAATGTCTTTTTTTATTGTGTTAGTCTTTAGTTCTTATTTGTTGACTCAAAACTACAACACAATAGGCCCCTAGCCTGTGGGCTTTAGACCAACGATCAAGAAAACTCGGTAAATGGCGGGAATGGGGAGGTGAAAAGTCTTATAGCAGTATTTACTTTTTTACGGTTATAATAATCTTATCGTCTGCCATATTTGAATATCGGTCTCTTGCTGAAAAAGTGAGTTCAAAATCCCCCTCGACAGTTGGCAGCCCAGATAATTTCATTTGTTCTCTATCAAAATGCAGCCAATTAAATTGGTTTTGGTTAATACTGTACACCAACCGTTCATCATCTATATCTTTAAAATAATTTTTTGGGACGGATATCTCGAATTTCTTTCCTATTTGAACTGTTGTATCAGAAAGAGAATTATAGACAAAAGGCTTAAACAGTTTTGAAGTATTAACCCAATATATATCAGATTCGGTTACTCCCCTTTCTCCAATTTGCAATCGAGTAAAAAACAGGAACTTATTATCAATAGTTACAAATGGTCTTCTGTCCCAATCTTTTGAATTTATTGTTGAATGAACAATTTGCGGCACAATCCAATTATTGTGTATATCGCGGTAACTGATATATAGATCAACTTTACTTTCATCGTTTGTATATCTACAAAAAATTATGTAATCCTCTTTTGGAGAAATAAATACACTTTCCTCATCATTTGGGGAGGCAAATTCCGGTATGATATCTGCGCTTGGATGCGCATTACCCACGAGCTTTGAATAGAATAAATCAGCGTTGTGGCAATTTTCCTTTCCCTCGCAATTTCTGTTGGATGAAAAATAGATTGTACCGTCATAAGTCATGCAGGCGTTTGCTTCCCTACTTGCCGAATTTATTGGAGCTTGTATCATATTTGGAATCCCCCACTCACCTTTAACTTTCTCAAGTATCCAAATATCTGTGGAGGCGTTGTCCTTTCCAGCATTACTTTGACTAAAAAGTAAGGATGTACCATTAGGTGAAAAATAGGGTAAATAGACACACTTATTTCTTAATGGTTCGAAAGCTACAGGTTTAGTCCACTTTTTGTTGATTTTTTTAGCATGAAATATCGCTCCACTGAAATCTTCTTTATCGAGTATTCCAAATGCTAATTCCCCGCCATTAGGTGTAAATGAAATACCATGTTCCAGTCGGCCTTTTACTGAAATGGTACCTGGGGCAAAAACAATAGGGATAGAATCAGGGTAGGTTTGCCCAAAATAATCTACCGAATCTGTAATCGATTTACAACCAATTAATAGAAAGATTAGAATAAGAGGAATGATTATTTTAGTCATATATCTGAATTTACGAATGCTCAGGAATCATGCCCAACCAATATATTCCATTATCTTTATGTACTCGCATCGTAGCATATTTTCTTCTTCTTATAAATACAGGTACATTTTTATTTCCGTTTTATTGCGGGTGGCAGCTCTTCGTAATAATCTTTTATATAACGACTAAATGGGTCTCCTGTAAGACCGATACTATATTCAAATAAATCAAAATCAAATGTGAAAGAAACTTCCTTATCCAGAAAAACCTTATTCTTCTGGTAGAGCTCTTCGTCTATAAAATAACTGACATCTTTAAACAAGAAGGTTTCAGTAGTCACTTGATCCTGAAAAAGTTCATAAAATTTTTCATAAGGAATATGAGAGACATTTAAATAGCCAAAAACGTAATCGGCTCCTTTTAAAACAATTTGTAAATAAAGTTTATAATAATACTTTTCGGTCATAATTAATATATCCTTGTGGCAATACTCACTTCATAAAGAAAACTCATCATCACTCATGAATACTTAAAGTTAACCAAAAAGTCTGTCTTATACTTGAGCAAAAGAAAAAAGCCAGATCTCGCGACCTGGCCTTAATAAACATATGATTCACTAGTGGTTTGTCTTTTGTTAACGGCAAACCACTAGTTATTGGATACTATTTATACGAATTGATTGATTTGGAAACCTTCCAGTCATTGCCCACACGCTCCAAAGTAACGAAATCAGTCTTGGTGAAATTCTCAAATTTCAAAGTCACTTTAGCCACCATATAGTCTGCCGATTCCTCGATGATAGCTGTGCTTACTGTACAGTTTAGCTTTTCACCTTTTTGTTTTTTCAAAGATTTAACTACTTCGCTACGGCTATTAGACTGCGCATTGGAAGCTTGGATCTTTTGATTGAAATCTTCGGTGAATAATTGTTCTACTCCTGCTGATTCTCCCTCTGTGGTTACCGCAACATAGTGCTCTAGAGTGAAATCTGCTGTAGAAAGGTTAACGTTTGTTTTTGTTGCTTTTGCTCCAGGTCCTTCAGCTGCCATAGTAAATGTTGATACTGCGATTAGGGCTGCTGCTGCGAATGTTTTTACTAATGCTTTCATAATGTCTTTATTTTATTGTGTTAGTTCTGTTGTTCTTATTTGTTGACTCAAAACTACAACACAATACGCTCCTAGCCTATCGGCTTTAGACCAACGATCAGGAAAACTCGGTGAGTGGTGGGAATGAGGAGGTGAATGTTATCGTTCGAAATATCGCTTCAATTGATGCTGTGCAAAATAAATATCCATTCTTATTGGAACAACTTTAGGAAAATTATTGATCAGGGTTAATCAAGGGCATTAGTGGTTAAATTAAAAAAACCGTACCGTGGAAAAATTCGCTATTGTCAGATAGGATCTAACACCATGAATAGGTGTTTTAAATGGACTATTAGTCTTATACACCTAACATCATTTTGTAAAAATCATAATATAGTTTACCTCCTGCAATATCCCCCAATTCTTCAGCCATTTGAATGTTCAATTCTACATTCACATACAAATCTTCTTCAACCGCCCTTCTTTCAAGAAAAAGAACGACATTAAAGATGGAAGATAAAAAGGATTTATCATTTTGAGCACACTTAAAAAGTAGATTCTCATATCCAGATTCCAATACAACAATGGCCCCATTCTGGTAATCCCATTATACTGCTTAGTTGGTCTAGGACAAGATTCTTTTGTTTCGTGTTAAGATTTAGCCACATAATTTTAAGATCAGTGAAGATTTTCGATTGCTTTTTGAATCCATACTGGCGCATATTTCAATTGGGAATCAATGACTTGCTTATCAACTTTTTTAACGGAAGTTTTTATGGTATCTAAGAATTCTTTGGTAATATTTCTTTGCCCCTTTTCCTTAAATGCCTGCACAATCAGATGTAATAATTCATCTTTTATGGCAAAGCTTTTTGGAACTGTCCTTTTAAATTTTATACTGCGATTACCAATCTTGACTTCACGCTGTGAACCATCGGTAAGATAAACTGCTTTTAATGGTATTTGAGTAGTCAGTCCTAATAAATAAGAGGCCATCACACCTGTAGCAGAGATGCGAGCTTTGTCCCGTTTTGCGATTTCCTTAGCAATTTCTTCGATATTGGGATAAATAATTCCTAACAAAGGGTCCCGGTTAGGTTTTAAATAAATACCCTGCGCTAATCGAACTAATAGATTATCTTTCTCCAATCGCGACAGTACTTTACGGACATTATCCGATGAACCAAATTGAGAAAAATCTTCAGCGAAAAAAAAAGCTCCTCTATATGACTTTAAAACCTTCGTTCTAATTTGATTAACAACACTTTCCAACACTATAAAGAATTTAATTTGTCACAAATTTAGTCAAAATTTGTGACAAAAAGATTTATTATCAAAAGGCATCATATAGATTGACTTAGGTAAGAGAAAAATCTAGCTTGCTATCTGTATCCTTGACCTCATCTGTATTCCCGACGGGAACAATATGGACTTCATTAATATCTAATTCTGACATACGCTATTAATTACAATTCATTATACTTTCTAGCAATACCTTTGGCTTTTTCGACCGGATATCATCCGAAAAAACATCCATATCCATCATGATCGATTTCATCCAACAATAATTGCAGATTAGTACACTCGGGTTTCGGTTCATAAGCCTCCCATTTGCCCGATCCTCGCATCCAATAGAGTTTCCAAATTTTAGATGCTTTCACAAAGCGAAGCTTTGCAAACGGTAATTCTACAATATTCGTTGGGTCATTCCATTGTGGTCTAATTTCAAACAGTAAAGCGGTTTTCCCATCCCACGAATAACCAAAATCCAATTTTTTGCGCACTTCTGCATCTTTTGGTCTTTTGGAATCTATAAAGCTTTTCAACTGAATTTCAATCATTGAAATAAGTTCTTTTTTATCCATCATCATTACAAATTTAAATTTATCGGCTTATTTTTCCATCTCATACCAATGATCTAACATACTTTGCTGAACTAAAATTTTTATTTGCGCTTATTTATAGTTCTTTTTTGTAAACAAACGGCTGATACTCCGATACAATTTTATCGATTAACTCATCAGTACACGATGGATTGATGAGATCAAAATTAGCATAGCGTTTCCCTAAAATTCTTTGATAATCTTCGGCACACTTGTTTTCTTTAACTATTCCCATACTGAAACCAGCCCTTTCATTACATACTTTACTTCATCTGGTCTCCTGCAGTATGCGACCATTTTCAAAGTTATCATTATCGCCGAATCGAAATACAATGATACCTAAAAAGCCACATCTCTCGACGTGACCTTAATAAATAGATGATTTACGAGATCAGCCTTGGTAAAAACTTCAAATTTCAACATTACTTTTGATTCGAGGTTATTATCCTCAAATTCTTTATTAGGGAAAAAAGTACAATACATATCCACCATTATCCATTCCATTCAAACCAAGCTGATTATACCTTTGTATCATAACTTTTAAACAATTTAAACATTAAAAAAATGAAAACAATTATTGCAACAATCAGCTTAGTGATGACTTTATTGAGCACTTCTATTTTTGCTCAAGGGAAAAGAGTACCAGCTTCTGCCGGAAGAGCAGAATACATCGAAGTAGAAAAGGGAGTAAAGCTCCATGTAACCGACCTTGGCGAAGGTAAACCTATCGTATTGATTCACGGTTGGCCATTGAGCGATGAAATGTACGAATACCAATACCAATATCTATCCCGCAGAGGATTCAGAGTGATTGGAATTACACTTCGTGGTTTTGGAAAATCAGATAAACCTTACGGAAAATATGATTTTGATGTTTTTTCCGATGATATAAAAGTGGTTCTGGAAAAACTGGACATACAAAATGCTACGCTTGGAGGGTTTTCGCTCGGTGGCGCAGTGGTGCTGCATTATGTAACAAAATATAACTCCGCCCATATAAGCAAGCTAGCGCTGTTTGGGGCGGCAGCACCATCGTGGAAACAGCGGGAAGGTTTTCCTGACGGATTGCCGAATGAAGTGGTACAAGGATTGATAAACGCAACCAAAACACAAAGAGAGGATCTAATCGCAAGTTTCGGTGCAGGCTTCGTGGCGAAAGAGGGCAATATCTCTAAAAACGTAGAAAAATGGTTGGAGAATATCAACTTGCAGGCCTCTCCTTATGCCATGACAGAATCGATCACCGCACTCCGCGATTTGGACCTACGCCCCCAGCTTTCAAAAATCAATATTCCTGTAACCATCTTTCAGGGAGTGTATGATAAAAACTGTCCGCTTGTTTGGGCCGAACAATTACAGAAAGGCATAAAAAATGCAACGCTTATCCGCTTTGAAAACAGCGGTCATGCCTTATTTGTCGAAGAAATGGAAAAATTCAATACTGAGCTGGAGAAATTTGCAAAATCATGATGAATTGCAAAACAGGAGAGCAAGAATATTATGTTCTCCTGTTTCTATTTGAACTGAGATTTGTATTTTTAACCCCATTAGTTTACCAATATGGCAAGTGAAAAAGTATTTCGAAACGACCTAAAAACCATAGGACTTATATCGTTGCATGAAGAAAATGTCGATTCCATTAATGGCGCGGGTTATAAACAATACATAAAAGTACTGCTTCTTTCAATGGGAACTGAGTTACAGGTTGATCTTACTGAATATTCCGTAAAACAGCCCTCCCTGTTCTTTATAAGCCCCAATCAGCATCTGCATATAAAGAAGCTCGGACAAGAAGAGGGACACTTCATTTTTTACAACCGCAACTTTTATTGTATCCAGATACATGATGAGGAAGTAGCCTGTAACGGATTGCTGTTCAGCAACATCTACAATATGCCGATGGTGGAATTGGACAGTGGCGAAATTCCTTTCTTTAGCTATATTTTCGGACAGATGACGGATGAGTTCGGATTGAACGATACCTCGCGGGAAGAGATGCTTCGTACCTATCTCAAACAATTGTTCATCAAATCTGCACGATTGTGGAAAAAGCAAAATCTCGATAAAGAACTTACTGAACAGAACAGCGACCTGGAGTTTTTCAGGAAGTTTACCTTGTTGGTTGACGAACATTATAAAGAAAAGCACCATGTTGCCGATTATGCCGAGCTGCTGTTTATGGCTCCAAAAACGATTAGCCATAAATTTAAAAGGCTCAATCTGCCACAGCCTAATGATGTGATAAAGAACAGAATTCTGTTAGAAGCAAAACGGCTGCTGGTACATACCAATCTGACGGCAAAAGAGGTTGGCTATGAACTGGGATATGAAGATCCAGCATACTTCAGCAGGCTATTTGTGCAGAAATCAGGTGAAACGCCATCAGCATTCCGGGCAAAATTTCTTGCCATAAATTAAATTCAGTCTTTTTTGTAAATTCAGTCTTTTTTGCTCCAAAACAAAATTCAATATGATAAGCAGATTTTTTACTTACTTATTTTTTTCTCTTATTATCCCGATGGCTCTTCGCGCACAAAGTCCAGAAAGCCGGTCCTTGTCAGCATTGGCGGAACGAATACAACCGGCACCGGACGAAGTTTTTAACAAATTTCGCGAAGCAGGTTTGCAGCCAGTGGATCATGTACTGACAGCCAAAGAAAAAGACAAGGTCGCAAAGGCTTTTAACATGCTGTCGCCGCTACATAGTAAAATTCTGAAACAACATCTGCACAGTATAAGTTTCATGGATAATATGCCCAACACGGCACTTACATCCCCGGTTGAAACAGCCGATTCAACCCAAAAATTCAACATCACTTTTCGTGCAGAGATTATTAATGAAACTGTTTCCCAATGGGCCACATGGAAGGAGAATTCATACTACACATTTCCTGAAGACAGCGGACTGAAGGTAACGATAGATGCCGGCGAGCTGGACGCTATGGTGTACGTATTGCTTCACGAGGCAACGCATGTAGTGGATGCGGTGCTGGCTCTTACACCTCACTCCTTCGAAAGTGATACAGTTGCGGCACCTACAGCATTTACCCGGGGTATCTGGCATGCCGCGAATGTGCGCGAGAAAGCGTTCATTAGCCCTTTGCTGGCAACCGCACGCTTCCGGAGCGGAAAGCAGGTGTCAGTTTCTGATGCACCTAAAATTTACAAAGAGCTTCAAAAAACACCCTTCGCGTCACTTTACAGTACAGCTGCATGGTTTGAAGACCTCGCTGAGCTAGTGGCTATCTATCATTTGACAGCAAAGCTAAACCAGCCGTTTCGGGTATCCGTAAAACAGAACAGCAAAGAAATCATGAGTTTTGAACCGATGAAAAGTAAGCTGGTAAAAAAGAGGCTGGAGCAGCTGAAGGTATTTTATGATTAGCGGTCCTTCATGATTAATCCCGAGTTGTAAGCTCTGGTTGATAATCAAAGGATGTTTCAAATGTTTACTAGTACAACCTGTACTTCACTAAGAGCGTAAGCTTTTTGAATTAAAACTGCAGTTAGTAAAAAATTATAAAACTATTTTGAACTGGCTATTGTTCTTATAATACAAAACGGCTACAAGCTACCTTTCGAAAGAAAGGTTCAACATAAAAATTGGCGTCGTACAGTGAAAATCCAATAGTCTTTAAAAACATTGGATGACGAAACAAAAAAGAGGAAACGATAGGAAACATAAAAATTACTGTACAAGTAAACGCTAAGAGAAAGGGTCTGATGAGAATCAGGCCCTTTTGACATAAAAAAGCCAGATCTCGCGACCTGGCCTTTAAACTAAACTTAAACATATGATTCACTAGTGCTCTACCTATAGCTTCGCAGAGCAATAGTTCTTGAGATTTATTTATATGAATTAATTGATTTGGATACTTTCCAGTCATTAGCCACACGCTCCAAGGTAACTAAGTCCGTTTTGGTGAAATTTTCAAATTTTAGAGTCACTTTAGCTACCATATAATCTGCAGATTCTTCGAGGACATCAATGCTTACTGTGCAGTCTAGTTTTTCGCCTTTTTGTTTTTTTAAGTATTTAACTACTTCGCTACGGCTGTTAGATTGCGTATTGGATGCTTGGATCTTTTGATTAAAATCAGCTGCAAATAACTGCTCTACACCTGCTGATTCGCCCTCAGTCGTTACCGCAACATAATGATCCAAAGCCAAGTCTGCTGTGGAAAGGTTAACGTTTGCTTTTGTTGCTTTTGCTCCAGGTCCTTCAGCTGCCATAGCGAATGTAGATACTGCGATTAAAGCTGCTGCTGCAAATGTTTTTACTAGCGTTCTCATAATGTCTTTATTTTATTGTGTTAGTTCTGTTGTTCTTATTTGTTGACTCAAAACTACAACACAATACGCTCCTAGCCTATCGGCTTTAGACCAACGCTCAGGAAAACTCGGTGAATGGCGGAAATAGAGAGGTGAGCCTGCTTCGTATCAGATTCGTACCACGTTCGGATCAACTACAGATATTGTACAGACACCCAACAGACCTTGTCCAGTCTCTGAACAGGGAAAAACTGGTCAGAGACTAGTCAACAATAGAACCCTCCCCGACCTAATCCGAATGCTGTACGAAGTAGGTACGAACAAGACCCCTATAAAAGTTATTTAAACTCATCCCGAATAATAGATTTTCATAATTGCTAAAATCAGAATTTTATATTTTACAACATGGACAAACAGAACCCACTAACCACAATAATCCAGGCCGAACTATAGTAATCGGTAAATGTTGAACGAATGAGCCCAGCATTCTCTTTACAAAATTGCAGGTCTAAATAAAATCACTAATTGTTGGGGAATCAAATTATAAGCTTTCGCCATAGCTGAGTTATAGAAAACTAGCCGTTTTCAATCATCCTGACTTTCAATCAAATCTCTAATGCTATTTGACCGGTCAATTATTTTTAGCCAATTCTCTTTTGCAAATTCCTCTTTCATGGTAAATATCCTGTTATAAAAAAATTCTTTTGTTTGAGAAAATGTCCATCGGACTCCAGCATCTTTGAAGTGAATTTTGTACTTTGACCTTAAGCCAGTTCGAGATAAAAAATCCGTACTTCTAGTTTTATGGGTTGCTATATAAATTGTGCCATCGGAACTTACGAATCTTTTATTTAGGATGTATTTATCAAAAAAATCATCATCACTTGAATGATAGTAACCATCAAACATCAAAAGCTCCGTGATCAACTCTAAATTCCACTCAATAAAATCTATTTGTATAATAGGAAATTCCATCATTAGCTTCCCTTGTATCTCTATATTCGATTAAAGTTATCAAAAAAATCACTCCAATAAAACTATTTCAAATCGACAGTTGTTCTTACTATACAAAACGGCTACAAGCTACCTTTCGAAAGAAAGGTTCAACATAAAAATTGGCGTCGTACAGTGAAAATCCAATAGTCTTTAAAAACATTGGATGACGAAACAAAAAAGAGGAAACGATAGGAAACATAAAAATTACTGTACAGATAAACGCTAAGAGAAAGGGTCTGATGAGAATCAGACCCTTTTGACATTAAAAACCAAATTCATAAAATCTTTATATTTTTCACAAAAAATAATTTGTCATTTTTTTAGCATCGATTTTATTATCATGCAAATATTGGAAAAAGCAAAAGGGAAAACCATTGCCCAAAAATCTCTATTATTCTGATACTTCTGAACAAATACAAACAGATCCCCGCCATTTATCTGCCAAAGCAGGAGCATTAAAAAGATATAGGCAATCAGAAAAGATAGTATATACCTAACATATTCTTTCAGCGAGCGTACCAGCCTGTTAAATAGAAAGACAAACGATATAATGATAAAAAACGTAGCTCCCTGAAGAATAAAATATTGAAAAAAAAGATTAACTTGATATGCTTTAACTAGATTTTGATGGTAACATAATTTCTCCTATTTAATCCGATATCTTCCAATCAGCCTTTTCATAAAAAAAATCACAGGTATCATCTAAAACAATATTGATCTTATTTCCAATTTTTTTTATTTCTAGCTCATTTGAGACCGTCCCACCTGAATTGCTTAAAACTAATACTGTTCTAAAAAACTCATATTCTATACGATATTCTCCATTTCCCCAGTAAGAACTTCTATATTTATTTTCATCAAGCAAAGTAAGCATATCATCGCTTTTCGGTAAATCCCCCATAGCGGGACATTCGTAATATTTAAAATAATATTTCCCTATAATCATCGAATGAGTAATTAACCGTGAATATACGATTGCCAAAACCAATAAAAATACAATAAATAAGAATGGCCAATTTTTAGTTTTTTTCACTCTTAAACCGACATTGTACTGATGATCATTATTAAGTTGCATAAATTAAAGCATGTTAATATTGTCGATTATTGCTCACAGTACCTATAGTTTTTTTGATCAGAAAGCCTGTTTAGATATAATCTTCTTTCGCCATAATAGCTATCAATCCGGTTAATTACAGCGATTGGAGAGTCAATAACCAGCCTGCTATAGATGGTATCATTCCGTACGAAATTATTCGTATCATTAAACACAAGGATATCCTGTAGGTCACTATTATCGCCACAATTTTTCCAAATGGAATTTGTTAAACTCTTGTTTTTGCAAGAAAAAAGCAAAAAGCACGGTCCCAAAATAACAAGGAGAAATTTTAGTCTCATCGTAAAACTGATTTGCATAATATGTACTCTAGCAATAATACATAATTTTCTCCGGACCAAGCGATCTAAAGCGTGTAATTCCTTTACTCATGATCATTATCGAACGACTATGTCCACTTCCGAACAGTTACCATATTAACCCATTATCATTTTACACTTAAAATCAACATGTTACGAAAACGGATCGACTATTGAACATCGTATATCGTTAAAACGAAATAAAACTATACATCAAATAACCTAACATTTATAGTCATTATGAAAGTCATTAAAAACTTCTTTTTTTGGTTTATGCTATGCAATTCCTTTTTACTCTCTATCAATAAGGTACGAGGAGGATCTCAATGCGATTGCCATGCTGAATTTACATGGATCAAGAACACTTTCGAAAAAAACGACGCAGGGTTTGCGTACATCTTGAAAGAAAAAGGGCAAAAAGCATACGACCTCCATACCGAAGAAATAATGAATATGGCTAAGACAGCCAAAAACAAAGCTGACTGTATGAATCTGATTTATAGATGGTTTAAATTCTTTAGGAAGGGACATCTTGGAATTGTTGATTTAAAAGAGGAACCTAAACCCGCACAAATCGTTGAAGCAGATGAAAATAGAATCAAAAAGCATGAAAGATTAACCTTAAAGGAAAACGAGCTCAATCGTCTGCTTGATAAACAAGCCGAACCATCACCTATTGGTATATGGGAAAGCGCTCCTTACAAAGTTGGTATAGTTCCCAGCGATAGCGGTTATACTGGAGTTGTGCTGGATGCTCCAGGAACTCCTTGGAATAAAGGTAAGGTAAAATTCAAGCTATATAAGAATGGAGAAAACTACCGAGCAACAATCTGGCTGAGGAATTTTTCTGCTAGAGAGAATCTATCGGTTGAATTTATCGGAAATAATATTATCCATATCGATGGTATGGCTTTTTTTGTACGCAAGTCCAAAGCATTTCAAGATACACCACTTGTCAAAAGTTATATAAGCTATTTATATTCCAATGGCCCTTATTTTGAACAAATTTCAGACAAAGCAGTATATGTACGTATACCAAGTTTCGATATGTCTAATAAAAGATCTATCGACAGCGTTCTTCGTGTAAACCATGAAAAAATTATTCACACACCAAATCTGATCATAGACCTAAGGAACAATGGCGGAGGATCTGATGATGCATATTCTTCACTGGTTCCCTATCTATATACTAATCCTATCAGAACTGTAGGTTTAGAATTGCTTTCCACAGAGTTGAACAACGCTGCATTGCTGACGCTCTCTAAGGATACGTTATATGATGAAAGATCAAGGAAAGAATTTAAGGAGATCTATGACAAGCTGAATTTAAATCTTGGTAAATACGTTCGGGTTAAAGAAAATATGATCTCTATCGATAGCATGGATCAAATTCTCCCGTTCCCGCAAAAGGTAGCCATATTGATAAACGAATATTGTGGAAGTACAACTGAACAGTTTTTGCTCGAGGCAAAACAAAGCGCAAAGGTTAAACTTTATGGAAAAAGCACTTATGGCTCTCTGGATATATCAAATATGCACCATGTAGATTCGCCAAGTGGTGAATTTCAGCTGTGGTATTGCAGGTCGAAAAGCTACCGGATCCCAGAAATGGCAATAGACAATGTGGGCCTACAGCCAGATTATTACCTCGATCCTTCAATATCCCAAAAAGATTGGGTTGGATTTGTACTGGAAAACTTAAAATGATTGTCTATGTCTGAGATTTTAGATTCACTAGTGTTTATTGTCTGACTGATCTAGGCAGATTACTAATTAGCGTATTTCATAAAACACACAATGTATTGAAAAGCTTCTTACAATCCTGCGCCGGGGCATCTGTCGTCGGTGCGGGACTTGTTACTGTAGGATTTATATATGCAAATGCTTAATGGGGCGAAGTTTAAGGCTCGATATATTCATGGTAACTTTTTTTGATGTACAGGATAATATCATAGTCGGACATGTATTTCGCGGCGTCAATATTCGGACGGTACAACTGCATGAAAGTTTGTAGAGAATCACATTTAAGGCCCGTCAAATTTTGAACCTTACGCTTAGAAAAGGTATTATCAAGATACTGCTCTTCTTCTTCCTTTATCAATTTCTGTTGGAGCTTGGATTGAGGGGTACGATTTTTCCCTAACATAGAAATAACAGAAAGCACATCAACACTAATCAGCGAGGCGGTACTATTGCTAGCTTGATTAGGGTGTCTCGGGACATTTGAAGAATAATTTTTGCTGATGAAAATGTCTTTAAATTTGGGTTTGCTATAATTGAAAGTCTTGGCAAATTCTTCCCGAAACTTTAAGGAATCAGCCTTATAACTTCTTAAAGAATTGATCTTGACTTCATCCAACAAAATTGTTGTTTGCTTCATATATATGACCAAATTATCAAGATTGCTATTATCAACGATATATTTTTCCTCGCGATATCCGATTGAAGAAAAGGTGATTGTATCTCCAAGCTTAATGCCTGACAATATAAAATTGCCATAGCTATCGGAATAGGTGCTGCGTGAAGCTACTTTGATCGAAACACCTATAAGAATTTCACCCGAATACTTATCTTTAATCGTGCCTTTCAGATCTTGTGCAGAAGATAAGTTTGTGATAAAGAGCAATAGCAACAACAACCATAGTCTACTCATTTTCAATTAGTTTTACAATAAAAATATTATAAAACCAAACATCTAGCAATGTTATTAACTCTTTTTAACGCGCGTTTTTATTCCATGCGGATTATTTAGATCGAATTAGCGTTACATCATCTATATGGCAATAAGCATTCGCCTTTCCACGAGCCATAAAACCTATTTCAACGCGCCCGTTTTTAATGGATATATTCGCTAAAGTAATATTACGCCAATGCTGATCCACTTTACTCAGTTTTTGTTTATACGCTTTACCATCGCTTAAGGCATACATATATAAATCCTCAAATCCACTGCCACGTTTAAATTTTGCAGATAAAGTATATTTTCCATCCACTAGTTTCACATGCTGGCTAGACTGAATAATCTGTGAAACCTTACGTTTAAAATCTATTTTATCATTTATCTGCAAACTCTTTTCTCCAACGACCTGCTTTCTATCCTCGGTTGTATTGAAATAATTAAGCACAGGCGATAAAGAATCACCAACGGAGAGCATATTCCCCATCATGATCGTGGTTTGCCATCCTAATAACTGTTCCTGAACAGGTTTTACCGGACTTGGTATATGTCTTCTATCGGCCTCGAAACTACCGTTCTTCACATAATTATTGTCACTGTTAACCAGCCATTCTCCTGTTGTTGGATGAAGGCTCCATGAACTTAAGGAATTAAAAATAGGCTTCGGGCCATTAAAGGAAAGAGGACACCACTGGTTATATCCCAGACCATTACCCGCAAAATTAGCCCATCTATCGCCACAATAGATAATTGTCTGCTTTTTAGTTCCTTTTAGCGTTACAAAAAATCCTGTTTGCGTGACATGGGCATAATCGGCCTCTGAGCCCTCCATGATCAGCATTTCATGGGTGGGCGTATATGGACCGTAAATATGATCTGAAACTAAGTAATAGGCAAAAGAGGAATCCCAGCCGTACAAGTTGGAAGCAAATAAATAGTATTTTCCATTATGTTTGAACATACAGTTCCCCTCTCGCCCCTCGCCTTTAAATACCATATTACAATCCAGTAGTCCTACCTTACCGTCCTTTACACCAATTTGTGAGATGTAAATCTTGTTTCTTCCTTTTCCGTAGGAATACACCAGGTAAGACTTTCCGGTATCCTCATCGGTGAATACCGTTTGATCTCCGGTGTTGCTGGTGCCTATCATACCAGTCATATCGATGCGCTGGTGCCATTTAAATGGGCCATTGGGACGCTCCGATAAGGTAACTAACAATTGATCATTGTGTTGGATGAGCAGTGCATACTTACGTATTTCCTTGATGTATGCGACACCTAAACGTCCTGCCCAACGCGTTGTCTGGGTAGAATTTTTATTGAGTTCATCAAGAGTCAATACATCGCCTTGAGAGGTCCAGTTTACGAGATCCTTAGACACATAACAGGTTACAGAAACAAAATTGTCACGTTCAGGAGTAACACTAGGATCATTTCGGTATTTTTCAGATTCTTGATATTTTGCGCCATACCAAAAATATTTAGTCTGCCCATCTTCAGGGTCTTTGAAAGAAAAAATACCTCCTCCTTGGCTATACAAAGGATCTCCATCTTGAGTGTCCCAAAAAATATCATTTTTAATCTTCAAAAATCCTTTTTCAGGATCTGACTGACCTTGTAACTGTGAAAATAACAGGCAAAAGATAAAAGAAAATAAGATGTTTTTAGAAAAGGTGATCATAGTTTTGGTCCAATGAAAAAATCCAAGATAAAGCAATAATTCTTAAAGGCTATCATGGTCCAACCTGTCCTTTCGAAAAAAGGCTCAACATAAAAATTGGCGTCGCACAGTGAAAATCCAATAGCCTTTAGAAACATTTGATGACGAAACAAAAAAGAGGAAACGATAGGAAACAAGAAAAATTACTGGCAATGTTGTGCCACAGGTCAGACTGCGGCACAACATAATTGTTAGTTATTTCTTGTCACGAAAAGATCATCAGCCCCCTCATTGATAGGGATATACAATCTTTCCCAGCTTTTTGAATGAACCATTTCCCAGCTATGCCCAGTACCTTTCAAATCTTCAGCCAAAAGAATCGTTCCAGGTTCAATTAAAAAAGTTGAACCATCGCTGACTTTAAATCTGATTTTACCTTTCAGCGTAACCACGTATTGTCTTCTTGGAGCTGGATGAGCGTTTTTCTCCCATTCTTCTGTTTTATTGCTTGTCCAAAATGTACTCGTATTGGCGTGTTTCAATGTTGGAATAAAGCCTTTTTGAAACGAGCAGGTTCCATCCGGATTGTTGATCAATCGTACTGCAGGCATTTTACCTTCGGCTTCCACGTTGACCTCCTTAATTTTTCCATGACCTTCTTGCGCTTTCACAGCGTTTAAGCTTGATGCTGCCAATACGCAAGCAATAGTTAGTTTGGATATCATTTTCATTTTGTAATGTTTGAAATTATTATTTTGTTGTTTTAATTTTAGAATTCATAGACTGTGTCGTGCACCATCATCCGTTCAAAATAAGGTTTGTATTTAGCGACAAGAGCGAGGTGTCCCGGCAGTTTACCATAAGCCTCTAGTTCCTCCAATGTCGCAAATTCCATGGACGCATTGTAGGTAAACGAATTGTCCAATACCGCTCTTGGGGAAGAAGCAGCTGGCTTGCCATAACGTACATTTTTGACATAGGGAAGCTTTTTAAGACCTTCAAAAAACTGTTTAAACTCTTCTACCTGTTCAGCAGACAAGTCAGGTTTTAGCCAAAAAAGCAAATAGTGGAAATACACTTTTTTTGTTTTCGCTTTTTTCTCTTTTGCCATCAGTGAGGTGGCCGCAAAGCTCATTACGCCAGCAGTACCTAGTGTAAGGATAAAATCTTTTCTTTTCATGTTATTGCTATTTAATTAAAATCAATTCTATATTTAAGCACAAATGCCCACTTGTGATCTGTTACCACAGCTTGATCCGCAGCATTTAAATTATAGATCGGACGATTTTGCGCATCAAAAGTCAGCCGGCTGCTATTACCGTGCATCAGTAGCGAGATACCTGCATCATAAATTAGACTTTTGTCTTTCAATGCCTTGTAGTCCCCTACTTGTACAGAAACCGCTGGCTGCAGCTGTAAATTATGTTTGGATGGATTGAAATAAGGGAGTGTACCGCCGACCTGTGCGTAAAATGTATTTCCCGTGCCAGCATTTGGCAAGCTATTTCCCGCACCATTCAGGCTTGCATTGGCCGCATCGATACCTGTCGCGGGGTTGTTTGTCCCTGCAAAGCGGAGATAGTTAGGACCATAATCGCTGTGCATGGCCATACCATAGGCACTAATCGAAGTTCCCTTCACTTTGTCGATGGGTGCGTCATAGATGATATCCGCTGCAAAATTGCGCATATCGTCATTTTTGGTCATCTGCCGTTCATCCAGATGCCAAAGGGCATTGTGCATATACTCAAATCCAGCCCCTATGCTGAGCACATCTTTTTTACCGAGGTATGTACCCGAATTGAATGGCGTTTCGTTACTCTCTTTATCGTGAAATGCGTAGCGGAAGTAGCCTGACACATCTTTGCGTGCTTCATTTTTGCTGAAGGTGGCTTTATTTAATTTTGGATCAGCACTGGCGGCGGAATATGGATCAGCCAGTACCACCCGATAGTCAAATTTTCCAAACTGCCCTTTTGCATAGATGCTCATTTCACGCACGACCATATCAGTCGCCCCAGTATTGGATGTCGCATACAGAGGCAAGTCGTAAAGCAGCGTATTGAGCGGTCCTGTTGTAAATCGGGAAAGACCGCGCCAAGTCGAACGGCCGCCACCGATCGCAAGTTTGGGACTGAAATTATATTCCGCATAGGCATCCAAGAGATCCATATACGTATTAGTCTTGCTGTTGACGTTTACGTTGGTAGGCCCCATCTGTAATACAAACAGTAAATTTTCGGTAGGCTTGTAAGTCATCTTTGCCCTAATACGCCGCAAAGAAAGATCAGATACATTCGAAACGGATTCGTTGTTTACCAAACTCCCCGGATTGAGCTGACTATATCTCGCCCACAGCTCAGCGTACCCGCTGAAGCTGATATAACGTGTATGCTCCTTATTTAAGAAATGAGTAAGTTTTGGATTTCCAAAATCATTGGTTTGCGCCTCGGCGAGCTCTGCGCTACCTAGTCCCAAACTGAGGAACAATGCCAAGGTAAGCTGTTTTCTATTCATGATTCAACCTAATTTTGTTTTTTTGATAAGTCAAAATTAGGCTGAATATGGAGGTGATATTATTAGAAAACCATTAGAATTTTTAGCTTATTCAAGCCCCTTTGGATAGGCAAGTTTAAGTTCGACTGAAAACACAGTCCCTACATGGAGAGTTGAATTAACCGCTACGGTACCCTGATGCATCTCAATAATCCGCTGAACAATTGAGAGACCGATGCCATGTCCCTCTTTTGAAGGCGTACCCGCCACACGGTAAAACAAATCAAAGATATGCGGGATATCCTTGCTGTCTATTCCGATACCATGATCTATTACCTGCACCTGCGCTACGGTTTTATTTCTGGAGAGCAGTACCTGGGCATGCCGATCGGCACTATATTTACAGGCATTCTCGATCAGATTAGCAAAGGCTACTTTCAAGAGGTAGGCATTTGCAGATACCAAGATTTCCTCTTCGTCGATTGCAGCATTAGCATCAAAAGAGATGCTTACCCGATAGTCTTTATTTTTCTCTAAGACCACCAACTTTGCTTCAAGTAGTATTTCATCCACTCTGATTTCTTCAAAATTTACCTGCGAACTATCGTAGTTTGCCCGGGCAAAATCCAGCAAAGCTGTCGAAAGTACCGTAGCCTCCTTCGCATCGAGCAATGCCCTATCAATAGAGTTAAAATACTCATCCACATTGGTATTCAGCTGCTGCGCCAATTCCAGTTCGGCGATCATAGCTGCCAAAGGTGTTCTAAACTCGTGTGAAATAATGGATACAAAATGGCGCTGGTTGTTGAAAGATTTTTCCAACCGATTGAACGTATTGTTGAATGTTTCGATAAGTTCTGAGAGCTCATCTTTTGCATTACTATAGGAGACACGTGTGCTCAAGTTATGTTCGGACACATCCTTTATCTGATGTATAATGTAATTGATTGGCTTAAGAATATAACGTGCAAATAGAAATGAAGAGAAAAAAATAAAAAATAGGGCAACGATATAAATCGTTATCAAAATATTTTTCAGCCGTTCCATATGTGCAAAACCCGTTACATCGTACGCATGTCCGATCAAGAAAAAAGGCTTACCCTCAAATTGATAGTTTAAGCCCATATACAGTTCTTTGCCTTGCTCCCATGTAAAAAAATTAGACGTTTTGACAGATTCTAATTTAACATCGGGATACGTCGGTTCGCCTATATCGGAAAAAACAACCCTATTCTGCTGATCGAAAACAGTAATCTGGGCTTCATTGATCAGCTTTTTATTTTGTTCATGAATTCTTCTTATCTGATGTTCCTGCACCTGTGCATCAAAAATAAATTCTGCGCGCCAGATGATCTTATAGCGCAACCGATCCACAAATTCTTCCTGCCGATTTAATTCCGAGAAGAAATAAACCGCATAGGCGAATAGAAACAAGATGATAGCCGAAGAGAGCGTAAATACCCAGGAAGTTCTATTGACAATCTTCATTCTTTATTGGATAAAATAAATCCATGTCCGGATTTCGTATGAATCAATTTAGGTGAAAAATCCCGGTCTATTTTTTTACGCAAATAATTGATATATACATCAATATAGTTTGTTCCGGTATCAAAGTTTTTGCTCCATACATTACGTGCTATTTCATCCTTGCTGAGCATGGTCTCCCTATGTTTCAAAAAGAAGTGAAGGAGATCAAACTCTTTGGGAGTCAACTTAATAAGTTGTCCCTGACTATGAACCTGCTTACTCCGGAGATCAATACTGATACGATCATAAGTCAGCAGCCCCTGAATCTCTTCTTCACTGATTTCCCTGTGCCGTTTAAGCAAGACAGCGATACGTGCAAAAAGTTCACGTATTTCAAAAGGTTTCACCATATAATCATCGGCTCCCGCATCAAAACCAGATATTTTTTCATCGATACTGCCCAATGCTGTGAGCATGATGATTGGGATCCTGGGGTAAGCCGCACGCATCTGTTTACTGAGCTCAATCCCATTCATTCTTGGTAACATGATGTCTATGAGAAGTAAATCATAGTCAACAGATTTGGCTTCTTTGATCGCTGATTCCGCATCACCAAAAACATTAACCAGGTAGCCCTGACTTGCTAATCCTTTTTTCACACTCGAAGCAACGCGTTCATTGTCTTCTACGACCATTATTTTCACCATTCTAGCATGCTTGTATGTATCTACTAATACTGCAGGACAAAGTTAGTTATTTTTCAAAAAGGCTGGCGCAGCCTCCATGAACTTTAGACAACGGTCAGGAAAACTCGGTAAATTTACCGTTATCGCTATTGCTAAAATGGCATTGTTACCACCTTTGCATGATATGTACCTTTTTTAATCTCAAATAAAACTGCATACCCACCAGCTCCATCGCCATTAACAGCAGTAATGTATAAAATATCATTTGACTCATCATAGTAGCATGTTGCAAACTCTTTGTTTACATTAAATAGGCTTTCAATTTCCTTTGCCGGGATCTGGATAAATCTTCCCTTTATAGTAGCTTCAATGGAGGTATAATGGCTTGTAGGGATTTCGCCATCTGTTCCCCAGACCTGCTGCCCTCTAAATTTGTCTACAACGGTATAGCCATCATATTGAGTCGATGAAAAATCACCTTTACTTTTTTCATAATCGAAACTATCTGAATTTATTTGCACGGTTATATCTTTTGCTATAAATTTTGCTGTGCCTTCATCAGAAAATACAGTAGGGATCTGCTTATAGGATTCGATATATTTAATTCTTGAATGGTGTACATAGCCAGTGATGCTCTTGTTGCTTTTGTCTGTATAATCTACAATTACCCAATCGCCGAACTTTTCATCAGGAAATGCATAAACAATTTCATCAGCAGCAATTTTTGAAACAACCGCACTATTCACTGTAGCTTGTTTCCTCACATTTACATAGCCGTCTTTATCAATGATTTTTGCAAATTGGGCCGAGACCAATTGGCATACTGTGAGAAAAAGTAGTACTAAAAGATATCTGTGATTCATTTGGTATAAAGTTATTACTGATAATATTTTGCCCTCAGCTTAATAAGATCTTCGATCATTTTATCTTCTTTAATTGCAGTGCTGTATACAAATTTAAATTGAAAGCTGATAATTTCGTTACTTTTATTTCATTTTCTACTTTTTAATTACTCAGCTCATAGCGATAAATTTCCCGGAAAAGCTGTCGCACTTGAACAAAACCTCACACTGTCATCTGGAGAAAACAAAAAGAATGACGAGCAAAATTCTAATTATATAATTTTCCACAAACCTAATGGATCTGATTCATTTGAAGTGTTTCGCTACTTTATAGCTTATTTAAGTGGAAGGTAGTTGCGGCACGCTGAAACGACTACAAGCTACCTTTTGAAGAAAGGTTTAACATAAAAATTAGCGTCGTACAGTGAAAATCCAATAATCATTAAAAACATGGCATAACGAAACAGCAAAGTCTACCCGAATTGTTCGATTTAATTTTATGTTTAATGTAATTGGCTAAATTCGGCATGTCAAAAATAGCTTGATCAATCTTTTCATGAAATGGGGACATTCCTATTTCGAGCTAATAAAAATCCATCCATGAATAAGGATGAGGATAGGTCAGTTGATATATCTTTTGTTCCCTTTCAGACAGATTATCATAATAAGCACCGAATTTGCTCAAATATTCCTCACCCAATCCCATTCTCCAAAACATATCCCTACTGTCCTTATCGGAAAACTTCAACCAAGGTGGTTGCATAGCGTTTTGAAGTACTTGAAATTGCCCAAATTGACCTAGAAAATCTCGTACTTCCATCAATGCAAAGCCCAATAAATTTTGACCGCGCCAACAATAGATGTTTTCAATATCCACGTCATCTTGTGCAAGTCCAATACCCCAGATAGCATCAACGGGGCTTGCCTCAACAAGAACTCTATTTTCTGTTTTTAACAGATATTCGGCCAGCGTCCAATGTTGATTAAACTTATGGATGTTTCCGTTCCTAACGATCTCAAATTTGCGTTCATTCCAAATCTGATCATCATAGCCCACAACTTGCCTTCCCAACTCTTTAGCCTCACCCGGTTTAATACAGTTGATGATTTTCTCAAAATTCTTCTTATCATCAAAAAGTAATGCTTTTTGGGCCATCATCCAATGTTCCGCAGTCCTATAGGTAATATTATCTACTGTAAACGGACTCTCATACCATTGACTGAAAACAAATTTTCCAACTTCCTGATTTTGCTTAGCTGTATGCCCCCAAAAGAAGAGAAATTTGAAGCTATCTCCATTTTCAAATCTATCTGTTAGCCATTTGATAGTATATTGTACCATATGTTCAATTCAAAATTGATCGCCTATTATCCATCGACATACAATGATACGCAAAAAATTAAAGCCACATCTCTCGACGTGGCTTCACAACTTATCTATTTGTTAGGGATGGCTCTTATTTATACGAATTGATTGATTTGGATACTTTCCAGTCATTCCCCACACGCTCCAAAGTGACAAGATCAGTCTTGGTGAAATCCTCAAATTTCAAAGTCACTTTAGCGATCATATAATCTGCGGATTCTTCTAAAATATCTGTACTTACTGTACAGTTTAGCTTTTCGCCTTTTTGTTTTTTCAAGGATTTAACCACTTCGCTACGGCTGTTAGACTGCGCATTGGTAGTTTGGATCTTTTGATTAAAATCTTCTGCAAATAGTTGCTCTAGGCCTGCTGATTCACCCGCAGTCGTTACTGCAACATAGTGCTCTAAAGCGAAATCAGCGGTGGAAAGGTTAACGTTTGCTTTTGCTGATTTTGAATCGGGTCCTTCAGCTGCCATAGCGAAAGTAGATACTGCGATTAAAGCTGCTGCTGCGAATGTTTTTACTAGCGTTTTCATAATGTCTTTTTTTATAGTGTTAGTTCTGTTGTTCTTATTTGTTGACTCAAAACTACGACACAATACGCCCCTAGCCTATCGGCTTTAGACTAACGATTAGGAAAACTCGGTGAATGGCAGGAATGGGAAGGTGAATTTTAATTATGTGATGTAGGTCACGTTAAATTACGATATGAAATCGAGAGATTTGTTCCAACAAAAAGAAAATCTCAACGATATGAAAGCAAAACAACTCTTCAGACAAATAGGTATACTTTCGGCCTTATTCATCCTAGTTGTGACACATTGCTATGCAACAAATCGAAAACCGAAAATTCTAATTGTAGTAACTAGTCACGATACAAAAGGTAATACAGGCGAGAAAACAGGTTATTATCTCGGTGAAGTCTCACATCCCTGGGAGGTTTTAACAGCGGCTGGATACGAGATTGATTTCCTTAGTCCTCAGGGAGGGAATCCACCTGTGGATGGATTTGACCTGACTGATCCTGTTAACAAAAAATTCTGGGAGGATAAATACTACCACAATAAAATCACCCATTCCCTTAAACCTTCTCAGGTAAAACTGGAAGATTATAAAGCCATTTTCTATGCCGGAGGACATGGTGCGATGTGGGATCTGCCTTTCGATTCGACAATCGCAAAGATTGCAAGCAAGATATACGAAGCAAACGGCGTTGTCGCAGCTGTGTGTCATGGTCCTGCTGGCTTGATCAATATCAAACTGAAATCCGGTGAATATTTGATAAAAGGGAAAAAAGTCAATGGCTTTAGCAATGAAGAAGAAGAGCTTGTAAAGCTCAGCAATGTTGTTCCCTTTCTACTAGAAGATAAACTAAAAGCTATAGGTGGGATTTATGAAAAATCAGAGCCTTGGCAGTCGCATGTCACCATTGACGGCAGATTGATCACTGGCCAAAATCCTCAATCAGCCAAGGCCATAGGCATGGCCATCGTCAAGGCATTAAGTAAGTAAGTAAGTAAGTAAGGTATACCTCTCAAGATAACAACATTGGCCTTGGAAAAACCATAGGGTCTTTCAATATTATTGCGGAGAATCACCTCAAGAATATTATGATACGTAATATAATTAAACCAACAACAACTAAACAGATCATAAGTGGAGCAATGATGCTTCTCTTCTTATATTTTATTCCTTTCAAATATTGATTCCAAAACCCAAACTGCAATATGGCGGCACCTATTCCATACAACAAAATACCAGTGAATCTACTCTGATCAAAATAATCTTTAAATTCATTGTATACTAAAATTAACGCTATGGTATAACCAAATCCAAATAGGAGTGTTGCCCATGCTTCTTTTTTCTTGGATAATGTGAATAAGTTAATCGCTAACAATATAGCGCCTGTAAATAATCCGAATAGTATACTAAAATACCATATTGCTTTTTGTGAATAGAAACTGACGGAAGCTTTTTCAGCATCTTCATCAATATCCCATGTGTTAAGGAACTTGTAATCAGGCTCCTCTTGTTTCCTTGATGCGATAAGTTGATTTATCTTAACAATTTCTGTTTCGGAAAAAAAATAGCCCCTTTTTTTGAGAATGTCGAAAGCCATTTCTATAGCTTCAGGGACTGATCGGGTCTCTTCTGAAGTATACCGCAACAGGTCCTTATTGGATAGTTTTTCTAAGACTGATCTTTTTACCATAAACCTAATATAACCAAACTACCAATTACAGTTATCACACTTTTAAAATAAGGGTATTAAAATATTATTATCTGACAACAAATGTTTCCTAATCATCTCGCAGTTTAGATCTAATTTTCCATTGTAGCAGTAATTTCATCAAAGAAGTAGAATAACTGACAGGTGCATTAAGTTAATTTCATATAACATTGCAATAGCGTTATAAAAATTAAGATATTGGTGGCAATAAAGCAATATACTATCCACTTAATTTTAAAGCCATAATAGAATAATCCCAATATCCATGGATTCCCAAAAAGATATATTCTAAAAATTTGAAAGCCATCAAATTTATGCCCTAAATGAAAAAAATCAGCCAATAACTGACTAAAACATCCTTTAATTGCTTGGTGCTCTATCGCAATAAAATTTATCACGATCAAACAAACATAGGTCAGAATATAAATAGTTAGAACAACTTTTTTATTAATTTTCACTTCTTAAACATTTATTGATTTGTACGTTATATAACTTCAAAACAGAGGCCATTTACCACCTCATGGGAAGATAGAAATTAGCTAAATTATCAAAGGTCATTTGAGAGCCTTAAGTTAACAAATTCTTTGGGAGTTAAAAACTAGATTTTAAATCGCATTGCAATCAGAAACTGTCTTGGCCTGAGTTCGAAATAACTCTGTATAAGCTCATAATCTGAGGAAAATTGCTGCAGATAGTTTTTATTATTCAAGATATTGGTTGCTGTCAGCTCTAAATCGGTACGCCAATGGCTTAGCCTGAACCGATAAGTTGCGTCCATAAAATACTGACTTTTTTGTGCCTTGACATTATTTGCATATAATGAATTGGACAAGGTGATCAAATGTCGATCATGGGGCGAAATTACCAGATTAAAAAAATGATTGTTATATAACAGCTCATTGCGCTGTCCAGCAGCCAATCTATTGTGGGTCCGCCCCATAGCAAGCCGGTAATCTCCAGAAATTAACGCTGAAGACGAATTGATCAAGTCAAGTGTGAACGAATGACTGCTTACATGTTGTTTGACCAACTGCTCATTCAGCAAATAATCTGAAGTACTCCAACTGAAATTACTATTTAACTTTGCTACAGTTTTGATACGGACAAATAGTTTGGAAAGTCCACCACTGATCCCATGCGACAGACTCTGCGCATTTTGATTAATAATACTGGTCGTGCTGCGTCCCATACTATCCAATACTGTACTGAACATATAGTCACGCCAACTTTTTCTAAAATTATAACCCAGATTGGCAAAGCTTGCCTTCAAGGTGTTTTTATACGCATAATGTATTCCTGTACGCAGCTCTTCATTCTTGAGTAAGCGTGCATCATACTTTTGAATACTGCGATACTGACTGATGATGTAACCATTGTAGAAATTGTCGAGCCCACCAAAATTTCGACCTCCACTCAGGTTTGTACTGATCGTATTTTCCCCGTTAAACAGATAGCTCATCGAAGCAGAGGGGCTCCAACTGCTCCGCAATTCATTTTTCAGACGCTGTATACCTTGTTGTTTGACATTGTAGTAATATTGACTGAATGGCAGATTAAAACTGTATTTAAACTTGCGCACTTCTTTCCCAATTTGGAGCGCCATCCGCAGCTGCATCTGCGCGCTATTCATAGCATTGAAATAACCAGTATCCAGGACGCGAATATCATGCTGATCATGCAGCTCGATATAGCTGTTTAACGTACTGTTGTTGTAATTCAGGTTGATGCTAGGTGAAAAAGTCCATGTTTTGATCTTGCGCGATAAACTCAGGCCATTTTCAAAATTAAAGCTCTTAAAACGAACGATCTGTCCCATCTGATCATAGGGCATCCCGCCGTTGAGCAACGATTCAAACTGACCGGGATTGACCGTAAGACGTTGAGGTGTACTGTGCCACTCTAAAGTAGACGTGATATTGACCAACTGCTTGCCTATAAAACGGCCGAGTGAAAAGGAATTGAGAAAGGCTTCGTCTGAGAATTTTTTGTCCTGCTGTATAGGGATGTCTTCATTAAAAAGAATATTACCGGCACTGTTATTCCAATGTTTACGATAATTGGTACTGTTACTAAAAAAAACGTTTGACTCGTTCTTTTCGACCAGCATCCCAATATTCAACTCATCGATACCATAGCGATTGTCTACTACCTCCTGGTTGTGGATAACTTCGTTGTTTGTAAAATATTGTGTCGACGTTGTTCCTTGCAATTTTCGATTATCGTGGAAATAAGAAAAATTACCTTTGACTTCCAAACCGTTCTTTAACTTTTGAATCATATTGCTACTCATTAAAAAGATCTGGTTGTTCAACCATTTTTTCTGATCGAAACCCGGAGTGGCGACCTCCCGAATGGAGAGATAGGACGGTCCTTCTGAAAAGCGAGATCGCGCTGTAAAATAACCAGTACCTGAATAGAATGGTTTTAACTGCTGTGACACATCATCGCCAACATTGTTCGTCTGAAATGAATTGAGCATTTGAAAGGTCTTGGCAAATGTCATTGGTGTAATATTAGCATCCCAAAGCGCAGGAGCTGCTCCAAGACCTAGTTTACCGGTACCTGTTGTGGTAAATTTCTTAAGCTGTAAATTAAGGGTGGCGCGGTTTGAAAATACCAATTTATCCAACATTTTGATGGGTTGATGATTTTCAAGGATCTGAACTTTCATAACCGCATCTGCTGGAAGATTTTGATTGATAAGCCCGTAACGTCCGCCCATCATGTCCAATCCATTGACCCGATACTGCTGGATAGGTTCGCCTTGATAAAAGATCTGACCGTTACGCATCTCTACGCCTGGAAGCTTCTTGATGATATCACCTATTACACGATCTTGCGCTCCTGTAAAAGAAGCTACATTATAATTAATCGTATCTTTTCGGTTGTACACTGGCACATCCGACACCTTTACCTCTTGTATTTTCCGCACCTCACTTTTTAAAATATAAGCATAATTTGCAGTCGCATTGGCAACATGTACGCTACGTTTGGCATAGCTGAGGTGATTAAAATCCAACTGTACTGAATCTACGTCGCTAACTTTAACAGTAAGTTTGAAGGCTCCACTAGCGTCACTTTTTGAAAAGTTCAATAAGGCTGCAGAACCGATCTTTTTATAAGACACAGTGACATTGGCGATCGGTTTTTGATTTTCGTCGAGTAATTTGCCTGTAATAATGGTTTGCGCAAAGGAATGGCCACCTATCCAGATAAATATGATGGTGAAAAAGAGTTTAGCTAGCATAGCGTCTATTTGCACATCTCATTAATGCCGCTCGATAGGATTATGATCTGTTTTCATTTCTGCACGGATATTTATTTTGCTTTCGTCAGATAATATAGCTCCGGTCAACAGCGCATATTCAATCATATTATCCCTTAATTTTTGCCTTTCCTTATAAAAATTAGCTTTTGTTGTCTTTTGGATAATAAGGTCTGGTCGTAATTGATCGAAAGTGGCCGATACACTGTTTACTTTGCTTATGGAGACCATATCGAATATGAAATACTTATCCTGATCTGATATGGACAACACTAACCCCGGTAGTCCACAAAACTTATATGGACCATCTGAAATCGGTATATCCATGGTAAACCACGCGATCCATTTTCGCCCGCCCCAGTCCGTCGTTGCTTTCTGACAAACAAAATGATGTATATGCGCAGTGTCAGGGTGTATTTCCCATTGCATATCTGCCTTATTTTCCTCATAGTAGGACAGCTCATTATTTCCACTAAACCCCACCCCGTTCATGGGATCGTAAGTGGAAATGATATCTTCGCGTTTTATAATTAAAAAGTTATTGGGTGCTATACGACCATAACTGTAGAAAAGCATATTACTGCCATGTGCCAGTGCTAATGCTGAATCAGCTCTAAATTTTGATAGGGTCTGAAAATGACTTTCTTGCTCACCGATCGTCAATTGTGTAAAAATACTTTTTCGCGAGGCACTAGATGTACTATCGTTCTGATAAGTAAACTTATACATGATCTTCATATCGAATGCCACCGGTTTGACCTGAGCATGAACGGTAAATTGAAATAATAAAAAAAATAGTGGGTAAAATAGTATTTTCATAATTAAAACGGATTCACTTGAAGAGGATTATAGCAGTTTTGATAGGCTGTTCTTATTTGGTCCGATGTAGGGTTATCATTTAATTTCGCATGCGTCACCTTAATAGTATCTAGCAAAAATGCACAAGTATAATTTAGATCACTATTTTTACCTTTAAAAAGAGCAGATTTACCCATAAATTAAGCGTTTCGTTTGGTTAAAAAATTACAAATCGTGATAACTAGCGTTACCAGAATGCACATTTACACTTCAAGTTATATATACATTACCGAATATTAAAATATTAAATCAAATCAATCGATTGCGTTATTTTAAACGGAAAATAATTTACGCAAAACTCACATTTCTGGTAAGCTATTTTGGTGATCTTCTTTCTTTTCGATGTTGCAATAGTCTCCATATCTTGTACTATGCATTGTTTCGATATCACAAAAGAAAAAAAGCCACATTTCCCAAAGTGGCCTTAATAAATAGATGATTCATGAGTGGTTTGCCCATTTACGACGATACTTACTTTAACATCGGTGGCATTGTACAGTAATAATCTTTTTTATAACGATCTACATTCACTGATGCGAAACCCACGCTATATTCAAATAATGTGAAATCAAAACGAAAAGGAATATATTTAATTCTTGAATTGTGTACATACCCAGTGATGCTCTTGTTATGGTTGTCGGTATAATCAACAATTACCCAATCGCCGAACTTTTCATCAGGAAATGCATAAACAATTTCATCAGCAGCAATTTTTGAAACAACCACGCTATTCACTGTAGCTTGTTGCCTCACATTTACATAGCCGTCTTTGTCAATGATTTTTGCAAATTGGGCCGAGGCCAATTGGCATACAGTGAGAAACAGTAGTACTAAAAGATATCTGTGATTCATTTGGTATAAAGTTATTACTGATAATATTTTGCCCCCGACTAGTAAGATCTTGTACCATACGATCTTCCTTACGATGACTCATATTTACGAATTTAATTGAAAGATAACAATCTCGCTACCTTTATATCATTTGTTGATTAAAAATCTTTTAAAATATATGCTCGGACTAGCTATTTACGAATTTATATAATGAAAGTCCTTTTACCCGTTTTCTGCTGAAAACTCGCTAGGGTTAATGACTTTTTGTATATAAATTTCATCACTAAACAATTCCAAATGTTCTTGCATCAATCTTTATGTTGCTAGAAGTGGAAGCTGTTTTAATAACAGAACAGTATAACTTATTATTAACTCATTCCATGAGATTTGAAATCATATTCCTTCTCCGTAATGGATTATTAATGATTTCCTGAATGAATAATCCCCAATCCTGTTCCATATCATTTAGATAGTCAAATAGCGCTGGATAGTTGAATTTAGGAGCAAATGGAAAAGAAAATCTAACAATTAGGTCTTCTTTATGATAAATAAGAAGCTCCATCGTATTCTCCGTTAGTTGTATCAAATCTACTTTACATTGATCTCCCACATGGAACTTTGTTGTACCAAATAAAAAATAAAGTTCATTTTTTTCTACATAAAAAGCTGTCAAAACATCTTCAATCTGTCTGTACCATCCATAAGTATTGGTGACTGGCTCCAAATTTTCAAACTCTTTGCCAGATTCTAAATCAAACAGTATATCGTGTAATTCAAAATTTCGTAGTAGTTTCATAGCTATCTATTTTTTAGAAAAATTGGTATTTTTGACTACTAAATCCCGAGATATTATTTCATTCAAACCAACGTGTCCCTGAATGGATCTAAATAATTTAATCCTCGTTCTTCAAATATTTCCTCAAGCTTTTCGGCACCATTTTCCTTTTTAAAAGCTACTTCCTCCTCGGTAATAGGCAGCAACCAATAGAAATGGACTGATTTATTGTTATCAAGGATAAGAATTTCGAGTTTGGGTCCATCGAGATAAGGCAGCGAAATAAGGCCATAAGAACAGGGAGAATCCATGCGCCATCCTCTTCCCCAGTTGATGGTATGCCAATGTCCCAAACTTGCGCCAAATCTATGATAATGTGCTACGACTATTAATGATTCAACTAATGTTTCATCTTGCTCACCAGAAAACATGTGCAGTTCGAGGGCAAATTCATCATGCAAGCCAGACATACCTATAGTAGCATAAGCCCACATGTTCCGTTCGGCTGTTGGGGGAAATTCCAGCACCCTAAAGTGATCGCCTAGATCCTTATAGGGACCTTTTGGCCAAGTCAAGACGTTATATTCCTGTCCCCAATTACAGGTATAGTGTTCTAAAAGCTTCTGATTATATAAGGCTGTATCCATTTTTTTCAATTTATCAAAAATAATCTACTCCAATAAAACTATTTCAATATAACCCTTGCTCTTACTATACAAAACGGCAACAAGCTTCATTTCGACAAGGAGATTCAACATAAAAATTGGCTTGGTACAGTGAAAATAAAATAGTTTTTAAAAACATTGGATGACGAAACAATGGGAAACATAAAAATTACTGTACAAATAAACGCTAAAAGAAAGGGTCTGATGATAATCAGTTCTTTTGACTTAAAAAAGCCACATCTCTCGACATGGCTTTGAACTAAATTTAAACATATGATTCACTAGTGCTCTACATATTACATCATTTGACAGAGCACTAGCTATTGTAAACTATTTATACGAATTAATCGATTTGGATACTTTCCAGTCATTGTCTTCACGAACCAAAGTCACCAAATCAGTCTTGGTAAAATCTTCAAATTTCAACGTTACTTTAGCAACCATATAGTCTGCTGACTCTTCAAGGATATCCGTACTTACAGTACAGTTCAGCTTCTCGCCTTTTTGTTTTTTCAAGGATTTAACCACTTCACTCCTACTGTGATTTTGTGCATTGGATGAATGGATCTTTTGATTGAAATCATCAGCGAATAACCGCTCTACCCCTGTCGATTCTCCCGCAGTCGTTACCGCAACATAGTGATCAAGTGCAAAGTCTGCTGTAGAAAGGTTAACGTTTGCTTTCTCTGATTTCGATGCGGGTTTGTCAGCTGCCATAGCAAATGTAGATACTGCGATTAAAGCTACTGTTGCGAATGTCTTTACTAATGCTTTCATAATGTCTTTATTTTATTGTGTTAGTTTTTTTATCTGTTCTTATTTGTTGACTCAAAACTACGACACAATACGCCCCTAGACTACGGGCTTTAGACCAACGATCAGGAAAACTCGGTGAATGGCAGGAATGGGGAGATAAGCCCCCCTTAACAATGATTATTTTTTCTTGCGCAAAAATTTACCTTTGGTATCAAAATATAGTTTATTGTCATTCGTTAGTTCCAATTTATACCCTTTAGAAGATTTATCAATGCTCTCCACAGCAGTACCCTTGTAATTTTCTTTCAAGTAAGATTGTATTGACTGCGGAAAAAAAACGGTCGGCAGTCCAATTCCATCTGGAGCTTTAACCTCGATCCAGTTACCCAATTTCCCAAAGTCAATTTCCGTACGATCAGCCAATATCACTTCGTGAAATGTCCCTGTGGCAGAAGGGGATTTCTTTACCTTTACTTCAAGTATCTGTACATCCGGAAAATATGCCTTAATAAATGCCACAGCACTATCTGGTAGCGTTACATTCTCTAAAGGTCTAGATTTAAGTTGATTGTCTTTACTGAAATTATAAGCCTTATTACTTTGCGCAGCATTTGAACATGCGCAAAAAATTAAACAAGTAGGTATTACCAAGAATAGCTTCCACATGATCGTTGTTTTTTTTAATAATAACTTTTAAAGAAGCAAAATGTTTTTATAACTCTTTTAGTTGAAAAGCGCTCAATTAAGCAGGTAGATTGCTCTTGTTTGCTGCAACGTATTTTGAAAAATCATTCCATATAGTCATCATCTGCATAATCGCGAACGTAAGCACACTATTAAACTATTTCCGCGCTTTAGATTTTAAATAGTTTAGTATGTCTTCTCTAAGTCTAAACGCCTTGGATCCATCTTTGTATTTTTTACTCATCAGACTTTCTTGTATGGTCTTCTCGACTCTAGGGCTTTCATTATGTGCCTGGATAACACAACAGTATTTTGGAATTTTGATTTTCCGCTCTATTATCAAATACTTAAGAATTTCTAAATTATCAAAAATTATAGCATAAGAAATTGGACCATCTCCCTCACTATAATCATATTGATTAATATCCGCACCTTTATTAACCAATAATTTTACCATATCTAAACAGCCACTTTTACATGCTTCAAGTAAAGGGCGATTTGCAACAGTGTAATTAGCATTTGCAAAAACTACAGGTAGGCTATCATTCACATTGCCTTTATAAGATATTA
This sequence comes from Sphingobacterium sp. 18053, assembly GCF_902706145.1. Taxonomy (NCBI): domain Bacteria; kingdom Pseudomonadati; phylum Bacteroidota; class Sphingobacteriia; order Sphingobacteriales; family Sphingobacteriaceae; genus Sphingobacterium; species Sphingobacterium sp. 18053. The sequence continues at coordinate 463,501 of NZ_CACSJW010000005.1, forward strand.
AAAGATCTAAAATATCCAGATCACAGATTTGTTTTTTATAGATATGATTACAAGCTATAAACATCGGAGTTGTTAAATCATCTTCATCCTTATTTGATCTTATATTAGGATCAGCTCCCGCTTCCAATAAATAGCGTACCGATTTTTTTAGATTATTTGCAACAGCCAACATCAATAATGTATGACCATATTTTGGTTCTCTAATATCTGGAGAAATTGCTGACTCTCTCAGAACTTCATTAATTCTTTCTTTCGATTCACTTTTTACGGCATGCGCAAGGTCTCTCGTTGCATTCCCTTTAAAGAGATCAAAATCAAAACCAGGAATAGGTTTACTACAACCACACGTTATTAAAAAAATGAATACTACTATAAAATATTTCATGCATAGAATTATTTACTGCCTAAGCTCTTTAGAACGCTCATGATACGATGACCTTTTTTACAGTTTAACTATCAAATGTTGAATTAGTTATCCTAGGATCAATAACCGCTATTTTTTGATTTTTCGAACATACGCTTAACAAGACAAAAGCTATCATCGTAAATCTAAACATAATTAGTATTTTCATGAAGAGAATTTAAACATTAAGCTACTGGAATATTCATTTCGTGGCCAGCTGTTTAAAACAGTAGTTATCACTTGATCTTTAGTAATAATAGCATGTTCCGGCTTTGAAATCATGGATGTACGTAGAATCTCAAAACCTTAATTAGAAGTTTGTAAGAACCAACGGAAACCAAATTCGCTAAAAAAATGAAATTTTTGATTAGAGTAATTTTATTGACGATAATTGATTTTGTAATTATTTGGATATGGGTTAGACAGATGAACCCTGATCCAAGCATTTCTATTGGAATTTTAATACTTATTCCGCTTGTGGTCATCTTGAATTTGATTATAGCGTTGATTTTATACTTCACGAAAAAGGAATTTGTTTCCCTTTTCATCGTTAATTCAATTATTTCTGGAATATTAATGTCATACTTATTTGGGAAAGGAATTGATAGATACCAAAATAATAGACTTGAAAGTTGGACCTTTAAATTGAAAAATGAGACTTACACGATTACACATTGGAAGCTCGAAAACACTTTTAGTATCAGTGAAAGTAGCAGACCTGGTTCATCAAGTGAATTTTTATCGGGGAAATTTATTAAAAAAGGAGATAAATACTATCTGTCAACAGACACAACTGAGTTCATCATCAAAAAAGGATATCTGTATAAATTTAGAGATGGTAGCGACAGTATAAAGTTGACTAAAATTGAAAGATAGTTACTTAAATAATAGTTATAACTATATTATCAATTTCTGTTATCTTTATAAAAACATGATGATATGGTCGACCTAGAACGCAGAAAGATGCTTGCATATCACCTAAGACATTTAGTCATCGGGCGTATTAGCAATGATGAGTTTGAAGAGGAAATGCAAGACAATGTATCTTTTGGTTATCTTCCTGAACAATATTATTCCTCAAAACAAGCGAAACTTGACGCCCCTATTATAAGGCCAATGCTCGAATTAAGCTGGTGCTTATATAGCGACTTAGGAAATCATAAACTTACAGGTAAACACCAACTCGCTGATGAAGAACTGAAAAACATTGCTCGGATTATTTTATTCTTAAATTCAAATTTAGAGTACGAATGGCCTTACTTTGATCGTATAAATCCACTAATACGGTTTTCATTTAAAGACTTGTTATTTACTATCCTAAGCTTTGGCCAACATTATAACGTGAAATTAAATGAATGGAAAGTACAGTTTGAAAAATTTAAGAATACAGGAGATCACGATCTATGGCCCTTCATCAGCAAAGAACAATATGAACAGCAATTGAAAAAACAACCATTTTTATGGGGGCGTAAACCTGACTGAATTTAGCAAATCATTTCTCCCTTTTGATCGTAAAAAAATCGGTGTACAGTCTTTGGAAAATGAGAATAATAAGCTTTACAAAAATTCACTACACTTCTTAATAAAAATCACCTCGAACACTTGTAAGAATAACCAATAAATATTTCATATTTTAATCTCTTTATTTTTAATAATATGATCAAACTGAAAGACTTTTCTTGAAAATCTAATTTGGTTTTCCTTATTCAGAAAACCCTTATTCTTCTGATACAGTTCCTCATCTATAAGGATTCTTCCGTTGTAACATCGAAATCACATTCTTAAATTTATATCGCGCTGACTTTTGGAGGCTTCCTATTGAAGCGTTGTATTCTTTTGGCTATAACTGCTCAAAATTTCAAACTTCCGCCTGCCAAACCACTTCGATTTCATCACCGCTTATGATGTCGATAATATTATTTACATTACCGATAGAATAGTGTTTCAGATCCCAATCTATAAACATTTCTTGACTTTCTCTACGAAACCAATCTAAATAGTTTGAATTATCAGATACCACTAAACCTCTATAACCTGGGTGCTCATAGAGGCTTCTTGATCTTGCACCTTCATCTGTCACTTGATAAGACATTACACCATTAAATTTTAAGATTAATATTCGATCATCTTTCATTTCAGCCAGATGAATCTCTATGCTACCACCGTTGTCCGTTAAATGAACAAAATAAAGATCATTTGGTGGAGGAGATACTGGATCCCATTTTATAAAATCATTCATCAGCATTTATTCTTAACATTATTGTAAATAAAGTTGGTAATAATACTTTTCTGCCATAATTAATATATCCTAGCGATCCTATTCCATTCAAACATAGCATGCTAAAGCGAAACCTGCATTAAAAAGGTTAAAATTCCTCAAAAGAAATCGTTTCTATTTGATTCTTATTCGCACGATTCATATCAACCCTTGTAGCCATAAAACAAAATCCGTCCGATATTCCCATACCAACTTGATTTTTAAGATTACGGATATATTGAGTGTTCCAGTTCTTTACCTTTTCAACAATATGAGAGGATATTTCCACATTAGCCTTCTCCAGATCAGTATTACTAAGTAACAATTTAACAATGTGAAGTTTTTTACGACCAGTCTGCCGATGATAACTATAGGCTACACGATCATTCCAGATTAACCCAACATAATCTCCCCAAGCAAGATTAAATCCCTCTAAAATCGTAAAACGATCAGATGAAATCACATCGAAAGCCTCTTTTGCCAATATATTTCGACCCTGCTTTCCAAAATAGATAATACTTGCATAATCGTCCTTTTTATCCATATTATTGAAATAGATTAATTGATCCATATGAACTTTTTCCAGCACCCCGATAGCCTTTTTCGTTAGAACCATATTTCCTGAGCAGGCTGTAAATAAAAAACAAATTAAACCAATTTTCAAATAATGTATCATAAGCTAAATTTTATGTTATATGCAATTCAGCGCCTAATAAGAAGATCCTTTACCATAGAAGAAGATATCTAAATCCCTACTCTTGAATAGTGATCATCCGACTACTATAATGCTTTTGACCTAAAGCTTGAAGAGGATAAAAATCTTTTAATGATACATTGTTATAAAACCTATCGCTCTCAATTTTAAAAATAGAATCTTTTACAGACATTAACATGGAAGTTGTGTCGATGCAAATAGCACATTGCTGTATCTCCTGTTTAAAAAAAATAATTTGCCATTTTTTACAGAAATTGAATTCTTTTATATAAGGATTTTTTCTTGCATAATACGTTATTTTTAGATGGTCTAGATCGTGAAGAATATCCGCTACCCGGCTCGCTTTCATTGCTTCTGCACGACCAATTGAAAACGTCGAACTATCCTGGTAGAAACCACTTAACAAATCATCCATTTGCCATGAAATATCGTTTACATAGGACGTATCCGAAGAAAAAATCATCACCTTATCATATTGGCTATTTTCTTTACTACTGTTTCCGCAGCCCAACAATACAGGACATATATAAGTCGTTTCATATTTTAGGTTTTTGAGACATCACAGACGGTTACCTCTTCCTTACTTAACCAGCGAAATGTAGCAGGTTCATCCGAAAGCACCTCAATTGCATTTTCTAAATTATAAATAACGAAATGTTCAATATTTTTTCTTTCTAAAATATCATAGCTGCCCTCAATAACTGAATCCAAATAAGCGGAGCATGTAGATCTCGCAAATCCCCGAAAATCGTCGTTCTCGTTAACCATCTTCATTAGCGCCAAGTCGATCGTAACTTTATACGAAATAAAATACTCAAATTTTATTTCGAGAATTTGAGTGTGATCAACTAAGTTTTTTAAAAGAATAACTATTTCACTGTATTCCACATACATTTTATAAAAAAATAAATCTTGAGGAAGGGATAAATCAATAGCCCATTTTTCATATTTATCTTTCATCGTGTAGTATCTAAATTTTGTTTCTATTACTTTTTCGTCCAAATTCAATATGGGGGCGCTGATGTTAGTCCTACAGGGCCAACCTGACTACCTATCCAAATTTTCAATTTCTTTTTTGAAATCGTTCTTAAACATAAGCCCAGCCCGATTAAAGGTTAATCCAGGAAACTTCAGGATCTTGATGAGTAATTACATCAATTATATTATCACTAGTACATACCATATAATGATACTTCAGTAAGTCATCAAAGATTCCATAACTCTCCTCATCAAACCATTCAAGAAATTTTGAAGCATCTGTTTTACAAAATGTATATATGACCTGTCTATCCAAAGTTTTCAACCGGCCTGATTCATTTACTATTCGATAGCCTAATGGGTTACTAAATTCTATTTTTAAACACCTATCAACAAGATCAGATTCTTTTAATAAGACTACTAATTTCCCACTTTGAAAATACATTTCATAAAAAAAAGGATTATCGGGGAGTTCCTCTATAGGATCCCATCTCTCATATTTTTCTTCCATAATTACTATAATCTAGCGACCACACGCTATTTGTGCGAAATCTCAGCACGAATGGTGAATACCTAAAGTTAAATTAAAAGTTCCAAACTTGTATATCAGAAAAAAAGCCACATCTCCCGACGCGGCTTTTAAATTAAACTTAAATAGATAATTCTCTAGTGGCCTGTCCTCCACCCGAACTGACAGACCACTAACTATTAGATTTTATTTGTACGAATTGATTGATTTCGAAACTTTCCAGCTGTTACCCTCGCGCTCTAAGGTGACCAGGTCAGTCTTGGTAAAGTTTTCAAATTTCAAGGTTACTTTAGCGACCATATAGTCTGCTGACTCTTCAAGGATATCGGTGCTTACGGTGCAGTTCAGCTTCTCTCCTTTTTGCTTTTTCAAGAATTTAACGATTTCGCTACGGCCATGACTTTGCGCATTGGACGCTTGAAACTTTTGGTTAAAATCTTCTGCAAATAGCTGCTCTACACCTGCTGATTCTCCCGCAGTGGTTACTGCAAGATAGTGATCCAGTGCCAAGTCTACTGTGGAAAGATTAACGTTTGCTTTCTCTGATTTCGAACCTGGTCCTGCAGCTGCCATAGCGAATGTTGATACGGCGATTAAAGCTGCTGCTGCGAATGTTTTTACTAGGATTTTCATAATATCTTTTTTATAGTGTTAGTTCTGTTGTTCTTATTTGTTGACTCAAAACTACGACACAATACGCCCCTAGCCTATTGGCTTTAGACCAACGCTCGGGAAAACTCGGTGAATGGTCGGAATCGGAAGGTGAAAATATGTACGAACACCCAGTCTAATTTTTGAGCGGCTTTCAGTTTACTGGGTAAACTAAATATCAACTGAGTAAGCGCGAATATTAGATCAACTCTCACGAATAAGAATCGCTCATCCTAGTCAAATTTCTTGTGATTACTTTTAGTATTAGATAATTAAAACATGCCCAAAAGGCATACATTATTTAACAAATAAAACTTAAAAACAATGAAAAAGTTATTAATGAGTTTGGTCGCGGTAGCTGCGCTATCGACAGCAGCTTTTGCAGGCACGGACACAAAAGCTGCCAAAGAAAATGCAGAAGTAAAAACAAGTACCTCGGCAGCTGCCGAAAACACCAACAAAGTTGAAGTTGCCGAGTCAACAAAAGAAAGCAATGCAAAATTTCTAAGAAAGTGTGTTTACACGCTAACGGTCTACAACACTAGTGGCCAAGTGATTGACACCTTCACTTCGCAAACCTATGTTGAAAATTCCTGTTCAGGATTCTTCGACAACTGCAGAACGATTTACAGACATATGCTTGCCAATGGTGAATTAGGCATATAGTCTGCAACTTATATTTAATTCGAATTATAAGTACTGAAAAATAAGCGGGGCCAAGGCCCCGCTTTGCATTGATTTAAAAGGCTAGGTCAGAAATAAAACATATTTACCTTTTGTCTGAAAAAAGAATACTTTTAAACGTATCGAAAAAAACTTCGTAAGCCTGGCAATTGGGCATTTAGGTATGTCTATATAACACTTCCCAATGAGGCTGAAACTCCAAACTATTGAAGTCGAAAGTATGCAAACTTTCTTCCTTGTATAAAACCATATACGTATCCTGAATCCAGTTTAGGAATGTCCAGTCGCCAAACTTTTCGGGCTTTCCCCATCTTCGAGTCTTGAAAATGGTAGCTTTTGAGTCTATTTTTTCAGAAAGTTCTTTAAGTATTGATTTTGAATCAATATTTAAGTTTTTCGCAACTGCAATCACCATAAAGCTTGTCCCCAGACTCCATCAGACAATATCAAAATCAAAAAACACCTTCTATTGAAAGATTGATGTCGCAATTATTTTTAGACTATAAATCCGAATATAAAATGGTATTATTGGATATACACTAAAATTTAAGCCATATGGGAAGAAGCCTTTTCTTACTATTTTTTGCCAAGATACTGTTGACAATCCATGTCAGTTGTTCGGATCAGCCGAATCAAAAAGAGACTGCTATTGACTCAATTAGAAATACAGGCAAGAATTCTGATAAATCTCAGGTATTCCCTAAAAGAATAACGCTTGGAAGTCCTGTTTCTAAAGAAATAGGATTATTAAAAAAAGTAATTCTTGAGAATAAGAAAGTAAATACGAAGGAAGAATATGAAAACAACTCATTTTTAGGGGTAAAATATTTTTTCGACCCTAAAAACTATATCATTTTAAAGGTCAACACAGATTATCCAGCAATTTTATTCGAAAAATACAATTATAACGCTAACCTTGATTTGACGAAAAACTATCATCAGTTCTATCAACATCCAATGGTTGGTTTTATGCAAAATAATCAGATTTATATAGGTGTAAATGCAAATACTGCTTTTGAAAACCACAGCTTGTTTCCCATCAAATTTAACGGGCATAGTCATAGTCTCGTTGAAAAAATCGGTGACAGACAAGTCAATAACTATCAATTAGTAAATAAAGTTGCTGTTGATAGCTTGGAATTAAAGTACGGTTCCAATAGAGTTTATTTTAATAATGACTGGAACCTTTTAAAAGAACCCAATCCAAAAAATGAATTTTATGAAAAGGTAGTACGCTTAAAAAATTCACTTAAAGCTGCTGCTCAAAAAAAGGAGATTAATCCCGAAGACATTGATTTATCCATTTCAATGGTAATCGACAAGGAAGGAAAAGTTAATAAACTTGATGCTTATATGGAATATTCAATTCCGGAAAAACAATCTGTTCGAATAGAAGACTCAGTATTAAAATCCTTTGTAGAGACTTTAAAGATTGATCTTTTCAAAAATTATTCATTTTTTATTCCAGCTCAGAACAAAGATAAAAATCCAGTGAGCGCATACTTTTTAACCCGATTAAACATTGGATTACCTTATCGAAATTTTAAATAACGAAACAAAAGAATATAAATCCGAAAAAGTCACATCGCTCGACGTGGCATTAATAGTTCAAAACGGCTACTAGCTACATTTCAAAAAGAAAGAGTCAACATAAAAATTGGAATCGTACGGTGAAAATTCAATAGTATTTAAAAACATTGGATGACGAAACAAAAACGAGGAAACGATATGAAACATAAAAATTACTGTACAAGTATACGCTAAAACAAAGGGGCTAATTTGAACATCGGGCCCTTTTGAGGTAAAAAGCAACCAACGCTTAATTTTAGCTACTTAAAACACTATAAAATTTCAGGTATATGATTACTGTACAAGTACACGCTAAAATAAAAGGCCTGATCAATATCAGGCCCTTTTGACTAAAAAACTTTCGCTAATTTTGGCTTTTAAAACTTATGCGAATGATCTCACTGTACCTGCACCTCCAATAGTTTTAACCATCCTGAATCAGTTATATCGCCATTTACGGCAAGCCTTATTCCCGGCTGATTTTCATTTGTTGTATCTACAATGGCGACGGCCCAGGTATAGTTTCCAGCAGCTATATCGACATTAGCTTTCAACTCGTATGCGACTGGATTATTCTTAAGCCAGGTGGAAGGTTCTCCTTTATCATCAACAAAAACTTTTTTCACCCTGTTTTCTTCGTCCAGGAGTGCAAAAGCTACTTTATATTTATAATTCCATTGAGGAATATTATTCGGGAAATACCCCCAGCCCATATTCCGCCAGCGGTGGTTAATTGTTGTTTCAGTACCCGAATTGACTTTCTCCGGTAAATAAATACGATCGGGATACAAACGATAGCCACCTTCAGAAATAAAACGCTGGCATAAGGTAAAAGATTTGGTGAACCAGCTTTCAATTTCACCGATACGGAAATCCATCATATTTACAGCAGCTTCCAAGGAGCTGTCAAATTCGCCCTGCCGAACATCTTCGGGATGGTCTTGCCTGTATTTACCGCTTGGATCAGTCCAGTAACGGTGTGTACCAGTCGTAATCCAACCACCTTCCATAATAATCGGGCGTTTAAAATTCCAGACCTTGGCAAAATTCTTCTCCCAGCTTTGATAATAATCGGTCATTCCAAAGGCATCCTGACGCAGGCTGTACCCTTTATTGATCATCTTATTCAACAGCTTCTCCGAATTAGGATTAGGAGCTCCATTGCCCGCAGGGTCGCCAACTAAGCGGTGATAATTGATCAGCAAGGGCACTTTTGTAAAGTTCTTGGAATACACATCTGAAATCCAATCAACAACTTCTTCTTTGATCACCTCAATATTTTGGCCGGAAGGATTATTAGGATCTTCGTAAATGACACTATGTCCCTCCCCCCACAAACCGAGTCCATAGGCATCGACAAAGGAGGTTTTATTTAAATCATTAAAATCCTTCGCCAACTCTTCGATCAGCTTATTATAATATTTCCTAAAAATAGGATCTTGCAGCACGGGTGTTTTTCTATCCGGAAAAGAAGCATTGGCAACATAATACTTGGCGCCTGCATCGAAAACAAACTGCGGCGTATTTGCTCCTTGATCGCGACCGTCGACGACGATACGAAAGGCGATTGGCAATCCTTTATCTTGTGCCCCTTTGATCATTTTATAGATTGCCGTGCTGGGATCCCTCCAGGCATATACGCCATCTACAGGATTAAAAGTTCGCCAGCTGGTACGGATATAACAGGCAGATGCATAGTCAATTGCTTTGACCGTTTTACCTAAGTCAGGTACATAGAATTGGGTGTCCCAATAGGAAGGAGTCCCCGAAGCTGAAGCATACATGACCCAGCCGTTTAAAGGGTTACGAAACATGGCACTGCGGTTGTAGCTGGGTTTCACCAAGGTCCCTGCTATATCTTTTTCGTTATCAGCACTATCTTTCTTGCATGAAACCGCTAGAAAGCAAAGCATGATAGCAAATGCGCTGAGGCAGGCTTTTTTATAGTTTATATTGTTTTTCACTTTCAGAAATGTTAAAGTTAATTTAAATGCTTTGATACAATTTCTTACCGTTTTAACCCCAGAATTGTCATGTTCCTTAGATCAAAAATCAGCACATTGGTCGTGGCCGGAATGGTGAAATAAGAATTTCGGTTGGCGCCAACGGTACCTCCGCCCAATTCTGCAACTTTTCCTAAAGTAAGCGTCAGGGTCTGAGCCACACCTTCAGTCGTAGGCGGAGCACTAAAAGCATAAGCCAGGTTTTTGTTATTACTGTTGTCTCCTGTCACGATAAACTTGGTGGTCCCGACTTTACCCCCAGTATAGACCAAAACCTGCGGATCCGCCAAACTTACCTGACAATCCATTTTTACCGGAGTTCCCCAGCCATTGATACTTCCGTGCATCCACAAATCCGCCACCGTGGTCGTATAAGGCTGATCCCCTGTCCATGTCACTATTTTGGGAGCAAGTGCTTTCGCTGGAGAATAAATGGTTGCTGTCGCTTTTTGCATATTGACCACAACGCGATACTCGCCCGCAGTTGCTATTTTCCAGGAGAATACGTTTTCTCTCATTTTGATGCCAACGGCATTTCCATCGTTTAGTTCACCGCTTCCATCGGAGGTAACAACATAATTGGTTTCACCGTTAAATTCGACCGGAATTTCCAGTTCGCCAGGCTGCAAATTCAATACATAGGCATACTGATCCAGATTTTCCAATGTTTTTGGCATCTCCACTTTGCTCCCGCCAACGGCACTTCCGCTCAAGAACACTTTATCGGCATCAAAAACAACCGTCTTGATCGGGTTTACTGTAATTCTTACGGTACGTACTTCGGGTGCCTCAAAAGTTGCACCGCCCTCCCATTGGGCAACCACTCTAAACTCTAGTGTAAAGCTTTTATTTGCTGGTATGCCCCACTTTTCATTTGCCCAATTTTGTAATTGTTCGGAAGTAAAGCTTCTGCTCAATACGTTATCGTCTTCATAGTTAAATATGGCTGTACCGGTACCAAAATTGTTCCCCACCACATCTAACATCGTACTGTAGCTGACCAAATGATCATCTGATTGTACCCTAGCGGGTTTCCAGTTAAATGTGACGATATCTTTGGTCAAATTGACTTCGTCCAGCGTAATGTTTTCCGACGAAGGCTGAAGGTCCATCGTTTCATTGACTTTGGGTATATCCTGAATTTCCTGTTTGCAGGATAACTGGCAAAGTACCATGCTTAAGAAAAATAAGGTTTTGTATAAATAATTGATGATTTTCATTGATTTATAGTTTTGCTAACGTTTGGATAGAATCACGCGCTTGACTAGCGCAACTGCTTTTTTGTCATCAGATGGGAAAGCTGCCGAAAATACGATTAGGATTTGGACAGCCTCCCATAACCATTAATTATAACCCGGATTCTGCGGGAACGGTGCCCCTGTATTGGCATCCCTGATCACCTGTGGAATAGGCCATAAGATATTGTTGTCCGTAATTTTATCCTTGATCGCATTATTGTATTTTTTGACCCGCTCCACCAAAGTATTGGTACGCACCAGGGTAAATCTTCTGCTTTCTTCACCAACTAATTCACGGATACGCTCATCGAGCAGAAAATCCATATTCATCTGAGCGCCGGTAATTTCGGACGCTCCAGCTCTTTTCCGCACTTCATTGACGGCTTGGGCAGCTTTATCTGGCATATTTTGTCCCAAATAGGCTTCAGCAAGCAATAGATAGGTTTCAGCCAAACGGAATTTCATACGATCTTTATAACTACCGGTCAAACTTAAATTTTCAGTACGTCCGTAAAAGAATTTTGTAATCGCTGGAAATAAGCTTTTGGTCGTAAACCAGGTCTGTTCGGTAATATTGGCTTTTTTACCATATAGCGAGGCCTCATTCGCGTTGTTGTAATACCAGTTGCGTTTAATGTTATAACCTGAATTACGGATATCATTTGCTTCGAAAATACCAGCGACATTGCCTGTAGCATTGGTACCTGTGGTACCTACCCACCATTTCATTGGCACTAATTGTGCAATACCACGGCCGCCCAATGTGTCAGCCAAAACAAATCCTGTAATCGTCGAGTAATTGGGTATCCAAGCCCTACGCGTCCAGTCATCCGAATTGGTACCACCACCGATCGTGTTAAACTGGAACTGCAATACCCAGATACTTTCTTTATTGCCACTTTTTCTATTTTGGTTATTTTCCAGAAATAAATCGCTAAATACATCGCCTGGTTTGCTGCCATTTACGCCATATCTGTTTTTCATAAGGTTATAATACCCACTATTGATGACCGCCAATGCGGCCTTTTCTGCTTCGGCATGATTGCCCTGCAATAGGTAGATTTCGCTCAGCAAATGACTTGCAGCCCATTTGGTCAGCTTTCCTTCTTTTACGTCGTCCGGATTTGTAGGCAGGTTATCCACGGCAAACTTCAGGTCGTCTACCATGTGGCCGATGACTTCGGCTTTTGGTGTACGGGTAAAATTAAGCTGAAAATCATACAGGATAGTTTCCACATAGGGTACATCGCCATAGAGATAAACCAAGGTACGGTAAGCATAAGCCCGAAAGAAGCGAGCTTCAGCCTGAAAACGTGCCTTATCCGCGGGCGTATCCCAATTGGTGTTTTTTTCGGAATAAACCAGCATCAGGTTTGCCGATGAAATGAGGTTGTAAGCCCAATTCCAGTAAGTACCCACAAACCGTTCTGAGGCAGTAAGTGTAAGGTTTGCAAAAGCCGTCAGCGAGCCATCGCTATTAATGGCATCGGCGATATCTGTAGATACCTGTAAAGCTTCATATGGGCAGGCACCATTATGGATGAAGGCGCCACCTTCGCCATAGGTATTGTATTCTGAACGTGTGAGTGTATACAAACCAGCACTCCCCACCTCGAAACCGTAGGTGCTGGTATAGGTATTGGAGGGGGCCAGTTCAGTTTTCAGTTCTTCCTCCAGAAACTTCTTACAGCCTCCTAAGGTTAACAATACGATAAGCCCTAAACTTGTTGTGATAATATTTTTCATTTTCATGTCCATTCGATTAGAAGTTTACATTTAAGCCAAACATATACGAACGTGCCGTCGGATAGGAGGCCATCCAGGTGTTGTCGTAATTGAGTACCTCTCTGATATTAGAAATCGTATTCAGATTGTTCACGCTAGCGTTTATATCAATACCATTTACACCGACCTTTTTAGCAATTTTGTGTGGCAATTTATAACCAAAGGTGATGTTCTTCACCTGTAAGTAGCTCACCTTTTTATAGTACCCGTGTCCTAATGGATTGAGATAACCGGGTGAAACAATAGTCGCATTGGGATTCTCCGGTGTCCAATAATTGGCATCGTGTACATAGTTGGTAATCCCGAAAGTCCAGGCCCCAAGATTGGCCATGTGATCATCGCGCCATACATCAAAAACCCCGGTTACCAACGCAGATGCATAAAAATTTTTGTAAGAAAACCGATTGGCTAAAGATGCTGTATAGCGTGGATTTTTAGATCCGATGACCACCCTGTCACTCGCTTCTATCTTGCCGTTACCATCGCGGTCGTACAGCTTGGCAGCTCCGGGTGCTGCCCCATCCACAGTAATGGTTTCTCCATTTTGCCATACACCGATCATTTTATAATCGTAGAATACTCGTAATGGCTTACCAATAAACCAGTTGTTGGCAATATCATCGATACCATCCCCCCTCAACTCGACAATTTTGTCTCGGTTTAAGGAAAACACAGCGGTCGTATTCCATTGAAAATTTTCCCCTTTCACGTTCGTGGAGTTTAAGGTGACTTCAATACCTTTATTTTGGGTGGCGCCGATATTGTCCCAAATCCGGTTATACCCGTTCATGATAGGTACAGTGCGGGTCATCAGTAAATCTTTCGTTTTAGAGAGATAGGCATCGATAGTTCCTCCCAATCTGTTATTAAATAACTGAAAGTCCAGCCCCAGGTTGGTCGAATAGGTGGTTTCCCATTTCAAATTAGGGTTCCCCACACCATCACCGGCCAAATAGGCTGTCGTAACGGCAGTACCATCATCGCCCCAGATATATTTTACATTGGAGTATAAGCGGTCTAACGTGCGGTATGGTGTAATCGCCTGGTTACCGTTGGCACCATAAGAAAGGCGGATTTTCAGCATATCCAGCCATTTGGCGTTATCTTTCAGAAAACGTTCCTCCCCGATTTGCCACGCCGCCGCTGCGACAGGAAAAAATGCATATTTATTGTTGATACCAAATACCGAGGCTCCATCTGTACGTCCTGTCAGGGTCAATAGATACTTGCCTTTGTAGGCATAATTTATCCGGCCCATGTATGACAGCATCGCAGATTCCGATAAGGAAGCGCTGTTGGAAACAAGACGGCTGGCCGAACCGATCATAAAGTATTCGGTATCATCGGTTACAAAACCTGCACCGCTCTGGGCTGTTGACCAGCTTTTCGTTTTTTGCATACTGAATAAACCCGTCACATCAAAACGATGATCGCCGATCTGCCGCTCGTATTTGAGCAGGTTCTCCCAGGTATAATCGTTATAATTGGAATTGTTAATGGAAGCACTGCCTCCGGCCTGCGTACCCTGATCCCTGCCTTCAAAAGTATTGCGCCCGTAATAGGTTCCGGTAAATCCGTTCCGATAATTATAACCAAAATTTGATCGTAAGGAAAGACCCTCCACCGGCAGCAAAATATTGGCATAGCCAGAAAGAAAGAAGTTGTTATTATACCTATCCTGAATCGCATTGACGTTGCGCATCGGATTGACGATCAATGAATACTCCATGGGTTCGGGCACATACTTCCCCGATTCGTCTTTATAGCTCCCATAAGGACTTTGTTTTATGGCATGTTCCAAATTTGGCGTAATACCACCGTCGCTTTTCCGGGTATATTGCAGGCCAACACCAGTGGTTAACCATTTATTAAAAGTCTGATCCACATTTGTGGTAATATTTAAACGGGACAACTTAGAATTGTATACCACACCCTCTTGATCCAAAGCAGCAAGGGCAGCCATATATTTTGTATTTTCTGTTCCACCGGAAATGCTCAACTGATGATCCATGGTCATGGCTTTTCGAAAGACGTAATCCTGCCAATTGTTAGTAATGCCTTTCGCATAATTACCGCGCTCTGTTACGCTAATAATATCCCCGGCGATAGGATCTAATAGCGCTCCAGTATAGCCTTGCCTAATTCGGGCAATATCTTGTTGAAAGCGGATATATTCATTTGGCCCCATAACATTGATGCGTTGCATAGGCTCGGCCATGCCGATCAAACCTTTATAGTTTACCTGAGCTCTACCCAGCGCCCCCCTTTTGGTTTGTATCAGAATAACCCCATTGGCCGCACGCGAACCGTAGATGGCCGAAGCCGAGGCATCTTTTAAGATCGAAAGGTTTTCGACGTTGTTGGGATCGATATCTGCCAGGGATCCGCTGTAGGGAATACCATCTAAAATAATCAATGGACTATTGTTGGCCGATATCGAATTTTCACCCCGTATCAACAGGGTCTGTGATGCTCCCGGCGCAGCTTCTCCGGTCGTAATGGAAAAACCGGCCACCTGCCCCACCAAGCGATCCATCAGGTTTGAGGTAGATACCATGCTTAGCTGCTCTTTTCCGACCACAGCCAAACCTCCTGTTAAATCTTTCTTCTTGGCTGTACCATACCCTACGACCACAACCTGATCCAGGACATTATTTCCTGACATCTTCACATTGATGATTCCTGATGGATTGACCTTTAATTCCTGGTTATTAAAACCGATGTAGGTAAAAAGTAGCGTAGCCGTGCGTGGCGCCAGAATGGTATAACGGCCATTTGCATCTGTCTGAACACCGGTTTTCGCCCCTTTAATCATAACCGAAACACCCTTAAGTCCTTCTCCTGCATCGTTGGTGACCTGACCTTTGACATTTATTTGATCTGTTGCTTGCGAATAAGCATAATTAGCCGCCACCACCGATAGGGTAGCACTCATTATCCAGCTCCTGAGCCAGATATGTATCTTTTGTATCATTGATTTATAATGGTTAGTTTAAAATTTACTTGCGTTCTTTACTTTCCCTTTCTCGTAAAGAATATGAGTTTAAAATAGGTCTGCTTCAATAGGCTTGGATTTTTAATTTAAATTTTGTGATACATACTATCTCATTGCTGCAAATGCATGCGCAATGCCGATGGCAAGACTTCGTTTTCGTTCTTATTGACGAAACCTAAAATTCCGTTGCGCCTTGCTATTGATTTTTGTAAAGTTCGGATTACCCTGCGTGAGCCTAATCACGTGGTCGGGAGGAATTTTCATACACATATTTTGCTTTTTTAAAATTGGTTAAGACAAAACTATAATCATCACCAATTCGTAGGGTTCGTTTTTGTACGAAAATGGTTTGATTTTGTACAAAAGGCAAAAAGATGTGTTTTTCGCTGTAAAATGGAGGTTAGAAGCGCTTTATTATTCGTTTTTTATACGCATTAGATGATCTAGGATAACGGTATCGCTTGGTTGCACATCGATAGCTTCACCCCGACCTTTATAAATGATATCGCGGAAACTGGCCTGCGAGATACCTTTGGCTTTTATAGGTTGATGACTGATTAAATTTCGTACAAATAAGCCCTGCACATGCTCGCCATACTCGACCACCAAACCTTGTTTTGCTAGCGGACTGATGACCATATTCTCGATAAAAACATGACTTATACGAAGTTTACCCACAGGCATAATCCGTATGGATCGGTGTGAAATTGAATAGAAGTCCTGCCAGTTCTGGAGATAAATAGTTGAAATGTTGTCGATTTCGCCCCTATAAATCGAACCACTTACCACATTTACATTTTCTTCACCTGCTCCCACTCCGGTATCTGTCAACCCTATATTAATAAAGTCGTCGCCGCTTTTACCTTTGCAATTCGCAATAATAATATTTTTACAGCCAAAACGTATGCCCATGCCGTCTTGGTTCAAAATCTGTTTGTCTACTCCATCAACAGTTACTGCCTGCCTTACGTTAAAAGTAATATCGCTTACCTTACCGTTTGTACAGCGTTCCAATACCAGTCCATGCCCATGATAATCCTTTAATGTAATGCCGCTAACTTCAAATACATCAGTGTGCGCCAATATAATGGCGTGGTTCCTCCATCCACCTTTTTGGTTCTCTCCGGGCTTACCTGCATCTGTACCATAAGATTCTCCAAATCCGCTGGGATTTAAGGACAAGATTTTATTATGGTCACCGGTAGCTCTGGGATGATCAGCTCCTTCTAAAAGAACATTTCCTTTTCCAATAATCCGGATATTCTTTGTGGGTGCTATATCTTTAATTGCCAGCCCTGCATTTGCCGAACGAATAAAATTATCCCGGCATTTATCCGATAGCTTAATGGTACAGTTATTCAATTCAAGTTCAAAATCGCCCGGAAGCAAAATGGCCTGATCGATGAGCCAGACACTTTTTTTTGTTACCGCATCGTATTTAGGGATCACTACTTTCCCAGTCGACTTTTTTGCTTCATTTATGGCTTTTTGTATACGTTCTGACTGGGAACCACTCTTGTATTTATTGGGGCTGATCGAAGTCTCATCTACCTTTTGGGCGACAGCCGCTGTCAGATAAATTACGTTAAACAAGCAAAAGCAATATGTAAGCAGAAGCGTTTTTCTAAAAATTGTCATTTTCATGATCGTTAGTATTTCAAAAATATAGAATGGCCTTTCACCTATCTGAAAGGGTATATCGGTCAACTATTGGCTGTATTTTTATTTCTTTCCACTCGAAACCTTTTTCTTAAACTCTGAAGGGCTCAGTTCAAACTGTTTTTTGAAACAGACGCTAAAGTATTTGGCATTGTTAAACCCGGTTTGGTAAGCAACTTCCGCTATCGTCAAATCCGATTTTTCTAACAGATAAGCACTTCTTTTCAGCCGCATATTCAAAATAAATTCTTTGATGGACATTCCCACAATATCATGTATTTTTTGATAAAGAATGGTTCTGCCTACGTTCATATCAGCCACAAAATCTTCTACGGAATAACTGGCATTGTCAATATTTTCTTCAATTACCTGAATGGCCTTAATCAGCAGTTCCTCGTCCATGGAGGTAACGGTTACATTGGAGGGATCTACCTGAATGTGTTTGCTGTATTTTTCTTTTAGTTCCCGCTGATTTCTTAGAATGGTTTCCGTCTGTTGCAACAGGTAGTCGACATGAAACGGTTTATCAATAAACACATTAGCGCCATATTCCAATGCTTTTATTTTATGCTGGTTGTCATCTCCCGTACCCGAAATCATAATAATAGGAATATGGCTCGTCTTAAAATTTTGTCTAAGGCTACGGCATACTTCCAAGCCATTGCGATTTGGCATGATCAAATCGGTAATAATAAGTTGCGGATAAATTTTTTCGGCTTTAATTAAGCCCTCTTCGCCGTCACTTGCTGTATATACATTATATTTTTCGGCCAGACGCTGCTCCAGGTAAACACGCAGTTGTTGGTCATCTTCAATGAGCAGGATATTATCTGTCTTTTTTATAGGGATCGATCCTGTTTCTGGGGCTGCAGTATCCTGCGTGATAATATCGTCGATTTCAGAAACGGTGTAATCATACACGTTAGGCTGCATGTCCCCTGCCCCGGCCTGTTTCCTTAACGGTAGTGAAAGGTTAAATGAAATTTTATCGGTCTTATTGACCATCCATATTTTACCCTCAAGCACATCTACCAGTTCTTTCACAATAGCAAGTCCAAGTCCT
This sequence comes from Sphingobacterium sp. 18053, assembly GCF_902706145.1. NCBI lineage: Bacteria > Pseudomonadati > Bacteroidota > Sphingobacteriia > Sphingobacteriales > Sphingobacteriaceae > Sphingobacterium > Sphingobacterium sp. 18053. The sequence continues at coordinate 482,030 of NZ_CACSJW010000005.1, forward strand.
GAACTTTCTTCAAAAGTTGGCCGATGAGAAGATAAGCGGTTGAAAGAAGTGTAAAGTGTCGCGATCTGTTCTTCAGAAAAACAATCACCGGTATTTATAACTTCAATGGAGATGTATTCGACTTCCTTCGGATTTAACGAAGGAAACCGTTCTTTTTCTTCTGCTGTTGCACTATAGATACGTACGCCCACATACCCATTATCTGGTGTATATTTTAGGGCATTGGAGAACAGATTAGTCAATATTTTTTCGATAACATCGTAATCAAAGGCAACATATAAATTGTCCTTGTACGCGGAAATATTGGTTTCAACACCTTTTTTATTGGCATAGAGCTCAAACAGGCTAAATATATCCCTTACAAAATTGATAAAATCACCAACCTGCGGATTGAGCGTAATTTTTTGGCTTTCTATTTCGCGAAAGCGCAGCAATTGGCTAATCATCCGCTGTATTCTGGATACATTTTTTTCTATTAAATCCATGTATACCAAAGCCGTATCGTTGGATACAATAGTGTCTTTGAGTTGCTTAAGCGGCTGTAAAACCAAGGTTAGCGGTGTTTTTAAATCGTGTGAGATATTGGTAAAGAAGTCGGTACGCGCCTGGTTCAGCTCTTGCATATTCTGTTCTTTTAAACGCTCGAGTGCTAATCGCTCTTTAAACACTCTTTTATTGCTGTAATATCTCATTATGAAAAAGAGCAGAGCAAAAACAAGTGCTGCATAGCAGCAATATGCCCACCAGGACAAGAAAAATGGTGGATCGACATGGATGTATAATCGTGATATTTGATCGCCCCATAGCCCATCATTGTTGGAAGCCTTGATTTCAAAGATATAATCTCCGCCCGAAAGGTTGAGAAACTGTACAGATTTCTGGTTGGCATGACTGATTTGCCAGTCTTCACCAAGCCCCAACATCCGGTAAGCGAACTGGTTCTTCTCTGCGGATAGATAACTATTTGCCGAAAACTTAATTTCTACATTGGACTGGCTACTGGAGAGCCTTATCTTGTCTTCTTTTTGATTGGAAAGACTGCCAATGTCTTTCGTTAAAACTGATGAGCCATCCGCTGGTTTCACGAGTTTATTGTTGACCAGAAATCCTGTAAAAAAAACTTTGGGTTTTTGCAGATTTTTATTGAGGTACGCCGGATCGAAAAGTAGAAATCCATTGGTACCACCAAACAGCATTTCACCCCTGGAAGTTTTGTAAGCGGCATGAATATAAAATGAACCAATGTTATTTTCCTGATAAAATCTGGCTTTCTCAAATTTACTGGATTTCCAATTGAAACAAAAAAGACCATCACTGGTACTTAACCAGATATTTTTCGTGGCAACATCTTCTAATATGCCAAATACCATTTTCGCCGGGAATCCGTTACTTACACTATAGTTGACATATGTCCCATCTCTTTTGAGTACATTTACGCCTTTACCCAATGTCCCCAACCATACTTCGCCATTTGAAGTCACTGTATAACTACACAGGTAATTTGCTGAATAGGAAGCATCTTTGAGCGCGTAGTGTTTCAATACCTTTAACGTATGGGGATTTACAACAAAAAATCCTTGATGGCTAATTAAACAGAGCTGATCTTGATTATTCACATATAATGCTTCGACTTCGAGTTTCATTTTTTTGCCCTGCGCATCAAGGACGCTCACCATCTCTATAGGACCTAGCGGCTTCTTGCGATATAAAAATGATTTATCGGGATCTGTCATCCACCAGGTGCCTTCCTTATCGTTTACAAAATCATAAACGGTGAGTGGTTGCTGGCTCTCCGGAGAGCGGAAATTGAAACTGCTGAAATGCTGACTGTCCACATCATAACTGCCAATACCGCCGTTATAGGCTGAAATCAACAGTTTTTTGCTCGTTAGGTCAAATTTCAGGCGTTTAATCATATGGGGACTTGACGAACTACCCTGCGATTTTTCTGGACGGTTAAACTGATCCTTTTTTCTATTCCAGTAATTCAGGCTCCCCCCCTCGGTACCGATCCATATATTTCCCAGATGATCTTCCTGAAAACTACTGACTATGGGGTGATTGAGTCCCCCTGGGCTGGGCTTGAAGTAACGTACTCGGGAATCGTAAAGCGAGCTATAAGCTATTTTACCACCGTAAGTACCTATCCAGGCCCCTTGGTCCGGATCCGGATAAATTGTCCATATCGAGTTATTCGGTAATGAATAAGCATCGTTCAAGTTCATTTGCAAGGTGCTGCTGCTTTCATTGGATGGATCATAAAGATACAATCCAGCTTGCGTAGCCACCCAGATCACCCCGGTTTGGTCCAAATATAATTTTTTGGTTAACACGGCTGAATTTCCCATTATGCTTACTGGGATCTTCTGTTTTAAGTTACCTGTTAAATCTGTTACATGGATTCCCCCTCGTTGTGTTAAAAAGTAATATCCCCCCCCGTACGCGACCGCATCGTTCACCTGATTTGTCGTACTACCAAAATCCGCAAACTGGATTAGGCGTTTTTTCGTCATTTCAACTTGATACACGACAGCCCCTTGGCTTAGAAACACCTGATCTTTAGCACTCAATATATTTTGGAAAGACTTGTTTTTGGGCAATAAAAAGCTTTCTGTCTGTTTATTTTGCGGATTATAGCGTAGTATGCTATTGTCTGACAGCATGTAAACCTGACCATCGCTATGTACACAAAGCGAACGGATCATTCCGGGAACCACGACATGAAAAGAAAACCGTTCGTAATCGAATTTTAATAAGCCTTGCCCAGAAGCTAGAAACAGATTTCCCTTTTTATCCCGAATTAAAGAACCATAACCCCATTTTTGCGTTGGTTTGATCGCAGAGACGATATCATTTAACTGATAAAAACTATTGCCATCGTACATGAAGAGCGCATCGGGCCCCGTGTACCAAATACGCCCTAAACTATCTTTTGCGATGCTCTGTATACCGCCATAATAGGAAGTTTCGGGCATCAGATGAAACCTATACCTCGAAAGATCGATACCGAGAACACATTGTCCCCAAAAAACGACGAAACAAATTATCAGACTGTATTTATTCATTTACCGATGCTACTAAAGCTGTTTAAATTTCTATCCAAGATTTACGCGTGCCAGGTTCAATCAAAATACCCTGCTGCTAATTGTTGATCAGTGGTTCTATAAACTTCGATTATCATACTATTAGGCAATGAGCTTCGTCGAAATTCTGGCCTTAGCTCTTTTTCAGCTGTTCAGATCCATGCGAAGCCAACAGTACCAATTTACTTAAAAACAGGCGTTGGGGACAAACTTATCTTCTTTTGCTGATTATTTTTGAGTTCGAAGATTACAAGTTCATTTTTTCCGGGTTTTAAATCCGTAGAAGGAATTAATATCGACTGCTGTTTTTCTTCCTCCCAGTAAGATCCCAAATATTTTTGATTTAACCATACCTCGCCCATTCCCCATCCTGTCATATTAAGATACTTGTTTCCGGACAGATTGTGTTCGAACTGACCTTTGTAAAAACCGGGGCTGTCATTAACTGATCTTTGTTCAAAAACCAAATCCTTCAGTGGATAATTACGCACCGTTAAGGGGATCATTTTCCAGTCTTGAAGGTCGTTTCCGTCTAAAGTAATGGTGCCAAATATCCCTTTTGAATTATCTGTAATTTCTGGTCCGTAAGTGATCCGGCCAATATTCTCGACATAAAATTGAAGTAAGTGTTTGCCTGGATGTGTTTTGATGGCTAGTTTTTTACTCTTATCTGTCAGGCTACCCTGTACCTTACCGTCGACATAGACCACGGCATAATCGCGTACGTTTTCCAATTCCAGCTCTTCGCTTTCGGCATCAGTGTTTATCTCGGTCTGATAAAGTACATAGCCCGATTCGATGTCCAAATCATTCAAAGATAATGCATTTTCCGCCTCGACAGCCTTATTATAAACCTGGTTTACAGACGCTTTCTCTTCTAACCTAATTTCCTGTGCCATGAGGGGCTGACCCAAAAAAACAGTCATCACAGATAATATCATTGTTCTTACCATTGTGTAAATCTTTCTTATTTCTCTAAAAATGATTGAATAAAAGTTTCGTCCACGGCCACTTGCGGCGAGAATTTCTCACTTTTTACATAATTATCGATACTGTACAACAATTGTTGGGTAGCGGGACGGTTATCCATATCATTTTTGGTATCCAATGCCAGTACCAGCAATTTCCCGCCGTGCAGTTTGGCTTCGAAACCTATACCCAATTTCTGGTTGTTGTCGTAGCTGTCGATGACCTGTATAAATGGACGCAGTTGTTGTGGTGCATGTTGCATTTCGATTACTTTTGCATGGTTCAGGATATCCCACCACTGCCAATCGGTATGGTATGAAGTAAGAAAATCATTAAACATGGCCTGCTTATGATGAACCAGATTGCCGATGGTCATCGGTGCCCATGCAAACATAATGGGGTTCCAAAAATGATTGTGAAACAGTGACTTTCGACCTTTCACCTGGTCTGGAGAAGGATAAAGAACCACGGTTTTACCCTGGGCCAACTGCCTTTTTGCAACATCATCGTAGACATCGGTGTACAATACATTAGCTGTAGACTGCATCAGATGTTGATGCTTTGGATATACCCAAATGTCCCAGCTATTCTTAATGCTATCGTTCACCGCAAGATGAACCGTAACTTTTTGGGTGCTGATGTTTTTTAGGGAAATCTCAAATTCACCTACCGGCGATACATTTTCGTTGGCAATGGTTTGCTTTTTCAGTGTTCCCTTTTTCAATACGTTGCCAGCGGTATCGGTCAACCACCATTTAATTTTCGCATTTTCAAGTGCAGAATTGCTAAAGTTATATACCTCGGCTTTTCCCCTAAATGTTTCTGTGTTGAAAAAACTGCTTTTATCGTAGCGCAGTAGAGCGACCGTTGGCGCGCAAAACTCGCTGAATTTTTCTGCTGTAACCAATCCTTTCGAATCCCAGAAAGGATCGAAGATCCCCACGGGCGCGTACCCTTGTCCCGGAAAGTCATTCATCGACAAAAGCTGAAATCCGGCAGATTTACCTGATCGCAACAGAGCTTCGATCACGGCTTTGTACTCCAGCACGGTTAACGCACCAGATGCTCTGAAGAAATCCTTTGCTTGGTCCAACATGCCATTTTTTTGTAATAGATCGCTAAATACTTCAAAATTGCGGGCCTCTACGGGACTGTTGGCATATTTCTTTATTTCATCAAAATTTGGATAAATACAGCGTTGTCCTGACTCGTGTGAAATGACGGGCACATCTACATCAGATTCCAAATTCTTGTCCCAATCGGTACCGGGCAGACCTTCGTACACCTTCACCGGCCCTTTATTGGTTTGCTGGGAAACGTAATATTGATCTGATTTAACGCGTGTTCGTGCCGTGGAACCGCTGTAAAGATGACGGGGATCAGCTTTTCTGCCTTCGGCAGTCAACTCCTCGATAAAGTCGAAATTCCCGGTAATTTCATTTCCGTTGCAGTACAGAACAAAAGAAGGATGGTTGCCATATTCTTTTAAAATAGCTTTAATTTCCCTACGGAAGAAGTTATATCTAGACTCGTCGGGTTCGGCATCTTTGCCCCACATAGGCATTTCCACTTCAAAATATATTCCATGTTTGTCTGCCATGCGAAAGGCCGCCGCCGGCGGGCACCATGAATGGAATCGTAAATGGTTCATGCCATACGCCTTCATCAGCACCATGATTCGTTCCCAAGAGGCATCGTCGAGCGGAGCATGGCCTGTTTTTGGAAACACTGCATTTTCTACATTGCCTCTTAAATGGATGGGACGATTATTGAGCAGTACATGGTTTTTTCCTTGTTTTACTTCACGCATACCAAAGGTTGTCGCTTTTTCATGTCGGTAGCTGTTTTTGCCGTCGGAGGTATTCAGTTGACAATTTATACGATAGAGGTTTGGGTTAAACTCATCCCACAATTTGATATGCTTACCTAATGGAATAGTGGTCTCTACGAAGGTCACCGAATCGGTACTTACCAGTGCAACTTCATCCTTAAGACTGTAGTTTGTTCCCTCGATGACGAAAGACACTTTGCCCTTTATCTGTTTTTTGGTCGCATTATTTACCCGTAATTTTACTTTTATGGACTGATCGGCTATATTTGGATATACCTGAAGATCTTCCAGATAAACTGGGTCTATGGCCAGCAGTTTTATTTCTCCTAGAATACCGTTCCAGTTAATCTGCGTAAATTCAGTATGCGCATGGTTCCATTTATGTGTATTATACTGAAACCGGTTATCGATACAAATGGTCATGCGATGCTTCTTTCCGGGCTTTACAAATGAGCTCAGATCGTGGTTGTGGGGCACACTTACATAATCAATACTGCTGACTTCCTTGGTATCTACAAAAACTGAACTCAACCAGTGGGTACGCTCAAAGTATAGGAATATTTTTTTCCCTTTCCATTCGGCAGGGATTTCAATATCACGTTGGTACCATGCCGGTCCCATGTATTCGTATTTTCGGGTCAGGCGATCGATATATTTATAGGGATTTTTATATCCTATCTGATAATCATCGGTAATACCGGGAAGCTTAATTGTTTCTTGCAAAAGATGATTATAGCGGGGGGACAGCGATCCTCTACGGAAATCCATCACGTCCGTCTGGAACCCCCAAGTTCCTGATAAATCGATAGCATCTTGAGCCTTTAACAAGGATGCCAGCAGGAAAAACCCCATTAGGCACATCATTTTAAAGTATTTATAGATACTTGTCCTGTATTCATCCATTTTGTGTTTCGATAGTTTAGGTGCTTTCATTCTTTTCAGTATATTATTTTTGTAGGCATCGAAAAAATAGTGTCACTGTGATACTCCTCTTTAAGCTCGGTTTCGTAATTGAAGTCTTATTTATTATCATAATAATGCTTCATCAGAAACCAGGCTTTCTTTCGGTAGCCTTGGTCTGAGATCAATCCTTTGCGGTTCCAGCCATCTTGGTTGGTCGGATGAAAACGGAACGGCGAACGGAAATCAAATAGCACCCAAGGTGAAGTTCCGCGCAGGTTTGGAATATGCTTAAACATTTCGAGGTTGTTTTTGTACAAAGTCGCTTGGTAATCTTCACTCCATGAACTGACGACATCCTTTTCGCCCGTTTTGCCATACAGCGCCTCGCCTCCAAATTCAGAAATAATTAAGGGCTGGCCTTTTGCCACATCCCATACTGCTTTATCAGGAGAAACTGGCCAGGAATGGTACCAGCCTAAATATTTGTTGACAGCTACGACGTCCAATTCTTTCGTAAAAGGATCATCCATAACAAAGGTTTCCTTCTCCTTATTGAAACGAACAAGATCAAAAGCAGCGGTTATAAGCCTGGTCGTGTCAATGGCTCTGCATGTAGCAATCAAATGCCTGATAAAAGCATTTCTAGGCTCGGATGGTTGGGTTTCATTGGCTACGCCCCAAAAAGCGAGTGCGCAACGATTTTTGTCTCGAGCAACCATTTCCCGCATCATTTTACCGGCTTTCTCTTTGGTCGATTCATTTTCAAAATTGATGCCTTGCCAAATGGGAATTTCTTCCCACAACAAGAAACCCATTTTTTCGGCCATTCTCACGATATATTCATTTTGTGGATAATGTGCCAAACGAATCATATTACAGCCCAAAGCTTTCGCTTCTGAAAGCAGCATCACTGCATCTGCCTGTGAAAAAGCACGACCTCTGCGCTGAGGTATTTCCTCATGAAATGAAATGGACTTAAGAAAAATAGCTTCGCCATTCAGGAAGATATCTTCCCCTTTTACCCAAATATTGCGAAAACCTATTTCCTCTTCTATTTGATCGTCGCGCGTTGAAATCTTCACGTTATACAGTTTAGGTGAAGTGGGCGACCAACGTTTGATTTTTCTCGATAGGAATGAAGTTTTTACTTCTCCCTGAGCATCTGTTTTAAGCGTTTGTTTTAGTTGTAGTTCCGGTATTTCGATAGTTACCGAGGAATTGGCCATCGTTTCCGAAAGTTTGACCTTCGCATTGATTTTATCGGCTTTGGTTTTGTCCAATTGAACAAAATAATCATCGATAAAAACTTTTGGCGTGCTTACCAAAAAGACATCTCGGGTGATACCGCCATAGTTCCACCAATCAAAGGCCATTGCCGGAATGGCATCAACCTGCCGGCTATTATTTACCTCAACTGCCAAAAAATTATCGTTTTCTTTAGCTGCATCCGTTATTTCAATCTGAAAGGGGGTAAAACCACCTTCATGTTGTGCAATCTCTTGTCCATTGAGATATATGCGACAACGGTAACTTACCGCAGCAAAATACAAGAACAACCTTTCGTTATTTTCTTTCACTACATCGAACTTGCGGCCATACCAGATAGTACCTTCGTAATATTTAAGTTCAGGCATTTGACTGTTCCAATCTGAAGGTACATTTAAACGGAGACCATTCTCGAAAGCGTATTCATAAAAATCAGTCTTGTTTTCGGCTTTTTTATTCAGATAGATTTGGTTTTTTCTTCCCTGGTCGTATAAGTCTACAATAGCGTTCCACTTTCCATTTAAGGATTGAGCTCGCCTACCATACACATTGGCCATATTTTGCTGTGCAAGAAGGTTGGAGGTTATCAGGCTAAAAAAAAGGGACAATATCAAAGATAGATTGATCAGCTTTATCATAATAGGTGTGAGTTATTAATAAAATTTTCTATTTTACCTGCAATGCCGAAAGCTTTGTCCAACCTTGAGCCGTCAAATCTCCATCAAGGGCAAGTTGAATTGCCGGCTTATTTTCCTTGGTCGTATCAACAATGGCGACTGCCCAGCTATATATCCCTGCAGGTAGATCTACTTTTGCATTTATTTTATAACTCGCAGCAGCACCTTTCAACCAAGCAGACGGTTCACTCTGAAGATCTACAAAAATCTTTTTAACATTCCCTTTGGCATCTAACAGTGCAAAAGCAACTTTATATTTGTAGTTCCATTGTGGAATATTATTAGGTAAATAGCCCCAGCCCATATTCTGCCAACGATGGGCGATTTGCGCTACTTTTCCCGACTTGATATCTTGAGGGAGGTTGATTTGGTCTGGATATACACGGTACCCCCCTTCTGTAATAAACCGTTGAACCAAATCAAAGGACTTAAACCAGGATTCAGTTTCTCCCCCCGCTCTAAAGTCCATCATATTGACATGGGCTTCGGCCGACAGGTCGAACTCACCTTTCCTCACATCCTCATCATGACCTTCTCTATATTTTCCACTGGGGTCTGTCCAATAACGGTGCTTACCTGGGGCAATAATCCAGCCTCCTTCCATAATGATAGGACGCTTAAAATTCCATTTCTTGGCAAAATCCTTTTCCCAATTCTGGTAATAGCCAGTCATGCCAAAAGCATCTTGGCGAAGGCTATACCCCTTATCAATAGCTTTATCCAATAAGCGTTCACTATTTGGGTTGACTGCTCCCCAACTTTCGGGATGACCGACCAGACGATGGTAGTTGATAACCAAAGGAACTTTTGTAAATGTGTTAACATATAAACTGGTCACCCAGTCCAGGGTTTCTTCCTTTATTTTTTCAGTACTTTCGGGTGTTGCCATTTTGGGATCTTCATAGACAACATAATGTGCTTCGCCCCATTTCCCCAAGCCATAGGCATCAATAAAAGAGGTCTTTTCAGGATCATTAAATTCCTTGGCCAAAGCTGTGATAAATTTGGTATAGTATTTTCTAAATACCGCATCCTGAGGATAAGGTGTTTGCCTATCGGGATGATTTTCATTTTCCAAATAATATTTGGCTCCGAGGTCGAACACAAATTTCGGTGTATTTTGACCTTGATCGCGACCATCTACCACAATACGGAGCGCTATGGGCAACCCTCTCGTTTGTGCGCCTTTAAGGAGCTTTCCTATTTTAGAGTTTGGATCATCCCAGGCATAAACACCGTCACTGGGATTCAGCGAAGACCAGCTCGTGCGTACATAACATGCCGAAGCATAATCAATGACCTTTACCTTTTTATCCAATGCTGGCACAAAATATTCGATATCCCAATACGTATCATCGGCATTACGGGGAGCATACATTACCCAACCATTTAAAGGATTGCGCAAGACTGAATGACCATCGTATTTTGGTTTTAATAAAATATACCCGGTGTTGCCCGAACCGCTTTTCCCTTCATTTTTTTGAGAAAAACCAAGCAATCCAGAAGTGCACAATAAAAGCGTTAAAAAAAAATTTATTATCCAATTTGAGAATAGCTGTTTGTTTATCATTTCGTATTTGAACATATTTTCAAGTCTATTGGTTATTGTAGTCTATGCTATATTGGTCTTCTTTAAATCAAATTGATCAAATGGGACGACACAAAAATAACCACAGCAGATTTCCGCTATGGTATTGATTTGTTCAAAAAAGGTTCGTTTTTGTACAAAAATTAGGATTTAATCCGCTATGAAGGACGATGTGAATAAAATCATTCACTTATGGAGACTAAGTGATAAAGAAACAGATCTTCCTTCTTGGATTTATACCGTTTATAATTATTAGGGAGGTTTCTTATCAGATTTATAGCAGTCTACTTAATGTAAAAAGCCCGATTGTTCTCGGGCTTTTTAGGTTCATGTTCCATACGATCCTCTTCATTCGAAAGAAATGAAAAACGCTATCACATCTGGCGTATGCCAAATTTTCAGAAGTATTACTTCAACTTCTGTAAGCGCTCTTTCGCCGCGGGCACGATATCATCGTTTTTATCATAATTGTCAATCACACTTTTCAAGGTACTCTTCGCCTGGAAAGCATTGCCTTTACGCGCATAGGCATCAGCAAGCAATAGGAAGCTCTTGGCAACCCAATATTCTTGTGCTTCCCTATTGTTGATTACATCAAAGGCTGTTTCCAGCGCTTTATCATATTCCTTGTTATCATACTGTAGCTGCCCCACACGATACCGCGCTTCTGCGCCGACTGCCGATTGGCTCTTCAGCGCGGCCAGGTTGAATTCTTTCATGGCAGACGCTACATTCTTTTCTTTCAGCAAGGCTTTTCCACTATACAGATGCGCTTTCGCTATTTCTTCCTCCGTTGCTCCGTTGTAATTCTTGACCAGGCTCACGTACTTAGCCATTTGCTCCATATCGCCGAGTTCGAAGTAACACACCATCAGGTTCGTTACCGCATAGCCATAGTTCTTTTTATATTCTTCGTTGAGCTCCAATTTTTTGAGGTGCACAATGGCTTCATTGTATTCTTTAAGATCCAGATATAGCGCAGCAACCGTCAGCAAGGTATTCTCTGAATATTTGCTCGTCCAGTCGTTCAATATGATATTCAGATCGTGTAGTGCTTCCTGTGGATGCCCAGTGCGGTACGAACTCACCCCACGGATGTAACGGGCAAATTTTTCTTGTCTGGGTTTTGGAAATTTATCAAAATAGGCATTGATCGCTTCTACAGCCGCTCCGTATTCTCCCCTGGCGAATAGCGACTGCGCAGCCTGGAAAGCCATGTTATCTAGCTCTGCAGGACTCAGATTACTGACATTGGTACCGACAGCATAACGGATATAGCTTGAAGCATCCCCCTGATCGAGGTAAATATTTTCGATGAAACGCATGGCCTGCTCGGCTTCAGCAGTTCGGGTATATTTCTCCACCACCTTCTGAAAAGTCGCTTTCGCCGCTTCGGGCTCATCGTTATTGTACTGCACGAGCCCTATGGTCATTAAAGCGCGGGGAATATAACTGCTACGGGGGTACTTTTCGACCATTGCTTGCAATCCTTCGATAGCACGACCATAATCACCCATCGTGAAATAAGTATAGGGAATTTCAAAGGCCGCATCATCCGCATAGTTCGAAGATGGAAATTGCTTCAAAACGGACCGCAGCGTACTGAGCTTGGTTTCGTTGTTACCTTGCAGACCAAATAAGATACCGCGCTGGAATAGGGCATAATCCTGATTGGGCGCTTTGCTGTCGATCAGCTGATCATAGTACTTATTTGCCCGGCCGTAATCGCGCAGACACAGATACGAATCGCCTAGGCGTGCAATGACATCATACCGTATATTTTGATCCACCGCATTTCCTCCAGCAGCCAAAAAACGTTCAAAATAATTGGCCGCCAGTTCAAAACGGTTGTTTCGGTAAGCCGCATACGCCAACCCATAATTTGCATAATTATACAGGTCGCTATTCCGAGCGACGGGCAGGCTCAGAAACTGGGAGAAGTTTTCTACGGCTTCACCAAATTTGCGCACTTCATACATGGCCTCTGCTTTCCAATAGGTTGCAAGAGCGGCCATTTCAGCATTGACCGGAAACTTTTCAGATCGCATAAACATGGATATGCTATTTTCGAAAGCGCGCTCGTTATAAAACTCCAGTCCGCGGTAGTAGGTTACCTTTTGATAGATCGCATTGACCTCCCGACCGCGCTCTTTTAGCGATTCCAGCATACTAACACCGGCATGGAAGTTGGTCGTCCCACGTAGAATTTCAGCGGATAGTGTTTCGGCACTTTCCTTTCTTTTTGAACCCGGATCGACAGGTTTCACTTCTTGGGCGATATATTTTTCGAGGACTTTTTGTGCCGCTTGGGTGGAGTCCATTGCAAACAAGATTTTAGCATAGTTAAATAGCGCATCGGCTTTCACTTGCTGGTCTAAATCCAGTTTTGTCGCTTTGACAAAAGCATTTCGTGCAGCTTGCTTGTCGCCAGTCTCCAGAGCGATATGGCCTAATGTCATGATCGCCCCCTGATAAAAGGCATCCGAAGGTTTTATGGCCTCCAGCATACCGCTCGCTCTTTTGTATTCGCCAGCGCCATAAGCCAGATAGCTGATGCGATAATTATCGATATTACTTTGCGAAGCGTCTGGGTGCCGTTTCATCAATTCGTGATAATAGGCCTGTTTATATTTTTGTTGTGCTAAATAGGTGGCTGTGGCAATTTGGCGCAGCTCCGTCTCGATAGCATCGCGGTTGATATGCGTCATATCCGGACTACGGCGTACTTTGACCGCATCGGCCAGCATAGGCCGGTAGTCGCGTACGACATCAATGGAATCCATGGTTTGAACCTCTCCGCCGCCACCTTGCACACTATGTTGCTGTTGCTGTTGTTTCTCTTTCTTTTCTTTCTGTTGTTTCCCCACTTCCTGCGCATAACCTGTAACCAGCAAAGCCGAGAGCGTACCAGTAAACAGGTATTTCAGGTAATTGTGACCGATTCTTTCTTTCAATATCATTGTTCGTCCGTATTTCTGAATTGTTCCAAACGTTCCTTTGCCGAGGAGACATAGGGTTATCCCTAACTAGTGTATTCAAAACTAAAGAATTCCAAGCACATTCGGTAATTTACACCTCATAGTTGCTTCGTTTCAACGATTTAGAACAAAACACGCTATTCCATTGCTCTATCGGCAACTGAATTTATACAATAATGGAGCCAAGAAGAAAAAATAAAAGAGTGGTTCTTACTGATAGGAATGGACTGACTTGGATACCTGCCAACTGCCATTCTCATAAACTAAAGTCACTAGGTCAGTCATGCTAAAGCTGTCAAATTTCAATACAATTTTTGCAATCATATAATTTGCGGATTTTTCGACAATCTTGATATGCGTTTTACAGTTCAGAATTTCTCCCTGCTGTTTTTTTAAAGATTTAATCAAAGCCTGGCGTCCGTAGTAGGTCTGTATATTGGAAGCCTGGATCCTTTGGCTGAAATCTTCCGCAAATAATTGCTCTAAACCCACAGATTCTCCAGCCGTCGTTACAGCAACATAATGCTGCAAAGCGAAGTCTGCTGTGGAAAGATTAATGCTAATTTTTTCTGGTTTTGATACTGGTTTTTCAGCTGCCATGGCAACTGACGATAAGCAGATTAAAGCTGCTGCCGTGAATGTTTTTACGAATGCTTTCATACTATCTTTTTGTTCTATTGTGTTAGTCTATATACCCTTACTTGTTGATCCAAAACTAAAGTTCAATATATCTCTGGCCTATGGACTTTAGACCAACGATATTTGAATATCGGTGAATGGCGGAAATGTAAAGGTGAATATAACAACCATCTTAGCTGCTGCATGCCAAATACTATACCAGTGGCTACAATAAGAACATTTGTGCCTCTCAGCACATTTAAAGGCATTTTCAAGATTCTTTACGAAAAAGAAAATGTGCGCATACGAACAGTTTCAAAATAGATTGTTCGCATACGCACACCGCATAAAAAGCCTAGCAAAAGATTAATGATTACTGTCTGCTGACCAAGTTGATTTATTTCGTTTTCTTTATCGGTGTATCGACTGATATTGCAAAAAAATCGTCAGGAAGCTCCCTTGCTTCAATCTTTTGAGCTACCGATTCCATTTTGAATTGCTCATTATCGACCACAATTTTCAATGGAACAGACTTGGCTTTTGATAAATAGTAGTTCCAGTTTCCATAATTATGCATCTGATACTTCGTAAAATCAACAGGGTACTTTGATGTGTAGAAATAGGTTGTCTGCCCACCTTGCGTCTTTAAAATCAAGGCATCACAATCTTCCCCCAATATTTTCTCTTTATTCTTAACGAGCTCATAACTTATAACTGCATCTGATTTCACATCGGCATCAAACCAATAAAGTGTGTCGGATCGGCTCGTCTTATTGTAAAGTCTATTGGTTTCACCAATATATAACTGTATTGTTATACCGACACCATTTGTGCACGATTTATAATTCCCCGATTTAATAAAATATTCTTGCTTATCACCTAGAAGAATCTTCATTTGTTCACTAGTGACGCTTGAATTCTTACTTTGAAAGCTATTTTGATAAATAATTTCCCCTTCAAATGCTTCTTGAGCATAGCCTTTCAATGTGACGGATAGCAATAATAAAAATAACAATAATCTATTTGCGTTCATTTGATATTAATAAGCTTTTTATGCTATAACTATTAAAGTGGGAACTTCAACCGAGTGTCTAAACTAAATTGAATCACTTTTTGAATATAATACAGGTTAATGCCGCAAACTTAAGAATATTCGTCGTATTTCATTGATTTCACTCAATTAACTGATACACCACTATTGGTCAAGATTTAGTTAAAAAAGAGAATTTTTAATGAAATAGCTATGCTTATTCCTTGCTGATTCTTTGCCGTTTCTTTGGTGTTTCTTTGCTCTTTGTTCGGGTCTTCTTTGGGATTGGCTTGGGCTTCGTCTGCTATTTCTTTGGTGTTTCTTCGGTGTTTCTTCGGTGTTTCATTGGTGTTTCGTTGGTAAAAAAGCAAAGAAACAGCAAAGGAATACGTATCTATAAGATAACTTGGTTCCTGCCATAAGTGAGCACTTGTCCCGAAAGAAGCAAATGATGATTAGCAAATTCACGTATAACGATGCTGAATGTTAGCGCACGTTTCGTAAGTTAGAGTTAGAAAAACGAACTGTCCACAATAACATAAAAAAAGCCACATCTCCTGATGTGGCCCTACAACTTATATATTGAATTAAAATGACTCCTATTTATACGAATTGATCGATTTGGACACTTTCCAGTCATTTCCTTCACGGACAAAAGTCACTAGATCTGTCTTGCTGAAATCCTCAAATTTCAAGGTCACCCTGGCCACCATATAATCTGCTGATTCTTCAAGTACATCTGTACTCACTGTACAGTTGAGCTTTTCGCCTTTTTGTTTTTTCAAGGACTTAACCACTTCACTACGGCTATTTGACTTCAGTTTTGCCGTTTGGACCTTTTGATTAAAATCCTCAGCAAACAATTGTTCTACACCAGCCGATTCACCTTCAGTCATTACAGCAACATAGTGCTCTAAAGCAAAGTCTGCTGTTGATAGGTTAACGTTTGTTTTTGCTGATTTTGATCCGGGACCTTCAGCTGCCATAGCACATGTTGAAATTGCGATTAAGGCTGCTGCTGCGATTGTTTTTACTAGCATTTTCATAATATCTTTATTTTATCGTGTAAGTTTTTTCTATTCTTATTTGTTGATTCAAAACTACTACTCTAGATGCTTCTTGCTCACAGACTTTAGATCAACAACGGGTAAAACTCGGTGAATGACTGAAATGAAAAGGTGAACTTCAAAATGCATAAAGAACTTAAGATCAATTTTATTAGCTCCGTGCCAAATACTATACCAGTTGTCCTGTGAGTTCAATAACGGCTTCTATGACCTTTTAAAGCATATTCCATATCTTTTTCAGAAAAAGTAGCTGTACGGATGCGAACAGTTTATTGCGATATTGTTCACATGCGTACACCCTATTAAATGCTGGCTAAAAGATGAATTGAAGCCATAAGATGTGAGCTGGCTAACTATGTAATCATTCTCCGTTCGCAAGCGAACAGTATTGTTCACAATCGAACAATTTAATACGGCTACAAAAACAATCAAAACACTGAATACTAAACACTTAAAGCTTAGGCAAAACTATTGATGCAATTAAAACTAATTGATCTCAAGCATGTTGCATGAAATAAAAATGATATGCAATGCAATGAATTTTTAAGATTAAAATTAGGAAATCATGTATAATTACTTAAAAGTCGGTTGGCGGAAATTGTTCAGAAACAAAATCTTCTCCTTAATCAATATACTAGGATTATCGTTGGGCCTAGCCGCATGCTGGATTATCCTCTTATTTGTGAATGATGAATTGAGTTATGATCGTTATTTTACGCAGGCAGACCGTATATATCGCGTTGTTTCCCACGGAAAATGGGATGGTGGTTCCTTTGATATAACAGGAACTGCAGGTCCCCTTGCAAATGTTATTAAAGATGAATTTCCAGGCGTAAAGGAAGCTACCCGATTAGATATCGAGGGCGGTGGTATAATTACCATTGATAATCAACAAACAAAAGTCAACGAAATCTTCCTCGCAGACAAGAATTTCTTCAATCTATTTGACTATAATTTTCTTGCTGGCAATCCTGCAACGGCATTGGCTAATCCCCAGTCTATTGTACTGACAGAAGACTTAGCCGTGCAATTATTTGGATCCGTAGAAACAGCAGTCAATAAAACGCTTTATTTCAATAAATCTGAACCCAGCCTTGTCACGGCTGTTATACAAAATGTACCTCAAAATACACATTTCAGCTTCAGAGCTATCCGTTCCTTTTCAAAAGACTTTAATCCTGATTGGAATCAACTTTACCTTTATACTTATGTACTATTAAAAGATCAGTCATACTTGCCCCAACTTCAAAAAAAACTTCCTTACATCGTAAAAAAATATATTCATGGACGGGACCTCGATTTTGATTATAAAATCGAATTACAACCAATTACGGATATCCACCTGCATTCTAATCTAAGTTATGAGCTTGGCAATAATAGCAATATCAAATATGTTTACATCTTTTCCATTGTCGGTGCATTAGTACTTTTAATTGCAATCGTAAATTATATTAATATCACGACGGCGCAGGCTTCAATAAGGATGAGAGAAATTGCCGTCCGAAAAGTAATCGGATCCAGCACTTTAAATCTAACAAAGCAGTTTCTTGTTGAAACGTCTTTAATCATCTTTTGTGCAGCATTGTTAAGCATATTGCTGGCGTCAACTTTTCTTCCATGGCTAAACCAAATGATCGGTAAGCAATTGGATTTATGGCATTTTGGAATAGGGAAAACCTTACTGTTTGTACTTCCATTTATCGTATTTTTAGTATTCACTACCGGTATTTATCCAGCTTTAGTACTTGCTGGACTAAAGACTATTCCTTCGCTAAAAAATCAGATCGGAACACATGGATTCCAACATCTACTAAGAAAATCACTTGTGGTTTTTCAATTTGTAATCGCAGTATTGCTTATTGTATCCACCATGGTCATTTTTCTACAATTGAATTTTATGACGACAAAAAACCTGGGTTTTGACAAAAATCAGGTCATGGTTTTCCATCTGGACAATGAATCCACTCGCAATAAAGGTGACGAGCTCAGAAATAGCTTACTTGAAGATAGCCATATCACAGAAGTAGCGTTCGCCAGCAATCCAATTGGGAAAAACGACATTGGCGTGGGAACTTTCAATGTTGAAAATAATGGAAAAATTGATCCCAACTTTACACTCGCCAATACCTTAAAAATTGACCCTAATTTTATCCCAGCAATGCATATTCAACTGGTTAAGGGAAGAAATTTCGACAGTACCATGCCAACAGATAGCGCCTCTGTCATTATAAACGCAGCATTTGCAAAAAAACAAGGCTGGACAAACGCTATAGGTAAAAGGATCGAATTTGGAAGAGACACAACTGGAAAATCCATCCTGAAATCTGTTATCGGGGTGGTCGGCGACTTTCATATTTATTCGCTTCAGCACAAAATAGAGCCTCTTATCCTAGAACTTCCAGCTAATAAAATGGAAATGGACAATATTTATATTCGCATGAAATCGACAAATGTAGAGCATACAATTTCGCATATAAACAAAGTTTACAGTAAATATGTACCCGATTATCCTTTAGAATACACATTTTTAGATAAGACCTTTGAACATCAATACAATTCGGAAATAAAACAGGGTCAAATACTATTAATTTTTGCCTTATTGTCTATCGTTATTGCCTGTTTAGGACTATTTGGTGTAATCACATTTGCTATTCAATTGCGAATAAAAGAAATTGGTATACGCAAAACATTAGGTGCAACATTAAGCAACCTCGTTTATCTTCTGTGCTCTGATATGGTTAAACTGGTCGGTATAGCCCTGTTGATTGCACTGCCGCTCGGATGGTTATTGATGAACCAGTGGCTGCAAGAGTTCGCTTATCGCATTTCGGTCAGCTGGTGGATACTTGTAGTTGCCGGGATCATCGCACTGTTAATTGCTATTCTAACCCTATGTACCAGAGCAATAGCCGCTGCAAAAGCTAATCCGGTCGACAGCTTAAAAGTGGATTAAGAATTTGTATCCACTATACTTCCGTGTAATTATGATTGTTATTGATAAAATTCGTTGCGTACAAAATCGTTTTTATTGAGCTTATCTAGCTCTCTTATCAAATAATAGCGATGTAGAAAACCTGTTAAGACGACAATCTTTTTACCCGGATATTTTCGAGCCATACTCTTTCTCAATCACGCCATTCTACTACCCGTATTGCTGTCGCGGGAGCATCAGCGAGTCCCTCAGCATCCTTTTGCACTGTAGACTGCACAAATAAAGCAACTTTACGTTTCTTTTGCCACAACTGGGTATCATATGTAGGTTCCCAAGCCCCTACGGACTGCTCACAAAGATCAATAATGTCATTTGCCTCTTGATGCATGCCATTCAACCTCAGTATCGAAGGTCGGTAACCGCGCTCCTGATCCCGAAAGACCAGCGTCAACATTATTTTATTGTCTTTTCCGCGAACCAACACCTGGGGCCTGGCGATTGGAATATCCTTTGTTCCACCACCACTCAAACTAAAAGGTGTTTTTCTAAAATCAAAAGACCGGATCTTCCATTCACCCTCTTGTAAATAGATTACCTTATATTGCGGGATCTGTGTTCCTGCATCACGCCAGTAACTAGCGATAAAAGGATTCCCTTTTTCATCCGCAGCGATAGAGGTTTGATTAATCAATTCGTGCTGCTGGGGTATATGGGCCGCATACTCGACCGTAGATTCTTTCATGGGCAAATCGTACCGCATGCCATTACTCTTTTGCCAGGTTAATCCGCCATCTTTTGAACATGCATAAGCCATATCATGATTGCTTTCCACGTTGGGACTCTCCCGCCAGACCCAAGAAAGATGTATCGTCCCCCGACGATCCACATAACTTTGCCAATAGGCATTTCTCCGTCCCTCGCCATCAATCAGATTGCTATGCATCCGCTCCCATTTTTGCTGCTTACTATCGTACTTATTGACCACAAGATTACCATGACCGGATCCGCCGTCACGATATAAAAACAGTAACTCGCCACTAGGCAGCTTTAAGAATTCAGGGTAGGTTACCTTTGATTCATTTTGTCCCAGCATGGCTTGCTCATAACCTAGCACAAGACTATTGGGGTGAAGGGTACGTGCATATCTCAACTTGCTGTCATGCTGATCCCAACAAACGTGGAGATATCCAGCCTTATCCACCATAATACTAATCACATTATGAGCATCCTTCACATGCCCAGTATAGCCGGTACGTCGCAACTTCCATACCTTGCCAGAAAGTAATCGCTGGCCTAAAACTACATATCCAGCTTCATCATAATAAGCGATATATTGGTATTTACCATTGCTGGTTAATGAATTTTTACGAAATACGGTTGTGTTGACCGTGTTCTTTGCCCAGCCATTTCCGACAAGCGTATTCTTAATTTTCTGCCCTTGTGCATTGTAAATAAACAAGAGACACGCGCAAATGAGCATCCCCACTCTTACTAGTTGATTTAGATATTGTTTCATTGAATTTTTTATACATTTGTTGAGCCCACCAGATCCTTTTGAAAGGAGACTTATTCCCGGAATTTGGGGTTATTGAATGGCTTTACCCTGATCTTTATGCCAGTCCTGTCCTGACCAGATACGCCGTGCACTCCAGTCGCTAGCTTCACTTGTCCAAAAAGAATCTCCGTCGGGTAATCCCAAAGGCAAAAAAATTACTGAACATAAATAGGGGCTCCCCTGATTATTGTATGGATCACCCAAGCCCGGCTGATTACCATACATACCCAGTGTCAGCCAGCCATTTTCATACGTATTTGGGTTTTCGGTCGATTTTTTCAATACCGCAGACAGGGCAGCCTTCACCTGTCCTTCGCTGAGTTCCCTAGGGAGTCGTCTCTTGAACGCCATATCTGCAAGATGATGGAAAGCTGCCGCGCGATAGATTATGGACCTTCCTGTCGGAGGAAAGCTACCGTCGGCATTGATCAACCGTTCCTGAATAATGGCATAGCGCTCATTTCGGAGCTTGATTTTTGCAAACATCCCATCATAGTTTTTAGTTTTCAACTGTATGAAATCCATAATTCCGGCCAAGAAGGGATGGATAACATAACTATTATAGTAATCAAATGCATAATGCGGACCATCCATATACATTCCATCTCCAACATACCACTGTTCCAATTGCTGCAGCGCATAATCAACACGCATCACATCCCAATCATCCGAATATTTCGCTAAAAAAACTTCATTCATTGCTGAAAAGAGTAACCAATTTGAATAAGCCGGTCGAAATTGGCGTGTAATTTTTATGGATGCTACCAAATTCTTTTTTGTCTGATTGTCGATATGATCCCACAGCCAAGGACTGCGCATAAATCCCAAAGCGATAAATGAGGCATCAACAAGCTGTTGACCACCGAGATCAAAACGCATAAAATCACGCGCATTGCTGTCCAAAGCATTTTTAAGTGCTTGAACAGTCCATGCTCTGTATTGATCGCGTAACTTTATCTCTTCAGCCGAACCGCCATCCAAGGAAAGCCAGGGTGCTATGCCTGACAATACCCTTCCCAAGACTTCAACATATTGTACTTTGATGCGCTGTTCCTTATTATCCACGTGTATAGAAGTCATTTGTGGCATAGTTAACCGCAGGCTATCATGGGCCAGACTGCGGAGGACGGGACGCAGCATATGATCCATTTCTTTAAGCCAAAAAGCTCTATCCGTCTCTTTTGTTGATGCAGGTTTCTTCTTCAAGCCCTGTCCAAAGACAGTATGGCCTGTCAGAAGAATAACAAAGAACAATAAAATCTTATTTTTCATTTTCAAATCCAGTCTATTTTTTAGCTAAATAACGATACATTTCCGAGCCGGCTAATAAAAACGCACCTACACCAAAAGGAGCTGTAGAGTTGGTATCCACCACCTGTCCGGGGATAGCTTTTTCACCGATAGGTTGTATATACCCAATTCTGCCATCGGGTTGTAAAGCGATCTCACTAAGATATTTCCAGCCTTTAACCGCAGCATCTTTAAATTTAAAATCGCTTAGCAAGCCATTATTTATTCCCCAGAGCAGTCCATAAGTAAAAAAAGCCGTTCCGCTTGTTTCCCGACCGGGTGCATGTTCGGGATCTAACATGCTTCGAGTCCAAAATCCCTCCTGCTGTTGGCAATTAATGATAGCGGCTGCCATATCCTTAAAGCGATCCTGATAGTAGGTATAATGTTTATCCTCCTGAGGTAGATCTTGAAGAACCTTTGCAAATGCAGCGAACACCCAGCCATCGCCACGAGCCCAAAAATCCTTTTTGCCATGTAAGCTCTGGTGTTTGGGGAAGACATATTTTGCATCGCGGTAATACAATTTCTCTTCCCGATCAAACATGATACTATCGGCATATTGCAAATAAGTATACATCTTATCCAGATAAAGTGAATTTCCTGTCAATTTGTACATTTTCGCCATCACGGGCATCACCATATACAAACCATCGGCCCACCACCAATAGTCCTGTTTATTGGAGTGGATCTGATATTCCATGACTTCCTGAGCTCGTGCAATCTTGTCAGGGCTCGGCGATAAATGATAGAGATCGATATAGGTTTGGAAACAAATTTGCCAGTCACCAAAAAGAACGTGTTCGTCTGTTTCTCCATAGTTGTATTTCCAAAGTTGTGTATTGGTAGACTTGGCACCTTTCCAATCATTGTATTTGGCCCAATCCTCAGCATATTTTAAGTCGCCCGCTGATTTTGAAATCTTATAGAATTCCATATTTCCGGTATGATAAGCTGCCTGATCCCAAAAAGCCCAAACCTCGGGCTTATGATGAGACTGCCAGTATTGGTTTGCCTTATTTAGCTGAGCAAGTACGGCTTCTTTGTTCAGTTGCTGTCCAAATGAAAAATGTCCTACAAACAATAGACATAAGATTAAATTGATCCGCATATATTTAGATGTATAGTATTTTTTGATAAATCAGCACAAAAGCTGCTTTAAATTGGTTTGTACACTATTTAATGGAGACACTCATTACTTTCTTCCCGATTTTTTTTGCTTTATAAAGCAAAAATGTTAGCTGTAATACAGGCCTTTTTATATAAACGTACAATATACACTTATTTTAAAAAACAATCGTATCTTTAGCCATACAATCTTCAATTTGACTGTTTTCAATTGCAAATAGTCGTTTTCAAGATAATAACCTATGATAGGATAAATCGATAATTTTACCTGATATCGGAAATACCATACGAACAAAACTGCTAACATGCCTAGTTTCAACAGACTCCTATATTCTCGTCAGGCCTTAATCCTGGTATTCGTTCTCATCCTTGTTCACTCAAGTATGCTGACCCTAGCACAATTTCCCAGGGAGATGAATAGAGGTTTGTCCAATAGTTCGGTGAAATCCATATTTCAGGATAGTCAGGGCTTTATATGGCTCGGTACCTTCGACGGGCTTAACAGATTCGACGGTTACGATATAAAAACCTATAGAAACCAGCTAAATAACGAAAATAGCATTCCGCATAATTATATCTATTGTATAGCAGAAGACCACAATAAAAAATTGTGGATAGGAACCGGTCAAGGGATTGGAATCTACGACCGAAATTTTGACACCTTCTCCCGTTTAAATTATAGAGACCAAAAATCGAAACGGTCATATCATCTCAACGCCGACACGAAATCCATTCAAATCGATAGTGACAATAATATTTATATAGGCACAAACGGCTGGGGGCTATTTTACAAAAGTCATAAAGAAGCATATGCCATGCAAATCGCTTTTAAAGATTATAAATCGAACCTATCCAGCTTATACTACCATGTATCCGCGACGCATATTGATGCAGTAGGTCGGGTATGGATTTTTATAGAGGGAAGCGGTTTATATGCTTTCGATAAAAAAACACAGCAGTTGCTTCTTGTATCAAAGGTCATTACCAGTGCAACCTGTATGGCTAGTACAAACAGCGGTGAACTCTTTATTGGTAATTACGAGGGACTATTTGTTTTGAAAATCAAAGACGGCATGCTTTCGACATTGTATTCGCAGGAGCTTAAATCGAGTCAGATCAATATGCTGACGCTGGAAGGACAAAACAAACTTTGGATAGCCACCCAAAACAATGGCATTTTTATACTTAACCTATCTCATGGAAAAGGAGAAAACAAAAATGATCTACAGCCCGTTCAATTTTCACTGAATAGCAAGACCATTTATACGGTTTACATAGACTCCCAGCGTAAAATATGGATCGGCACCGGAAAAGGCGGAATTGAGACGATTGATAACAATGGCTATAAATTTAATTATTTACAGCAGAAACATTATGCAGGCTTTAACTTGGCGCACAAATTTGTCCGTTCTTTTGTTGAATATGATAACAAGATCTGGATTGGTACCGAAGGCAATGGTCTTTATGTATGGGATAGCAAGACCAATGAGGTTCAGTCTTTTCAAAAAGGGCCACAGCAATTGCCAGACAATACGGTAAACCATCTTTTGACTGGAACTAATGGAGAACTATGGATAGCAACCGAAAGGGGCCTTGCGCGTTACACAAAGGGGTCGGGTTTTAAATATTATGTTTGTAGAACGCCAAATGGGATTCTAAATAACAGTGTACAGTTACTTTTTAAGGATCAGGATGAGAAGATCTGGGCAGCGACATTTTCTGAGGGAAGAGTATATACATATAATCCGACAAGCGACCAATTTGAAGTATTCAGCGAAGACATCTATGATATCAATTGTATGATTGATGATCAGAAAGGTAATATCTGGATGGGGAATTACAATGAGATCATACAGCTAAACAAGCAGACGAAAAAAATCTCCAGATATTTAATCGGAAAACCTGTTCGTGCCATTCAGCTCGGAAAAAATAACAGACTTTGGCTGGGAACAGAAGGAAAGGGACTCTTGGCATTTGATATCAGTTTAAAAAAGATTGTCGAAAATTATTCCACAAACGAAGGATTGAGCAACAATGCCGTACTTAATATTTTGGAAGATAAAACTGGAAAATTGTGGTTAAGCACCTTTAATGGGCTTTCGAAGTTCGATCCTTCCACTAAAAAATTTGTACGGTACGAAGAAACTGACGGACTTCAAAGCAACGAATTTTCCTATGGGGCAGCTCTTAAGCTCAAAGACGGCCATCTTCTTTTCGGAGGGAACAACGGTTTTAACATCTTTGACGCCGATAGCATTAAACTGAAAATTTATGAACCTGCCTTAGCTATCACAAGCCTTAAAATTAACAATAAAAAGATTGCCGACCTGAACGACAGGGTCGATATTGGAACAGATCATAGCATTCACAAATTGACGCTCCCCTACAATCAATCCACTTTTTCGCTGGAGTTTGCAGCCCTGGAGTTTGATTCCCCACAAAAGATAAAATACAGGTATCTATTGGAAGGATTGGACAAGGGATGGAACGATGCAGGGTCTACCCGATCAATAAATTACAACGGTCTGCATGAAGGAACTTATATTCTGCATATTCAATCGACCGACTCGGAAGGCAACTGGACGAATAAACAGATTAAGCTCGAGATTCAAATTCTTCCGCCTTGGTATAGAAGCTGGTGGGCCTACCTGCTTTACACGCTGGTTATTGCCTATATCGGACTATGGTATCTGCGCTATCGGAGAAGGCAAATCGCTTTAAATTACGAAATACAGCTTTCAAAATTTACCATTCAGAAAGAAAGAGAACTCAATGATAAGAGGCACGCATTTTTCACGAATATATCGCATGAATTTAGAACACCACTGACCTTAATTATTAATCCGATTAAAGATCTGCTTAAGACCAAAAACGAGTCCAAGGACAACGCTTCCCTTCAGGTTGTACATAGAAATGCCAAAAGACTGTTGAGCTTGGTGGACCAGCTGCTTGTATTTAGAAAAACAGAGGACGGTGCCGAACAGCTCAAAACAAGTATTTTTGACTGCCAAAGCTTTATGAAAGAAATATTTCTATATTTCGCTGCTCAGGCAAAATTGCAAAAGATAGATTATCAGTTCCAGGAGAATTCCGATCCGATTTATGTCAATGCCGACAAAGAAAAAATTGAGATCATCTTATGCAATCTCATATCAAATGCCTTTAAATTTACGCCTTCAAATGGTGCTATCCACATTGCCTTATCGCAACAGGGGCGGGAATTAACCATTCAGATCAAAGATTCGGGAAAAGGTATCCCCGAACATCTTGGCGATAGGATATTTGACAAATATTTTTCGGATCCTCTCAATGGTCCCAAAAAACAAACAGGATTCGGGATTGGGATGTACCTTGTCAAAACTTTTGTTGAAATGCACGCCGGAACAATAAATTACACGAGTTCAGCAACAGCGGGAACAACATTCGACCTCGTTTTGCCTATCTTAGCACAACAAACCCCAGCTGAAGAACCATTGGCGGATGTAGCGCTCCACAATGAGTCGGGGATTCAAATGCTATACGATTCGCAAGTAGTGACGGAAACCGTTCCCTTATTCCCGACAGCTATATCAAGCAAAAAATTCAGTGTCTTATTGGTTGACGACGACGATGCTATCCGCAGCTATCTTACCGACATTTTTAAGGTAGACTACACGGTCTATAATGCCCATAATGGTGTTCAGGCACTCGATATGATCAAGGAAAAACAACCTGATCTGGTAATAAGTGATATTATCATGGAAGAGATGGATGGATTGTCACTTTGCAAAGCCGTAAAATCTAATGCTACGCTCAACCATATTCAAATCATCCTACTTACTTCAAGTACCTCTGATAGCACTAAATTGGCCGGAATTCAATATGGTGCCGATGATTATATCCATAAGCCATTTGATTCGGAAATATTGTTGCTCCGGGTCAAAACATTGCTGCAGAACAAAAAGAACCTGCAGGACTTTTTCTTTAATGCGATTACGCTACAGTCCAATGAGCTAAAGATACCGATCACAGACAAGCTATTGATAGAACGGTGCATTGAGATTATTGAAGAGAACCTGTTGGAAGAACTGACTGTAATAAGTCTTGCCGAAAAAACAGGCATGAGTCATTCTTCACTCTATAAAAAAATTAAAACTATTTCAGGCAAATCGATCAATGAATTTATCAGGTCGGTACGACTCAAAAAAGCAGCAGAAATGCTCATACTGACAGATTCAAAAATTAATGAAGTAGCTAACTTAACAGGTTTCTACGACCAACGCTACTTTAGACAGCAGTTCAGCAAATTGTTTGGCCATACGCCATCCGACTATGTCAAAAAGTATCGAAAAGCGTTTCAGAATGAATTCCATGTCGATCGGCCTTAGTCTGAATTGTCAAAAATAAAATAAGCCCTGTACAACAATTACGAACGGTTGTTGCTGTACAGGGCCTCTTATTGCCTGTTGCCTGTATCAGAACTGTAACCTGTTTTGCTGGTGCCTTGCAACTGATTTGTTTAACTGAATCTGGGTTGAGTCCGGACTATAGGGTCGAATTAGTGAAATACACTTAAATCCCACTGATCCTTCCAATTTATCTGTACTTTTTCATTCTGGAGATCAACCGGAAGCCAGATATATCTGCTATCCATAAGATCTTTGGGATTCCAGCGGTCGGCCATAAAGATAAAGGAATCCTTTTTTCCTGCGACAGGAAGGATAAATGTCGATTGGCCACCATAAGTCAACGCCGAATTTGGTCCTTGCATTGGATCCCCAAGGGATTTCCAAGGGCCAAAAAGATCTGTAGCAACATGAAGCTCTGCACGATTTGGATCCCAGCCAGTGCATCCGCTGGTGATCAGATAATACTTATCTTTGTACTTGAATAAAGCTGGGGCTTCCCTATGATTTCGGAAGAGTAAGGAATCTTTCGCTGTCACATGCAGGTAATCATCGGTTAATTGAACCAGGCGTAAGGCATAGTTTTCATCCGATGAATAGATTTGGTAAGCCTTGCCATCGGTGTCAACAAATAGGCCCATGTCGCGGGACATATTGTTATTTGGCCGGAAGCTATGGACAAACTGAAAAGGCCCAAGCGGAGAGTCACTGGTAGCAACGGCGGCCCTGGCTGCTGCATAACCTTGCCCTTTCAGCTCGAGATGGAACCACATCACATATTTCTTCAGCTGATCGTGATAGATAACCTTTGGCCGCTCCATAATACAGCCCCAAGCAATATCGCTTGTAGAATCTGTGCTAGGTGTGAGAGCCAATCCTTCAAACTTCCAGTTATACAAATCATTGGATGAGTACACATTGACTCCCTGGGATGTAGTTCCGCCACGTTTCTCACCGTACCAATAATATTTTCCATTTTGATGAAGTACGCCGCCGCCATGCGCATTGATCACATGACCGGACTGGTCTTTCCATATTTCCCCTGGCGTAAAACTATGCATCTCAGCATGTTCCTTTTTTTGATAAACCCGGACATAATCAATTTCATATTTTGCAGGAAGTAATTTATCAGCTATCGTGCCGCCATTTATTCCGCCGAGGGCCAAATTTAACAGGAGATAATGCGGTTGGGTAAATGGATTGAATCCGGTACCATCCCGATTGACCAATTGATCCATAGGAACGTGAAGCATTTCCATATCGTCCACATAAAGCGTAATAGCGTCTTCATCCCAAATCATTCGCCAGGTATGAAACTGATCTGCCCAAGCCTTTCCGCCAAGATCTTTGACTGCTTTTGTCTTACCAAACCAATGTGCTTTCCAGCGTTGGTCAGTACCGGTTGCGATATTAGCCAATATATTGCCACGGTAATATTCCATGATATCTATTTCACCATTGGATGGCCATTCTTTGGTGGTGCCTAACGTCCAGAATGCAGGCCAAAGGCCCTCACCAACTGGGATACGTGCCCGGATTTCAAAAATTCCGTATTTCCAGCTCTGCTTTCCTAAAGTATTTATCGAAGCCGAAGTATAGGTTATCTTTTTACGGCTGGCAATCCAATCATGACTACCCTGAATAAAACCCGGATGATTACGTTGTTCTTTTTTTGCTTCAATAACCAACAGGCCATTACGACAGGAAACGTTTTCCTTTTGATACCACTGCTCTTCCCGGTTACGTTTGAAACCTTCTTCATAACTCCATTTAGTCGTGTCGGGTGCACCATTATAATCAAACTCATCCGACCATACCAATGTATACTGTGGTGGGACGGGCTGTTGACTATATGCGGCAAAACAACTTGACAGCAAACTAAGACAGACAGGTAAAAGTTTTTTCATGATTTAGTTTAAGTTTCTTTGAGCTAACAGCTCTTGATTATCAGTAAACAAAAATATCCCCCTTTTTCTGCGTGATCAAGGGGGATATTGAGTCAAAAAGAGGGATATATTCGTATTTGTGTAATAATGAGATGACACATATCCATTTTCATATTTTCTACAGTCCGGTTGGGGCAGTTCCACTGATAAGTGACCATCCTGGATTTTGATAAATAACAGAATTTTCTGCTGTTCCATCATCCGAAGTCAACTGGAAATGTTCTATGGCAATGGGTGCGAGGTAATGTGCCATGGCAAATTTTACACCGGTATAAGACAGGGCATTGCTTCTGATCTCCAATGGTCTGAGGTATTCACTCCGTGCGGGATCCGAAACGACAGATTTATCATTGGTAGCACCATAAATCAGCTGTTCGGGTTTATACCAATCTTTCATCGGTCCCCAAAGTTTAAAACCTTCAAAATGGTCTGCTGTTGTAATCAGCTGATCCATTGCCCGCCAACGCTTGAGATCCATCCAACGCAGACCTTCCGCCATAAGTTCGCTTCTGCGTTCGCGACGTATATTGTACAAGGTTGGTGACACAAACTGTCCTGCAGAATACGCACCCCAATCTTTCTTCTCTTTCTCCATTTGTGTTGCCGCAATGGTTGCATTGAAATCTTGGTCGACCTTAGCACGTGTACGCAATGAGCGCCAATAGGCCTGCGCCTTCGTATCTAAATTTTGATTCTTTTCATAACAAGCCTCCATATAATTGAGGTAAGCTTCGGTAGCTCGGAAGGTAATGCTACCCGTAAATCCCTGACCGTTGAGCGTTTGTAAACCGTCGTATGAAATGCCTTTACGAATTGTATAACCTGTTGTGTAACGTCGTTCCCAATCGGTATCGTATACAGTCGGGGTGGGCTCTATGAGCGTGTAGTGCGTACCTTGTCCAATATTGACCAATACATTCTTTTGGCCGGGCTCTTTTAAAAACAATTGTAAACGACCATCGCGATTCTTCCGAACATCTGCGATGTAATCATCGCCAGCATAACCGCTGCCCGAAGCGTAAATAGGCAGTCCATTGGACATCAGGAAGCTTTCAACAAGGCCGCGTGTCAAACCAACCGCATAATTGCCACGCTGTGCATATACCGGTACATTGTGTGTCACCAGGCTTTGATTATATTGTCGCCACAAAAGTACTTCGCCATAGCTGGACATATCCACGGCACCAAACATACTGAAGTAAGGATTCTCATTGTTGGCAGATTCTATTATCCCGGTATTGCTCACCAGCGGCACATTATCAGCAACCGCAGCTGCCGATTCCATGGCCTGCGTTAAAAAGTAGTCGATCTCTCCAGCAATACTTCCCGTCGGGAATGCATAATTGCTATTGTATGATTTTGCTGCACCAGGCCATCCTGGTCCTTTAGGGACGAATGCGGTTCCGCTGAAGTATTTGAGCCAGGTACCTTCGTACAAAGCTACTCGGGACTTGAAAAGCTGGGCTACATTTTTTGAGATCCGCTGTTTTTTACCATCAGGAGAACTTTGGTTCAGCAAGGTAATAGCCGAATCCAAGTCAGAAAGAATAAAACGAGCGACTTCATTTCTTGGCGAACGCTTACTTGCTTCTACCAAAATATTCTTGTCCTTATCCGACATCACATTGCGAATAATAGGAAAATCACCCAAGGCCTGCAATTTCCCAAAGTAAACGTAGGCCCGTAAAAAATAGGCTTCACCGATATAATGTGATATATTACTGGAATTTCCGAGAATACGATTTTCTTTCCATTTGGGAACCACCGTATTTATAAAATAATTCATCTGATAAATACTTGAAAAATCCCAGTCACCGCCATTCGATCCTACGCGCCATTGGCCCGGAATAAACTTGTTATCGAGTGTTGGAATAGCCATATTGTCTGTGTTTCCGTCTATGCCGAAAGTGCCAAATGACCAGTTGCCGTGCGAAGGAAATAGTCCAGCATATTGATTTACGGTATAAGCAGCAAGTTGTGACTCCTCATCCAGATAAGCTTCAGGTATAATGGACGAAGGGGGTGCAATATCCAAATATTTATTGCAGGAAGCTAGACCTACCAAAGCGACAAGGCCCAATTGCATCAATCTAAAAATAGTACTATTGAATTTCATAATAAATCGACTTAAAATGTAACACTTAAACCTGCAGACCAGACTTTAGTCAATGGGTAAACGGTTCCGTTGCTTCCGCCATCAATAGTTTCGGGATCAAACATTCCCGCTACACTTGAGCCGGTCCAGATATTTTCTCCGGAAACGTATACACGCAAACGCTCTACACCGAAATGTTTTGTTGTTTCTTTCGGCAAGGTATAGCCCAGCTGAATATTTTTTATGCGGATATAGGCTGCGTTCTGCAAAAAGCGCGTCTGCGTCTGCTGGTTTTTAGCAGTACCAAAAACAGGACGTGCGTAATATGCTTCAAGATTTTCACCCAGGGGATTATCGGCAGTACGGAAATAATCAAGATGATCGACCAAGCCCGTTGACCACCATTTTGAAGTTGCTCCCCAAAAATAGTAGCCCCCTTGCCAATAATCGCGTTTCATGACACCTTGCATAAAAATACTAAAGTCAAAATTTTTGTAGTCCGCATTCAGATTCAATCCAAAGGAGTAACGCGGTGTGCTGTTTCCAATCACACGACGATCACCCGGATCGGCCTCTGTATTACTTCCACCATCTATTTTTCCGTCTCCATTAAGATCAGCATACATGATATCTCCTGCCCCCCATTGTGTTCCTAATGCATTTTGTCCACCATTGGGCAAGCTCGCCAAATGCTGGCTCATTTGTTCTTCTGTTTTGGCAATACCAAGGGTTTGATACCCCCATATTTCACCCAGCTTTTGACCTTCACGATAGTTTGATAATGACCCTATTGCGTTAGGATAGCGTGTTACTGTTGTGGTATAATCGGACAAGAGGAACTTTGCTCCATATGCAAAACCACTGGCAGTACGGTCATTCCAGCCCAGGGTAGCTTCAAATCCTTTTGTTTTTAAATCGGTATTGTTTGTTTGAGGAACTGTTGTGCCTAATGTATTTGGCAACTGCGGAGCTGGGCCGACCATATTAAATGTTTTCCGTTCGAAGACCTCAAAAGACCCAGAAAGACGGCTATTTAAAAATGCAAAATCGACACCTAAGTTTTTCGTATTGATAGATTCCCAGGTCAATAAAGCACTTACGAGGCCTGGAGCCGATGCAGAATTTGGTCGCGCATTATTGATCAGCCAAGCACCATTGGCTGTCCCCGTTGGTTGGGTGACATAAGTCGGATACCAGACATCGGTATTTTGATTACCTAGCTCTCCGTAGGAAGCTCTTAATTTCAGCATATTAATAAATGGTGCCGACTCTACAAGGAAGTTTTCTTTGGCGATGTTCCATCCTGCAGAAACTGAAGGAAACCAGCCCCAGCGGCTATCGCTACGGAAACGTGATGAACCGTCATAGCGCAAATTAGCTTCCAATAGATATTTTTCAGCATAATTGTAATTCAATCGGCCGAAGAAACCCGCTGTTGCCCATTTTTGATATTCGCCAGAGACGGAAGGCACTACTGCTTTTCCATTGATATCTGTGCCGGAAGTCAGATTCAATACCGGTTGATCCGGGATAATGATTCCATCACGTTGCACACCGAGATTGCGATAGGCCGTGTGTTCAATCTGACCACCGACCATAACTTTAAAATGATGGTCACCCCAGCTTTTATCGTAATCAGAAAAGATATTGATGTTATAATAGTTTTCCTTTAAACCAAATTCGTAGACGTTTGAAGAGTTTTTATACAAATAAGGATCACCATTTACGTCATGATTGTAAAGACGCTGCGAATCCCAGTGACGAAATTGAGTTGTGGTCCTATAGTTAAAATTACCGGTTGTACGCCATCCTTTAATTGGTTCAAGGATCAGTTGTAACTGTTGATAAATATAATCCTTACTGGATTTATCCTGTCCGCCTTCTTTCATGGCAAGTGCAGGTGAAGGAGAACTGAACAAGTATCCATTCGGATCATAAAGTGGCAGCGTTGGCCAGCCCTGTCTTCCTAAATCATCGTAAAAACTATTGGTCAATGCCGCAGGACGGTCGTAGTCTTCACGTACCAACCTAGCGTTGTAATTTACCTGAAAGATGTCAGATACTTTAGAATTGATTTTAGCCGCAACAGAGTAACGGTCGTAATGGTCTGTATTGAAGGCCATCAATCCTTGTTGCTTCATGAAATTGCCAGAAAGGTAATAGGTTGTTTTTTCGGTTCCACCATTGAGACTTAGGTTGTGCTCCTGGGCAAAAGCCTGATCCCGGTACATGACATCGAACCAATCGTTATTGTCGTTACCATAGGCATATCCTTCAGCCCAGTACAACTTATTATTCGGATCGACAATGGTCGAATTTTTCAGGCTTCCGTTTTGATAATCCAAGATGCGCTGCAGATGCTCCGCGGAGAAATGTGGTGAACCGCCTGCATTGACTTCGGCCTGATTGAAATATTGAGCAAAAGTGTAAGAGTCCATCATCTTAGGCATCAATGTCGGTGCGTTCATACGAAAGCTATTATTATAATTTACCGAAGTACGTCCAGCCTTTCCAGATTTTGTGGTGACCAAAATAACCCCAAAAGCGGCTCTAGAACCATAGATTGAAGCAGCACCGGCATCTTTCAATACAGACACACTTTCGATATCTTGTGGATTTAATGCCGCCAAAGATCCTTCAGAACCGTCAATTAGGACCAATGGTGCCGAAGAAGATGTTCCGATTGTACCTGTCCCCCGAATGTTAATGGATGGATTGGTTTCCATAGTACCTGAGTTTTGAGAAATATTTAAGCCCGGCGCCAGTCCTTGCAGTGCCTGGATAGCATTTCTTACGGGTCTATTTTCCAGCTGCTTGGCATCAACCACCGCAACAGAACCAGTCAGGTTTGTTTTTTTCTGCGAGCCAAAACCAACGACCACCACTTCATCCAAAACATCTCCTTCGGAAGCATCAAGCTGCACGTTAAGCTCGTAGTTCCCTTGGCTGATCTGTTTAAGCTGACTGAATTCAAAGCGCTGTTTCGCATAGCCTAGAAAGGTAAATTCTAATGCCGTGACTGTCGCAGCACTGAGTGTATATTTCCCTTGTGTATCTGTCTGCGCCTGCATTGTGGAACCGATATTTTTAACGGTCACTCCAGCAAGTGGCCTGTTATTTTCGGTAACCTGGCCCCGTACAGTTATTGACTGTGCATAAGTCTGCTGTAAGCTTAAAAGTAAAAAGCAGATACAACAAAGCCAGCGCTGTGTTAATACTATTTTCCTTTTCATAAGTAAAACTGTTTAGTGATTAAATAATATTTTGATGAAGAGTAACATGGCAATATGAGGTAGCAATATTGCGTTCCATTAGGAATTCAAGGATCAAACAATCCACTTTTGATTGGTAAATTCATCATAATTAAACTTGGTTATTTAGCTGTTTTTGAGTTTTAGCCAACTTACTTTCCCTCCACCTATTTTTTATGTGATTTGGAGAGGGTATTCATCTAATCAGGCAAACACTCTTGGTTATTTAACATCGTCAACACAATAAAACGTCATATTGACACTTGCAATATTATCAAAAACGTTACAGAGGAAGGGGGGTAGAATCTTCTTATTTTAAGGGGTAAATTCGTCAATTTAGGCTTTTTGACCTTGTTAAAGGATATTCTGGTTAAGGCAGACAAAAAAAGCCACATCTCCCGACGTGGCTTCTAAACTAAATTTATAAACATGTTATTCACTAGGGATCAGCTTTTGGTATAACTGAACTGGCCCCAAAATTATGAGCTTCTATTTATAGGAATTGATCGATTTGGATACTCTCCAGTCTTTACCTTCACGCACTAAGGTAACAAGATCGGTTTTGGTGAAATTTTCAAATTTCAAAGTAACCCTGGCCACCATATAATCTGTAGACTGTTCAACTACATCTGTGCTAACCGCACAATTCAGGTAGATATTTTTTTGCTTTTTCAAGGATTTAACCACTTCATAGCGGCTATATGACTTTAAGGTGCCCGTTTGTACCTTTAGATTAAAGTCTTCAGCAAACAACTGTTCTATTCCAGCCGACTCACCTTCAGTGATCACGGCGACATAGTGCTCTAGCGCAAAGTCTGCGGTTGATAGATTAACGCTGACTGGGTTTGATTTTGAACCCGGTCCTTCAGCTGCCATAGCAAACGTTGATACGGCCATTAAAGCTGCTACTGTGAATGTTTTTACAAGAGTTTTCATACTATCTTTTTTTGTTTTTTTACCTTGCTTATCTGTTGACTCAAAACGATCGCTCCAAATGCTTGTTGCCCACGGATTTTAGATCAATAACCAGCAAAAGTCGCTGAATGACTGAAATGAAAAAGTAAACTTCAAAATGCATAAAGAACATACGATCAATTTTAATAGCTCCGTGCCAAAGACCATACCAGTTGGCCCCAAGGTTCATTTATGCCTTTTAAAGCCCATTATGGGCGATTTAAGCTCTTCTTCAAAAAACGAAATGTACGTATGCGAACAGTTATTAACCGAATTGTTCACATACGTACAGCACATTAAAATGTAATAGAAGTTTAATTTTCTGTGCATTTTAAAGAGACGATATACAATAAAAAAAAATGTACATGTTTGCCTGATCAGAAAGGTCAGGTGCCAATTTTTTTCGGGGGGGGGGGACAAACAGGCTAGTAACAGGGGTACAAGCTCACTAAACTAGGTTTAAGTGGTCATCTTCGAGGGAATATATCGGAATTACAAACTCATTCCCAAGGTAAACGCGACGCCTTTAGATTCCAGGTCCACATTTCCGTAGCCTATCCCTGTCAATGGCATTTTAACAAAAGGTTTTACACCGATGTTAATTTTATCATTGATTTTCTTCTCAATGGAGATCGAAAAATCGGCAACACCGAAGATATGCTGGTTCTCTCCATTCACTTCATAGACGGCACTTTTCTGAGATCCACCGTAGCTACCTCCGTTTTCATAATCAAAAGTGTATTTTTCCTTTAGCATAAAATAACTCGAAAGTCCTGCGCTAACATTAAACTTCACTTTTTTACTTTTCAATACCGTATAACTTGCTGTCAATGGTACATCAATAACATCACATACAGCACTCACATTGCTTGGCAATTGCGTCATTTCCGGCGGATTTGATGGCGCATAAAACTTATAAGCTGACTTATAATTCTTTTTAGCATAGGTGGCTCCCACAGACACACTTAATCCTTTTGTGAGGGGATAAGAATAAGCCAAACCGATATTCTCACTAAGTGAGGATTTGCCTGCTCCACGCACGCTTGTGAGATCTGGTCCCGCCAAGAAACTTACAACCGACCGTTCTCTTTCCTGTCCTTCGGATCCGATACCTTCTTTAGGCTGATAGATGGCTGCCAGACGCTCCCCTAGCCCTTCAACCGGTTCTTCTCTTAAGTTGAAATGAGGCAATCTCGGATTGTTATAGTCCATGCGTGGAATTGTAAATACAGTATTCAGTTTTCTTTCTTGCACGCCTATCGGATATGCATTGGTTATCTTTCCCAAACGAATATCCTTCAGGACGATGGTTTCATTTAAAATCTGTAATGCACGATTCGTGCGTTTGATCGGCTGAAATTCAGTCCAACGCTCATCCTGTTTGGCTTCGTCTAGCGAATTTTCCTTAGGTTGAACAGTTTTGCTCTCTGGAACCTCTTTTTTTGGCGAAATACCGGCCTCATTTATTTCACTTTGTAAATGACTCGATCTAAATAACGCGCTATTCCAAATAAAAAAGACCGTTAAAACTGCTGCCAACGTGGCTGCCCAAGTCATTAAAACGACTATCTTGCGTCTCTTTGAACGTCTTTCATTGTCTAACCGCGATTCTATATCTTGCCAATGTGATTCATCAAAGTCAAAGTTAGTATCACTTAGGCCCTCCTTAAATAATTCATCAATCTTGTTCTTATCCTTTTCCATCATCTTTTCTCTTCCGTTTTACCAAATTTTACCCCTTGAACTTCCACCATTTCTGCCAGTCGGCCACGTGCCTTATGCAGATTAGATTTTGATGTTCCAATGGCAATACCCAACATGCCACTAATTTCTTCGTGTCCATAACCATCGATCGCATAGAGATTGAACACTGTCCTATAGGCGGGTGGAAGCTGCTGCACCATGGCCAATAAATCTTCATAGTTTAACTTTTGACTGATGCTATCATCTTCAACAATGGTATGCTCATACATGGAAACATCGACCAAAATGCCCTGTTTAATCTTTGCTCGATAAAAATCAATTGCAGTATTTGTCATGATTTTTTTGATCCATATAGAAAAAGGCTTCTGAAAATCATATTTACTGATATTTTTAAAAACCTTGAAAAAGCCTTCATTTAAAATACTTATGGCATCCTCTCTGTGATTAGCGTAACGCAGACATATCCCTAAAGACATAGCGTAGTAGATAGTATAAAGATCTTTCTGAGCCCTGCGGTCCTCATCAATACATCCTTTAATAATATGGATAGATTTTTCGTCAACTTCTGTTATCGCCACTCGCTATTGCTTCTTTCTTTTGATAAATATAGTATTAAGTCTATTACGAGTAGATAATCGAAAAGGTTGCCTGCAAAAAATATTTTTTTTCAGCGCGATTTCAAAGCAACCTTTACGCTGACCTGATCGTAATATCAAGACATTATTTTAAAACATACAATTATGAAATCAAACCAAAAACAAGTCAAATTAACCTTTATAGGTGGTCTATTGGCCTTAGCGATGTTTTCTGCATGTTCAAAAAGCGATGGTGAGCCTGGCAATGTCGAAAATAAAAACAAGGGCGTGCAAATGTCTGCCAATACACAGTTTGGCAATATTCTGACCGATGCCGACGGTAAAACACTCTATTTCTTTTCGAATGATACAAAGGGAACTTCGACCTGCAGCGGTAATTGTATAGCCACTTGGCCGGTTTATTACAGCAGCGAAACAAGTACAGACCTGAAAATTGACAAAAGCCTGCTCGGTGAAATAACACGTGAAGATGGTTCCAAACAAAGTACATATAAGGGCTGGCCTCTTTACTACTATGCAGGCGATAGTCAATCTGGTCAGGTGAAAGGAGATGCTGTCAATAAAATATGGTATGTGGCCAAACCAGATTATTTACTCATGGTGGCCAATGCACAACTTATTGGACACGATACTAAAAACTATTTAGGTGACTACATCGAAGGAACTGGAAAAACAATTTATCTGACAGATGATAAGGGCAGAACGCTGTATGCTTTTAAACCCGACAAATTCAACAAAAACAATTATACTGCTGCAGATTTCAGTAATGATGCGACCTGGCCTATCTTTCAAAAAGAGACGGGAGCTCTGCCTTCCCTTGTTCGTACAGCTGACATTGCTGTCATTACCGTCTATGGAAAGAAACAATTAACTTTCAAAGGATGGCCCTTATATTACTTCGGCCAGGATATACAACGCGGAGACAACAAAGGAATAAGTTTCCCACGCGTTGGTGTTTGGCCAATCGTAAATGACAACACAGCCGTTGCTCCTGCTAACTAAGTCAAGACTAACTATTCAAACTTATGGAACAAAATCTAAAAACGACAAATCCTTGCCTCAGCGCACATCGTTACTTTGTTATTTCACTCTTGACCTTAACGGTTCTCTCGTTCTCGGCCTGTACCAAAAAGCAAGCACAAGAACTTACAAGCAATCCGGATAACGGAACTGAAACGGTGACAGTCCAGAATGTGTCCTATACGAATTTTTCTAAAGTACTCTTTGAAACGAAATGTAGTTCATGCCACGCAGCAGGACGTTCGGCTAGTGGACGATGGACGTTCAGTGGTTATACCTCTGTCAAAGACCATATTGCAAAGATTAACAATGCAGTACTGGTGACCAAATCCATGCCACTGGGCGGCTCACTCACAGCAAAAGAAATAGAACTGCTGGATGCATGGATTAAGAGAAATTCACCTGAAAATTAATGTTATACCTATGAACAAAATCAACATTTATATAGCGCTCTTCATGATGCTCATTAGTATGAAGACATTTGCGCAACAAAAGGCTTCCCTTGTTTCAAAAGAGACCAGCATCACCTTTTTCAGTAATGCACCATTGGAAGACATCGAAGCCAAAAGTATCTTAGGTGCTTCAGCGATGAACCTCCAAAGCGGAGATATCATCTTTCGGGTAAAAAATACATCTTTTCAATTTGACAAAAAGCTCATGCAAGAGCATTTCAATGAAAATTACATGGAAAGTGATCGATATCCCCTATCAGAATTTAAAGGTAAAGTCGAAAATGCAGACAAATTAACAAAGGACGGCAACTATACGCTGAACGTAACGGGCGCACTTCAGATCCATGGGGTTACCAAACCTTACAGCACCAAGGCTGCGTTTATTGTTAAAGATGGGACATTAAAAGCTGTTACAAGTTTTCAGGTAAAACTCGCCGATCACAAAATTTCTATTCCTTCCATCGTCGGAAAAAAAATTGCTGAAGTAGTAAAAATCACCGTTGATGCGACCTACAAACCATAACTACTCGAATTCATTGCAAATGAGAAAAACACTATTTATACTCCTGTGCTTTACTTTCACAAAGTTATTTGCACAGGAAGACCTTGATAAATTAATCCATATCGATGGGGTTAAAAATGAAAAAGTCACTGCAACCTTTAAATCCGGTAACCTGATCAACCTTAAGACGACAGAAACAATTCACCGACGTGAAATGGACTTTAGAGTAGATCACCGTTTTGGCGATATCGCAGGCGCCGCCGGTGGAGGGAAGAATTTCTTCGGCCTCGATAATTCGACCGACATCCGAATCGGTTTTGATTACGGTCTATCAGATAATCTAAACATTGGAATCGCCCGCACGAAGGGCGCAACAGAGGTTAGACAACTCTTTGAGGGTAATGTGAAATACCGATTTATCGAACAAACGGTCGACAATAATGTACCTGTTTCCGTTGCTTTTTTTGGAAGTACAACCCTATCTGCAATGGAAGCCAGCCCGGATAAATCTTCGGCAGCAAGCTTTGAAGACTTCAATGACCGATTGAGTTATGTGACGCAGCTCATCATTGCCCGTAAATTTAGCTCAAATCTATCGCTCGTTGTGGTACCGACCTATCTTCACCGGAACTATACGGCTTATAACGATCAGAATGATGTATTTGCTGTTGGTATTGGCGGGCGGGCCAAGGTCAGCAATAGGATCGCATTAGTAGCAGACTATACATTACCTTTCCGAAAGTCGTCGAACAAAAAATACCGTGAAGATGTAAGCGGACAGCGTTATTATAATGCATTAGGTGTCGGTTTGGAAATGGATACCGGAGGACATATCTTCCATCTCAATTTTACCAATGCCACCGCAATACAAGAATCTCAGTTTATTAGCGAAACAAATAGCTCCTGGGGTAAGGGACAATTCCGCTGGGGATTTAGCATTGCACGCCGTTTCAATTTTAACAAAAAATAAAAAGTAAATTGCTCCATCGGGGACTTGGAAAGAAAAGAATCTATCCAAAGCAATAGGAATTCAAAATGCTCAAAATCCTCATGAGTGATATGGCCTTAAATAAAAAAAGCGGATAACAATGCTGTTACCC
This sequence comes from Sphingobacterium sp. 18053, assembly GCF_902706145.1. NCBI lineage: Bacteria > Pseudomonadati > Bacteroidota > Sphingobacteriia > Sphingobacteriales > Sphingobacteriaceae > Sphingobacterium > Sphingobacterium sp. 18053. Next base: position 522,950 of record NZ_CACSJW010000005.1, read on the forward strand.
GCTTTTTTATCACACAATTCTAAACCTACAAGTCATTTAACCACTTATTTACCTCATCTTGTGTTTTACCGGTCTTCTTTTGAAGTTTACCTACCAACTCATCTTCTTTGCCCTCGGCATACAATAGATCATCATCAGTAAGATCTGCATATTGTTGTTTTACCTTACCTTTGATTTCGTTCCAACGGCCTTTCCATGTTAATTCGCTCATAATTATTTCCTTTCGTTGTTTACTAATAGAACAGTATCGTACAGCTAATCGTTTAAAAAATAATGTTATAAAATGTTAATTCTATAACATTCACCTGGTAAACAAGCACTTTCTATTCTTCATAATATTATTTCCGGTTACAATTGGCCGTCCATACCTTGCTGTCTTTTGTATAACCAATTGTCAATTTACCGGCATCAATACGGATAACTCCTGTACCTGCCGAACCAATGTTGACCAAGACGTTATCCTTTTTTTCAAAATCTACGCCGTTGAGATTTGGAATCCCATTTCCAAAAGCGAAATTATAGGTATCGCCAACTTTTGTTACGGTAACTGTTCCTTCTGCAGCGGCAACATCATTGTCATTGTTATTCATATCATCATACGAGATAGTGCCTTCATATTTACCAACAAAAAGATCGTTGTCGGCCGGATCATCGTCTTTGCTACATGATGTAAAGCCTACTAAAACCGTTAAAATAAGCATACCTAGTCCCAGTGTTTGAATTAATTTTTTCATACGTTGATGTGTTAATGTGAATACTCTATTTTATTACAGCTGGGTAAAATTCAAACTTTATGCCAGTCCAAATACAGCCATAGAAACACCCGTATCAAACACTTAAGAAGGGGTATAAATACCGAACTAGCGAATAAATACACAACGATCGTATACAGATATCCGTTAAACACCCCATTTCTATTAATAAGTCATTATGATTTTTTTGTATTTTTAAGACCATAACTGGTTTTCCCAGCACATTGGAGTAATCTAACTCCAATGTAGTAGGAAAAACCTCCGGTATGATGCATGATTAGATCCCATATAAAAAAACAGCCTTATTTATGAAATTATTTTCCGTCTTTCTATTTTTCATTGCCCTCCAGTCTTGCACCGCTCAGCGGATAGAAAAAAAAGAAAAAGGCTCTTTGTATATCAATACATCAATCCCCGCACATAGTTCCTTAGCCATCTCAACAGAAGATGCCAGTCCATTTTCCATTACAGCTAAAAAAACATCGACCGGTCGGCTAAAAATTTTGAATGAATCAGAGGAGATTGAGATGGAGAAGAACAAAACATACACACTGAATGTCAACCAGAAAGGGAACATCGTATTCCTAAATCAATCCAATCAAGGAACTAATATCCAATTGAGAGTCTATAACCATACATCGAAGATCATTCAGAAAACAAATCTCATCCACTAAGAAAAGAGGCAAAATATTTTTTAAAAAACTTGCAGCGAAAGCGCATTATCGCTAAATTCATTTATTCCAAGCCTACACTATGGAAATCAATTATGCGCTTATCGTTCGAAGATTCGAGGAATATTTTGACCTATGGAGTTCCAAAGTATATCAATATGCAGTCCATAAAACCAAATCTTCTTATCTAGCCGAAGAAACTGTACAGCGTGTATTTATCAAACTCTGGAAAAATATGAGTGACAAAAATATCGATGCCACCATAGAATCCCAAATTTTCTGTATCACCCGAACAGTGGTGATCGATCTGGTCAAGGCAGAGTATAACCGAAAGAAACTTCTGGATCACGATCAGACATTTGTCTTGCGCCATAGCCCTCAGGATGATTTTTATGCCAAACAACTTACATCCACAATCCATGAAATTGTCGATAAACTACCGGAGAAACGCAAGGAGATTTTTATGCTAAGCCGGTTTTCTAATCTTTCGCATAAGGAAATTGCGGACAAGCTGGCCATATCGACGAAAACTGTGGAGAACCAATTGACACTAGCACTAAAAACCATTCGAAAGGCTTTACTGTTCAGTATGCTGGTGCAAATTATTTTTTAATTTCTTTGGGGGGTACCTCATTTTCAATCGTAATCTTTATACATGAAGATTACAAAAACACTCATCGACAAATACCTAAGCGGTAAAGCCAGTGCGGAAGAAATTGCCGCAGTAGAAAATGCGCTGGCCAATAACGAGTTTTATTGGGAAGATTTTATGCCGGAAACGGAATGGCAAGCATATGAGATGGATTCGGATTTTAAAAACCAAAAGGAAATAAAAGCACGTATTTTCAAACAAATAGGACAAAAAAATAAAGATCGTTTCAGCTGGTTAAAATATGCGGCTATTATCTTCTTCATTGGAATCGGGGCTTGGCTGGGATTAAACCAGATCGATTCTCCTAAATATAACACCGCATACCGTAGCGCGAAGAAAGTCCAGCCAACACTGCAGGAGCAACCAAGTAATTTATATTATATCAATTCAGGTAATACCATTCAACAAATTGCAGTTCCAGACGGTTCTACGATCGACCTATACCCCAATTCTGAAGTAAAGTTCAGTTCAGATTTCACAACTATTAGCGCGCGAGAAATCCAATTAAAAGGTAAAGCCAAATTTACGGTAGCAAAGGATAAAACAAAGCCTTTTCGCGTTCATACGGCAGATTTGACAACAACCGCACTTGGCACTGTTTTCAGTGTGGAAGAAGGTGGTAGCGCGATTACAAAAATAAAACTCTATGAAGGCCGTATTGAAGTCAAAAGCAATCAGCGTCCTGAAAATAAACAGACCTTAAATCTACAGTTTCAACCCAACGAAGAAATCAGCATTGATCGCAAGCTACAACAGATCATTGCCGAAACCCGAGTCAATACTTCTCAATCCAGCAAAAGGGGGTCTTACTTAAAAACTAGCGGACAGCTGATCTTTAAAAACCTCCCATTACAAGATGTACTTCACATCATCAGTCATAATTATGGCCTTAAACTAAGCTTTGAACCTAAAGATATACAAGATAAATACTATAGTGGAACGTATAAAAATACAGCATTAGCATACGTCAACATGCTAGCTGATATCCAAGCACTCCATAAAATAACCATTCATGTACAAACCGAATAAAATTCACTCACATAACCCACAAATTATGCACAATTATTTACCTTCCAAGCATAGTATCCTGACTATGCTATTGTTGAGATCCAACATTCGAGCCGACGTAAACTGGGCACTGCGTCTTGGCCTCGTGGGGCTTTTGTCAACAAGCTATCTTCTTGCTAATGCCCAACAAAATGCGTCCATTAACGGAGTAATCAAAGATGAAACAGGAAAGCCCATCCCCTCGGCGACGGTTACCATACGTAATGCGACGAACGGAATGAAAAAAACAACAACCAGTAGGCCTGACGGAACTTTTTCATTCGACCAGATTCCCGCTGGACAGGGCTACCAGATCAGCGTATCGTCTATCGGTTTTAAAAGCAGAGAACTGTTGGATTACACCATTACAGACAGAGACAAGCTAGCGATCAATATCAGTTTGGAATCGAGTGCGCAAAACCTACAGGAGGTTGTCGTTACAGCACTCGGTATCAAACGCGAAAAAAAAGCGCTCGGTTATACGGTCGCTGAACTCAAAGGCGACGAGCTGACGCAGGGTAAGGAAACCAATGTGGCGAATGCCTTATCGGGTAAAGTTGCCGGCGTGCAGGTGAGCCGCGCCGCATCCGGTGCCGGAGGTTCATCCAAGGTCGTGATACGTGGTAACAACTCACTTATCGGTAATAGCCAGCCGCTCTATGTTGTTGATGGAGTACCGATTGATAATCAAAACATTTCCTCTCCAAACCAATCTGGGGGAACCGATTATGGCGACGGAATCGGAAACATCAATCCCGAAGACATCGAAACAATGTCGGTATTAAAAGGCCCGAATGCGGCCGCACTTTATGGACAAAGAGGAAGTAACGGAGTTATCTTGATCACAACTAAATCCGGTAAAGCTGGTAAGACCCGTTTTAGCTATGGTACAGATTTTTCATTGGGCAATGGACTGGTCTTACCGGATTTTCAAAATGTCTATGGACAAGGATTGAACGGAACATTTACACATTTCAGAAAAGATGACGGCACCATTGTTTCTATGAGCGAAGCGCTGAAAAATGGTTACAGTGGTATGCCTAAAATGAGTGCCGGACGTGACCGTACGACACGGGCAAGCTGGGGTGCAAAAATGGAAGGCCAGACTTATGAAGATGCTTATGGCAACATCTTACAGTTAACACCAAAACCAGATACCTACTCGTCGTTTTTTCAAACGGAGAAACAGTTTGTCAACAACCTTAGTATCGATGGCGGAACCGACAAAGTAAACTACCGTTTTTCATTTGCCAATACAGATGTAAAGGGTTATATCCCAACCAATACGCTGAAGAGAAACAATTTCGGTCTGCGCACCCAAGCAAAAATAACCGATAAATTTCACATCGACATCAAGGCGAACTATATCGCGCAAAAGGGGCAAAACCGGCCAACACTGGCCGATGCTGCAGACAATCCTGCCTACCTATTTATCAGCCAGCCGCGAAGCTTGGGCAACGACATCATGGCACAGTATAAATGGAACGCACAGGAGATCAGCAGACAGCTTGGATTTTCGGGATTGACGGAAGGATTGGAGAAAACATATGCCACCAATAGTTCCACAGCCAACCCCTTTTGGACCATTCATGAAAACCACAATGAAGATCGTCGGGACCGCATCATAGGGTTACTCCGTCTGAGTTACGACTTTGCTCCTTGGCTTAAGGTCACAGCGACCGGGGGTACGGACTTCTATACCGATCAACGGTTTCGTTACCGTCCAATAAACACCTACCAAAGCTTGAACCGAAAGGGTGATATTCGCGAAGAGGTCATCAGAGCCCGCGAAGACAATTTTGACGTCCTCGCTAGCTCCAACTTCAAATTGACTGATGACATTAAACTCAGTGCCAACTTAGGGGCCAGCCATCAAAGCCGGTATTTGCGTATGACAGGAAATTCAGGTAATCAATTTATTGTTCCGAATCTCTTTGTAATCAATAACACCACGACAAATAGTTACATATTTGACCTGATCGAGTCCAAGATTAATTCGGCTTATCTATCGGGCCAGTTCAGTTACAAAGACTATTGGTTTGTTGATTTCTCTGCCCGTAACGACTGGTCTTCGACCCTGTCAAAGGAAAACAATTCGTTTTTCTACCCGAGTGTAAGTTCCAGTTTAGTCTTATCGGATGCCTTCAAATGGCAATCTGACGCACTGTCTTTCGCCAAAATCAGAGGTTCATGGGCCCAGGCCGGTAGTTCAGGAAACCCATATCAGCTGACAGGAGCATATAGTCTCAACCAGTATACCCATGGTGGCGTACCGATGGCTTCTTATACAGAAATTATTCCTGATCCGAATTTGAAAAACGAATTGACCACGTCGATCGAAGCTGGGGCAGATCTGCGATTTCTAAAAAACAGACTTTCTTTCTCCTTCACCTACTATCAGGCCAAGACAAAGAATCAGATTTTGGACGTACCAATCGCCCCTTCCAGTCTCTATGTAAAAAATAGGATCAACGCTGGAGAAATTAGCAACAGAGGTATTGAATTTGTATTGGGAGCAACACCAATCAAAAGCGAATCGGGATTTGAATGGAATACAACCTTCAATTACAACCGCAACAGAAATAAAGTTGAATCACTCTATCCCGGTGTAGAAAGTTTTTTACTCGCTACAGACCGCGGGATAAATGTGGTTGCGGAGGTCGGAAAACCATTTGGCCAGCTAATTGGGACTCAGTTTGCATGGATCAAAGATGATCAGGGAAATAGGTTGATCGACCCTACCACTGGACTCCCTTTGCGTACAGCCGGACGTGTAGAAACCGATCTTGGAAATGCACAACCCGACTGGCTGGGTGGTTTTGCCAATACCTTTAAATATAAAGGTTTCAACCTCTATGCACTTGTCGATATCCGTCAGGGCGGCGTGATCTTCTCCCAATCCAATCGTGAGCAGATCATTTATGGTACTTCTAAAAAGACCTTGGAAGGCCGTGATGGCACCTACCTTGCCGAAGGGATGGTCGGACAAAAAGATGGATCAGGGAACTGGACAAGTACAGGAACAAAAAACAGCAAGCAGGTTGCCGCACAAGATTACTGGAACATGGTTGCGAGTGACAAAGAAGTCATGGTATCCGAAGAAATGATCAATGATATGAGTTATATTGCCATGCGCGAAATCAGTCTCTCCTATTCTTTCCCTAAAAAGCTGATGCCACATAAACTTGTTAACTCCATAAAATTGGGCGTCTATGGGCGGAATCTATTTTATTTTCAACGGAAAACTGATGGATTTTCACCAGAAGCTTCTGCTTTCAATGTAAACAATAGCTCCATCGGTATTGAATCAACGTCACTTCCAATGATGCGCACATTCGGTATTAATCTCACTGTTGGTCTGTAAACCCTTTATCATGAAAAAGAAACTATTTAAAAATACATTCATCGTCGGACTTATTTCTGTGGCAGGATTAGGTTCATGTACCAAAGATTTCGAACGGATCAATACGCCGCCGACATCTGTCACCACTGTAGACCCTTCCTTACTCATAGCTCGCATTCTACGTGATGGCACTTTTCAGGAATCTGGGGAACTACCCAACAACAAGTTTGGCTCTTGGATCCAACATTGGGCCGGTGGACCGGTAGTGCCTGTTTCTCGATATTTTGAAGGACCCGAAAATCTTATTTGGTCGCAGCACTACACCTTGCTCCGCAATATCGTTCAGATCAAACAGGAATTGAGCGGCAAGGAAGACAATGTAGAAGGGAGAAGTAAACTGGCTATTGCCGAACTTTATGAAGTATACCTCTATCAGCGCCTTACAGACTTGTTTGGTGACATCCCCTACTCCGAGATCACAAAATCCAATAAGGAAATTAACCGTACGCCCAAATTTGACAAACAAGAAGATATCTATCCGGCACTGGTTCAAAAGGTCGATGCAGCTATAGCAAGGCTTACGAGCGGAGACCTCTCTTACGGCTCTTCAGATTTCTTTTACAAAGGCAGTATCGATAAATGGAAAAAATTTGGCAATTCGCTCAAATTAAAGCTCGGCATACGCATGCGGTACGCCAATCCTTCTTTGGCACAGAAAACGGTTACCGAAGCAATGACTTCTGCTATAGGTCTATTCTCCAGCAACAGTGATAATGCAGCAGTACCGACCTACAACGATGCTCAAGCTGAAAACCAGAACCCGATTTTACGTCAAATGACTACCGGAAGTGCCGATCTACGTTATTTGGCTAATACTCTGGTTGACAAACTCAAAGAATACAATGATCCAAGGCTTCCTTTACTTGCCGAACCGGTCATTAGCAATGGAGTCGCAACCTATCAAGGTATTGGGGTTTCGTTGACCGATAACCAGCTATCACAACTGATTCGCGCCAACTATTCAACAGCCAATAAGTCGACTTGGTTCAGCCTTTCATTCGCACCGATCCCAAGCTATGCGTTTACGTATTCGGATATCTGTTTTTACAAAGCCGAAGCTGCACTTCTTGGCTGGGGTGCTACAAGTGCAAATGCCCAAACGTTCTTTACAGACGGTGTTAAAGCGGCGCTGGCACTTCCGCCGTACAATATGACGGCAATCCCTTCTTCATACGAACCTGTGCTCAATCTAAGCGGCTTGACAGACGAACAGAAAATGGAGAAAATAGCGACACAAAAATGGATTCACCTATTTGGCCGGGACATGGAAGCCTTTGCCGAATGGCGACGTACAGGATATCCTCGATTAACCCCCGGTCCTAACCCAGGTTCCACCAACGGACAAATACCGCGTAGAGCTATTTATTCAAGTGAAGAGGCTGAGTTAAACGCAGCAAATTTAAAAGAGGCTGCAGCACGCTTGACAAATGGTGACTCTTTCCTATCCAAAGTTTGGTGGGACAAGAAGTAACTGCACTTTTTTAGCCGAGATTATAGACAGAAAAAGCTGTTCACAATCATTCAAAGAAGTGCTAATAAGTAGGGCCCTGATATTAATATCAGGGCCCTACTTATTTCTTCTCATCTCCAATTCGCGTGGTTGTCAGGTCTTACCAATAAAATATAAGTCAAACGATACTATCGGATCCTCTTAAATATTTCCGTTTTATTGTGCTGTATAATTTTCAACTCATTACCGCTTATGGAAAATTTTCCGGAGTAATAAATTAAGCTATCTTTACCCAAGTCATCATTCCCCTTTGGAGGGTAAAACAACAGTGAGTCCGCTGAAACACGAAGGAAGATTTTAAGTACTTCAAAAATTAGTTCAATTCCAAATCGTCAAGGCTAATTTTCTCTTTCTTTAGTTCGGTAATTTCCTTTTCTAATTTTTTTAAGTTTTCATCAATCAATGCTATACTACCTTCAGGAAGAACTGTCTCCCGGTCATTCGATTTGATCGATTGCGTCGTCACAACTAATTCTAGATCATAATCTGTCAGATTGATTCCTTTGACGGGATAGCGAGGAAAGCTCCAGAGTTTAGGATAATCTTTTTTTTGCTGATTGAAGACTATCGTATTGACACGAGAATCACCTGGCTGGAGCACACTGTCAGATTCGCCAAAAACAGCCTGTTCATTACTGATAATAGTTTGTGAAGAACGTTTTTTCAGCACATACGAAAAGCCCTGACTTCCTTTTAGCGGCTTTTTACCCATATACTTCATAGTCACTATAATTCTGGGAACAGGTTCGCCAAAGAAATCTTCGAGTCCCAGTTCAATAGGTTCCAACTGAAAAACAGCCAGCTCTTTCTTTACCTGTTCAAATTCAGTTTTATGTTTTTGTAGACTATCGATCTCATTTTGAAGATGAGCTATTTTCCTTTCCTGTTGTTTTTGAAGGATGTCATCGGCCAGGTCCAATACTGCAGCATAAGATTTTCCATCGATCATACCCAACGAAATACGATTTATTGATTCCTCATTATATTTTTGAGGTTCGTTCATTTTGAGCCACATCGCTTCGGATAGTGCCACTCGCAAGGCCTTTTCCAAGTTCGCTTTTTCTTTGTCATTCAGCTTCGCTTCTACCTTTTTACGGGAACTGTCAAAGGACGATTCGTCCTTTCCACTTAGTCTTTCGCTACAAGAGCTTATAGATAATGTCAAGAATAGTCCGATCAGTGCGATTTTTATGCATTGTTTCATTTTAAATAGTTTTAGTATACAATATATCGGCTAAGCTTGCATAAAGCTAATGCTTAGGTAACGCTGTTCTTAAATCAATTGAACGTTCTCTTACTGCTTATTCGTTAATATCGTTCAAGCAGAACATAAGAACACAGAATTTAACATTCAGTTTTTTTATGAGCTGATAAAAATATACAAAAAACGTTATCTTAAAAATTAATTCAACACAAAAAGCTACATTTCACAAGGTAGCACCCAACTGACACTTTCCAACTGTCGCTATTGGTAACAGCCCGCTGACTCAGCGATAATTTGTACTAGGTATTTTGGTCTAACACCTTAGAACAATCGGAAAATAAATGAATTCGAAAGGTGAAATTTTATTTTCTCCTGAGTAAAAGATGCAATTTATCGTAATCTTCCCAATCACCGAAACCTGCGAAATTTGGTTTTTCGCTCCATGAAACCATAGCTTTACAATCAAAACAGATCTTAGCGATCCCAATGCATTGCTTATTTTTATAGAACACAAGGATATCTCGAAATTCATAAATACAAGAGGTGTCGACATGATCTGTTCTTGTTTTTAAGAAAAATAGTGAGTCGACAGCACTATAGAGAGATTGATCCAGTGAGCCTCTAACATATCCTATATTCTTCAAATGAGGTAAAAGGGAAAGATCCAACTTATCATCTTCCAATACTGATAACAAAAGACGCTCTTTCTCAGATTTATTCTTTTTGTCCTCCAATTCCCCTATTTTAAATAAATCAATATCCACAAAATAATACTCCAGTGAATCAAAATTAGATGGTATCGGGACTGAGGGCTCTTTTCCCCGCTGTTCTATAGTATTTCCACTATTCATGCAACCTTGCAGATAAATAGCACTGAAAAGTAGACATCCAATGGTAAAACATATTATTCTTTTCATAGCTGATAATTTACAGATTTTTGAGTGGTTTAGCTATTTTCAAAATTATCAATTTCATTTTATAATCTAGTAATATACACATCCGTATAGAACTGAAATAAACGTTTTCTAATCAAGTTATCGGAAAGCGTTGGGAGATCAAATATTACGCAATCGTGTGCATTCAAACAAAAGCTGAATAGATTTGCTCAACTATGCATTGTTTACTAATATTGTCCATTGATCATGTACAATAAGCAAAAAATAGAAGAAAGGGATCTGCTGCAAGAGCTAAAGAATGGGAACTCTCTTGCCTTTCAGAAACTCTATAACACTTATTTTGCCTTATTATATCTTCACGCAACCAATAAGTTGCACGATCGCGAAGCCGCTAAGGATATCGTCCATGACTTATTTGCTTCGATTTGGCAAAACAGGTATACATTAGCTATCCAGGGAGAAATATCTGCCTACCTCCACAGTGCCATACGCTACCGTGTAATAGATCATATCGCCAAGGAACAATCAAAAACCAAGTATTTGGCTTCATTACCTCCTATTACAACACATCATACCGGAGGTACCGACCATTCCCTAAGGGAGAAATTGCTTCAGGAACAAATAGATCGTGTGCTTAATAAGCTTTCCCCACGCGTAAGAGAGGTCTTTGAACTGAGTAGGGAGCACTATCTCAGTCACAAGGATATCGCAAAAAGGCTTAATCTATCAGAACATAGCGTTCGCAGTTATATGAAAGAAGCCCTACGTCTGCTCCGCAGTAAATTAGGAAGCTTGCTTTGGGTAAGCTTACTGTTTTTTTGTAAAATTTTCTAATCGCCCCCCCTTTCCCCCCTTCTCATCCGTCATATAGAAGTAACCAACTATATTATCATGATGAACCAAGAGCATGCAAATGGCCCGTCCTTACTTAAGAAATATCTGGAAGGGAAATGTACAACACAAGAACAAGCGCTTGTTGAAGAATGGTATCTTAATCTAGGTGAAGACCAAATTCCATCTGACAAGGAGCTAATTTCCGATGTAATCGAACTACAAAAAAGATTAAAGGGAATCTCTAAAGAGCAGCCTTATTATAATAAAGGGTACATTATAGCAATTGCTGCAATTCTCCTCGCTTTTTTTTCAATTGGAACAATACTATATCTACAACGGAATAATAATCAAGAAAGCAAACATGAGTTGTTTGTTGATGACATTGCGCCAGGCAAAAACAAGGCGTTATTATCAATAGATGGACAACCAGCAATTGCTCTAGACGGAAAAAATAGCGGCATTATTTCAAAAGGAGGCTCATTGGGATACAATAATGGAACGACGATCATTGAAACGGAGGATGTAAAAACAATCCAGCTTTCAACACCGGCTGCCGGTCAATTTGAAGTCGTGCTGCCTGATGGTACCAAAGCATGGTTGAATGCCTTATCTTCTATCACTTATCCAGCGACCTTTATTGGTAAAGAAAGACAAATCCAGCTGACAGGTGAAGTCTATCTGGACGTTGCCAAAAATGTACACAAACCATTTGTCATACAAACAGCACAACAGCGTATTGAAGTGCTGGGGACAAGTCTCAACGTCAATACCTATAATGACAATGGCCGTTCATACACGACACTTGTCAGTGGCAGTCTGCGCGTTACAGACACAAAGACAAAACATCAGGCCCTCTTAAGTCCAGGGCAACAGGCAATTGTCAATGGAAAAGATGCTATTGAAATAACAACCAGCGGTATTGAAGATAGTTATGCATGGAAGGACGGTCTTTATGTACTGCATGAGGAGCCTTTGAGCCAATATGCACTCAAGATCGAACGTTGGTATGATGTTGAAGTCGACATGGGCCCCTATGGCGATCGTAAATTTTCAGCCATTATCCCAAGGGACGCCAAATTATCTGAAGTGTTGCAGGCTATTGAGTTAAAGTCAAACGTAAAATTCACAAGAGAAGGAAGGAGGATTGTAGCTATGCGATAACATGATAAAAAAAAGCTTTTTCATCGACATTCGAGAAGAGATCCAAAACCAATTATTGTGTTAGTTCCGCTAAAACCTGGAACAAAAACCTATAACCACCAATGTAAATCTGACTTATATGGTCTCCGCAACCAAGGACTGTATAGGTATCAACCTGCATTGTTTATTAAACTTAAAAGAATATGAAAAAAGATCATCCAAGGTATTATTACCAATGCCTGAAATCTTACAAGACACATCTGTCTATGAAACTAACCTTTGTTCTACTATTAGCTTCCATTATGGTGGCTATGGGAAATGTTCGCGCGCAGCGCATCAACCTCAACCAACATAAAGCACAACTGAAAAATATATTGATTGAGATCAGTAGACAGTCGGGTTACACGTTCATTTATGACGAGAACGACCTGAAAAATATTAAACCGATCACGATCAGTGCGAACAATAAATCGATCACCTCTCTATTGGATGAACTCTTAGTTGAGAAATCGTTGGATTATCAAATAAAGGGGCGCTCTATCGCGATAGGGCGCAAACCAACGATACAGCCTATCGCTAAAAACGTCAATGACAATATTCAAAAACGGACAATCACAGGGCGAGTGACAAATGAAAATGGGCAAGCTCTTCCTGGTATAAATGTTCTTTTAAAAGGTAGTGCCATCGGCACAAGTACCAATGCCCAAGGGGAGTTTTCCCTTTCTGTACCAGAATCAAACAGCCTATTGATTATTAGTTCCGTTGGATATGCAACAGCAGAAATACCCACGCAGGGGAAAAACGAAATCAATGTTGTTCTAAAGGCAGCAAACAGTAACCTCGAGGAAGTCGTTGTTGTCGGATTTGGTACCCAAAAGAAAGAGAATCTGACCGGAGCAGTCGCAACCGTGAGTGCCAAACGTTTGGCAGATCGCCCAATTGCAAATTTGGGTCAAGGGTTGCAAGGCTTAGTACCAAACTTAAACATTACCTCTGCCAATGGCAAACCGGGAACTGGTTCTCAGTTCACCATCCGCGGTACAGGATCGATCAATGGCGGTACCGCAGGACCCCTGATTTTAGTAGACGGTGTACAACGTGATCCCAATTCTATTGATCCTTCGGATGTGGAAAATGTAACCGTTTTAAAAGATGCCGCTGCGGCAGCTATATATGGCGGTAGAGCGGCTTATGGTGTCATCTTGATCCAGACAAAAAACCCGAAAAGCCAAAATCCACAAATCAATTATACAGGAGAATACACCGTCTCCAGGCCTACCAAAATGGCCAAATACATCAATTCGATCGACTACATTAGAATGCACCGCCAGGCAAATCGAAATGGACAAGACGGTGGAACTACAGCAACAGAATCTTTTACAGAACAAGATTCAATTCTTGCCAATGCCTATTTTAATGATCCGGCCAACAACCTTCCGGTATATGTAGACCCTTCCAATCCAGCCAAGTATCGTTATGTTGGAAATACAGACTGGATTAAGGAACAATATCCAGGATGGGCGCCGATGCAGCGACACAATCTATCATTACAAGGAGGTCGTGGTGCAACTTCGGTGATCACCTCCCTAGGTTATCTACAACAAAAGGGCTTATTTAAAGAGGCTGGTCAAAAGTATCAACGCTTGAACCCATCGATGAAAGTAAACTCGGAAATTACAGATTGGCTGACCCTAACAGGAAATTTCGCCCTCACACATATAGACGATAAAGAAACAGCCGGAGTCGTCACGGGGGGAACATCTTCTGGATGGATCTCCGGAGACTTGAGACCGACTATGCCAATTCGACATCCTGACGGTAACTTTTCAGGACAGGGCAGTTTTACAAATCCTTTCGCTGTAGCTGCCAACAATGGAAAAAGAAAACGATATTCTAATGATTTATGGCTGACTGGAGGAGTAAAAATCAAACCTATCGAACATGTCTCGGTCGTCGCTGATTATACCTGGAATGCTTACAACAACTTTCTACAAAGCCATCAGATTCCTTTTAAGGAATATGGTGTGAATGGGATTCTGCTCGGAACATTTCCTTGGACAAACCCTTCATCCGTATCAGAAACAACAGATAACCATAATTACTTTGCCTTAAATGCTTTTGCAACATATGAAAACACCTTCGCCGAAAAACATTATTTCAAAGCAATGGTTGGTATTAATCGAGAAAGTAGCCGTTACAAACGATTAGGCATATTCGCAAATAATCTAGTTGACCCCACCAAACCGGCAATCAATCTAAATAATGATCCCCGACCAAGTGTCACTGGGGCCGAGAACGAGTGGGCGCTCTTTGGAACAGTTTTCAGATTGAACTATATTTTCGATAAGAAATACCTATTGGAAATAAATGGTCGTTACGACGGATCCTCCCGTTTTTCTGCGGATAAAAGATATGTCTTCACCCCCTCTGTTTCTGCAGGTTGGCGAATTTCTGAAGAAAACTTTATGGAAGGCATTAAGGATGTTGTCAATGACTTAAAATTGAGAGCATCATACGGTGAATTGCCTAACCAAGGTTTCAATAGTGATGATTTATATTCCGCTTCCAATTTCTATCCCTATCTACCGACAATGCCCGTAAACAATAGCGTAGGCTATATTTTTGGTAATCAAACCGGTGTGAGTGTAGGCGCTCCTGGGCTTGTGAGCACAAACTTTACCTGGGAAAAATCGGCGACGACCAATTTCGGCTTAGATTTCGCCTTACTTAAAAACCGCTTGACAGGTAGCTTTGACCTTTACGAAAGGCGCACACGAGATATGCTTGTTGCTGGAGTTCCGCTCCCATCCGTACTGGGAACAGCCGCTCCAAGCCAAAATGCAGGTACATTGGTTACAAAGGGATGGGAGCTTAGTGTGGGTTGGAATGATCGCATAGGCGATGACCTTTCCTATGACGTGATGCTTTCATTATCGGACAATCATGCCAAGCTCACTAAATATCCGCTGAATACAACCAAAATATTCAATAACTGGTATGAAGGGAAATTAGACGGCGAAATATGGGGATTTGAAACACAGGGTTACTTTCAAAGTCAGCAAGAGATCGATTCGGCGCCAAAACAGACCCAAGTATGGGGTGGCACCTGGAGGCCAGGCGATATCCGCTATGCAGATTTAAATAATGATGGTAAAATCGACTTTGGCAACAACACAGTCGGCAATCCAGGAGACCGAAAAATTATCGGAAATTCTACACCTCGGTATTCGTTTGGCCTTAACATGGGATTGAATTATAAAAACTTTGATTTCTCGGCTTTCTTACAAGGTATAGGCAAGCGCGATACCTGGATCAGCAATAGTGCTTTCTGGGGATTTACGAGCGAATGGAATGTCCCTTTTGTCTATGCAACAGATTATTGGACACCAGAAAACAGGGATGCTTATTTTCCGAGGCTACGATTTGGTAATGGTGGAAACTCGCAACAACAGACAAAATACCTTCAAAACGCGGCCTACCTTCGGGTGAAACAACTTACACTTGGTTACTCACTACCTAAAAGATGGACTGAAAAGGCCAAACTTGGGCGTGCACGCGTGTATATTTCAGGACAGAATCTCCTAACGTTTACGAGCTTATTTGATGCCTTCGATCCAGAAGTCCTCAATTTTCAAGATGCTCCACAGAGTAAATCGGTGGCATTTGGATTACAACTCGGATTTTAATTGATAAGATTTAGCTTTTAGATTATGAAAATTTTAAAAACACTGCTCATACTTGGTTCATTGGCGTTTATTACTTCTTGTAAAAAAGACAGCTACCTGGATAGATTACCTTTGTCCTCGATCACCGAACCAACCTTCTTCAAGAATGAAAATGACCTGATGCTCTATGCGAATCAGTTTTATACTTCGCTGCCTACCCAAAATTTTATCCAGGACAATCAGTCAGATGATAAAGTCCCTAGTAGTATAAACGCTTTTTTAGCTGGTCAATATGTTGTTCCCAATACAGATGCCAGTTATAACTGGACAAATATCCGTAATGTAAATTATTTCTTACAGCGCTACAACAATGCCGAAGCTAGTGCAGCAATTAAAAATCAATATGCCGGTGAAATTCGGTTTTTTCGCGCTCTTTTTTATTGGGGGCTCTCCAAACGTTATGGAGACGTTGCCTGGTACAATAAGGATCTTACGGAAAAAAGTGAAGAGCTTTATGCGCCGAGAACTCCTCGTAATATCGTCATGGATTCGGTATTGGCCGACCTAAATTTTGCTGTCGAAAATATTCCTGCCGATAACGTTTCTGCCGGACGCTTGCATAAATATGCAGCCGCAGCACTAAAAGCCCGTATATGTCTATGGGAGGGAACCCGAAGAAAATATTTTGGCGTCGAAGGGAGCGAAAAATATCTTCGCGAAGCGCTCAATGCTGCCGAACTTATCATGGGATCAAATAAATACTCCTTATACTCTACAGGAAATCCAACAACGGATTACTACAATCTTTTTATCCAACAGGAACTCAATGGCAACACCGAATCTATTCTTGGAAGACGTTACCTTCAAAGCATCCTTATGAATGGTATCAGTAGGACTTTGGGTGAGACAGGGACAGGCTACAGCAAAGATTTCGTCCAAAATTATCTTTGTTCAGATGGACTACCTACCGCGCTTAGCACAAAATATAAAGGAGACAATACACCTGAGGATGAATTTGCGGATCGTGACCCAAGGGCCAAACAGACAATTGCAACCAAAGGCTTTGTATTACTACAAAACAGCGACGGATCGAAAGACATTATTGATCTACCCAGAATTGGAACAAACACTGCCAATACAGGGTATCAGTTGATTAAAGGACGAAGCTCAGACCCTGCTATGTGGCAAGCCAATCAATCGACTCTGGACTTTTTTATCTTCCGATACGCTGAAATACTATTGATCTATGCCGAAGCCAAGGCCGAACTGGGTGATATCAAACAAACTGATATCGACAAAAGTATCAATCTGCTGCGAAGACGTGTAGGTATGCCAGATATGATTATTGCTTCGCTAAAAAGAGATCCCAATTCGGTCTTTCCAGAGGTTCCGGTTTTGATAGACGAAATTAGAAGGGAACGCAGAGTAGAGCTCGCTGATGAAGGTTTCAGGTTTGACGATCTGTTACGCTGGAAAGCAGGAAAAAGAATCGAACGTCCTGAAACAATATTAGGGATGAAACTTACTCCTGCATTAAGAGCCAAATATCCAGCGGCACAAGTCAATGGTATAACTGTCAATAGTGATTTTTATATTCGAATCTACACTGCACTAGAAAAAAGATCATGGAATGACAAAATGTATTTATTTCCAATCCCGTTAGAGGAAATCAGTTTAAATCCTGCTTTGGGACAGAATACAGGATGGCAACAACAATGATAAAAATGAAGAACTATATTTTAATGATCCACTTCCTTTTGTTGGGCTTACTTTGTAACGCCCAACAAAAGGAAGTGATCCCTTCTCCGGCCCATGTAGCATGGGCTGAAGCAGAGATCGGGGTAATTTTTCACTTCGATGTTGTGAACTATGTGCCCGACTATAAATGGCAACAATGGGGCTCGCACCCTCCTGCCTCAGTCTTTAACCCTAGCAAATTGGACACAGATCAATGGATCAAGGCTGCCAAAGCTGCGGGTGCAAAATATGCTGTGCTCGTCGCAAAGCATTGTTCGGGATTCAGCTTATGGCCTACCAAAGCACATGACTATAATATCAGCAAATCACCTTGGAAAGCAGGGAAAGGCGATATCGTAAAGGATTTTATCCAATCCTGTCAAAAATATGGCATCAGACCTGGCATCTATGCCAGCGCTTCCGCCAATGGATATTTGCACGTAAACAATCCTGGTAAAGTTCAACCCGGAGGCCCACTTACGCAACAGCAATACAATGAAGTGGTGAAAACGCAGCTTTCCGAATTATGGTCAAATTATGGTAAGCTGTTTGAAATCTGGTTTGATGGCGGAGTACTGCCCATAAAAGATGGCGGACCGGATATTGCTCCGTTACTAAAAAAACTACAGCCTGATGCTGTCGTTTTCAAGGTCCAAGTGATGCCAAAAATTTGATCCGATGGATAGGCAATGAAGAAGGAAGAGCACCATATCCCAATTGGAGCCGTTCGGATTTCACGACATCAGCTACGGGGACAATTGTTATCGATGGTTTGAACGGCAATCCAAATGGGGCAATATGGTGCCCGGGGGAAGCCGATTTCCCAATGCGTACCGGTTGGCAAGGTGGCTGGTTTTGGAAAGAAAATGGACAGAAGCTCCTTTCGGTGGATCAACTGGTGGATTCCTACTATACCAGTGTAGGCAGAAATTCCAACATGTTACTGGGCATTGTAGTCGATACGAGCGGCTTGGTTCCAAAAGAGGATGTTAATCGACTAGCAGAGTTTGGCAGAGCATTGACCACTGTCATATCCCATCCCATAGCAATCGTTAAGAACAAAGCAGCAGAAGACTTTACCCTAGACCTGAAAACGCCTAAAACTGTAAATCAGGTCATCTTTGGTGAGGCAATACAGCATGGCGAGCGTATTCGAAAATACACCATAGCCGCTTGGATCGATAATAATTGGGTAAATATTGGTTCTGGTGAATCAGTTGGCAACAAAAGGATACATAAGTTTGACAAAATCAAAACATCTAAAATTCGTTTTCATGTCGTTGATTCGACAGCAACGCCACAAATTAAAAGCTTTGCAGTTTATGACATTTGAGCTACAAGACTTAGTTGCGCAACGTTCAGCAATAAGAAATCCTTCTTTGAGCAGCATTAGTGCATTGAACATCAAATAAGGATTAAAAAATGAAATAATTCCATATAAAAGAGGAAACCGTAGCGATAAGAAAGAACAAAGAGTTTCATCTTCAAAAAGTAAGGGTCTGATTTATATCAGACCCTTTTGTATACGAGTAAACTCAGTTGAACAAGCTATGGAAAATTTTATGTTCATTAGAAGTTTACACTGCATAAAGCTGTAGTAGTAAAACAACTACAGCTTTACAAAAATTAACCGCAACAAAACTTAACTATAAGATTTTTGGTTTACTTTTGTGATAGATATATAATATTATGAAACAGAAATTTTACCTGCCACTTTTAGCATTGACATTGACCGCAATTATTAGCTGTAACAAAAACAATGATAACATTGATGATCCTAAAAATCAGTCTGTTGTTATTGACAATAATGCAAGTCAACTGAATGCACGTTTAGATCATCAAAATGCTGGTTTATTGCCGTTATCTAATCTTTTAGCATCCGGTAAGCGAGCAGCCAATGGTTCGACAGTCACTGCCACTCAGAACCCAGATTTCTCGTTAGCATTGGTCGCACAAGTCGCTCCTCCGGATTATGAAGGCAATAAGCTTCGTGCAACTCATGTTGCGGTATCGGGCAACTACGCTTATGTAAGTTACAATACCGAAGGTGATCGATATCTTGGTGGTGTCGATGTCATCGATATTTCAGATATTAATAACCCACGTCTTATCGTAAATGCTAAATTGCCGAATATCGACATAAGCTCATTGGCAGTTGATGGCAATAGCCTACTCTTAGCTGGAGCAGCAGATGAAGGTGTATTGGCAAAAATGACCTCCCCTGCAGTCCTCATTGTTTTACCTCTTCAGAATGGCCTACCTACTGATGCTTATCGTTATACAGGACTACCAAGCTATGTGGCAACAGATGTTACTTTTAACAACGAAAGCCAGTATGCTGTTTCAGGTAATGCGGGTTCTATTTCTAAAATCAATAAATCTTCGGGTGCTATCGAAAAATCGGTAAATATCGCGGATCTCCTATCTGTAAGGACATACCAAAATCAAGTGTATGTGCTTTCAGGAACACAGGGGATAAAAGTTGTATCCAATAATCTTGATCTTGTTAAAACAATCAATGTGAGTCAAAATCCAAGTTCGGCAAAGCGCACTATCGATTTTTACAGCAGTTATCTTTTAGCTTCTGAAGGCGCTCAGGGCTTGGGTATTTATAATATCAATACAGGAGCACTGGATAAACGCATTAGTATTCCAGTAAGTCCTGATGACAGCAATATGGATCCGGAAGATATTGTGACAAATGCTGTATCCACAAACGACAAACGTGTATTTGTTGCCAACGGTGGCGCTGGTATCGCAGCTTATCAATTTGACACACAAAACAACTTTAACTATATCGGTAGTGCAAGTTTCAACGCGATTGACAACAGTTCAAGTAATTTTGTGATCAGTAGAGATAACTATGTTTTTGTGGCAACGGGAAAAGGTGGCTTAAAAATTCTTAAACTCATCGATCTGAAACCAACAACTCCAAGCTGTAATGGTACTTATCCAGCTTTCACAGGTAGTACACAAGGAGACCTGAATGTCAATAATGAGGCGAGTTACTCGGACACAAAAACATTTGCCTCAAATGTCAATATCAACCGGAATTTTAACTGGTGTGGAACACTCAATATCAATGGAAATTCTGTTAACATCAACAGCGGTGTATTCAATATGTATGGTTCAATCGCTTTGAAGCAAAACATTAACGTCAATTCAACAATGAATTTGGTGGGCTCAGGCGTTATTGGTGGAACTTTTACCGTAAACGGAAGCGGTATCTTGAGTGTAACTGGCTCACTTTCTCAAGGAACTGTAGGATCAAAATCCACTTCATTTATCAATGGTAAGATGGTTATTGACGGTGAAGTTGTCGTATACGGTAACTTGACTATTAATGGTAGCGGAAAGGTAGAATTTGCCAACAGTAAGTCTAAATTAATTGTTTATGGAAGTCTTACAAATTGGGGAAGCGTTACTAACGGAACAATTACACAAGTCAAATAAGACATTGTATAGCTATTAAGCAAATCACAAAAAAGCCACATCATCTGATGTGGCTTTTTTGTGATTTGCTTAAAACCTCAGGCTGAGTTGCACAGCAAAATTACGTGGCATCTGAGCCACGATAACCCCCTGTCCTGCAAAATATTCGCTATTGGTCAAATTATTCGTACGCACAGCAAATCGATATTTCTCTCTTTCCAGAAAAAGGGATGTATTGACCAGCGTGTATGCCGGAAAGGTGAATCGACCTGTCGCTTCTTGATCTACAGTAATCTGCTCACCGACACGGTTAATACCAAGTCCGATTCCAAATCCATGAAGGGTTCTATTCTGAAATACATAGCTAAGCCAAGAGTTAAAGACATTTGCCGGTCCTGCAGATGCAGGTCTTCGTCCTTCAACTGAAGCATCAGCTTTCTGAAATTTACTATCATTGTAGGTATATCCGGCCATAATATTTAGGCCTCTTACCGGGTTAGTGATCAGTTCAAATTCAACACCTTTACTACGTTGTTCACCATCCTGGATCGTGACAATAGCAGATTGCCCATCCTGGGTAACTTCAATATCCCTGCTCATATTATTCACTGTGATATCATAATAAGAAGCAGTCATGTTGAAGCGATTTTTCCAAAGATTAGCCTTTAATCCCGCCTCCCATTGTCCAGCCATTTGCGGCTTTAAAATATTACTATAACCTACAATTCCTTTATTGTCAACCGGTGCAACATTACTAAAGCCATTCATGTAATTCGCATAAGCTGAAAGCTGCTCCTTTACCAACTGATAGACCATACCAAATTTGGGTGATAAAGCTGTTTGTTTATATTCTCCATCACGAACGTTCGTGTTCAGATTGAGCTGTCCTCTTGAATCAAAATGGTCTAAACGCAGACTTAAAAGGGTAGTCCAGCGATCTGTCAGGTAGACAACATCGGAGATATAAGCGCCATAAACATTGTTAGATGCGTAGGTTCTGATCATATTGCCTTTTGATTTCTGAATACTTGCCGTTGCCAATTCCTGGGAAATAAAACCATAGCCACTTGTCAAATTTTGGGCATTTACGGTATCGTATTTCACGATAGGTGAATGGTTGTTACGTAAGGACTGATTGAGATAATCAATCCCAATAAGCAGTTTATTTTTAATGCTACCTAGCTGGAATGTACCATTGAGATTGTGTTGTATGCTTGTAGAAGCAGCCTCAGAATTGTTCCATTGCACATTGCGCTCAAGCATTGCATCACTGGTATTTCCGCGGATAAACTGATACTGATAAAGTCCTTCCGTTTTACGGAAATTTCTGGAGATAATGGTCTGCGAAGTCCAGGTATCGGATATCCGGTAATTGATCTCACCTTTGATATTAATTGCTGGAGCTTTCAATGTCATGTCGTTATTAGAATAGGATCTTGTCCAGTCAAAACCTAATTCTTTCGGTGCTCTGGCAAAAAATTGGCGGTTTCTGCTCAAGAAGATAATCGGCGTATTGGTACCTTCGTAATTATAGATTTGTGCTCCAAGGTTAAATGTCAAACGGTCACTGACCTGATAACTGAACGTTGGTGCGACAAAGAATGATTTTCTGAATTCGGAATCCCTAAATCCATTCTGATATTGATAAGCACTATTCAATCGAAATAGTGTTTTTCTATTGCGATCTACAGGACCATAGACATCGGCAGTCAGTCGATTGAGATTAAAACTTCCAAATGTATAGGCTACTTCGCCACCAAAATAGTCACGGGGCTTCTTTGTCGTCACATTAATCAATCCGCCAAAAGAAGTCACAGCACCACCATACAACGTTCCTGCCGGTCCTTTGATAACTTCTATACGTTCTATATCTGCTGGATCAATCTCCCCATTTGTCGTAGCGGGAACGCCATCCACCATAGAAACCTTCGTTGGAAATCCCCGCAAACTGTAATAGAAGCTACCGTCGCCACTACCTCGACCAGGACTACCCTGCATCTTAATCATACCAGGTACATTACGCAATGCATCAGAAACGTCAGTAGTCAATTGCTCCTTCATGATCGTTTGGTTGATGCTGGTATATGCCTGCGGATTTTCCATGTAAGATAGTGGCATCTTGGCAATCATTGTTGTATCCTGATCCAAGAATTTGTTTCTTTTATATCCATACACGGTTACCCCATCTAAATTGTTCATTTTTTTGATCACATAAATGACAGGAAGGTTCTCTGTATTTTCGTTAATACTGATATTTTCACGGATAATCTCCACGTCATTGACAGAGGCCTGGAGAATGTATTTTCCCGGAGGTACATCATTAAAATAGAATTCACCAGCGGCATTGGTCCTAGTCTGGTAGGCCGTATTCAGGAGTCTCAATAGTGCATCTTTTGCCGGAATGCTTTCGGATATCATAATCTTTCCTTTGACTTTGTCCTGCGTTTGCGCCGCGGCAGCAAAGGATAATATGCAACATAAGAAAATTGATAAAACTGATTTCATAACTGAAAAAATAAAAAAAACATGAATAATATATATATATAAAACAATAAATATTTACACTAAACGAAAATACTAATCAATAACATTCCCATTGCTGTTAGCAAACAGCACTTCAATTATTCGACAAATATTTTATCGTTATCTGATACGGGCGATATAGATACCACTTCCGCCAAGGGTCTCTATTCTAGTTTTGAAAATTTGGCCATCATCCTGTTCAAGAAAATGATAGGTACCATCTTTTGCTCCGAAATTGGAAAAATATTGTTTACCATCTACCTCACCCACTGGATAAATGGTTCCATATTTATCTAAAAGAGGTTGATCCTTATAGGTCATTTTATGCAAATCAACCACCGCCAATTTGGTCGGGCAGTTAAACCAGGCCCCGGGATCTTCTGGAACTCTCCATCCCTTTTCAATATACTGCACCAGCACATCTTTGCCTTTGATATAAATAACCGACACGATACGATGCGCATCAAGTACTTTCTGAAGATCGACAAAGAAGTCCGTATCAAAGTTCCCATCTTTCCGAACCTTCAACAAACCTCCTGTTGGCGGTGAATCTACAACAGGCGAATAATCCTGTGCTCGCGCGATATACTTAGATGGTCTATAATACAGGTCGCCATTCAAAATATCTACAGCAAAATTATTATACCCTAGCGACATACGTGAATCACTTGAATACTGTATTGTCTTTTCCTTGTAATTGAAAACAGCAACCTGGGCGTTGGTCGGAAATTTAGCAAAGCTATTGGGATTTGTTCCTATAGGCAATAGTACGGTATGATCGTCCGTTACAAAGGAATAATAGGTGTTTGTATTGACCTCTGTAGCTTTTCCCTTCGGAAGTGGTTGTACGTTCAAAGATGCAGCAACATGCATTGTAGTTGGATTAAACTGGATAATCTTTCCGTCGGCAAGAAAGAATGCATAAGCCTCTTCCTCTGAAATAAAGGCTAATGAACCAAACGATTCACTGTTAACTAAGCTTTTGAAATGAATAGAGTCAGTCGCCGTTATCTTCATCTGTCTATCTACATGATACTTCCTCAGCATAGCAGAGATACCATCCCAAATGTAAGGATGCTCGCCATAGGAATATATCGCATTTTCGCGCCCCAAGAGCAACATATCTTTGGGATCAACTTTTTGGGGTATATCCCGATAGGCTCCCAAATAGAACATCCGTCCTTTGGGGGTATTCACACGCGTTCCGATCACAATCAATCCATTATCGTTATTCATCTTACTATTTGACGGACTGTTGCAAGCCGTCAGAAAGAGAGCTAGCAGACAGATCGTTAAAATAGCGTAATTTGTGATTCGAAATCTGTAAATTTTATACATTGTTTTTAGCTTTTCCCGCATATATTTTCACGTCACCGCGGATGAAACGCGAACAATTATCTTCTGGTGAAAGATTGCTTTCTTGTACAATAGAATGTTTGCCATCGATGGTTTCCAGATAATAGGTCTCGCCCGGTGCCAAGGTGTATTTCTCGCCGTTGCTACATTCAATCGATTTAACTTTGGATGAACGGTTGAAGACCTGAAGATATCCCGAAAATTGCAATTTGCAGTGGTCGTCCAAAATCTCAACATCACCCTGGGCAGAAGTAATGACAATAGCATCGGAGTAGCGCTGATCGCGTGAAGTCCATTGTTGGCAGATTAAACCTATTAGTAACAGTAATCCGAGAGCCGCTGTCAACGGAAGGTAGTCACTTTTTTTCCGTGTACGCACAAGCTTGATTACATTTGTTCCTATTATATTTTCGTGAACACGATCCCATACAGATGCTTTCATGGCATACAATTCATTCGTTGGGATAATATTAGTTTCAATTGAATGATCATCGAGCCATTCTTCAACTGCTTTGCGTTCGGCTTCGCTGGCCGTATGCTCATTATATCGTTTTAAAATATCTGGGTTAATTTCCAAAATAAAGCTATTGTGTAATACGTATTGTTGTTATATCAATTTTTCAAAGGAAACGGCAATTATCTAATTATAGCCCCTTTATTAGTATAGTTGGCCAAAGTACCTAATACCCTTAGTCTGTTTTGATTTTTTTTATATTTTTCGATCGATACTATTTTTGATCGCTTTCAAAGCTTTGGTCAGATGTGCTTCAACAGTCTTTTCAGCGATTGACAAACGTTGCGAAATCGTACGGGTATTAAGCCCCTGTTCTCTGCTCATAACAAAAACTGTTCTGCACTTGGGAGGTAACTGATCGGTTATTGCATGGATCCTCTTCTTTAAATCCCTGAAAAAGACAGTTTTCTCAGTGACATTATCGCTCTCTTCCTGCTCAATATAGAGTTGCTTAAGATGTATGTTCCGACGATTATTGGTTTTAAGGTAATCTAAAGCTGCGAGTTTAGCAGCACGATTCAAATAATGTTGTATAGGGATAGATAGTTGGATTTCAAACCTTCTTTCCCAAAGTCTGAGATAAATATTCTGTACAAGCTCTTCTGTGATCGCGTGGTCTCTTACTTGTTTGAAAATAATATTGAATAATTGTTCGGAAGTATTCCTATAAAGGACCTCAAAATCATTGGGAGTCTTAAAATCAACAATTATCGTATTTTCGCTTTTCACAGTTATTTAGAATAAATCTAATTTAATGCAAGTATAAGAAAAGATAGCGATGTAATCCTAATTTTTTCTCAATTCAAACAATTTGTCGTTCATCTCCCCTATAGGTAAGCAGATTTATATATTTGTCAAGTTCTAGGATTTACGGTTTATACGATGTTAGGTAGATATCTATTTTCCAATCTCGGTTCTTTATTGATAAATTACCTTCTGTTGAAGTTATTTGTTGAGCAATTTCTTTGGTATCCTACTCCATCACAAATTCTCTGCACTTTTATTGTTACTGTTTATAGCTTTTTAATGCAAAAGAAGTTTACTTTTAGTCTCTCTTTAAAAGAACCAAACTAAAAACGAATTTGAAGGTATTCTACAAAACAGAAAACCATGCACTACACTCCTTATGAAAGTAAATGCCGACTTCGCTAGTTCAATAGAATAAATAATCTTATTGCAAAATAGTCCGTGGGGTCAGCGGAACCTTTTGCTTCCAGGTACCCTTCACTTGGAATTCGTGCCCGGATGTTTTATTCTTGATCGTGAAGATATAATTGCAAGTTCTTTCGAGGTATTTGAATTCACCTCTCGCAGTTATCTGGGCATTGGGTTTGAGCAGCAATTCTTGTTTATCTCCAGATTTAATATAATTTTCAAAAGTTTTGTCTTTGCTGTAAGGAACTTTACCTTGCCAGCGAACTCCACCATTTACCATTAATTCATCCATGAAAATCGTAGAATCTGTTTTATTGAGCCAGTCAAAAGCGCCGTAGCTGTCACTTATGAATTCGGAACTATACTTTACGTCCTTAAAAATGGCAGTGATATCGACTTTTCGCTCTCGATTTGAGCTATTTACCAGATTCATCGCAGTACACCCTTCGGTACTGACATAGATTTTCCGGCTTTCTTTCACTTCTTTGATTTCTTTTTTGACCAACTCATATCCATCAGCCCTAGTTTGAATAAAATTCACTTCATCCATTTTATCCGCTGATAATATGCCAATAGCAAAATTCCTGGGCTGATCACTAAAATTTTCCAATAAGGTCAATTTAAGCTCGTTATTAATTGTTTTTTCCAACTGTAGCCACCCGCCGTCAACTCCAATTGAGCCCGTACGCTCCAATTTGAGCTTTTTCCCAGTGGAATCTTTCAATATTTCTCCTGTAAGGACATCTTTGACATAGGATACATACCATAAATCCGCTTTGATCGGAATTACATTTTCCTTGATTCCGGTTTGTAAGTTGACAGCTTTAAAACCGGGATCTATTAGACCTCCTTGTGAATTAAGTCCTTCTTTAGAACAGGATGTTAGTATAAGCAGACAAAACGGCCATACCAGATAGGAAAAGGAAAACGTTCGCTTCAATGGATTTTTCATGAAATCGATTATTTGTACAACACAATTGACCAAACAAAATCTATCTTGTAAGTTAAAAAAAATAATAGACCTTTTCCCATCAATCCTAGAAAAAATACGCTTAGGCCAGAAATCTTGACAAACAAATAGAAATCTTGACAGATTAATCATCCCTATATTAACCTTCGTCACTATAAAAATGCCGTTCGTCAAACTCTTTTTGCCAAGGAATTGATCCTTCGTTCTTTTGAACAAATCAAAACAATATAAAATGAATAACAAAGCAATTTTATCATGCATCGTATTATTTGCCATGATGTTTAGCAAAACACTGTTTGCTCAGGAGCAACCTTTCATTCAATTGGGTATTAAAGGGGGAAGTAGTCTCAACAAACTCAATACCGAATTAGCAGACTTAGATGACAAATATGCCATAGGGTTACACGTAGGAGGTATGGCAAGAGTTAATCTTGGAAGAGCTTATATCCAGGGTGAAGCTCTTTTCAATAAGCGTAAAGCAGCACTTAAACCGCAAGGGCAAACCGAAAGCAAACTCAAATGGAATGCGATTGATATCCCCGTCGTTGCAGGCTACAAAATCTACCAAAATCAGGACATCAATTTCCGGGTATTGGCTGGTGTAATTTACAGTTATACGCTAAACGACAACTTGCCGCCTCTAAAAGCAATACAACAAGGAATCAAACATTTTGACAAATCAAACTTACAAGTTACCGGCGGTCTGGGAGTCGATATTCAGCGATTTACACTCGATGTTCGTTATGAACGCGGTTTTTCTGACCTTAATAAATCTTTTAAATCCAAACCACAGGCATTTTCCATTGGATTGGGTTACTTTATCTTCTAAAACAATGAATAAGTTTTACCTTTGGAGCTACCTAGGAATCAGGCTCCAAAGGTATTTTTTTTAAATCGTCATATGTTCAAAAAAAACTATTTAAATAAACATCTTTTCCTTATCTTATTTTGGCTTGTACTTGGATTTGCGGTATGGATCCAAATAAAAGATGAATTCAATGCGTTACAGGCCTTATTCCATACATCATTAATTATGGTTTCGTCCATTGTTGTATCACAATGGCTGAGTGACCGGGTTTTGCCTGAAGCGATCAAGACTCAACAAATGAAACCTTTTGTGCTGAAAGCGATCGCTTTTGTGATCATTTTAGCTATTTTAATTGGTGGCATAGATTACTACTTCATTCTCACCAAAGAAGGAATATCTAACCATGAACGGACAGATCTAATACTCACTCATTTCTATCAAGCAATTCCATCTTCCCTACTGATCAATGGTACCGCCTGCGGGATTAGATTTTATCAGGAACATGCAGATATTCAACGTATCCATGGTCAATTGCAGCAGAATTTTCTTGAAAGTCAGGTAAAATTTTTACAGGATCAGGTCAATCCTCATTTTATGTTTAATGTCTTGAACCATATTCACATCCTTATGAAAAAGAATGTGGAAATGGCCGATTATTTGCTTCTGAAATTTTCGGACATTCTGAGGTATCAGCTCTATGAGTGCAACCAACCGCTCGTACTTTTAACACGCGAACTGCAATATTTACAGGATTTTATAGCCATAGAAAAAATGCGGTGGGGTAACGAACTGGATGTAAGCTGTTCATGGAATCAATCTTCAAAGGATTTATATATTGCACCATTGATGCTCATCTGTTTTGTCGAAAACGCATTTAAACACGTAAACCGCCTTCCAAATCAAAAAGGAAGCATAGAGCTATCCTGTGTTGAGGAAGAAGGAAAACTTCAATTCAACATCAGTAATAGTTATCAGGACTATCCGCAATTAGCTTCGACAGGACACTCGGGCATAGGGCTGGAAAATGTAAAAAAAAGACTGGAACTGCAATATGAAAACAACTATTCGTTAACAATCCATAAACTTGACAACAGTTTTACTATACAACTGACCATCGATCTTAACAGCTAACTATTGACAATGGAAGAAATTAAAATGAAATGTATCATCGTAGACGATGAACCTATGCTGCGGCAACATATTGCCGAAATGACCGAGCAGATCGATTTTTTGGATTTAGTGGAAACATTTCCTTCAGCACTAGCTGCAACTTCGAGGTTACAGCAGGGCGATATAGATCTTATTTTTTTAGATATTAATATGCCCTATCTCAGTGGTATAGACTTTTTAGACTCCCTTGAAAACCCGCCTTTATGCATCTTCATCACAGCTTATTCAGAATATGCTTTGGAAGGATTCAGACTTCAAGCTGTTGATTACCTGCTCAAACCTATAATTTTCCAGCGTTTCTATCAGGCCAGCACCAAAGCTTATCAGCTTTTTGTACAGCGGAACAAACCCTTACAGGAAAGTAGTCCGAATGACAATATGTTATTTGTAAGACAGGGGGATGCTTTTGTTAAAATCTCCTGGACAGATATTCTGTACGCGGAAAGTATGCAAAATTATACAAAACTTCACTTTAAAGACCGTACAATTACAATCCATCAAACCATGTTAGCTTTGGAAGAGGCATTACCCGGCAACCATTTTTTTCGTATTCACAAATCCTACCTAGTCAATGTAAACCACATTGATATTATTACTGGAGGGAGAGTATATATACAGGAACAAGAATTACCGATATCGCGTACAAAAAGAGAGGAGCTTCTCCAAAATGTTGTTTTTAAGAAGCTCCTCAGCAGATGATTAAGGCATATTCCATTTAAGTGCTACGGAAGTATAGAAGGTTGGAGAAAACCGGGGATCCGCCTGACTTTTGTTCTTGAATAAACTTTTCAGCGACCTATCATTTTCTACATACAATCTAGCAAGTGTGCTTCCGCCGGTCAGCTGGAGCTTAAGGCTCTTGCCCAAATTGAACTGAGGCTGAAGCCCAGCTGTCAATAACATAAAACCAGCCAAAGTAGATTTCCCATTCTTTTCTCGCTCTGCAGTCATACCATCTAGATTAACGACAGCACGAAGATCAACCAATTCATTGAGGTGATAGGATGCGGAAAGACCCTGTGGGAAATTCACATTGAACTTCACTTTTCCATTTGTTTTCCAGTCAAAATACAAGCCCGGTAAGATCATTGGCACGCCAAAACTATTGCTCAACACAGGGCCAAAACCAAAAGCTAAATTCGGTCTAAATTTTTTGATAAAAAGCACTCCCCCCTGCCCCAGTACATCCTTACCATTTACTTTAACGAGGTCTGAATAAATCCCAACGGAGGCGAAAGTCAATAGAGACCAATTTTTCCTTAATGAGGTCAGGTATTGAAGTCCCATTTCTGCATTGAGCATTTCAGTCGGGAATAAGGGCTCTTCGTACCCTCTATTTTCCATCTTTGCATAAGCTGCCCCTATCTTCCAGGACCAGCGTTTTATATTGCCAGAAGAATCTATTTTGGTAGATAATGGAACTTCCAGGTTAAACTGTATTCGCCTAAAATCGCTCTTTGAACCTGTCTTAACACTATCTTCAGGGCGAATATAATTTGATAGTGGGACATAATCCACAGCAACCTGTCCCGATACTGCATTTTGAGCATGTGCAGCCAGCGTAGTAAAACCGCTGAGTATAACTGCACATAATACTTGTTTCCTCATGTTTTTTCAACAAAGGAAGCTTTTGGACGGCTCAAGCACCAATCTTTTTGATATAGTGCATGTATACGTTGACCAAATGCAAATTTATCGCGATGTCAAAAAATTTATAACGGCAAGAAGTGCGGATCAAAAGCAATGTTATAGATTGAAATCACACATTGCCGGCATATTAATTTCCTTTACACAGCTTGCCGCCGAAGTAGAGATAATAAATCGTAATGCTTGGATTACATCTTGCAGGGGAATAAGATTACCTTGTGTTTGTACAATAACGTTTTCTATGGTTTCATTATGATCAAATTCTGTCGCTAAATAGCCCAAATTTAATATGGAAACACCTATTTTATCTTTTCTAAGGTTTTCTCGTAAGGAATGGACAACACCACGTAATGCAAACTTTGTCGCAGAGAATGCAACTTCTTTTCCACTGTGGTTATCTAAACCCCAAGTAGAACCAATCAATATAATCTTAGCGTTGGACGATTGTCTTAAATTATCTATTACCGACTGTACATTTAAAATGCAAGACGTAATATTCGTATTGATTAAGTTTATTATTTCGGAGGCGCTGCTATCTGCAAAATTATACGCTTCCGTAAATGCATCTTTTTCCCATATCCCAACATTATAGATAAAATAATCAATCCGCTGATTTCCTATTATCGCCTTTATCGTCTCCGAAGATTCTTTCGGTTGGGATAGATCGGTAGCAATCCATCGGATGTCTGAATTGGCACTTAAATAATTTGGTTCATTCCTGGAAATACCAAATATTAGATCATTCTCATTTGGCAAATTCAACGCTATAGCTCTGCCTAATCCCTTACTTATACCAAAAATCAAATATGTCTTGCCACCTGTTTTCAATATCTCTACTGTTTTGTTGTGCTCGGATGCCATTTTTTTCTTAGTTTTAAATATCCACTAAGATAAGATTTATTTTACGGCCTCTACTTTGAATCCTTTTTCTCGGAGTAAGGTAATCAGCCCCTGATCACCGGCCAAATGCCCTGCGCCAACGGCAATAAAACAGGATTCTTCATTGATCATAGGGGGTATCAGGTTACTCCAATTCAAATTTCTCCCAATTAACAATTTTTCTTTTTGCTCTGCCGTCATCCAGGCTGGATCTTGGAGCAATTTTGTCAACTCTTCCAAATTCTCTGATTTATAAGCTTGAACCATCTTAACGGTCAATGCAGGGTATTCGTCCAACTGAAAAACAGACTCCATGAACAATTTGGGTGTAATGAGATCTTTCAGTAAATTAAACTGAAATTCTGGTGTCTCCAACTCTCCTATTACCTTTCCTTGGCTGGTTGCAAGTGCTGATAATTCAACCTCATAAGACTTCATCTTTGTTGGATCCGGGCAATTAAATCCTTTCATCGAGAACAAGGATATAACAGCAACAGGTGATACATAGTCCAACAATTTGATTGAAAGCTGCTGTGCGATCAACACGCTGTCCATCTTTTTGATATCGTCTTCAGAAAATGACTTTATAAAATTCGGATCCGAAACAGTAAATGCCTGTAGAGATTTTGCATTTTCTGGTTTGGAAAGATCAACTTCAAAAACTACCTTTTTACTAGCATTGAGCGCATCTAAATTCTTCTGTTTGATGACAAAGTCGTCTGGACACAACATATGGATCGTACCGAACAAATAAGAATCTTGTTTTAGACCATTACCGGAAATTTTCCATAACATAGAACTGCCTTGGGCAAAGCTATTAATGGTCATACAAATCAGCAGCGCCAATAGAAGTAATGTCTTTTTCATAAGATCGTATAAATTGATTTTTTATATAAAAAAATATAATTTTTGGCTTTTCACCAAAATATTATCTACTGTTTATGGTATTAAATGCTAGTCCCCCAAAATTCTCGCTGCTGTTTTTCGCTTTTAATATCTTCGATATTTTTTTCAATCAACCAGGCTCTAAAATGCTCCGGATCTTGTGGTGTAAAATGGATTACTTCACCACATTTTAAAAGTAGGGAAAAGATTCCGCTAGCGGCAGCGAATTTTACGATTTCGTTAGAATGGTATCCAAGTTGGGAAAAATACTCCATTGTTCTTATTCAATTCTAGAAATAAATGCTTTCCACATCAATGCGGATCCATAGGTCCATTGATCTTTCAGAAAGCATATTAATTTTTATTTCCTCACAGTTTTATAATTCATTCAAATATCGTAAATAATTTTAAATATTTCATCAAACAGATTATTAATTTAATTGTTATTTTCATAAATTAATCAAACAATTAACAACTACTTCTACAAGAAATTATAGCTATCATAGTTCCATTGAATTCAGATCCAATCAATTTTTCCACAGTGGAGAGGTTTTATTTCGACCATGTCATTTTACATGACATCAGGAGTAAATCTGAAGATGAGCTGGGATCCAATGGATATGTGATAGACAGCTTAGAATCAAGCCTATGGTACTTTTTTGGGGAAAGAAAAATTATAGAGGCACTGTTTTAGGGATTATTAATCTCGGAGGAGAAACAGATACTGGAGCCCCCAAGGGCAGGCTCACAGTTATATATTATCACAGTTATATATTTTATTATGGTAAAAAATCTATTCCGGAAGCTTGGTTGTCACATCCAGCCCACTATGAAGATAGTAATACCTTAACAGAAGCTATATTTGCTAGCAAAGATCAATTCGAAAAAGGCTGTCCTTTACCTGTTTCAATATATGCTTCTAAACTTTTCACAAATTGTCGCCATCCATCTGTACAAATATCATAGCATTCGATTTCAGGGGATAAGCCAATATGTTCAAGTTGCAACACAATCCCGTTTTCTTTTTCAGTGATGTCCCAAACGATCGTTGTGCCAATCCATTCTTTTTGATTTTTCAATCCAGGAAGGGTTATCAATGAATCTTCGACATGCCAAACAACTTTTGCATTTTCATATAAGTCTTCCACTTGCATTACTTTGTAAATAAGATCGCCAAAGCGAATTGTAAATCTATCGTCCTTCTTATTGGAAGAGCCCTCAAACATGGTTGTCCACCAAAATGGTATTTCATCGGTTAGTGCTTTAAAAACCCGATCCTTTGTTACACCCAACTGGATAGTTTGACTATAATTTTCCATTGTCAATTTTTATTTTTTGAATATTAAATACGGCCTCGATTTTCCGTTATTATTAACGAATTTATAGATAGATTTTCCAATCGACCTTAGCATAAGACAAGTTTTTCTTTAGTGTCAGGATAGTACATGACGCTTATATAAAATTTATTGCGGATAATAGCTATATTACTTTTATACTCCAAGCAACACGTTACTAATCAAATATAAAACCATCTATGAAGACTATGCTTCAAAAATTAGGAATATTAGGATTTCTGATCGTACTAAATCTCTCCACTTTCGCTCAAAAACTAGAGGTAATTGACCTAAAGGTAGAGCATCTGAGCAATCCATTGGCCGTTGAAACTGAGATTCCGAGATTGAGCTGGAAAATAACCTCTACGGAGAAAAACACACAACAAGCCGAATATGAAATCCGAGTGGGAACAGACAAAGTTTTCTTAAATAAAGATAAAGATCTAGTTTGGAAACATCGTGCTTCCACAGATCAATCTGTGTTAATTGACTACGCGGGATCTCCCCTTCAGTCAAAGAAAAAATATTTTTGGCAAGTCCGGGTAAAAGACAATCATGGCAATACATCTGCCTGGTCCACAATTGGATTCTTTCAAATGGGAATCTCAGCCTCAGATTGGTCTGCACAATGGATCACTGTCTCAGGAAAGGACACTTCGTCCCGAAGTCCACTTTTCAGAAAAGAATTCAGCCTGAAAAAAAAGATAAAATCAGCGATGGCCTATATTACGGCAAAAGGCCTATACGAAGCCAAGCTTAATGGCACCCGTATAAGTGACACATATTTTGCTCCGGGATGGACCAGTTACAAGAACCAGTTGCAATACCAAGTTTACGATGTTACAGCATTTCTTAGGGTCGGTTCGAATGTGCTGGGCGCAAGTCTTGGCAATGGCTGGTATAAAGGCCGTATTGGATTTGGAAACCAGCATAATTTCTATGGCGATACACGGGGACTGCTTTTACAACTTGAGGTCGAATATACCGACGGCACAAAGGAAACAATAAATACGGATGAGAACTGGAAGTATACTTATGGGCCTATTATGGCGTCGGATATCTATGATGGAGAGATTTACGATGCTAGAATGGAGATTACTGGATGGGATAATATTGATTTTAAAGAAGATAGCAACTGGAAGAATGTAAATGTGATGAACAAAGGAACGGAAAAGCTTATCGCGATGAGCGGTCCTCCTGTTAGGAAACATGAGCAGTTTAAAGCCCTCAGCATTTTTAAAACCCCAAAAGGGGAAACTGTGGTAGATTTTGGGCAAAATTTGGTGGGATGGGTGATTTTGAAGGCACAGGGCCCTACTGGAACAAAGATTACGATAAGTCATGCTGAAGTACTTACTAAAGAAGGTAATTTTTATACAACAAATCTACGATCTGCCAAAGCTCAGGACAGCTATATTTTAAAAGGCGGGGCCGAACAAGTCTTTGAACCGCATTTTACTTTTCAGGGTTTTAGATATGTAAAAGTTGAGGGCTATCCCGGAGAATTAAAATCCGATGATCTAACGGCCGTGGCTCTCTATTCTGATATGGCGACAACGGGTAAATTTACGACTTCCAATCCCCTAATCAACCAATTGCAGCACAATATTCAATGGGGACAAAAAGGAAATTTCCTAGACGTACCTACCGACTGTCCACAACGCGATGAACGCTTAGGTTGGACAGGCGATGCACAAGCTTTCGCGAATACCGCGGCTTACAACATGGATGTAGCAGGATTCTTCACGAAATGGCTAAAGGATGTCAAAGCTGACCAACAACCCAGCGGACTCATTCCTCATGTCGTACCAAATGTACTCGGAATCAATGATGGTGCGTCAGCTGGTTGGGCCGATGTAGCCACAATTATTCCTTGGGATATGTACCGCGCTTATGGAGATCGCAGAATATTGGAAACACAATACGAGAGTATGCAAAAATGGGTGGGTTATATTACTTCTGTTGCGAAAAATAATCTCTGGAATTCAGGTTTTCATTTTGGGGATTGGCTTTTTTACCGTCCGAATGATGATAATGATGGAAGAGCCGCTGTAACCGATAAATATCTAATCGCACAGACTTTTTATGCTCACTCGACGCAACTACTGATTAACGCAGCGGAGGTCTTAGGCAAAAAAGAAGACGTTGCCAAATACACGGCATTACTTTCTAACATCAAAGCAGCCTTTGCAAAGGAGTATATGACTCCAACAGGTCGCCTCGTATCCGGTACACAGACTGCTTACGTACTGGCACTGCAATTTGATATGTTGCCTGAAGGATTACGAGCCGCATGTGCTGATCGCCTTGTTGCCAACATCCGGGATTATGGCAACCACCTCACGACAGGTTTCTTGGGCACCCCTTATATATGCCATGTCTTAACTCGATTTGGACATAATGACGTTGCATACGATCTATTGATGCAAGAGAGTTATCCCTCGTGGCTCTACCCCGTGAAAATGGGCGCTACCACCATCTGGGAAAGATGGGATGGTATTAAACCTGATGGATCTTTTCAAACTCCAGACATGAATTCCTATAACCATTACGCCTATGGCGCCATTGGTGACTGGATGTATCGAACAATAGCTGGAATTAACTCGGCAGCAGATGCTCCGGGTTATAAATCTATCGTTATTGCCCCAAAACCGGGAGGTAAATTAACACAGGCATCTGCAGAACTTGAAACGGTGTACGGTACGGTAAAATCGGCCTGGGTCTTAGAGAATAATCTATTGAAACTAGATGTCACCGTCCCGGCAAATACACGGGCAAAAATTGTACTCGTTGATTCCAGCCATGATATAGGTTCGGGTACTTATCATTTTGAAAGTAGTGTCAAATAAACATAAAAGCCACGTCTCACGACGTGGCCTTAAACTAAACATATGAAACAATTGTATTTTCTGTATCAACAGCTGGAAGATTTTTTAACTCTTTACCTGAAATTTTTGATATCTCTACAATAGCTTTTGTGCAGAAGGTACTTTCATAAGTGATTGCCACACCCTCGTCAATAATACCGAGTGTTTCGACCAAGGTGAAGACTATTTTGCCACCTTTTAGTCTAGCAAGACTGTTACATTATGATTGATGGCTTTTTTACACATTTTTATATCTTTAAATTGAAAAAAATCATTTACGGAGGAACATCAATTATAGACCCAAGCACTAAAATGACGAAACTAAAATGCATCATCCTATTGTTGTTCTTCAATCGTTTTATGGCAGTTGGTCAGGATGCGATTAGAATAAATCACTTACCTTTCATTCAAGGTTTGACAGAGCAATCTGTTTCTATAATTTGGACAACAGACAAACCAGCTACCGGTTGGGTTTAGTTGGCCCTAGATGACTCCAGCCACTTTTACTTTAAAGAAAGGACAAAATATTATGCGGCTGCCTATGGTTTTAAAAAAGTGGGGACGCTGCATCAAGTAACATTGACCAACTTGAAACCCGGAACACGTTACCGGTATAGAGTATATAGCCAGGAAGTCCTCAAACATGTTGGTGTCAATGTACACTATTGAAAGGTAGTGGCCACTGATGTCTATCAAAAGGCACCCCTATTTTTCCAAACCTTTGGCAAGGCTACATCTACCCATTTCACAGTTGTCAATGATATTCATGAACGCAACGAGATTCTCGACAAGCTGTTAGATGTTGGCGATCTAAAGACAAGTGATTTTGTGGTCTTTAATGGCGACATGGTAAATAACCTACTAACTGAAGCACAGATGTATGATGGGTTTATGGATACAGCTATTAAAAGATTCGCCAGTGAAAAGCCAATGTTTTACTCAAGAGGAAATCACGAAACACGAGGACCTTTTGCCATTGCGTATCCCAAATATTTCCCAACACCAACAGGTAAACTGTATGACCAATTTAGGCATGGAAATGCTGGTTTTATCATTTTAGATTGTGGTGAAGATAAACCCGATACCGACATTGAATATAGTGGCATTGTAGATATGGATAACTATAGAAGCGAACAAGCGGCCTGGTTAGCTCAAGCTATTGAAGATCCGTCATTTAAAGATGCCAAATATAAGATCGTAATCTGTCATATGCCCCCTTTTGGTGGATGGCATGGGGAACAAGAGATTTTGGAGAAATTTGTTCCTATCCTCAACAAAGCAGGAATACAGATCATGCTATCAGGACATTTACATAGACACATCATCAAAAATGCGACAAATACGATACAATTTCCGGTCATTGTAAATTCCAACAATAATGTGCTTCGCGTAGATTTAGACGATGAAAAAGGAATCTTCAAAATTCTCGATCAGCAGGGGAAAACGGTGGACCAAGTGATCATTAACCCGTTAAAATAAAACAACAAATTTGCTCATGAATGAGGACTATACGGCCATAACCGTATGTTGTAAAACTACCATGTAGATAGTTTAACTCTATTCTTTATAATTCAGCAAATTATGGTAAATTAATATAAATGAATACAATATCGACTGAATATCTGATGACCTCAGAACTTGACAGGAACGAAAAAATTGCTATCATGGGATTATGGAATGAAGAATATCCCGCAGTTATGGCATATTCCAGCCTATCGACCTTTGAGAACTATTTGGAAAGCTTAGGCCAACCACAACACATCCTTGTCAAACAAAATCAACAAATTGTCGGTTGGTGTTCAAAATTTGATCGCGATACAAAACGCTGGTTTCTTATTATACTTTCAAGTCTTTTACACAAAAAAAGAATAGGTTCCAATCTACTTGACAGATTGAAATCTGAAGAAACGGAGCTTAACGGCTGGGTGATAGACCATCACATGGAGAAAAAAAATAATAATTGCCTGTATAATTCACCGCTAGGTTTCTATATGAAAAATGGTTTTGAAGTCGAACCGAATCAACGTCTTGAGACTTCCAACCTATCAGCAGTAAAAATAAAATGGTCAAGAAGATAGCGCAGTGCTAATAGCAAATCGTACTGCCGTCAATTTCTAACAAAAAAGCTTCGAAAGAGCCAAGAAAAACGACCCCATGTGCATCTATCAGGGGAACGAGCATTAGCTGAAGAGCCTTTAAACCTGAATAAATTTTGAAAATAATGAATGCATTATACCTTAAACCATGGTCAACTTAAAACCACTCTCTGTTGAAGATGTCTCACCATTTTATGAATGGCTCAATGACGATTTATCTATTAAATATTCCCTCTCTCTTTTTCAGTCACTCCGATCAAAGGATCATATAGACAATTGGTTTTTATCCGTTGTCAACGATTCTAAAAATTTTAATCGTGGAATTTTCCTAAACGATTCGAATAAACTGATTGGGTATGCGGGCATTTGTAATATTTCAAAGCTAAACAGATCCGGAGAGTATTTTATCTTTATAGGGGATCGCCAAGAATGGGGGAAAGGGATAGGCTCTTTAGTTACCAAATTAATCCTAGATATAGGGTTTGGAAATCTAGGGCTCAATAGAATTATGCTTACGGTATCTAAACCGAATTATGCAGCGATAAAAGCATATGGAAACGCAGGATTTCAATTGGAAGGAAGAATGCGTAAAGCCTGTTTTAGGGATAATCAATTTCACGACAAGCTATTGATGTCAATCCTGGAAGATGAATGGCACGATAGAAGAAACCTAGGTATAAAATAAAATTAATCGCTACATATCCCCACACTATTTTGAATAAAATGTTTTTGGATACAACTTCTTAAAAGCGTTGTAGACCGCTTGATGTATTACAGTGGAATGCAATTCATCAGGCATGTAATCAAATACAAAATGAATTTTTTTATTGTTATTAAGTATATCAGATAACGCTATGGCTTCGTCATACATTCTCACATCTTCTTCTTTATTGGGCACACCAAGATAAACTTTTACATCTTTTTTCAAATTACCTTGTAGAAACTTCTCCGCTTTTTTCAATAATGACTCCTCGCCCCACCACAAACTTGGGCTTATAATGATATAGTCATCAAATAGTTCGGGTTGTTTTAATAGTATCTCTACGGAAAGAAGTCCCGCCAGTGATTCTCCTATTAAAGTCTGTTTTCCATTCGATTTATAATTGCCACTTATGTAAGGAATCAATTCATTTTTCATGAAGGTTCTATATTTATCGGAACCACCATACGAGGGAAAGCTAGCTTTTTGAAAACCTTCCTTTTCTATAAAATCTGTATTTTCAACAGGGAAGGTAAAATCTCTTCTACGTGTATTTCCACCTATTCCAACAACAATACTTTGAGGGAATCTATCGATCCAGGGTTGTGTACTGAAACGGACAATACCCGCAATATGAAAAAAATCTTCATCAACACCACCATCAAGAACATATACAATTGGATAGCGAACAGAATCATTGGGGTTATAATTGTCGGGAAGATAAATGTTGATCATTCTGTCTTCACCCAAAACTTTTGAATGCAAAATCTCTGACCTCCCCATCAATAAAGGAGTACCATTTTGTGCCAAACAATCTGTATTAAAAATAAAGAAAATTAAAAGAATGAGCATTCTATTACCAATCATATCCGATATATTGCGCTTACTAACAATGTTTTTTTGAATAATCCTATATTGAAATCCTTGACTATTCGACATAATATCCCTAAGACCTGCCAACAGTTTTGTTCAACAAATTACCAGCACAATTTACAATGAAAATTAATATAATTGTTAGTTTTTTATTTTTTGAGCATAATTAAATGATTCTTTCACAACGATAACCCCACTCAAACATCTTTCTAACAATGCTGTTGGTCTCAATTTCCAATTGTGAAGATTCAATTCTTAGAATACGTTCTTCATCGTCAAGATCGAAGTTAATTTTATAAGAGGAAAACAGGCTGACAAGAGTTGCAACAATTCGCTGTGCATCCTTCATTCGATAAACATTGGTTTTAAATATTTCGACTCGTTTCATTAGATCTGATTAAGTTCAATTCAAGAAATACGGTGTTAATCCTATTCTATTTACTCATTCTAAACTACAATACAGCGCGTGCAACAGCTACAAAATTTAGATAAATACAGTAAAAAACTCGGTAAGTATGGTAAATTAAACGGTAAACACCAGGTTGCTATTTGATAACTGAATTATAACCGTTCATAAATCCCTGAATAAGTTCAGGTAGATTCAATAATAGAAATACGCAAATGACAATAGCAATAATGGCATAAAAAAACCACGACGAACTTTTCTTTTTCATAACAAGCTATTTAAGAATAATCAATTTAAAAATATAGGCTTCACAAAGATGGGAATTGCGCTAGAGCGCTGCAAAAACAGAACAGACACTATAACATACCCTCTTGATTTTCAATATAACCCAATATACGAAATTAATCTATATAACAATAAAGTAATTTAAAAAATTATATTTTTCAAAAAATAAAAACAGTCACTTCAAATAAGAAAGTTAATGTTACAAAATAGAATCTTTGTAATCCATATATAGTTGAACCTTATCTTGTCGCATATTGTGTAGGATACTGGGCTTAATAGCGCGATTGATTGAAGATTTATATTCTACTATAGTGTCCCCAATATTGGCCTGAGGATCTTTAGTTTTCACGTTGGTAGAGATGGTTATCAATCCTACTATAGTTAAAATTACCAATGAATTAAAGAAGTGTATCATAAATAAAGATTGAATAGTTTATCAATCCAATTTCAAAAAATAAACTTTAAAAAACCATAAGTTTTCGGTGAAAGAACAATTCCCATCGGTAAACAACAGACTTTTACCTATAAACCGATCAGCTTTTGCTATAAACAATTACACAAGAGAATTCCATACTAAATTTTCTGTCATATATTATTTTTTTTTGCAAACAGATTTTCAGAGGCTCTTGACCATACTAAAAAACAACGCGTTATAACCTACGCTAAGTTCGCGGTCCAATATTAAGTTTTCTTTAATTTTGATGCTTCCTATTTAGTCTGACTACTCAATTTCGTAAATATGTCCCATGAAAAGAATAGGAACATTCATTTTGACAACGTGCATGTTTGCAACCTCGCAGCTCACGTTCAGTCAAAACAATATACAAAATAGGATTAGTTCAATTTTGGAAAGCAATAAGGTTGGACTACCAAATGGCTGGACACTAATCCCTGTTGGGAAACAAATAGAACTCGGAGATTTACCGCTGAACTTAGTTATCAGTCATCATAAAAAGCTGGCAGCTGTCAGCAACAATGGACAAAGTACACAAACAATAGATCTTATCGATCTAGCTTCACAACGAAAAATCGATAGTATT
Organism: Sphingobacterium sp. 18053; assembly: GCF_902706145.1. NCBI lineage: Bacteria > Pseudomonadati > Bacteroidota > Sphingobacteriia > Sphingobacteriales > Sphingobacteriaceae > Sphingobacterium > Sphingobacterium sp. 18053. The sequence goes on from NZ_CACSJW010000005.1 coordinate 565,401, forward strand.
GCTATACCAAAATCTTGGTATGGATTGGCCTTTTCGAGCGATGATAATACACTGTATGCTTCTGGAGGACATGATAACATGATCAGGATCTATAAGATCAACGGTGAAAAAATTGCATTCAAAGATTCTATTGTTCTTGGCAAGCCATGGCCCAATAAAATAGGGATAGCTGGATTGGCTGTAGATGATAAAAACAAACAGCAATTATACACCGTCACCAGAGAAGATAAAAAACTATATGTCGTAGACTTAAAAACCAAAGCAACGAAAGCAACTTATGATTTGGGAGCTGAGGGTTATACCTGTCAGCTTACACCTGATGCAAAACAACTCTATATCAGTGTCTGGGGTGGAGAAAAGATTTTAGTATGGGATGTTACACAAAATAAGATAACCAAAGAGATTCCTGTAGGTAGCCACCCAAATGAAATTACGTTTAGTAAAAATGGTAAATGGCTTTTTGTCGCCAACGCAAACGACAACTCGGTATCCATAATCGATACCAAAACAGGCGCAGTGGTAGAAACATTGAATGCGGCATTGTATCCTAATGCTCCAAGTGGATCGACCAGCAATGGTGTTGCTTTGTCCACAGATGATAAAACCCTTTACATAGCCAATGCAGACAACAATTGTTTAGCAGTATTCGACGTAAGTAAGCCTGGCCGATCTATTTCGAAAGGATTTATTCCAGTGGGCTGGTATCCAACGAATGTAAAAGTAGTCGGTAAAACAATTCTGGTTACAAATGGCAAAGGCTTATCATCCAAAGCTAATCCACAAGGCCCTAATCCGACAGACCAAAAGGAAAAAGTCGATCGTCATGCGGGCGACCTCAACAAACCAAAAGAGATACAATATATTGCTGGTCTTTTTAGGGGAACGTTAAGCTTTATACCCGATCCTAAACCAGAAGAACTCGCCCTATATTCTCGTGCGGTATACCGGAATACGCCCTATTCGAAAGAAAAGGAGCTGCAAACAGAGGGTGAAGTCGGCAACCCTATCCCAATGAAAGTTGGAGACCCCTCTCCGATCAAATACGTATTTTATGTCATCAAAGAAAATCGTACCTACGATCAAGTTCTAGGTGATGTTAAACAAGGAAATGGAGACACTTCACTTTGTTTATTCGGCGAAAAAATCACACCTAATCAACACAAAATTGTCAATGAATTTGCACTTCTAGACAATTTCTATGTCGATGCGGAAGTTAGTGCGGATGGGCACAATTGGAGTATGGGTGCTTATGCCACCGACTATCTCGAGAAAACCTGGCCATCAAGCTATGGCGGTCGCGGCGGTACTTATGGAGGAGAAGGGGAACGAGAAATAGCCAACAATAAAGGCGGATTTATTTGGGATAATGCCAAGCGACATCAGGTATCTTATCGCACCTATGGTGAATTCGCAGACAAAGGAAAACCTAACGTAAAATCTTTGGAAGGGCATGTTGCCACTGGATATACAAGTTATGACTTGAGTGTTGCCGACACCACACGTATAAGACAATGGAAAGCTGATTTTGATCAACTCATCCAAAAAGGAGAAATGCCCCAATTGACAACCATTCGAATCAGTAATGACCATACGGAAGGGATGCGTGCCGGCAAAAAGTCCCCTTATGCACATGTAGCGGACAATGACCTCGCTGTTGGGATGTTTGTCGATCATATCAGCAAGAGTCCAATATGGAAAGAATCTGCGATCTTTATACTGGAAGATGATGCCCAGAATGGTCCTGATCATGTGGATGCACACCGTAGTCCGGCCTATTTGATTAGTCCCTATGTAAAAAGAAGATCTGTAGATCACACCATGTATTCAACCTCAGGGATGATTAGAACAATAGAGCTGATTTTAGGAATGAAACCCATGACGCAATACGACGCCGCTGCAACACCCATGTGGCGATCGTTTAGCACTAGCCCCGACTATACTCCATTTGACCATATCGACGCAAATGTAGATCTCAACGAGCGCAATCCAAGTAAAGGGAAATTAGCTATATGGAGTGACAAATATGATTGGTCGAAAGAAGACGCTGTGCCTGATTTGGTATTCAATGAAATTCTATGGCAGGGACTTAAAGGTGAATCCGCTCCAGCTCCAAAAAGAGCCGCCTTCCTAAAGGTAAGCGAAAAAAAAGAGGATGATGACGATTAATGTATATTTATAAAACCACAATGGTCAGCAATAGTATCGAGATTACTGCTGGCCATTGATCAGTATCCTAACTACTTTCCCTTTTTGAGAATCCCTCGAGCAACTCCAGCATCGATCAATTTTTCTGCATATTCCCACAATACTGCTGAGCCATCCTTAATGACAGATTTTTTTGCATAAACCTTTTCATAATTTACACCAGGTTCATTCCAGGTTCCACCATTATTGGAACTATTCTGTAAAAGTGGCTCCAATCGATCCATCGCTCGCGCGAACTGTGCTTCTGGCGTTTGACCAGCTTCAAATTCTTCCCAGATCGCAATGAGTTCCTCCGCTTGCTCCCCAGGCAAAATTCCAAAAATCCGCTGAGCTGCCAAACGCTCCGCACCTGTATTGGTATGATTTTTTTCTGTATCATAGATAAAAGTATCACCTGCATCAATTTCGACGATATCGTGTATCAATACCATTTTGACTACCTTCAATAAATCCACGGATTGATTTGCGTGTTCTGAAAGTACAATAGCCATGAGGGCAAGATGCCAACTATGTTCAGCGTCATTTTCGGGACGGTCACTATTGAAAAGTTTTGTCCTGCGCTGGATATATTTAATCTTATCAATCTCCTTAATAAACTCGATCTGTTGTAATAATTTGTCTGAAAGCATCATCCTGAATCACTTATACAATTGAATAATACATAAAATTACTCTTTTTGAGCCACAGCCTACTTGTCATTTGGCAAATTCATTCAAACCATATATTATTGACACCCATCGGACAATCCAAACTACCGATATAATCGCAACATTTATTAAATTTGATTGACATCAAATCCCATTGTGATTTATGAAAAAAATAGGCTTTTTATCTTTTGGCCATTGGTCCAAGCATCCCGCATATAGTACGCAGACCGCAAGCGATACTTTATTGCAATCCATCGATCTAGCAGTAGCTGCTGAAGAAATAGGCATAGATGGTGCATATTTCCGTGTACACCATTTTGCGAATCAGCTAGCATCTCCTTTTCCTTTATTATCGGCCATTGGAGCCAAAACCTCAAAAATTGAGATCGGCACCGGTGTCATCGATATGCGCTATGAAAACCCCCTTTATATGGTGGAAGACGCGGGAGCTGCAGATCTAATCTCCGGGGGCAGATTGCAGCTCGGCATCAGCAGAGGATCGCCTGAACAAGTAATAGATGGTTGGCGTTACTTTGGTTACAATATCAACGAGGGCGAAACAGATGCTGATATGGGAAGGCAAAAAGCATTGGAATTTTTAGAAAAACTTAAAGGAATTGGTTTCGCTGAACCAAATCCCTATCCAATGTTTCCAAACCCGCCCGGTTTGCTGAGACTCGAACCCCATTCGGAAGGGTTACGTGATCGTATCTGGTGGGGAGCAGCATCGAATGCCACGGCTGTATGGGCTGCTCAAAACAAGATGCACCTGCAAAGTTCCACTTTGAAATATGATGAAAATGGCAAACCTTTTCATATTCAGCAGGCCGAACAAATACGTTTATACAAAGAGGCCTGGAAGGAAGCAGGGCACTCTGGTGAACCCCGCGTTTCGGTCAGTCGATCCATATTCGCTCTGGTCGATGATTTAGATCGTTATTACTTCGGGCAAGAGGCTGACAAAACAGATAAAATTGGGGTAATCGAATCGGACAAGCGGACGATTTTTGGGCGAAGTTATGCCGCAGAACCAGATCAACTCGTGAAAGAACTAGCGCAAGATGAAGCAATACAGGAAGCAGACACGCTATTATTGACCATTCCAAATACGCTAGGGGTCGACTACAATGTCCACATTCTTTCAGCCATTTTGGAACACGTAGCTCCCGAACTTGGTTGGCGTTAACTCCGCTCTCGTATGATAAAGAACATTCGCTACAAAACAAAAATTGCAGTCATTGGTGCGGGTCAGGCTGGACTTTCTGCTGCTTATCATTTGAAGAAGCTCGGACTTAAAATCGGGCCGGATTTTATCATCCTGGATGAAGCCTCTGCACCCGGAGGAGCCTGGCAATTTCGCTGGGACTCCCTTACCTTAAGTACAGTCAATAAAATACACGATTTGCCCGGCATGTCGTTTGAGGAGACTTTATCAACAAAAGGGGCGGAAGTTCAAGCCAACACCGCTGTTCCCCATTATTTTAAACTTTATGAAGAAAAATTTGAACTTCAAGTATATCGACCAGCTAAAGTAGAAAAAGTCTACATGTACCAAGATCGCTTTCATATCGATACGGCAGAAACTCTTTTCTCAGCACTCGGTATTATCAACGCCACTGGAACATGGGAAAACCCCTATATTCCTACCTATCCAGGTGCAGAATTATTTCGGGGCGAGCAACTTCACACAAAGGATTTTAAAACTGCAGAGTATTTTCGTGGCAAACATGTTATTGTTGTCGGAGCTGGTATTTCCGCCATTCAGCTATTGGACCAAATTTCCCAGGTTACAACGACAACCTGGGTAACACGACGACCGCCTTTATTCAGAGAGGGGCCATTTGATGACATGGCTGGCCATAATGCGGTTGCTATGGTAGAAGAACGTGTACGATTAGGGCTTTCACCTTTGTCTGTCGTTTCCGTTACGGGCCTCCCCTATTCTACAGAAATCCAGGAGATGGAAAAACGGGGTGTCCTTCAACGTTTTCCAATGTTTCAAGAAATAACCGAAAAGGGGATCAAATGGGCCGATGGAACAGAACAAAAAGCAGATGTTATACTTTGGAATACAGGTTTTAAAAGTTCATTGAGCCATCTAGACGCAGTGCTACCAAAAGAAAAACAGGGCGGCATTCAAATGGCAGGCAGACTAGCGACCATGGTCGCTAAAGAACCAAGAATTCACCTCGTGGGTTATGGTCCATCAGCATCAACAATCGGTGCAAACCGTGCAGGTAGCGCCGCAGCTAGAGAACTTCTAAAAACACTTTCAGCAGCCGACCTGAACACAAATACATTTAGTGGAAACCAGCTATAATGATAGTTTCAATTTTGAGTACAATAATAAAAAGTCAATTTATTTTGTACGCTATTTAACAACAGTACGAATCTTAAAAATTAAAACCATTATTGTCACAGTCCACTGAAACAAAGGTATACGACAGACGATCAATAATACGCACCAGCACAACTTAATTGATATGAGACGTTGCAAACAGCCATTCCGTGCAAAAATAATAAACCAGCGCTGGAAATTGTTGCTGGGACTATCCGCCGTTGCATTCTTTAGTTGTAACTCGCACAACAAGCATGTGCAATTACCGGATTCTTTTCTAGTCTACCAGGAAATCGATAGCCTAAAAACTTCGAATTACAATCTGATAGAACAAGATTGTTCTTTTATAGCAAATAAGCGTTATAGGTTTTCCGTCTTTAAGAACGACTCAGCGTGTTTCTTTCAGGTCGAAAAGCTGCAAAACAATAAATGGCACCTCATTATGCGGGATATGGATTATCGGACCAATAATTCAGGATTATCGTTTAGAGATCAAAATAAAGACGGTTTTGAAGATATTGTATGGAACAAGAAGTGGCAAGAACATGCCTATTTGTTTAATCCAAAGGTTGAAAACTTTATTGAGATAGGTGAATACCACAATAGCAAACCACTTAAAATCAAAGGGAAAACCATGCTCTATAAGCATAGTTTTCCTATTCAGTATTTCTGGAACGAAGAGAAATCCATGAACTCAATTTGCAGAGAAATCAGCGAAACACATTCAGAACTCTTTGCGATTGATGAAAATTATCAGAAAATCAGCATTGCAACATTGGATAATTTCGGCAGTTATGATTATCCCTCGGTTGACAGTTGCGTGCAGGCTATTAAATGTTATACTCCTCCCTACAGGGGACGTTACAGCAAAATAAGCATTTGGAATGTTGGGACAGCAGTGGATTCGGTCGTTTTAAAAAGTGACCTGAGTCATTACAATCCTTCATTGGATTCAAATTGGATTGCCAATTATTGGCAAAATAATTATGTTAAATTACTGGAACATGCTCAATTATTTCAGGTGAGAAGAAAAAATCCCCTTTTTTATTTCAAATAAGTCGGATTGCATGCGTAGACTTTAGACATACCATGATATTACAAATCCGCTAATGAAAATCTTAGGGCAACTCCATCTTATAATAGATTTTTCAGTATATTTAAACGTACAACAGGTCGTAATCAAAAACCAACAAAGTTAATTGATGAATTCTCAAATTATCAGCCCTGATACATCCATTACATTATTCGTAAAGGCGATCCTGGTATTTGAAAGTCAGAAAAATGATCGCGTAAACTTACCTTTTTATGCTGATGGTTACCCCGGTCTATTGTTTCAACGATGCTATGGTGATTTTACAATCAAGCCTCATGATAAAAAGATGCCGACGATTTTTCTCTATGGTCAGACAATAAAACCGATTTCAATAGATGTAACAGGACCTTTTCAGATTATCGTTTTTCAATTTTACCCATTTGTATTACGCCGATTTTGGGGTATCTCGCCCGAAAGCATAAACGACGGCTGCTATGATCTAGATGCTCCTTCAAATAGAGCCTTCCACCAACTAAGCAGTACATTATCCTCATCTTCAAACGCTGAAAACAGCATCCAACTATTAACACAATCGCTCCTCAGCTTTTTCGATAGCAAGAAATATAACATAGATTTTTCGATTCAGCGAGCAATTCTCGAAATCATCGAAAAAAAGGGCCAAATCATTATTAAGGAAATTGCAAAAAAAGAAGCATTGAACATCCGAACTTTTGAAAGAAGGTTTTTCAAGGAAACTGGGGTGTCAGCTAAACAATTCGCTAAAATGGTACAGTTTCAGGCCGCTTTGAAACAGCTTAATAGCAAAGATTTCCAAAAGCTAACGGAAGTTGTTTATGAAAATGGGTTCTCCGACCAATCGCACTTTATTCGTGTCTTTAAGACTTTCACAGGAACAACTCCAACATCATTTAACAAAAAGTAGGTTACTGTCGTTTTTATTCTATATTGACTCACTGTTTATCACAACTTTTGTATTGTCTAAGGGCGAGCTCAACGAAAGTGTGTAATTTCTTTAAGCCTCAACTTCTTCGAAATATTTGCTATAAGAAAACAATGCTTTGATAAATTAGAACACCTAGACAATTAAGTTCAGTAAAACATTGTACATCAAAAAAAATATAGACATGAAATCGCAAGACATCATTTTAGCGCTGGCAACAATATTTTCGGCTATCATATCAGGTTTGTTTTTTTCGTATACCTTTTCGGTCAATTTGGGTCTACATAAACTCAACGATAAAGCCTTTTTGATGGCCATGCAAAATATCAATAAAGAAATACTAAACTCAGCTTTTTACTGCTGTTTTCTAGGCGCACCAATTTTGTTACTCATGGCTACTATACTATTTTTTGACCTGTATTCACCTAAATTTTATCTAATCCTAGCAGCATGCCTAAGCTATATTATTGGTGTACTTGTGGTTACAGGCACCCAAAATGTACCCTTAAATAATCAATTAGCCTCGATAGACCTATCGATATCTTCAGAAAAATCGTTAAGACTTGCTCGTGACATCTTTGAAAAACCCTGGGTATTTTGGAATAACATCCGAACTTGCTCTTCTTTACTTACACTCACTTGTTTAGTTATTAACTTGGTCTTTTTTAAATCAAAAAATTGATCATAACATTGGGCTTATAGTATAAGATCAAATCCCTTACAACCTGTTTACTGACATTTCCGCCGAAATAAAACTCGAGTTTATCATTTACCTATCTCTTATAGACGAAAAAAAGCCCAAGGCATGCGAATTTAAATTCATTCCCCCCGAATTTAAATCAAGTGCTAAAACCTCTTCCTCAATACCTTACTTTTATAAAAATTGATCAACGGATGTTATTGAATGTGAGCTTAAATCATCATGAAAGCATGTATATTGATGATTCAAAGAAATCTTCAAGAAACTGCCAAAACATAAATGAGCAGAAGTTGTCTATCAATAAAAAGGGTCTTTACAATTAAAAAAGGAGCATAGCAGTATGAAGTATGTTATGCTCAAAATAATATACAATTAATGAAATTTTTCCCCATGAAAACAAAACACTTAATTTCGACATCATTGTTAGTATCTTCTGCCATAGCGTTGTTCGCATCTTGCAATGGTAGTTCTGTCGATACGGTAAAAGCTATCGAATCAAACTATGACAATCAAAACAAAACCATTACGTTAACAGGTGAATTTGATGCACCTTCCTTTACATTCTCATCAGGTAAATCAAAAACTATGGCCATGAATTTCGTAGTTAAATCTCATGCATTTAGTTCTGAAAAATTCACTGCATTCAGCGTTATATTACCTGTAGGGACAGAAAAAAACAATGTTTTATTTGAAATTCCCGCAGATCAGAAAAATTATACGCTTAAGAACTTTTATGTATTTGACGATAAGGGAGAAAAAATCAATCTAGATTCCCATACAACCTTCAAGATGAAGGGAACCGTTCACTACAGTGAAATGGAAAAACCTGAAAATGAACGGGAAAAAGATAATTTTTCCTATAAAATAACCGATGTAAGGTTTGTAAAAGACTAAAATTAACAACAATTGATAGCGTAAGAAATAAAAAAGCCAGATTTCAAAACCTGGCTTCAAAAATAAACATATGATGATTAGTAAATGGTAAGTCCATAGGTACAACTTAGTAAATAGTTCGATTTATTCAAAAATGCCTCAACCCCGCCCTGACAACCTACGCACATGTACCTATTATTTCAATTGAACGCCACGGACATGCCTGAATAATGAGCAACCAATATTCTCGTCACGTTATCAGCCTTCTTAACGTTAAATATATACTAGGAGCGCCAAGACAGCACGCAACAACATGTCCGCATACGTTCAATTTATAGTCAAATATAGAAATAAAAACTAATTATATTAGTTTTTATTTCTATATTTTTTAGCAAACACATAAAGACTTGATACGGAGAACTTTCAATTTAATAGCGGGCGATTGGATTAATTTATCGCACATATAGCCGAAACAAAAAGGTCCACCTATAAACGTTGATATGAAGAGACGAACCACCAAAACGATCATATTCTGAGTTAGGCTGTTCCTAAAGCGAACGGCTAATATCTACAACATTAAAAATTTGGTCAACATCATCTAAACTTACTTCAAAATCCGGGTATCTTGTTTTATCAGCATTTAGCGAACGAAGGGTAAGAATTCCGTTATTGACATCATGATGAGCAATTTCTTTGATAATAACTCCTTCATATTTATGTACAACAACCCAATAACGATATTTGTGGGTATGAAATTTTGATTGCCATAACTCCCTTTTAATCAAACGTCCCGTCACAATATCGCCGTCCAATACACTTGCATCGGTTCCATCGGTCATACTATCACCACTAACTTCAAAAGAACGATAGGCACCTTTATGAAACTCATTGACCGTAATAAAATGTGCCGGTAAATCGTCCATATATTCAGCATCAGAAAAGCCAGACAAATACCCGGCTTTAGCTTTCTCTGTCACAAGTTTTGTCTGCATCAAATATCGTCCTGGGGAAACTTCAAAAAATATATTATTTTTATTTTCGTCAATAAACTTGACGTCCTCCGAAAAATACCCTATTGACTTACCGTTACCAATACTAAGCATTGCTATCGTGTCGGGGTGCATTAAAGGAGTTATCTCTACTCTTTCACCCTTTCCATATAACAACCAGTCATACTGAACCTGAGGAAAAGCTGCTTGAATACGTGTTTTCATCGTAAGTCCAATAGGATACTCTCCTTTTTTAATACGCGAGTACACCTGTTCGCGTACCCCCAATAAAGACGCGAATTCACGGTTGGTAACGCGCATCTCCAAGCGTAAAACTTCAAAGTTATTATTTGGATAAGTTTCCATAGTCGATCGGGTATTTAACAAATGTTACACAAATATATAACAATCTGACACTAAGTTACACAACTTATTAAACCTAAACAAACAGACAATCAAAATAAAACAATAAAAACCTAATTACCAACAAATTATAGTTAAACAAATAAGTTTATATTTTCATATAAAAAGTAAAAATAAGCTTCGAATAAACTTGCTTGATTAACAAATTTGTTTAACTTTGTTTAACATCAATAGACTATATTAAATTCATAGAATAGACGAACAGGGTAGTAAGTAAATTAGCTATTCACTGGATTTGCAATTAGCGAGACTAGAATCAGTTCATACTTAAAGATAAAAAGAAAATGGAACAGCTCATGACACAACACCCTAGACAGCACATTGTTTACGCAGTAGATTATCATCAACGACAAAAACACAACAGTAATTTAAGAAAAGAAGAAAGCAGTACAATAACCGACAAAAATAGCTCACAAGGTATGAACTCACTATATTATTCATTCATCATGAGTTTCTTGAAAGAAAATCATCCTGAAATACTAAAATCCATCGATAAGATATATGAATCTGACCTTTCCAAAATCAGTCAAGTAATTGACTGCTATTGTCAATTTGTGGGTATACCTTCTCAACAGATTATGGGTGAATATATCAATTATAAGGATATTCAGCATCGTTACAAAGCTATCGCCGTTGTTCTACGTATTTTTCAGCCGGAAAAATTAGATAATCTAAAAACAAAAGTAAAAAGTAGCATATATAAGGAACTTGGCCCTTATTTAAAAATAAATAATGACACATTACAGAAATCTATCATCTGTGCTTGCAATCAATTTGACCTCTATCGTGATTTCAAAAAGGAAATTAAACAGATTGCCAATTATTACCTTATTGACAGGCATTTCGATGGGGTTTAGTATTATTTGCACAATCACACCAGCTCTGCTAATTCGGCAATTCTGCCCGGTTCCAAAAATATAGTCCTTGAATTTTAAATACTCAAGGACTATTTTGTGCTTCTTATCTGAATTGCATTAAAAATAATAGTAACATTTTTTAATCGGAAACTACCAAGACTCAACAAACTTACGTTTCTTTATCCACCAAATAATCAAACCGACCAATACACCGCAACCCATTAAAAAATAAAGAAGGCTTGACACCGCTGGTTTTGAAACCTCTTTTGATTGTGCTTTGCGTAGCTCCATTTTCGTTTCAATTTGTTGACGACTTTCTACCTTCTGAGCTTTCCAATTGGTATCGAACCTACTCTCAAGCTGCAGCTTTTCAGAATAATGTTCCTTTTTCGTATAGACTTTTCCCTTACGTAGCTGAAAAGCACCATCCTGCATAATCTGGATCCCTTCACCTTCAATTTGCATCACATATTCATCTGTTACCAAAGCCTCTTTATCTGATCGAACAATTTGTATATGTTCCGTGTGCTGTGCTATAGTAGCATAATTGGTATTTTTCTCTTTGACACCAAACTCTTGTGATCCCTTGGTTTTCTCAACCTTTCTAAACAAACCGCAGCTGCTAACCAGTAGCAGCATTGCGATTACCTGTAGTGTATTCTTCATTTTTAACGCGCTTTAATTCAATCTGTAACCTATTATAAAGTTTCATTAGATCATCATATTTCACTTGCAAATCCGCTAAGGTCTTAGCGCAAGACGTACGTTCGTCATTTGCCAAACGTAACCCTTCATTAAGATCTTCAATGATCGTCCGTAATTGCTCAATATCTTTCTCTAATCTATTGGCATATCCTTCCCATTTTTCAATTACCTTTCCGGCATTCTCAACATTTGTTGCCTCCACTTCAGCTTGCTGCTTGGGCCTTCCAACAAAATACCCCCCTACAGCTGTCACTACAGGGATAATCAATTTCTCCAAAATCTCAAGTAATTCCATTATAACTTCCTTTTGTTAACGGTTTAAATTTTTCCCAGGGAAACTGTATCCCTGGATCCTCCTTTCTTCCAGGCGCAATATCCGAATGCCCCAAAATCTCCCGAATTGAATAAGTACGGACAATTGTTTTACACACAGCTATCGCCACATTAATCTGTTTTTCGGTGTAGCTCTCCGTACCCTTATTTTGCAATTCAATTCCAATGCTACAATTATTCAAATCTCTTTGACCAGCCCAGGTACTAAGGCCCGCATGCCAACATTTAATATTAAATGGGGCCAATTGCGTTATAACACCATCACGGCTGATATGAAGATGGGCGGAGACCTTGCTCCGGGAATCAGTCATCCAATCAATTGCACTCGTTGCATTGGATGCACCATCGTAGTGCATAATAATATAAACGGGTTTAATAATTCCACCTTTGTTTGGTGTATCTCTATAAGAAACACCGATCAATTTGTTTTCTTTAATTTCCATATCACGAACTTTTTTATGACTTAACCTGTTTCTACGCTAAAAAAATTGCCATTGTGTATTAAAAAAGGGAAACACACTTTATCAATCGTCATTTAGCTTCTATTTTTATACAAAGTTAAGTGTGATCCTCTGTCGCAGAACGGACTATTAGCTGGATATAAGCGGTAGATTACAGATACCGAATATTACACAAAATTTTCTTCGGTGTACGCGTTCACCAAAAGTGAGTTTAACAGGACCAACTCTTCATAGTGCCCTCAAAAACAGATAATAACACAACAAAATATTACTGAAATTTATGAGGGAACATGTTAACAAGACCGTGATATCATTGTCAAGCCATATCACAACAGACCTCACATCATTGACGAGGCATCAAACATTTCCTATGCTGCTTTGTTATTTGTTTGTTATAGCATAGGATGAGTTATACCGTGAAGGCTAGGAAGTTGGTTCGCCTAGCCTTTTTTGACGAATAAAAACAACATATCTGACTGATCCGCCCATCGCAATGACATAATCATTTTTTACAGAGGTTTCAATTTACACTATATTGCTTCCATGGCCCTGCAGACAATACCATCACAAATCTAGTTGACATAAATCCTACGATTTTTTATTAAATTCGTAGGAGAGAAATCTAAATTCAATAGATTATATGTTACATCCAAAAATGCGATTGATCGACATCGTCATTTAACTTTACATGCGTGAATCTTGATTTATAATACAATGAACAAGTTTGCTTTATTAGTCGGAAACGACATTAATAATATTTCACCAGGAATAAGCTGGAGTGATTTGCTACACAAAATCAAAGAAAAGTATAAAGTCAGCTCATTAGAAAATGGACAAAAACCTTTTCCTATGTTGTATGAGGAAATATTCCTTAACGCAATTCGAGAAAAACATATTAATGAAAGAGAACTTAAAACCTATATATCGGATTGCGTCTCTCAAATCAATCAAAACGAAATACACCAATTAATTCGGGATCTTTCGATCGAAAACATAATCACCACTAACTATGAATTCAGTTTAGAAGGAGAAATCGCCACAGCAAATACCGGCTTAATCCGTGAAACGACCTACAGTGTATTTCGTAAACACCAAATCGGCAACACGAGCTATTGGCATATACACGGTGACTGCCTAAATCCATCTTCCATTAACCTAGGTTATGAACATTACTGTGGTCAATTGCAAAAAATGAGGGATTATGTGGTTAATGGGACAAATTATAATTCACAAACGGTCTACAAGGCTGCACTAATTAAAAGATTAAGCCGAAAAAAGGATACTAAACTCCAATCCTGGATTGATTTATTTTTCACACAGGATATCCACATTCTAGGTCTATCGCTTGATTTTGTAGAAATAGACCTTTGGTGGCTGCTAACCTATCGCGCCAGAAATAAGTATTATAGACGAAGCGCCTTTATTGAAAATCAACTCTTTTATTATACAACTAAAAAATGGTATGCACTCTCCAAAGATAAAATGCAATTACTTCAAGCAAACGATGTTGAAATTGTCGTTATTGACGAAACCAATAAAACTAAATACTACAAGAAAGTCCTCGCAGGCATAAAAAATAGATATAAGCTGCCCAGCAAAATTTTAAGTTGAACCACAGAGCAATTCATAGATTTTCAACTTGTTATCATGTCATTAATAGAAAAAGAATTTCGCGCTGTCAAACTCAACAAATTTACATTAAGCATTGAAAACTTTCTGAATAGTCTATTCTTGAGGAAAACAAAGTTTATACTTACCAAACCCTTTTCAGCAATAAAATTGAAAAGTGAAATTAGCCATGTAGTTTATTTAAACTGGATGGTACCTCTCGCCAAAATTCAACAATTCGTCCCCTCAGGAATTGCCCTCGATCTTATCGGTGACCATGTTTTATTTTCAGTGCTAACTTACCGCCATGGCCATTTCGGTCCTGCAAAACTATATCATTTAAAATCCTTATATGGGTCACCTCTACAGAGTAATTGGAGACTTTACATCAGTCAAACCCAAAAGCAATTTAAAGTGCCTACAGTCCTATTTCTCGCAAATGTAATGAGTAGCCAGATCTATTGCATCGGTAGTCGTTTATTCAGTAGCATGATGTATACACATCAACCTTTGGCTTTCCAACATAACCATATCGGCGTTCAAACTCACACCAAAATAATCCCTGGAAGAAGCAATGCACCAGACTTGGAGGTTGTTTGCCACCCCTGTGATCACTGGAATATTCCAAGTCAATTTCTCCATCTGTCGAAAGATATCAATCAACTCCTGAATAAAATAATTATTCAGGACCAAGCCTTAACTCCACTGGACAATGGCCTATTCCGACAGGCGAATATTGCGTTAAAGTTCGATCCAAAAGACATAAGACCTTTAAAAATTGATTTTTTTAAAAGCGAAACATTAGCTGATATCGTTCAGCATGAAAAGTGTTTTGCTTTCGAAATACCGGCGGTCTCATTTTTTATGAATCACGAAAAAACAATAAAATTATGAACTTTATCGATTTTAGTATAGCTGTATTGCTCGCGAACGCGATGCCCCATTTTATTTTTGGAATAACAAAAGTTCGCTTCTTGGGGCTTTTTGGTTATACGGCAACGGCAAATATTTGTTATGCACTATGCCAATGTATAGTCGGAATCGGTCTGTTTCATCATAAATACGGGCTAGATAAACTTTTTAGCAATGGTTTTGCACTTGGCAGCACATTAGTTCTGATACTTTATTTTATTTTCGGTAGCTTACTGCTTGTGAAGTTCCAGAAAAAATAAATATTCTTTTTCTGGAAACTCCCTTTGTTGCTCCATACAGCTTTAGGCAATTTAAGGTTGTTAATCCCCCGATGGATGGGTAAAAAATTCCAGCATGACAGATAAAGCAGTAGCCGAATGCATGCGATCACTATTTTCCAATGTATCCTGTGTTGCTTCTGCCCCCCTTCTTATCATATCTTTTTCAAAATAAGATAATGCTTCCAGCAAAGATTCATGTTTCCTATTTGTCAGGCATTCAGCCAACTCGAAGGCATCCTGCATTGCTACATTCGCCCCCTCACCAGCAAATGGCGGCATGCGATGAGCTGCATCTCCGATCATTGTAAGGTTAGTCTGTGTTTCCCAGTGTTGATCAAGAGCAAAATAATATTGGGGACGGGGTATAAACTGTACATTGTCATTCACAAAAAACTCATCCCAAACCGTGGTCCATCCAGGGAAATGATCTTTAAACCATTGCGATACTTGCTTATTGTCCTTAAAATCAATTCTAGCCTTATTATAATCATCTTCTAGAATCTTTGTACTTGCAACAAACATCATTGAACCGTCACCTTTTGTACCATATCCGATAAATTGTTCCGTTCCAAAAGCCATCACTTTACCACCGTTCGCCAATTTAAAAAGATGAGGAGCATTCTTTTCAGCATCATAGATATTTCCCTCAACCAATGTAATTCCCGAATATATAGGCGTTAGATTACTTAAGTAAGGACGTACTCTTGAATTTGCCCCATCTGCTGCGATCACCAGATCGGCAGATGCATCCACTGCATGTTTAAAATGCAACAACCAACCTTCACCATATCTTTCCATTCCAACGAATTGACTATCCCAAACAACGGTATGCGATTCCAAAGCATTCAATAAGATATCTCGCAAAGGGGCTCGGTCTATTTCCGGCCGATTTTCGGCGACTGACTGCTCTTCATCATGGTCATCAAATTTTACGATGAGATCCTGATCAACAATACGCAGCTTACTCGCAGTCGGTCGATGATATTTATAGAACTCTTCTATTAATCCTGCGCGTTTCATCGCTTCAAGTCCCGCCCCTTCATGAAGATCCAAAGTAGAGCCCTGTACACGAACTTCAGGATTTAAATCCCGCTCATAAACGGCTACATCAGCCCCCTTTAACTGTAATAATCGAGCTAACGTAAGGCCTCCAATTCCACCGCCAATTATGGCTATTTTTTTATTTTCTATTAACATCTTATTTGTTTTAAAATTCATAAAACAAAACTATTGAGATGTAAGCGATGATAATAGTATAAATCGGTCGTTTTTATTTTTTAACAGCTCTTTGGGAACTACTCCCGAAAATTTCTTAATCTCTTTAATAAAATGAGTCTGATCGAAAAAATGTTCCTCTGGAAAAAGTTTCCCTTTTGCAATGTGATTCAATGAGGACCTAAAACGTAAAATATTACAGTACGACTTTAAAGAAAGTCCAAATTGCTGATTAAAATAACGATTAATTTGCCTGCTGTTCCAAAAAATCTGTTCGGAGAGTTCGGCAACTGAAATCGCTCCCTTACGCTGATAGATCAGTTCAAATAACTTACGCTTTCGCTCATCAATCATAGAAGGAAGAAGTGACTTAATAATTTGTACAGATTTGACAACAAATAACTCAAAATCAACTAAATCCAATTCACAAAAGCTCCAAAAATCAGTCGCAAGAAACTTACCCGTATTGATGATACCGGCAATACTTTCTTTTAAAATATACTCCGCCCCAAGCAATTTAAAGCTGATACAAAATAGTTGTCCGTCAATAGGAATAGTCGCTTCTTCATGGGGCATTGTTCCTAGACCAAGTAAAACGATCCGAAAGTTATCTACAGAAGATTTGAAAAGAAACAAATCAACACGTCCATCTGGCAAACCGATGGTTTCCTTTATAACGCCAGATTCATTACGCAAATACCAAAAGCTATCCACAAAACTTGCGATCGCTTCATCAGGTTTAACTATTGTATATTGTAGGCCATCTTCCATCATCAATTGTCCTTATCATTCGTATTTTGAGTATGCTAATTGATAAAACAACATAAAATTAACGATTAAATCTTAAGTTTACTTATTGTCTAAAACCTGAACAATAAGGTCTTGACTTCATGACCAACGAGCTTATTTCCCCTACTAAGCCACAAGATCATGAAACAATGAATAACTTGCGCTACGCAACCGTTCTTTCGTACTGAAAACGATTGGCTGTTAAAGTCAATGAAATTACACGTTCAAATCTTTCCCAACCGATGGATTAAACAAGGGGTACAAGGACGGATTCCACATCATAAAAACAAGTCAAAAAGACATTTATAAATCAGAAAACCAAATATTTACGACATATAAAATATTTTTTAAAATCGATTTTGAGAAATAAAAAAAATAGATCATTTTTGCTATCATTTAGCTAAGATTAACAGGGAAAGTAAGACCGTAAGGTACTATCATTTATTTTTTATTGATTCTATATGTCATTTAAGAGAATTGCCTATTTCTTTTTGGGATTTTTGTTATTTATTGGTTGTAAAAGAGATATTCATCCAGGAATTGTACCACCTGATCCCGAAGTCATTGAAAAAGATAAATTACCCATTCCTACAGGTTTCACAAGTGATCTAGGTTCAATAAAAATTAATACAATTGCCAATGCAAACCAACCCGGCGAAGAATTCCCAGGCTGGATACGCGATATCTCTGGCAATAGTGCGAGTTATTGCCACCCAGATGTTGAATATTTCCCTGCCGGTTTCAAAGGATACAAATATTGGATGGTATTTACGCCATATTTTGGCATAATCGGGTCAGACCGTACCGCCTCACTCTATGAAAATCCGACTGTGGTAGTTTCTAATGATGGAAAAGAATGGATTACTCCGGTAGGATTAATAAATCCTATTCAACGACGTCCGGCACTAGAAGATTCTTTCATCCAAAAGGACGGCAGCCCTAATCAAGGTTATTGGTCCGATGTAGACTGGAATTTCAACGGTGAGGAATTCGAACTATATTATAGAGGTTGCTTTTTCTCAAGCAAAATTTTAAAAAAATGGGGCGCCAAAAGCGCAAACAACAATAAAAAATTAAATGAAGAAGCTGAACGTGTTATTGTAAGACAAACATCAAAAAATGGGATTGACTGGACACCGCTGGAACTCGTGTATAATAGTAATGAACCTACATCTTTCCAAGATAACCATATCCTTTCACCAACATTTGTGAGAAATTCGAAAAACCTAACGACGAGTTACGAAGTGGATTTCATGCCAAGCTACAAAGCACCAATTATGACCAATATCCTATCGCGTATTTCTACAAATGGCTTAGATTTCACCGCTTATCGCGACAGTAAGAAAGTTGAATTTATGAATAAACCTTGGCTAGAATTCAGCAAGGGATATTCGACTTGGCATCTGCAAGGCTCCTATATTGATGGATACTATTTTCTATGTCTGGCAATTGGAAACGTCGATCGATTTACCTCAGATATGAATTATCTAGCCTATTCAAAGGATGGTCTACACTTTCGCGTCTTCGAAAAACCTTTAGCTGCGGCCAATGTATACCGCTCTTCTGTATTCCCAAAGACCTCTTCCTCAAAAAGCATTGAATTTGGTGCTGTAATTGGTTATAAGTCTGGAGCCTTTGGCTATCGTGAATTCACCATCAACAAACAGGTACTGGAAGATGGTTTAAAATAAAACACCTATATTTAGGTTCAAAATCATTTCGATGGAGTTATTTCCGACAATAGATATTCAAGAATTTAGAAAAGACCAGCTTGCAGGTAATCAAGGATATTTATACTCAGAATTACGTGGTGAACATCATATAGCGCGTCCACATCAACATCACTTTTTTTTATTGGTTCTTTTTGACCAAGCAGAAGGTGTCCATACGATTGATTTTAAAGATTATCACATTGATCGTCATCAAATCCATATCCTGTTTCCAAAACAAGTTCATAGCTGGAAATTAGGGGCCAATACAACTGGTTTCCAATTGATGGTTGATAGAGAATACTTCGAGAAATTTTCACCCAATTTCCGTTTTTCATTCGCTTACTATCAACGTAATCCTGTTATCTCACTCTCCAACGAAACATTTGCTCTACTTTATTATGAATTTAATGCGATAAGAAAAGAACTTGAGGACCACAATTGCGTTCCTGCTATTATCTATTCTCGCACAGCTGTGATCGCATCGATACTAAGCAAAGAGGTACAAAAGGTAGTCCAAAATGAACAAAATAATGAATCCAATCCACGTCTCTTAAAGTTACAGGAGTTAATTGATATCCATTTTCGGCATGAGAAGTCGGTATCTTTCTATGCGAAAGAACTTAATATATCCACCCCGCACCTTACTAAAATCTGCCGTCAAAAGCTCGAAGTATCTCCAAGCCAGCTCATTCAGCAACGAACTATCTTGGAAGCAAAACGATTGTTAAAAGCAACCGATCTATCTATCAAAGAAATTTCGTTCAAACTTGGTTTCGTCGACTCTCCTTACTTCTCCAATTTCTTCAAACAACATACAGGTCTGAATCCAAAGCAATTTAGAACGGACTGAGGTTCGCCAATACCTAGCATAAATTAAATTTTGTACCAACACATCTTTGTTTAAAATAACTAATTTCTTTTCTATTATACCTGTTAGTTTAATAACGGGTTTCATCCTACTTTTTATCCCGCTTCGACTACGCTGGGTAGCACCATGGAGAATCGCGACATACATCAAAGCTTCTCTTAGTTTTTCCTGCTTAGTTTGGATTGCAATTCTTATTTTTATATTTTGACTTTAACGCGCTAAAAATGGCAATAAAAGATATTAAAATTGTAAAAACTGAAATTCTATCAGACAACTGGTACACTTTAAAAAAAGTGACTTATCAATACAGCAAACCCGATGGCACGGTACAGCAACAAAGCCGAGAAGCTTATGATCGTGGCAATGGAGCTGTCATTTTACTCTATAATACCAGTACTCAAACAGTCATATTAACAAGACAATTTCGAATACCCACCTACATCAACGGAAATGAATCAGGCATGCTTATCGAAGCTTGTGCAGGTCTACTTGATCAAGATTCTCCCCACGACTGTATACGAAGGGAAACAGAAGAAGAAACAGGCTATCAGATCAAGGAAGCAAAAAAGATATTTGAAGCATATATGTCTCCAGGTTCTGTAACTGAAATTCTACATTTTTTTATAGCAGAATACACTAATAACATGAAAGTTGGCGATGGCGGTGGTTTAGAAGAAGAGGAAGAGCATATTGAAATTCTAGAAATCAATATCGAAGAAGCACTACATATGATTGATACAGGTGAAATCAAAGATGGAAAAACCATTATGCTACTACAATATATTCGTTTAAAAAATATACTGTAGACGCCTATTTTAGATGATTAGGGCTAGTGATTAACTTTCTCAAAGATAAACTTTGGGTCTTGGAAATTGACGGTTGAAGGTATATAATGTGGAATTCCCATATACACTTGCTCCGCTCCTGTACCTAAAATATACAGAGACCCTTTTTTTAATAAAACAAAGGGTCTTCTTTTTTTCTGTCCCCAGCCAAATGGCGTATAATAATAGTCCCCAAGCAATGTGTCTTTTTGGATATTGCCGCGAATATCTCCTGAATCAACCTCACCTCCAGGTCTATAAAAGAACAATTTACCATGAAAACGGCTCTCGAAAAGATTAAGATCCAAACGGGCACTATCCCGTTCACTATGCGCTATATAACTCAATACTTTAGTATCTCGCCTCCGCTCTTCACAGCTTATCAACAGCAGAGCCGAAAAAATAAAATAAACAGCAATCGAAAATAAACGCATTTTTCTTTTGATCTACGATAATTAACCCTGCCTCAAGATAAACACAAAATTCAACAATACACAAGGAAATTGACATAAGATGCTTTTTCCAAACTCGATTTACTTAGATGCTCTATATAAGAGAACTTAATGCGACCTACACTTCACCAAATCTCCTATTTTTTTCCTTCCATTCAACATAGTTCGCTTTTAAGCAGTGCCCACAAGGACGATATTGATGCTGTAGCGCTTCTTGCTTAGTGGCAAAAAAGACCCTGTTCTCCCGCTTCATCCTTTTTCCCGAAATACAACAAAGCAATCCATAAATTTTTAATTTTTCATTGCCTCCTAAGCGAATTTCTCCCGTTCGAATCTTGGCGTGCAATGAAGCATCTGATATATTTTTATGCCATTCCATTGTGCGGGTTTTATCTCTCGGCGTCGTGAAAAATAATACCCAACGCATGGCGTTCACCTGCCGTAACTTCACTCACCCCGTGTTTCATATTAACCCTAAAATATCCGATTCGTCCTTTCTCAGGCCTAAAATTTGTCGCAAATAGCACGAGATCTCCCTTTTGGGGTTTCAAAACAATAGCCTTTGACTGCGCTCTAGGTATTTGTTGCGTTAGGACAAATTCCCCCCCTGTAAAATCTATTTCTGGCTCGTTCAACATAAACACCGCTTGCATCGGAAAATAGATTTCTCCATATAAGTCCTGATGTAGGGTATTGAAACCTCCTTGACTATATTTCAAAATCAATACTGTTGCCTGTTGTTGTCCTTTCAAGCGGCAATCAGTCAAAAGGTCTTCATGTTTCATCGAAAACGACTTATCGACTTTCAGCGCGCGAAACCAAGCATTAGCAATGACGGCCAGATGGGGATAAAGTTGGGATCGAATTGTTTGAATCAACTCTGGTAGTGGGTAGTCAAAATATTTGTACTCTCCTATTCCGAATCGATATCTCTCCATAACGACAGTTTTACGGTAGAGCGTCGAATCGCTATACCCTTTTTTTAATAGATCGCATTGTAAATCTGTCAATAGATTTGGAATGACCACATAACCCTGTTTATGCATTTCTTCTGTAATTGCAGGCCAATCTAGATTTTCTATGTTTTGAATGACATTTTCCATACCACGAATCTCCACATTATAGTCCTGTCAAAAAATCCGAAATATGCTAAAATGATGTATAATAAAAGGCACGTGAACATTTATAGCTCAAGACAATCCATATCAAAAAAAACTAGCTGTTTCCAACATTATTCACGATTTTTTCTGCCAAGGCTTTAAGCTGAACCATATCCGCATAGTCGAGCTTTAAGGCTTCAAAAATCTGCATGGGAACACAGCTCGCCTTTTCCTTTAATTGCAATCCTTGTACGGTAAGCCGTACTTTCACCACGCGTTCATCTTCTTTGCTTCGTGTCCGGGTAAGCAATGCTTTCGTCTCCAAACGTTTCAACAGTGGCGTAAGCGTTCCATTATCTAGAAATAGCTTAGCCCCTAATTGATTTACTGTTTGCTCATCATTCTCCCATAAAGCCATCATGGTGATATACTGGGGATAGGTCAAGTCAATCTCTTCAAGGATAGTTCGATATTGCTGCATAATTTCTCTATGTAGCACATAGACTGAAAAGCAAAGCTGCTTATCTAATTTTAATAAATCATCCATCTTACAAAGATATTGAGTTTTTAAGGGATTGAAAAACAGTAATCAACTATTTGTACTCAACAACAAAATCTTCCTTGGGTATTCGAACCTTCTTCATTGTTGAGATCCAATCCCGGGAACTGTCTGCGACACCAACATACATTAACGAGACACTTTTTAATCCATGTTTTTCCAATTGCAATACCGTATCCACCACATGGTTATCGAAGCCTTCTGCAGGGGTAGAATCGACACGAAGTTCAGCTGCCTGAGCCAAAGCCAAACCTAAGGCTATATAAGTCTGTCTTGCCGTGTGCGCAAAATTTCTTTCTGCAGCTTCATTCAGATAAATAGATTTTAACTTGTCCGTATAGGAGCCAAAGCGTCCCCTTGGCAAATCCCGTTCATCTGTAGTAAAATCATAAACTTTATCAATACGTTCTTCTGTATAACGATCCCATGCAGCGAAAACAAGCACATGTGAGCATTCACGCATACAGTCTGGATTTAGTGCTCCTTTTGCCAATTCTTCTTTCAATGCCTGATTTTCAACAATCAATATTTTAAATGGCTGTAAGCCCGAGGAAGTCGGTGCAAAGCGCGCTGCTTCAACGATTTTATCTATATTTTCTTGACTAACTTTTTTTGTCGGATCGTATGCTTTCACAGCATGACGCCATTGTAAATCTTCTATTAATGACATATAATTATATTTTTATTTTACGAGTATAACGGATAACAACGCCAACAATGCAGGAACTCCTTGTACAAAAAATATCTTTTTGCTCGCTGTAATTCCACCAAAAATACCGGCAACAAGGACACATCCTAAAAAGAACAGGCGTACATTGCGACTCCAGATGGGGTCATTGATTAAAAAAGACCAGGCTAAACCTGCAACGAGAAAGCCATTGTAGAGCCCTTGATTTGCAGCAAGCCCCTTCGTTGGCTTAAATAATTCTGCCGGAAGAGCCTTTCCAAAACTACGTTTTCCTGCAGTTTCCCAAGCAAACATTTCCATCCATACAATGTATACATGTTCTAAAAGTACGAGTGCTGTAAGCACGTTGGCAATATAATTCATATATTATTCGTTAGTTGATACCGTCAATTTGACATCCATATTACCCCTAGTTGCATTTGAATAAGGGCACACTTGATGTGCTTTTTCAATTAATTGTTGTGCTAACTCTAAGCTTACGCCAGGTATATTTGCATGTAATTCTGCAGCCAATCCAAAACCACCATTATCCAATTGTCCAATACTCACATGTGCAGTTACCGAAGTCTCTCCAGTTTTTACTTTTTCTGACCTAATGACCAAATTCAAGGCACTATCAAAACACGCAGCGTAACCTGCAGCAAAAAGCATCTCTGGATTGGCATAATCATCATTCGCACCTCCTAGTCCTTTTGGCATACGAACAGCTAAATCCAGTACACCATTTTCACTTCTTACCTGACCGTTTCGTCCTCCTTTGGCTGTCGCGCCGATGTTATATAACGTTTTCATATTTCAATTTGTTTTGTTTGTACAAATGTATGGCAAGAAATTATATTGTGCAAAATATAATATTGCAATTTACATTAAGATGAGAATAGCAAAATCTCAAAAACATAACTGCGAGTATCGAATGTAATTTAAAACCAGTACATTTGATTATTGCAAATCGAGTTTAAATGAAAACAACTTCCATTGAACAGTTTTATCAGGAGATCAATGCGAGCATCCCAAAAGAGATCGCAAGAGAGATTGGTCATTTTAATGTATTCAACTTTGAGGAACTTGCAGCTACATTAAAAGATAAACCGATCATGCCCTACAATAAGCGTACGTACTATAAAATAAGCTTAATCACAGGGAAAAACACGGCTGAATATGCCGACAAAGTGATCGAAATCGATGAATCAGCACTTGTATTTGCTACCCCAAAAGTTCCTTACCATTGGATACCGAAAGATGAGCATCAGAAGGGTTATTTCTGCGTTTTCACCGATGAATTTCTAACCCGAAATAAAAGTGGTGTTAACATAGATGATCTCCCTATCTTTCAACCGGGCGGCCTTCCGATTTTTCAATTATCAGAAGAACAACGTATTGAAATAGAGGAAATCTTCGTAAAAATAAATAAAGAGCTTTCTTCAGAGTACGTCTTTAAATACGATCTGCTGCGAAATTATGTACTGGAAATTATCCACTATGGGCAAAAACTCCAGCCAAAGAGTATGACGAATCCAACTTCTAATGCCTCAAATAGAATCACATCTCTATTTATAGAATTACTAGAAAGGCAATTCCCCATTGAATCCCCAATGCAACGCCTACAACTACGAACAGCTAATGATTTTGCGGAACGGCTTGCCATACATGTCAATCACCTGAATAAAACCCTAAAAGAAAATACAGGTAAAACAACAAGCCATGTCATTGCCGCAAGGATCGTACAGGAAGCTAAAATATTGCTACGACAAACCGATTGGAACATTTCTGAAATCGCATTTTCACTTGGCTTTGAAGAGATAGCCCACTTTTCAAATTTTTTCAAAAAACAGACAGGTTTGGCACCAAACAATTTCCGCTCTCAAACGTTATAATTTGAATTTTACAAATATCCATTTGCTTATTGCAAAGGAGAATCCGTCTTTTTAAAGGACCTTTGTGTTGTTGAATCTTAAAACAAATCAAAAATGACTACAAATAAAATAGCTTTGGTAACAGGCGGAAGTCGTGGCTTAGGTAGAAACATGGCAATTAATCTCGCGAAAAAAGGAATCGATGTCATCTTAACCTATAACAGTAATCGAGAAGAAGCAGATCATGTGGTTTCACATATACAGTCTTTGGGACAAAAGGCTGCCGCATTCCAATTAGACGCAGGCAATGTGCAGTCTTTTGATCTCTTCATCGAACGAGTTACACAGCATATAAAACAAGAAACAGGACAACCAAACTTCGATTTCCTAATCAATAATGCCGGAACAGCATTATACGCCCCTTTCATGGAAACTACGGAAGAGCAATTCGATACAGCTTATAATATCCATTATAAAGGAGTATTTTTTCTCACGCAGAAAGTTCTTCCCTATTTGAACGATGGTGGACGTATTATCAATATTTCTTCTGGTCTCGCACGTTTTGCATTTCCGGGATCATCTGCCTATGGCTCGATGAAAGGAGCAATCGAGGTATTGACGAGGTATCTTGCCAAAGAACTTGGTCCCCGTGGTATTGCAGCAAACGTTGTCGCTCCCGGTGCAATCGAGACAGACTTTGGCGGCGGGCATGTGCGGGATAACAAAGAAACAAATGCGCATATTGCAGCTGTTACAGCTTTAGGACGTGCTGGTGTACCTGACGATATCGGCGGTGTGGTTGCCTTCCTTTGTACCGAAGACGCAAGATGGATCAACGGACAACGTATTGAGGTATCCGGCGGGATGAATCTTTAGTAACGTACCACCTAAATAAGCACATAGCTGAGGCTATTAGCTATGTGCTTATTTTAAAGTATTTCTTCACCAATTTCAACCAATTTCTCCCCTTTTAGCCTAAAAATTATAATGCTATTATCATTTTCTTCCTTAGCTCATAAATTGTACGTTGACTGATTACCCGAATGATTATGTTTGTAGTATAAGAATATGATACAAATTGCCATAATAAGTGATATTCATGCCAATTTAATTGCATTGGATGCGGTATTAACAGATATCAAAAATAGAGGATTAACACAAATCTACTGCTTAGGTGATCTTGTTGATTTCGCACCTTGGGGTAATGAAGTCATTGACAGAATACAAGAAAAAAACATTCCATGTCTACTAGGAAACCATGACCAGAGAATTGCTTTTGACGAAGCCATTATCCCTTTACCACACCATGATGTAATAGAGACTTCAAATCGGGAAATCGCCATCAACATAAGTAAAAAAGAGATATCGGCCCCTCATAAAAAGTGGTTAGCAACATTACCCTACAACATTGAACTAACCTTCAAGCTTGGAACGAGCCTCAGGAAAATACTGCTTGTGCACGCGAGCCTTCAAAGCAACGACGAGTACATCCATGAATCAACTCCAAAGCATGCTCTATCGACTCAATTAAAGCAAAGAGCAATCGATATTCTGGTGATGGGGCATACACACCATTCTTATATTCAACAGGATGGAGACGTCTTGTTTATCAATGGTGGTTCAGTCGGGCGTAGTAAAGAAAAAGACAGAAAAGCGACCTACGCAATAATAACCTTATCTCATAAAGAAATTAATGCCGAGATCGTTAAAGTAGATTACCCAATAACAGCTGTCGCAAATGCAATTTACGAGAGCAATATCCCCGATTTCTACGGAGACTTCTTACTTGCGAATAATACACTTTAATCATTGTCTATTTGCCTCAATAGTTAAAGGTGTCCTTTCAATTTTAACATAAAAATCCCCGACACATACTCCGCATTATTTTCAAAGAGAGGATCTCCTAAAAAAACAATACGATTGCATCGGGGATTTATGTACAATTGTTATTTCAGAAACAGTTTCCGAATAGCTTTATTACCAACATCCAGAAGATAGATATTACCATCTTTATCTACTACCACATCTTTTATCAGACCAAACCGTGCTGTCGATAAAGTACCATCCACATATCCATTCGTTCCCTTTATCAAAGTAGTCACTTCTCGTGTCGACATATTGACCTCCCGAATAGCATAATTGTAGTTATCGGCAACAATCAATCTGTTATTTAATCCTGCTGTGATACCGCCTATTCCGTTGAAATATGTGTTCGTTCCAATCCCATCTTGATAGCCCGCATCCGAACCTCCAACCCAACGTTCCCCACGTGCATCACCCGGTCTTACAATTTCGATCCCGTTATTGCTGCTCGTATTCTGATCCGAATAATACAAAACTCCTTGACTATCCACAAAGGGCTTAGCCATTACCCAACTAGGTCCGGGTACCTTAGTATAATTTCCAGCCACGTTGACTTTGTTTATACCCTGCGCAAAACCAGCTACTGCGACATATAAATTCCCTGACAGATCTAAACACATTGAACCCGGAGAAAATCCTTTTGCATGTATAGTGCGTTTGCCCGCAGGTGTAATTTTAAAGATCTGATTTGTTCGCTGATCGCTGACATAAATATTGTTTTGTGGGTCAACAACTATTCCTGTAGGATAGTCGAATACAGCATTGGCACCATCTACCTGCAAAATAGATACACTTCCAGTCGGGGATACCTTTTTAACTTGTTTATTCTCTGGATCTGCGACATATAAATTTCCCTGCGCATCTATCGCCATTCCAGCTAGGTTATTGCCGAATACCGTACTTCCTGGCCCCCCTACGAATGTCATTACACCTGCGCGACGGAACGGTTGCGGTGCTAAAGCATCCTGACCGCCAACGATTACCTTTACCTCGCCTGTTGCAACACCCTGTGGTGCCTCCATAACCAACTTATTGTCACTAGCACTTGTCACAGGGGTCAAAACACCATTAAAATAAACCCTATTTTCGGCAGCATTTGTACTAAATCCAGTTCCCAATAAGGTTACACTTGTTCCCGCCAAACCATTGTCTGGACTTATAGAACGAATACCAAGCGTCTGATCCTTAAACTGTGGTCCTTCCACGGATTGATCGTTGACTACAACCCTTACCTTTCCGGATCCAGTTCCTCCAGGGATGATCAACTTAAGCTGATTTTCACTACTTGAAGAAACAGCAACTTGCTTTCCATTTATAAAAACCTGATTTTCGCCAAGTTCTTTACTAAACAATAGCCCACTTATTGTCATTTCAGCCCCTTTTGGGCCACTCAAAGGAGAAACTGCGCCAATTTCAGGCTTGCCTACAACCGTAAATTTCGGACCTGAAATTTTCTGTTCATTGATATTCACGGATAGAAGTCCTGTACTGACGCCAGCTGGAGCCACTACGACAATTTTTTCAGGACTAGACTCCAATACGACCGCGATCTTTCCATTGAAATCAACGATATTCCCCGAACTGACTTTTTCGAAGCCTTCACCCGTTAGGGTAACTTTGGTTCCCGCCCCACCTGTTAATGGTTTAATACTGCGGACGACCTGATAAGTAAAATTCTGTCCTTGCGACTTTTTACCATCCACACGAACTTCTACAGCACCATACCCCGCATCTTCAGGAATTTCTGCAACGATTATTTTATCTGTAACACTTACAACCAAAGCTTTTTTGCCATTAACATAGACTTCTGCAGGTTTATCTGTACTACCAAACCCCTCCCCGTCAATCCGTAGCTGGGTGCCTCCCGTACCATTTGTCGGAAAAATTTTTGAGACTGAAAGATCTTGATAGGTATAAGTACCAACATCAAAACTATTACTTCCATACTTCAAGACAATTCCTCCACTTTTGTCACCTTTTGGCGCACGTAAAACAACCGATGTTGGAGTAGCGCTAATCACTTCTGCCGAACTCCCTGCAACTGTTGCAGAAAATTCTGTAATTGCCCCGCTGAAGCCCTGTCCTTCAATCGTAACTAGGGTGCCAGCTTTACCAGAATTAGGGTAATAACTATCCACTTTAGCCGGAATTTTATCGACCAATTCTTCCTTTTTACTGCAACCGATCGTCGCAATAGCCATCCATATAGATATGATGACTAGATTAATTGTATTTTTCATTGGAATAAATTCTTATAACTATATATCCGCTATCCTTTTAGGTTTTTCCCAAATGACCAAACTAGAATGTATATCGAACCCCACATTGTATTTGTGCTCTTGAGTTAAAATAATCGATGCTATAAGGTTGCCCAGGATCACTAAAGGTAAATACGGGCCAGCTATCAGCATTTTGCCTCGGCGGAAATAATGATGGGGTAAGGCCCACACTACTCGTCGAATTAAATGTATTGGGTGAAAAATATTGAATACCCCATTTCTTGGAGATTAGATTAGTCAAGTTCATAACATCCACCGAAAATGTTATAAATTGTTTCTTTGACTTCTGAAGAAAGAGATCATGTGCAATTCGAAGATCTGCCTGTACATTCCATGGTGTACGTCCCATATTACGCTCTGTAAAATCACCCCTACGGGAGCTCAGATAATCATTACCATCAATGAACCGATTAAAAGCATCTGCTTGCTGCTGAGCAGAAAGACCATTTGCAAGATCTTTAAAGTAATGAATTGCTTCCGTCGGTCTTGGAATATAAACCAAACTTACTTGCTGTGGCAAGCCTTGTATGCTGTTATTGACGATACCATAGGTAAATGGACTTCCAGATTGCGCACTGACATACAAGGTAAAATTCGTACGTCCTGCATTACGCCAAGTTTGTTCGTAATTTATACTCGAAACGATACGGTGACGGATATCGAAATTGCTGTAAGCTAACTTTGGATTATTAGGGACAAGTGACTGATTCAGTTGCCAGTTACTTTCCATAGAATTACGTACGCCATTACTTAAATCCTTTGATTCTCCATAGGTGTAGCTCAGTGTAGCATTCAATTTTTCTTTGATCGTTTTCCCAATGGTCCCTGTTATACTGTAGCGGTACCCCTGATTGGTATTACTCAGAAGATATACATTCGAGAAACGATTATCCACAGTACCGCTATAAACAGGTTGTTGTTTATTGACGTCATACCCATACCATAATGGGTTATCCTTGTTGTTCAGCTGCTGAAATAGAACATCTTTAATATTCTTTGTATAAATGCCTTCAATCGTAAATTTCCAGCTTTCAACTTTGTAATCTATACCCAAGCTGGACCGCAGCACCTGCGGCAGCACAAAATTGTTATCGACCAGATCAACCTGTGTTTTTCCGGTGCTTGGATCATTAATGACAGCGCCATTCTGCGCTATAAACTCACCTATTCCATTCGGACTTGGCTTTATAGGGTCAGACCCAGGTGCAAATGGTTTCTGATCTGCTTTTTGATCGAAAGCACCGTAACTGTTACCCGTATTATAGTATGCATAAGCCAACCAAGCAAACGGTATACGCCCTGTAAACAAACCGGCGCCCCCCCGGACAGTCAGTTGTTTATTGTCCATTGCCTCCCATCGAAAGCCAATTCTCGGAGACAACTGTATCCTATTTAGAAACTCATTTCTTAACCGATTCGGTGGTGTATAAGTGTAGGTTGTACCAAAAGTAGGGTCAGACCACATGTCATTGACTTTATCACTTCGTGTCGGCATTGTTGGCAAAGCTGCCAAATCCGCACGGAGCCCAGGTATGATTTGGAAACGATCATTTATACGGATTTCATCCTGAATGTAGAGACTATACATATCAACAGAGAAGTTAGCCGCGGGATGATCCAAAATGTAAGAACGGGAATTATCCTTATAGTTGTAACTTCCTCTTACACGATACGGAACATTCGCGACGAAATCTGCAATACTATTGTAATCAACCCGACCATTCCAACTATTAACAAACCCATACCGAATGCGATAAAGCTCATTATGTGTTCCAAATAACAATTTATGCCTACCTTTTGTCCAATTTAGATTGGCCGTAATCTCCCAGGTACCTTGTCGCATGTTAAATATACTAGCTTCACGATCAGTTCCAAGATAAATTGTTGTGCCCGGTGTACGTCCTTGTATCTGTACCTGAGGTAAGGAAGGATCACTTAAGGGGTCACGTCGATCATTTACCTGTGTATATCCCAACACAATATTGGAAGAAAGATTATTACTAAATCTACTTTTCAATTCTGCAACGGTACTTGTTTGGTTGTTCTCTTGTTCAAAGGCCATACTACTGAACCGAAAATCCTGTTGATCCCGATCCATGTGAGTTGCCTTACTAAAGATTGTATTGTTACGGATTGCCAACTGATGTTTGGCATTTATATTCCAGTCTAAACGATTGAAAAACTTGGTTGACCGGGACCAATTTGTATAATTACCTGCGGTTCCAATATTAAAAATATCACCATAACGAGAACGAGCAGCTTCGGCTATTGCTTCTACATCACGCTGCTCTAGGATATGAGCTGTTTCGACAGTTCCAACACGCAACTGCGTAGGATCTTGACGCCTGGTAAACTCTTCATTACTGAAAAAGAATAATTTATCTTTTATTAAAGGAAATCCTATTCGGAAACCTGTTTGATAATCATAAAAATCTTTATTCATTTTCCCCAAAGTTCCCACACGGTCCTTACCCGTTAATGCGGCATTCCGTCCATAGGCGTAAACCGAACCTTCAACTTGGTTTGTACCACTTCGAGTGACAGCATTGACCGAACCGCCTGTAAAATTTCCGATCTTGACATCGTAGGGAGCCAAAAATACTTGCATATCCTGGATAGCATCTATTGATATGGGGTTTGTTCTTGTACTGCTCCCCGCCATTCCTGAGGTCCCCGTTTGTCCGCCAAGAGAGGGGCTAAAACCTATTGCATCATTATTGATGGCACCGTCTATCGTGACATTATTATACCTGAAATTTGTACCACCGAAGCTGTTGTCGCGACTTCCTTGAGGGGTAAGCCGAGTTACATCCGTAATAGAACGGTTGACTGTAGGCATATTCCTGACTTGCTCGCCACTGAAATGATTTCCGGTCCCTACTGTCCCTGCCCTTGTATCAGCTTTCCGGCCAGTCACAATGACCTCGCTAAGTGTTTCATTACGCTGTTGCATAATAAAATCAGTCTGCAAGGATTCTCCCAAACGCACAAATATATTTTCTTTACGTTCTGTTTGTAATCCAATGCTGCTTACATCAACTGTATATGGACCTCCAATACGAATATTATTTAAAGTAAAACGTCCATCTTTATCGGTCGATTGCACATAACGGGTCCCCGTTGGTGTGTGTATCACAGTAACGGTCGCCTTCTCCACAAGAGTTCCACTGCTACTTTGCACCTTTCCGTTAATTGTACCCGAAGTTTCCTGCGCAAAAGAATTGAGCGCTTGCAAAAGAAACAAAAAGAGTAAAATTAGCTTTAGTATTGACAATATAGGATAGAAAGTCATGGTTGATCTTCCTATGCATATACTGTCATATTGATATCTATTCATTGCTATGTTTCATTAATTCGTTAGATAAATCTTCTTATTACTGTGTTAGCCGTAGACCCTGATCAACAATATGTAGTACCCCATCTCCGGTAAGGATATCCTGTTTCTGTAATAAGACATCATTTGTATTTCCCAAACCCCGAAGTGTTATACCGCTAAAAGAGCCCGGAGAGCTGGTATTTGGAACCAACTTAATGTCTACACTGTTACCATCTAGCATGGTTTGCTTAGACATATTTGTATTACCCGTACTCAAGATATAGTCGTACACAAAACGACGGTCATGGAGAATATGATAGCGGACTAATTTTTTCAGATCGTCTAAATTGGCCAGCTCCACATCCTGCACGGATTGAAATCCCAGCAGAGTCATTGCAGCATTATTTGGTGCAAAAACTGTATAGGCTCCCTGATTTGTTTTTTCGGATAAAATGCCGGTCCTTTTTATCGCACGAGCAAATATGCTGATACTCGCATCTGCGTTGATAGCATCCACAATCTTGTCATGTACATAAGGAGTCATAACGCGGTCGAGCACTTGAATTAGTCCATTAGATGCAGGCAAGTTTTGTGTCAATACACGTGCTCCATTCAGTGTCAGTACTGTATCAGCTCCTTTTACCCAATGTGTGGCATAGACCTTACCTCGACGTGTTTTCAATTCTTGATTGAACAGAAAAGGAAGCTTATTGAGCTCATATTTTCCATCCAGTATGTGATAATTAGCGATATTAGAAACTATCGCTGCGCGTTCAGACAACATGCTCACGACAGTTGGATAACCCGCCTTTCCAAAGGCATTGTCGGATGGAGCCAGCAAAGTATAGGGACCTTCGCCCTTTTGCAACTCCTTATCCATATTACTGACACGCAATGCAGCATTAAATACCGATAAATTAAAATTATCAGCAACAACTAAATTGACCTTATTATTATCAAAACTCGTCGCGTTTTCTTCCTTTTTACAAGCAAATAATAGATTAATCGCCAGCAAAAATAGGCTACACTTACTATAACTAAAATTATGTCGTCTCATCTTTTATTTAAGTTTAAATCCTTTTGGAAGCAGTAGGTTATCAACAACATGGATAGGTCCATTGACCGTATTGATATCTGTATCAATAATATTGATCGGTGCTTGCTCGGCTTCTTTGACCTTCATTTGGATCTGATTCGCATTTTTGGAAAAGGAAAGCGGCATTTTATAGGCATATTGAACTTGTCCTGACCCTCCCACATTCACATAGTA
Organism: Sphingobacterium sp. 18053; assembly: GCF_902706145.1. Taxonomy (NCBI): domain Bacteria; kingdom Pseudomonadati; phylum Bacteroidota; class Sphingobacteriia; order Sphingobacteriales; family Sphingobacteriaceae; genus Sphingobacterium; species Sphingobacterium sp. 18053. Next base: position 599,515 of record NZ_CACSJW010000005.1, read on the forward strand.
ATCATTTAACAATACAGGATCCAGGTCATTACTATAAAAGACGGTATTATTAGATAGCGCAATGCCATATGCAGGGTCCTTAGTTGCAAACACTCTGCCCCAATTGCGATGAAAACTGAATAAAGTATCTGTCGGATATGCTCCACGTGGTTCAAAATAAATGTCGTCGTATCTTACATCTCCTCGTTTAGCATTAAAAGCTAAAATATCTGCCACGCTATTAAACCCTGCTTTTCGAAAGGCATCATCTGTTGGTGCAAAGGTGGCTGTCAGGGTAAGATTAGGTGCCTCATTGTAAGATGGCCCACTATCTACATCCCAGCCTCGTTGATAGGGAGCTCTGGCCTCTGGATAATAGCTCAAAAACTCCTCTTTACTCATACGATATCCCCATAGAGGTTCAATATCATCCAACATTTTTTTATAAAACATTTCCTCGGACAAACGTTGGGATTCCACAAAAAAAGTAAATCTTCCGTCGGCTATTAGCGCCTCCAATATGGTCATAGTCGGTTTTTCGATCACTTTTTCCAACATATAAACACCGCCATTTGTCGCAGGCTCATAGGCTAATTTTCCTTTAGACTTACCATTGACTAGCAAATCGCCATCTTTCACAGCGAGATAATGACGATAAGCATAGATATCGTAACGTCTTCCTACAGGCTCGGTATTATCATAAAAAGGTACTCGGTAATTTTTATTTTTTAACATCGAGCGAACCATGAGACTATATTTACCAAGTTTAATTTGATTAAGATCTCCTAAAAAACTGTAAAATTGAATGAAATCGGCAGCTTCCTCAGTAGTCATTTTTTGAATAGTCTCTAATGTTATTCCTACTTGCTTCAACGCATTATCGGTTGGGACCAATATGGTCACTTTTGTATTGACTCCAGCAGCCTTGATCAGTGCTACAATGTTACTTTTCTGCCAAGCCGCTAAAAAAACTTTTGCTTCACTATGCGTTGTCAATAGTTGCGTAACATCTTGTGAAGCTTCATTTTTATAAGGGACTTCCTCACCCACAAGCTCCGGCATGAACTCAGTTTTTTGGCAAGACAGCAGTACAGATACAGTAGCAGCACATAACAACAGCATATGCCAAATGGCATTTATTGATTTATTTTTCATCTTTTTCTTTTTTAATCGCTTGATCTGGGCTTACCAATCCCTGATCTAAATCATGCACCAAACCATTGCTACATAAATAGTCCATTTTAGCGCCGACAGCATACGTTACATCAGCGAGTATAATCGAATAGAAAGTATCGTTGTCCCTGAGCCTCATGTTATAACTCAGTTTCCAGGTCGGATAGGCTTCATTGGCAAAATATTCCATATAATGTACTTTGTCTTTCAAGTGGTATTTGTAATTACCATTCGAATTAATGACAGTGAAAACCTGTGAATCCGATATAAAAAAATGTTTATCGTACATGATGTAAGCACCAAATAATACTTCAACGATATAGTTTTGAGGAACGGCACTATTCAAAAATTCCATCGTAATCCCTCTCTTTTCTAGGGCTTCATTTGTTGGTGCAAATACCGTAAAAGGGCCTTTTTCAGCTAACTGATCCCATAGTCCAAATTTCTTCAGTCCAGCCACAAAAACAGTATAGTCTTTCTTATCACTGAGCCAATCCTGAATATTTTTCTCAAATTGTGGTTTCATGAGCTTGTCCAGCACATGCAATACCCCATTAGATAAAACCACGTCTTTGCGGACCGCTTTCGCTCCGCTAAAAAACAGCATATTCGTTGGAGTAACAGCCCCAGGTGATACAGAACCGATTGAGGCGTACAATTCGGAACCTTCCAGTGTTGCATACCTAAAATCCACCGAGTTGCTCGGAATATCGCTAACATAAAGACGCCTTGTGAGAATATGATAAGAAATCAGTCGCCGCAAGCTATCTTTATTCATTCGATCAAAGTCAGCTGGACGAAACACACCTATCTCATTAAAAGCGAGATCGGTTGGCACAAGAACTGTAAATGGCCCATTACCATTTAGTTCGACATTCAGACCTGTTTTCTCCAGCGCCGCATCAAATAGGCGCATTTCGTAATTGTTGTGAATAAAGTCGGCGGCCGGTCGTATATTTTCATTAGGTTGGGGCACCGTGAGATTATCATGTTTGCAGCCTTGTAGCAACAAAATAAATAAGCACGCAGAAAACCAGCCCATAGCATGAAGCAGTGAAACCTTCTGTTCTATTTTGCTATTATATTGAATCATTTCTGCTAATTTTAGTAAATAGGTGGAGCATATTTTCGTTGTATGGTAGTTAGGTAGACGCGACCATTGACAATTTCGATCGTATTGACCGTTGCGAAAGTGCGTGGATTATCCTTTCCCGAATGTACATTGACCAACAAATTTGGAAGCAGTGTTCCGTTTTCATTACTGGTCAATCCTACTTTTCCGTTCAGGAGACAATTAAGTACAGCCCAGTTGCTACCTGTATTTGTATCACTATCATAAAATGGATTCGTGACGGGATCCATTCCAAGTGTAAAAAAGTCAAATCGTTGCCAAATAGCTGTGCGGATACCGTTGGATTTACTACTCGCCCATAACGGAAAACTTGCATATGCATTCACTTCATTTGAACTTGTATTACGTTTAACGGTTGTCAAAAAACGCCCTTGGTAACCATTTACTTTCGCAGCATAATGGCTGAGCTCTTCCTGACTTTCATAAAGTGACAAAAACACATTCATTTCATCTTTGACGCCATTTTTGAAGCTTTTCAACCTATAATCATCATCTTTTAAGCTTGCATCAGCTTCCCAGAACCCTTTTGCACTCATATTGTAAAAGTTTACGTACACCAATGAATCTGATAAAGGGAGTTTATAGAAATTTTCATGTCTCAATAAGATTCCATGATCCTTCTTGATAAAATCCGTTTGCAAAAGATGGAGTGTATAAACTTCTTTGCTTTGAAGATTGATAACCGTGTCAATCAGAATGTCATTTTTCAAACGATCTTCCAATTCAAAGAAGGGTACCGTATTTTTTGGACGATACGCAAATACGACTCTTACCTCGCCTGAGGGTACCTGAGCCCAGCTACTTAAGTCAAATCCGTTTAAAATAGGGCCGACTAGGACATTTTCCTTTCCTGGATATTCGGGATTGCTTGGGTCTGTACTATTCCCGATGTGAGAAGGATATGGGGGAGCATAAGGATCTCTTTTATCCAAGAAATCACCTATAATTTCCGCTCCTGTAAATTTTCCATCAGATCCTATTTTCGGATTGATAAGCATGCAGAAATAGGGTACTTTATCATCCTTGCTACCCATAGTCTGTACGTAATTGACATTATTAAAAACACGTAGGTAAGCCGGCTCTGCGATCTGTGTATATTCAATCTTCGTACAGGATGCAAACAATAATATAAAAATGGCCAATAGCCAAATACGATTTGATATGTTTTGCTTTTTCATTATTTATTATGTTTGATAATGATCATTCGCGCTTTCTCTTTATCGGACAGCCCCGTTCCACTTTTTCCAATCAACGCCACAGTATAAATTCCTGGCTCAAATGCTGGTAGAGACCTTCCAATGTTTGTGTATAGTGATTTATTTGCTATAAACTCCGTCGATTTCAATACGTCAATATCATCAGCCCAGATACCTGGTATTACATCTGGTTTAGAACGATAAGCCATTATAGCGTAGGGATCCGTCATAACATTTACATTGGTATAAGGCATATTAATCGAAGGAATCCCAGGTTGCAGATTTACATTGCCATTGTTCCCGAAAGGCTGTCCGTTGGGCAGTGTAAAGGTGATATAAGGATTGCTTGCTGATAGATTTAAAAAGCGATTAAAGAAGAAGAATTTAAAAGCTAGTCGGCTGTATGTTCCATCGTCTTCAGCTGGTAAAGGGAGCGTACCACTCAGATCATTGGAAATGAGAAGCAACTGAGCTTTTCCATTTAGATCAGGATAGAGCCATAACGTATAATTTTGATTGCTACGCAATTCCTGCTTTATTGTAGCGAGTACGTTTCCAGTTGCATCTATAGCCTCTATATCATATTGCTTTTGGGTAAACACACTATAATCGCTTCCTTTTCCAAATCCGATACCGCTGGCAATAACCTTTCCATCGACCCGAAATCCTATCGATTGATCCTTATATGCATTTACACCTTGTATCCTCAAATAACTTTGATTAACCTGTCCTGAAATATCTGTGATAATCTGAAACGAATTTTGATAGGCCTCAGCTGTTTCGTTCATCTCATTTGAGAAATAACTAAATCGCTGCGGGGTGACTACGATCGTATAAACACCACCAGGTTGGAAATCCTGAATCGGAGCATAAGCAAAATTAGTGGACTTCGCATAATCTTTTGGAATGGTGGAAGTCGGTAGATCAATAAGCCCATACTCAAACCGCCCCGAGCCCAAAGAAGGAAGGGGTCTGCCATCTGCTAGCAATATTTTAAACTGATAGGTCCCATAGGGCAGTTCAATATAGTCTGAATTGCGACGTGCGACAGAAATATCATTCGTTTTTTGATCAACCAAAGTACCATCGGCATAAGCTAACGATATTGCACCAACGAGATTCTCCTGTGCACCGCCCATCCCATTGGAAGGGTTTTTGATCGCTCCAGCTAGGTTAACAATCCGAATCTTAAAATGGTCTGGCTTACTGGGACTGGTAATAGTCCGCGTTAATGCAACAACTTCAGGTTGACCATTCATAATTAAGGAAGGAAGCAAAAAATAATCCTTGGGTTGCTCATAACTATTGTCAACCTTGACTTTAAAATCATGGTTCAAACCAAAACCCTGATAAAAGCGAGCTGCAAACGTAAGATCTGTCTCTTCTTTCTGATCAAAAAGATCTTGTGGAACTGTCCATGTCTTTCCCAAACGTCCGTCTGTTGGGAAATATGACGTTCCAGGATATTTATGATTCCCCGGATTTAACGGATGCAACACAACAAAACTTGTCAAGCTGTCGCCATTAGCAATAACCTGATTAAAGTCAGATAGATTAACAATTCTGGTATTCGAATTTGGTCGGTTTTCAGTTACAGGACGATTGTCATTAATCACATCCAGCTTTTCTTTTTTACAAGAAACAAAGGATAAAAAACATAAAGCTGCAACACCAAAAAACCGACAACTCACACGCTTAAACATACTGATTTTCATTAGATTAAAATAAGTTATAGGTAAAACCGATCATAATTTCCGCACCGCGCTTATAACTTCTGTTGATATACTCATTTCCATACCACTTTCCTCCGGTTTGCGGATTTGCATAAACAGTTTTAATAGCAGGATTCATTATATTTTTGGCATACCCTTTAAACAAGATCCGTTTATTGAGCTTTTGGGAAAAAACAAAATCAAGGTAAGGTACTGGCTGTGTATACAGATCCGGTTCCCCTGTCAGATTAATTTGCACTAAGCGTTCCCCAACCATATTAAAGGTCATTGTGAGGTCGGTCCCTGATTTGTCGTTATCATAGTTTAACCAAGCATTAATCGAATAAGGAGCCTGCTCGAATAAAGGACTATTTTTTGGCGTATATCTATCCAGTGAACGATTTGCTTCATAACGCTCCTCAGATTTTTTAATTTCACTTTGTGCCAATAAAAGATTGGTACCCAAAAACAAGTTTTTTAAAGGATCATATAAGGTTCCTAAGTTCTTAACAACCTCAAATTCCAATCCCCATACCCTACCAGTATTACCGTCATTCTGAAATTGGATGGTTGGAAATTCCGGATAAGTAGCAGCTAACCCTTGGGTTTTTAGATTAAATACCTTAACCAATTGATTTTCTATACGCTTTCCAAAAGCCGACACAGCAATAACCTCTCCTTTAGCAGGAAACCATTCCCAACGAAAATCCGCATTTTGGGTATATTGGTTTTTCAAATTGGGATTACCAACAACTAAGCCCATTTGAAAGGCATCAAATTCAAATACATTGGTAATCTCACGCAATTCAGGTCTTGCCAGGGTCGTGTTGAAGGCCCCACGAAAATTCATGTTGTCATTCAACGTGTAGGTTGCATTGACAGAATAGAATGGTTTATATTTCGTTTTATAGACAGAATTGGGATTAATCGGATCCAGTGGAATGCGTGTACCATCTGGAGATGTTGCTGTCAGTGCAGGGTCTAAAAATACATTAGCAGTATCCACTGCCGAACCAATATTTGTCATCTCAAACCGAACTCCTCCAGCCATGCGGAATCGTTCAGCTATCTTGAGATCCAGCATACCATATAATGCATTGGTTTCAAAATAACCTTTGTAGTTATTTGGCGATTTTTGGCTATTGTATAGAAATCCACCTACTGGCATCATACCTTCACCCTGTCCCGCTTTTGGTAATACAACACCTACAATTTCATTGCTTACCAAACGGTCTAAATTGCCTTGGACGTCATATAAAGGAATGGTCTTATTGCCAGTAAAATTTGAACCTGGCAGAAACAGCTGGTTTTCTGTAAATTTACGATCCCTAAATAAATAATTGAACCCCGTTTTAAACAACTGTTTTTCACCAAATAGCCTAAAAGGAAAACTCAGATCAGCTTTTGCATTAAAATTATCTTCGTTCAAATTCCGCCATCTCCGACCATTAGGTTCAGCTTGAATAATACCATAATTTCCAAATCCGTTTACATAGCCCGATGTAAGTGCATAGAGATGTTCAGAATATACATAGTCATCAAAATGAGCCTGCTCACCTATAATGGGACGTCGATACCATCCCCCACCCCGAGGTTTGTAGTCTACAAGACTTGCAAATCTAAAATCCGGATCATTCTGTGTGGACTTTGACGTTGCAACATTATAACTCAAACGAGGCGACAACTCATTTTTCAAAAACTTATGTTCGCCCTGCAGGTTAAAGGTATTCAGATTACGGAAAGTCTGCTTAAGCGAGTGTATAGTACTTCTGACTTCGCCAGGCAAGCCCGAATACTCATAGCGCCCGTTTAAATTTGTTGCGATAGATTCTCCTCCCCAGCTTCCCAAATATTGCATACTGATCTCATGCTGCGGATTAAATCGGTAGGTGACCCCTACAAGTGTACCATAGTTTAGTGTTTCGGTTCCTGTATTTTCACGATAAGTTTGATACTTCCCCATAAAAAGACTATTCGGTGTAATATAATTAGGGATATTCCTAAAACTAAAAATATCAGGGTTACCGGTTACTACCCCTTGATAGATGCTATACTGGGTCAGTTCGCCCTGATAAATATCAGCGGTTCTTCTATAATAATTCCCTCCGACAACAAGTCCCAATTTATGCTTTCCAAAAACATCATAACTATTACCGAATGTTGCCGAGTAAAGTTGATTCATCGGCGCACGGCGGTATCGAGTTGTCATAACGGGATCAAACCCTTTCATAATCGTATTAACCCGATTTACCTCCTGGTATCCTGATGGGCTATAGTTGCTATTGGCAATCATATCCTGGATGGAACTTAATCCATTGGGATATTGCGTTGCAAGATTTAGAAAATCCGAGGAAAGGTCTTTTTTATTGATTCGTGTTCCCAATAATCCCATCTCACTGTTCCAAAAGCTGTTGTAATTTCCTCCCAAACCAATGTTCGAATTGAGCCCGGTTTGAGCGATAAGCTCAAATGTCATTTTCTCAGGTACAGATTTCGTTTTGAGCTCAACGATACCCGAAGCAGCATCGGCAGGTTTATCTGGTGTTACTGTTTTATAAACGGTAATATTATCCAATAAGGAAGCCGGAACAAGATCCAATGGGATGGCGCTACGGTCAGGATCAGAAGAAGCCAATCTTACGCCATTCAACTGACCGATCACAGATCGATCACCTAGCCCTCTTATCGCAACATATTTATCATCAGTCACCGTAACACCAGTAACACGCTGTAATGCCTGTGTAGTCGTGATACTGGCCGTACGCTCAATCAATTCAGCCGAAATAGCATCCTGTACAATAGAAGCGCGTTTACGTTCTTCCAGCACGGCTGTTTCAGTGTTCATTTTACGCCTTGCCTGGACGGTGACCTCTTCCAATGCTGTAGCAAGAGGGCTCAACCCAATGACAAGGTTTTCCTTCACATCATTAATTTCAATTTCCTTGGTCTGATAGCCTAGATAGGAAAGAACGAGAACAGTAGGGATTTTAGAAATCGATAACGAAAAATTTCCATTTGCATCAGAATTCGTTCCTCCAGATGTCCCTTTAACACGGATTGAAACACTGGCCAATGTCCTTTTTGTCTGTTGATCAATGACTCGACCAGCCAAGCGCTGCTGCAATACATCAGCGGGCTTTTCCAGCGCAGTCCGAAGCGCCGTAACAACAACCAGTTTATTTTTCACAACATAACCGAACGGTTGTCCTGCAAAACATATATTCAATGCTTCTTCAACAGTTGCATTGTTTAGATTGACATTAACGGGTTTTGCTCGATTAAAGAGCCCATTATCGTAAAAAAAATCATAACCGCTCTGCTGCCTTATTTCTTTTAATATAGCTGGGATATGACTATTTTGTTTGTTAAGTGTAATACGTTGACCGTAAGTAAACGCACTGACTTTCATCAACAAACAAGTTAAAAATACCATGGTGATTTTCATAACACGCATGCATTGATAAAAACTCATATATTTGTTGTTGTTAATATTATTTGATGATCATTGAATCGCAACATGATCGATAAGCTTAACACATTGACCAAAGGTGTTACCAGCACCTTTGGTTGTTTTTATCCGGCTTATCGTAAAAATTAGATAGGTCAATCTATCACAATAAGCCTCCTTCCATTTAGCGTTAATTTTACTTTTCCTGTTGTTTGCAACATATCAATAATGGTAGATAGCGGTTGAGAACGCGACACCATACCATCAAATTTCAACTTTTCAAGTCGTTCCGGACATGCTACATCCACGTTGTACCACCTTGAAACTTTACGCAGCAGACTTACCAACTCCTCTCCTTTAAAAACAAAGTCTCCATTTATCCAAGCTACTTCCTGAGAAATATCGATATTTTCTACATGCAGGGCTTCACTTAACAAGGCCCGCTGTCCTGGTTTTAAGAGCACCGATTCATTCCTTTTTTTCGAATTAACGCGGACACTTCCCTCCAATAAAGTTGTTGTTGTATAAGGTTCGTCATCATATGCGTTGACATTGAAATGCGTACCAAGAACTTCTATTTTTTGATTTGCTGTCTCCACGTAAAAAGGAATTCGTTTTCCCCCTCCCATTCCCGTCTCAATTTTTGCAATTTCAAAGTAAACCTCTCCGGTCATATGCACATGCCGTTCGTTTTCACTAAATTTCAAAGGATATGTCAGGGTTGAATTTGCATTGAGGAAAGCTTTCGATCCATCTGGCAATATAATTTGATATTGATTTCCCCTATTCGTCGCAATTTTATTCATTGCTGTACTGGCGATCCGTTCCTTTTCAACAGCCTTATACACCAATTCACCATCGTTGTTCTTTTGTATTTCTACCCCGCCCTGAAGTGCAACAACACTTCCATTCTTTATATCAGCTAAGGAAACAACGGAGCCATCTTTTAGTGTCAATAAGGCATCATCCTTTCCCGGAACACCGATATGCTGTACGTTTTTTGGCTGTTCTTCAGCAAGCTGTTGTTTAAATAGAAACAGTGAGATAGCGCCAACGACGACTAAGAGTGCCGCAATTTTTAACCAGACAGCCATGCCAATTTCTGTAAAGCTGTGCTGGTTAGCGCGCTTTTTTATTTGAGACTGCAAACGCTCATAGTTTGTTTGAACGGATAGTTCGCCCGCATAATGTCCCATTGCCACAATGGTTTCCTGCAACTCCGTTATGGACGCTTTATGTTCAGGATATTTTTGTAACCATTTTTCCCATTTTTCGATATCTTCTTTATTTGTTCCCTTACAATAGTTCACAAAAGATTCGTCCAATAATAACGCTTGCAAATTAAGTTCGTTCATACTACTCTAATCGTAATTTATACAATAGAGTGGGCAGGGTCATTTTTTCACTACTCGTTTTTAAGAAAAAATCAACAAAAATGAAGAAAGTAGCCCTACGGCAACTTTAAGAAAGATTTCTTGTTCACTAGAAAGATTATTTTTTATTTTTTCTAGAGATTTATAAATGGTATTATAGATCGTATGGATCGAAACCTGATTGGCATCAGCGATTTCCTGATAAGAAAGATCCAAAAAAAATCGTTGGTAAATCACCAGTCGTTGTTTTTTCCCTAATTGCTCCATATGCTCCTCAACCAACTGTGTGACGGTATTTGTTGTTACCGCACGGATATGTTGTTCTTCAACAGAGTGATGGATTGACGGATCATGGATTTCTTCTACAAAATCCAAATCTGTCAGCTGTAGTGATTCCTTGCGGAAAAGTTTTTGAAAGAAAACCGTAATAATGTAATTATGATGATTACGTATCTGACAATTGCTGGACTTTTTCTCCCATAGATGTAGAAACACATCATTCACGCTATCCTGAACACGCTGTACCGACATTTTCTTTTTTAGCCCCAAATAAGAAAGATAGTGGTAATAATGTTTATATAACGTATAAAATGATTCTTCACACTCCTCTTTCACAAATTGGTCCCAAACATTTCTTAGATCTTTTCCGGTTAGTGCAAACATGATATCTTGGTAACAATGACTTTATACAAAAAAAGGAAAGTCTTATTAACAAGAGATTAACCAAAGATGAAGAATAGGAAAATTGTATGTAAATTGGACTTAGAAAACCAATACCAATTCTTCCTATAGCTGTAACGTGTAAATAAAGGCAAAGGGCAGGAAAAAACTAATCATTGGAAAATTTTAACACAAAATGGAAAGACGTATATTTCTTGCAGATAGACTTCGCGAAGTTTTTTTGAATGGACGTTGGATTGCCAATACCAACTATCAGGAACAATTATTGGATACGACCTGGGAACAGGCCATATTCAAAATAAGTAATCTGAATTCTATTGCTGCCCTAACCTATCATATCAATTATTACCTCGAGGGATTACTTATGGCATTTGAGCATGGAAAATTGGAAATCAGCGATAAATACAGCTTTGATATCCCGCCTATCCGATCCAAAGCCGATTGGAATGCGCTAGTAGATCGATTCCTAAAAAACGCAGCAACATTTGCCGACGGCATTGCCCAATTTGAAGAAAACCTATTCGATCAGCCATTTATTGATAAAAAGTATGGATCTTACCTCAGAAATATCGAAGGTGTAATCGAACATAGCTATTATCACCTTGGTCAGATTTCACTGATCAAAAAGTTAATTCTTCAATCGGAATAAATTGTTATTTCGCTAATGCAGTGAGTTCCTGTTTCACTTTCTCTCGGTATTCCAAACCCCAACTGACCAGAGATTCGGTGACGGGGAACACACTTTTACCATAGTCCGTAATTTTATAAAATACTTTTATGGGGTCTTCACTTGGCGGGCGGGCGACTAACAAGTTTAATTCAAGGTCTCGAAGTTCTTTCGTCAACACTTTTGCAGAAATTCCCTGAATCTCCCGTTCCATTTTTTTGAAATAGATTTCCTGCGACTCCCGATTAGCCAAATAACGCAATATCATCAATTTCCATTTTCCGCCCAAAATATCCAGCGCGTCACGCATAGCGCGCAATTCTTCTGTACAACTCGCCTCCCGCATTTGATTTCCGTCCAAAACTTGTCCCATATTGATTTCTAACAACTAGTTACCACTTGTTAACTACCAACAAATATATAGCAAACGAAAGGTAGATTTGTCATAACAACTATATAAGATGTAAAATCTATGGATGCAGTGTAAATTATTTTCAATTTGATTTTTCATCCCTTAAAATAGATAGAGTTATGAACGCCGTTATATTAAATAAAGACAATCAATTGATAAATGCCAACGTTGACCTTCCTCCATTGAAGCCCAACGAGGTGAAAATTAAAATAATAGCTTCCGCAATCAATCCCATAGACTACCAAATGCGTGAAAATGAATTTGAACGACGTTATTTATATTCACCGATACTTGGTAGAGAAGGGGCAGGAATTATTACAGATAAAGGTTCAGAAGTAAGTGAATATGCAATTGGATATGAAGTGTTTTTTGCCTGTGGTAGCATGGGCAGCAACGGGACCTATGCAGCATACATTCAGTTACCAGCTGGCCTCATTGCCCCTAAGCCAAAAAATATTTCTTTTGAGCAAGCAGCAGCACTTCCTACCGCTGGCATCACCGCATTACAGGTTTTCGACAGAGCAACAATTAATCCGCAAGACCATATTTTCCTAACCGGCGCGTCCGGGGGTGTAGGGCTTTTTGTATTAAAATTACTCCTGGCTAACGGCATTAAAAATATTGTGGCAACTGCAGGAAGTATGAACAGTATTGAAAAATTACACCAACTAGGACTGCAAAAAGACAGCATCATCAATTATCGAAAAGAGAATTTAACGGAAATAATCAAGCGTAGAAGTAATCAGCAGGGTATTGATGTCGCTATCGATGCGGTGGGTCAGCATCTCTCGGAAGTTGCCGCCGCAGTATTAAAGCCCTATGGAACTTATATCGACATCACACATTTTACGACCGCGGCAGCAAGAGACCAACTATTTAGTTCGGCCGCACAGATCATCAATATATCCAACTTCATCCACGCGCAAAGACTAAATTATACCTATTTCAAAAATGGGCTGGATCGGATCAGACACAATATTGAGCAAGAAATTATTCAATCCGCCCCTATTTATCTTATTGGTAAACTGAACCCCGAAACAATAGAAAAAGGGCATCTAATGTTGAAAAACAACCAGACTCAAGGCAATAAATTAATTATACAAAATCAATGAGAACTATACCTAGACGAATCGTGACAGGCATACGTGCCGGCAAATCCTTTATCGAAGCGGATGCATTGGTCGATAATGTATCGGAGCACTATCCCAATCTCGTTATTTCCGATATCTGGCAAACCAGTCAAATGCCGGCCAAGTTTGAGAAAGAGCATCCCATAGAAAACACTGCTATACCCCAAGTCATCAAAAATGGCACGTACTTCCGCTATGTACAGATCCCCCCCGATCGGGAACTTGGCATAGAAACAGCGATTGGCACCCCTCATCCCCTTATGCATCAGACAGCAAGTTTAGATTACATCGTTATTCTTTCAGGGGAGATTTACCTGATTACAGACACAGAAGAAACGCTTTTACAGGCCGGCGATATTGTGATTCAGCGTGGCACGAATCATGCTTGGAGCAATCGCTCCGATCATATGTGCCTGCAATTGGCGATTCTAATCGATGCGAATTAAAAATCCACCTATTGCTCAATCGGCAACTAAACATTGCGTCGATTGAATCACATCGAATTTATTTTGCATGAACACCGCAATTTTTCTAAGTTTGGACTTCATGATAGCAGCATATTTTCGGTCTTTGCGTCTGTTTGAGGAAGAAGAGATCAATCAGATTGTTCAGCTTTTTGAATACAGAAAGCTGAACAAAAACGACTTTTTTGTTAAAGAGAATCAACCTTGTCATGAGGTTGCTTTTATACAATCAGGGATCTTCCGTTCTTATTATAGCAGTGCAAACAAGGAAGATATTACCTATTGTTTCCGCTTTCCCAATACTTGGATAGCGGCCTACTCCTCCTTTATTACAGGCGGGCCGAGTACGGAGACCATGCAGGCCATCACCCCTGCCGAACTATGGACGATCAAAAAAAACACCATTGATACACTCGCTATAAATAGCCTAAAATGGACAAAGTACCTTAAAATGATTGCCGAGGAACAATATCTTGAGCTTGAAAAGCGCGTCTTTCAATTGCAAAAAGAAACCGCATCACAACGTTATGCCAATTTACTCAAAGATCATCCTGAGTTTATCCAACAACTTCCTTTACAATATCTTGCATCCTATTTGGGCATTACACAACGTCATTTAAGTCGTATTCGCAGCGAAATTTCTTTTTAGACATTTGTCCTATAAAGACGGTGGTTCTATCGCTACTTTTGTGATGTAATACGACATCATGCAGAAAAAAATACTGATTATCAATGGTCACCCGAATCGGGAATCCTTCAATTTTGGCATTGCAAATACTTATCAAGAAGCTGCGGTAGCGTCCGGAGCTACAGTACGAACAATCCATATTATTGACCTGGACTTCAATCCAAACCTTGAATTTGGTTATCGTAAACGGACAGAACTTGAGCAGGACCTACTTCTTGCCTGGGAGGACATCTTGTGGGCCGATCATTTGGTCTGGATACATCCCGTTTGGTGGGGTGGTCTTCCTGCCTTGATGAAGGGCTTTATCGATAGACTATTTCTACCTGGACGGGCCTTTCAATACCGCGAAAATTCTCTTTTTTGGGACAAATTGCTAAAAGGAAAATCTGCCCGAATTATTACAACACTCGATCAACCAAGTTGGTATTATGCATTAGTTTACGGCAGACCAAGTGTTAATCAACTAAAAAGATCCACCCTTCAATTTTGTGGAATATCGCCGGTGAAAGTCACCTATATCGGAATTATCAAAACTTCCGATCCTATTAAACGGAATAAATGGCTACAAAAAATACAACAGTTGGGACACAAACAAGCTTAAGCGCAATTCAAATTCAGTAATACTGCTGGCCAAATGATAATGAGGAGCACTTTTTGCCAAATGGCAATTGTCCTCCGCTTTGCAAGCCCTAGCTTTGACCATAAATTCAAGACAAACGCAATATGGACATTCTAATTGGGCTCCAATGGGGAGACGAAGGTAAAGGAAAATTCATTGATCTGATCGGAAGCGACTATGACATTATCGCTCGATTTAATGGCGGCGCGAATGCCGGACATAGTATTTATTATCAAGGTAACAAAGTTACGCTTAAACTACTTCCATCGGGCATCTTTTCGTCGCATGTCAAAAACATTATTGGCACCGGTGTGGTGGTTGACCCATTAGCATTCAAAGCGGAAATCGAAGAACTAGCACACATTATGCCAGATCAAGATCTCTTCAATAGGATTTTGATATCCCAAAAAGCGCATCTCGTTTTACCGACCCATCGCTATTGGGATATCTATATGGAACAGTCCCCATTGTACCGTACAATAGGAACGACCAAAAATGGAATTGCGCCAAGCTATTCCAATAAAATCCTAAGACAGAACCTTCGTGTTGGTGATATTCACTCGGATAGTTTTAATACGGACGTATATCAAATTTTAAATCGTCAATACAATGAACTACAGCTTCTCGGACAAGAAATGCCTGCATTCGAAGAGCTCTACCACGATTTTATTCAAGGATGCGCTTCTTTAAAACAGGTACCAATTATAGATACTGAAATCTTTCTGAACAAGGCAATCCGAGATGGCAAGAAGGTATTGGCGGAAGGTGCGCAGGCAACCCTGCTTGACATCGACCATGGAAGTTATCCTTATGTGACCTCATCAAATACGATTGCCTCCGCAGCCTGTGTAAGCTTGGGTGTGTCGCCTAAACTGGTGGACAAAATTTATGGTGTTACAAAAGCCTATTGCACGCGTGTGGGTAATGGCATTTTCCCAACCGAGATCACAGGACAAGCTGCCAATGATTTACGGGAAAAAGGAGCTGAATTCGGTTCCAATACCAAGCGTCCCCGTCGTGTCGGCTGGCTGGATCTTCCAGCATTAAAATATGCCATCATGTTAAATGGAGTCACTCAGCTTGTTCTTACGAAAGCCGACATCTTAAACGAAATGGCTGAGATTCCCGTCTGTACACATTATGAAATAGATGAACAAAAAATTTCCTTAGCATTTCCTCAATCCGCTGAACAAGAAATTAAACCGATCTGGAAATCTTTAAAAGGTTGGAATACCGATTTCTCTAATATCAAGCAGGCAAACTTACTTCCAGAAACCTTGGGTGCATTTATCTCATTTTTAGAAGAAGAGTTACAAGTTCCCATAAAGTATCTTTCAACAGGACCTCAACGTGAAGAATTGATTAACTTAGCAAAGTAATATAAAGGTAACATGGAGCAATTACTGGAATACATCCGAAAATTTGGACAGCTCGATTTGCGAGAAGAGAACTTAATTCGACAGGCATTCGAAAAAAAAAGTATTCCAAAGTCAAGCTATTTTGTCGCCTGCGGTAAAGTAAACAATAGCATTGCTTTTGTGGAATCGGGGGTATTCCGTTCGCTCTATTACAATAGTAAAGGCGATGATTTTACACGTTATTTTATTTATGAAGGTCGTTTTATTGGAGATCTTCAGAGCTTCTTGGATCGAACACCGTCCAATGACTATATAGAATCCCTCACAGATACCGAGATCTGGAGCCTTGATTTTGACAATTTTACGCTCCTTGAAAAGGAAATTGAAGTTTGGCCATTGTTAATGGCCAAACTTTATGGTTTTGTAGTGGAAAGTAAGCTAAAAACGGCAAATACCATGATGAATCTCGATGCCAAAGACCGTTACCTCCTGTTCTTAAAGCTTTACCCTGGTTTGGCCAATCGTGTTCCATTAGCCATGTTAGCATCCTATTTAGGGATTACCGCATCATCCCTGAGCCGGATTCGGAAAAATATCTAATCCCCTCGCAGCATCTAAATTAAATCGCGCCCCCTAATGCATTAGTCACACGAATACGAATCCTTTCGATCAACTCCGATCATTGCGATAAAACCTTAGCCCCGAACCAACTTACCAACGATAAAGCAGTCTTGTTGTGAAGACATTATCTTTCAAATCAGCAGAAAAGTTTGGTAAACTTGTGGTTTCGTTTGTTACATGCTCATTATATACGGTCAATTTTATCCTATTGTTAATCTGATATGCAAGACCATAGCCCAGCGTACTAAACTTAACATCTCCGTCGGCCGTAAAATTATCGGGCATGCCGATTGTCATGCCACTTGCTTTAGTATTTGGATCATTGACGTCATACGCTAACAGCGCAGTTATACCGGTCTTAGCAATCTCTTGCGTAAACCAAAGATAATATCCGTTAAATTTTCGTTGATAAAGGTCTGTTGTCGGTTGGGTCGTAAAACTTCTGCTTGCGTAAGGCCCTTTGATATCGGCACCACCCGCTACCCCTGGCTGATCACCAGCAACATATTCTGTTTTAAAGCTGGACTTTCCCAAGCTACTATCAAATTCCAACTGTAAATTGGCGCCATAATAATTCCGACCGATCGCCCTGCCTTCATTCTCGTCGCTGGTAAGTGCTGTATAACCATTGCTATTGGGCGTATAATAAGTTTTCGTATCATTACGAACCGAACCTTTATAGAACGAACCACCAAATCCCAAATGAAGTTTTTTATCCGCTAGGCTATCAAATTTAAAAGCAAGATTACCGATCAGATCTTTTTTGGAATCATAATCTTTAGCCGAATGGCCACTACCATTAACCAAGGCTAAATCTAAGTTTAAGAATTTAGCTTTACCGCCAGGGTGATAGCTTACCATCCCTCCAAGATCACGTTCGCGTGGCATCAACGTCTGGAATACACGTGCCCGTTCCGGAAAATCACGATAGCCGGATGAGTACACAATAGAGTATCCAAAAGGTCTATTGAAAAGACCCGCCGTTAAACTTAGGCCTTTTTGACTTGGGTGACGCAATTGAATAAAGGCATCCATCAGTTGTACACCGTCTTGAGTAGCGTCCAATTGAAAGACAATACTGGAGTACGTATCCACGCGGTCAATTTTAAGACGTCCCCTGCGGATCATAAATCTGTTATCCGAATTCTTTGAAAAATCCCCCCCCGAAAAGGAAGTAATTCCGGGAGATTGCGCTTTCTGAAACTGTGTCTGAAGGTACCCCGTAATCTTGATATCATGTGGATCATAGCTGGAGGGCGCATTATTATTTTGCGCAAGCGCTACGACAGGACCTATCAGGGCTAAGAGTAAAAGTGCTTTTTTCATGAGAATTTTAAATAAATTATCTTTTTCGCTTGTGATGATATGATACGAGTAGAATCATTTTTCCATCTTCTATTCCATCATCTTTCAACGGCGTAAAAATAGATTCTCAATATTAAGTTAATATTAATAAATTGTTAGTCTATTAATTTATATACATAAAATTAACGATTTAGTAATATATCACCTTGGAGATCGTTTTCTCAAAATGAGAACTCTCGCAATCTAGAGGTCTCTTTAGAATAAAAAGGCCGATACAAATTGTACCGGCCTTTTAATCCTATTGATTTATACGTTGAATTATTCCAAACCCTTATTATAATCGCTTTCGCGAAGAGGGATAGACCAAGTCCACTTATTTTTATCTTGTGGATTAATTGTAACAGCTAAAGATGTAAGGAAATTACCCCCGTTTGCGTTATTTCTTCTCACAATAGTATCTCCCCAACGTTTCATATCAAACCAATCGAATCCTTCGCCCCATAGTTCAACCGCGCGATAAAGTTTAATTTCATTAAGTAGATCTGTACCTGTTTTTGTACAAACATATTTCACATCTCTTCCTGAAGTTGCGTTTAATGTGTTAAGAACACCTTGAACTTCACTTGCTGCTTTATTTTGGAAAAATTTAGCTTCAGCTTCAATAAGATACATCTCGGAAGCCCTAAAGTGATTTAAATTTCCAACACCCGGTAGATCATTCGCTTTGAACTTAAAGTTCATGTAAGCGTAAGGCACTGCATTAGACTGTAAATCTGGAAATGTAGCAAAAGCCCTAGCCTTCATAGTCGCTCCGGCCAATCCTGTAGCTGTTGTGTACGCTTCGCCTTTTGGATCTAAGAAAAGATCTCTTCTAATATCTGTTGAAGGAATTTTATCGAATAGTTCTCTACTGATACATTTAGGCGCTGTTCTAACAGCACTTGCCGACGAATTATAAGCAATATACGATTGAAATGAATAGAAGTATAACGTTTCATCAGACGCACCGTAGCTACTCCAAATCCACTCTCTATTTGGATTTGCAAAGCCACTTTTATACTCTGCATTATTCATCAGTTCATAATTAGCCCGTGCCAAAACAGCATATTTTTCGGCATTGACATAATCCTGTTTATTCAAAGCTGCTCGCGCATAAACCGCATAAGCAACATCTTTGTTTACTTCGTAATTTTTATTTGCATTACGAACTAATTTTGAAGATTCATACAATGAAATGGCATCATTCAAATCCGTATAGATCAAATCATAAGTCTGGCCCAAGGTAGATAAAGGCATATCTCCAGTTGACACATCTTTTCTTAACACCAATCCATTTGTCTGCCCATTATTTGAATCACTCCATCTATTGCCATAGATCTGAGCTAGCATCATGTAACTGTAAGCACGGTAAGTCAATGCTTGCGCTTTTATAAATTGTTTGTCGGCTAAGTTTCCATCCGCAGCATCAATATTTTCGACAATTTGATTTGCGTTACCAATGATTTTGTAGTAATAAAACCAAGGATAATACAGGTAAATGCTTGTTAAGTTTTGATTATAATTTGCATTGATAATGTCTGCCCAGCCACTTAAGTTGACAAAAAAATTGTTTCCAGGATAGTTCCCATAGTACATTTTGATTGTCCCCTCTCCATTAAAACCTTGGCTACCTAAATACTGTTGGGTCATCATTTTTGCCAAACCGTTAACGGCTACTTCAGCATTTTTTGTCGTCTCAAATACTTTAGAAAGCTCAACGGAATCTGTAGGACTTGTATTTAGATAGTCTTTTTTGCAAGAAGAAACAAGAATCATTCCTGCTAACAATACTTTTATATATTTATTATTTTTCATTGTTTGATTTCTTATAATCCAATTTTTACACCAAAAGAAATTGTACGTGGAGTAACCCAAGCATTTGTGCTGGTACCATTCCATTGCTGTTGCGGGTTCATTCCTTTACGTTTTGTCATTGTAGACAAGTTTTCAATTCCAGCAACAACTCTCACGGAAGACAAATCTATTTTACTAACCAATTTTTTTGGCAAACTATAACCCACCGCAATATTCTTGATAACCAAATATGATCCATCAGTTAAGAAACGGTCACTAGTAGCATAATTATTCATACTACTTTGAGAAAAGTTGATAGAAGGAATACCGTTTACATCCAACCTATCCGCCGAGGAGGCTGTCATTCCATCTGGAATACCGTTCCACGATTTCATGATATCCGTGTGTAGCGCACTTGGCGTACCGGACATGGCCATTAAACTAGCATAGGAAGAATCGTATACTTTACCACCGATAGCGTAAGTGAATAACGCTGAGAAGCTGAAGTTTTTATACTCAAAGCTGGTATTGAAACTTCCATTCATTTTAGGAATAACCGATCCGGACCAGCCCCTTAGACCATAGCTAGAAGCATTAGTAACGTAGTATTTTCCATTAATTTCAACAAGTTCCGCTGTAGGGATCTCTGCTTTTCCTGGGGCAGAACCATTCACATTAAAACGCTCTGTGTCTGCCAGGTAAAGTGAACGACCAGTCATCTGATCTACACCCGCATACTTAAACAACCAGAAGTCATAACGGCTTCCGCCTTCAACCCATTTGAAATTACCAGTTACAATTCCGTTCTCCCTATTTTCTTCAGGTAGTGATAATATTTTATTTGTCAACCAAGTCGCATTCGCACCAACATTCCATCTCCATCCATCACCTTTTAACACGTCTACATCAAAAGTTAACTCGAAGCCCCTATTTGACATTGAACCAATATTCCTTGTTACTGTTGAAACTGCACTTGAAGATGATGTTGCTCCAGCAGACAATGGAAGATTAAAATCAAAAATCAAGTTTTGAGACTGCTTGTTAAAGTATTCAAAGCTTAAATTTGCTCGTTTAAATAATCGGGCTTCTACTGCCGCAGAGAACGAACTAGAGGTTTCCCAAATTAAGTCAGGTGAAGGATTTTGGTTTTTAAAGACCGCCCCTGCATTCGCATTTTGGCTTAACTCATATAAGGATAAATAAGAATACTTACTTGCACTTTCATCATTACCTACTTCACCGTAAGATGCTCTCACCTTTAACTCATTAACAGTATTCAGCATATCTTTAAAGAAATCCTCTTTAGATACACTCCAGCTACCACCTAATGACCAAAAATTCCCCCAACGATTGTCTGGGCTGAATCGAGATGAACCATCTCTTCTAAAAGATGCTTCCGCAAAATATTTACCCGCGTAATTATAACGAGCGCGAGACAAGAAACTTTCTACACGATAATCTTCCTGATAGTCATACAGCGACGTAATTTTGGTGAAATTTACCATATCAGTTTGGCCTTCAAAAATTTCATCTGTTTTATAGCCATATAGATAACTCCAGTTGTCAGAATAATTCTCATGTCCTGCCAATAAGTCCAGATGGTGTAAGCCAAAATCTTTGTTCCAAGTCAATAATTGTTGAACTGTATAGTTTTTGTAGCGATAAATATTCCTAGCCGCTCTACCCTGACCGGCACCATCACCTATTATTGCGTTATTATACGTACGACGTTCCGAATTGCGAAGATTAAGATCACCGTTTAGCGTTAAAGTAAAATCCTTAAGAAACTTAAACTCAAGAAAGCCTCTACCATTTACTGTATTACGAACTGTTTGGTCTTTGTTTAATTCATTTTCCCAAATGGTATGTCTTCCGACATATTGCAATCTTGTAGATTCACCGTTATCATACTGTATTTTTCCGGCCTCGTCCAATGCATAAGATCCGTCTGCGTTATGCAAATGAATTGGATAAATTGGTGCTATCGATCTTGCATAGTTATACGGATTAACAAATGAACTGGCATCGTCAGTAGAACCGCTAATTTGATTTGAGATCTGATGTGAACCTGCTAAGTTAAAGCCATATTTGAACCAATCTTTAGCTTGAAGTTCGGCATTTAATCGTCCAGTAAATCTTTTTAAACCCGAATTTTTAATGTATCCTTTCTCGTCTAGGTATCCTGTCGAATAAAAAACCTTTGCTTTATCCGTAGCGGTAGTTCCATCAATGTTATAATTTTGACGGTGTCCCACACGGTCTACTTCTTTAAACCAGTCCAAATCGTCTGCATATCCACTTTTAATTTGGGCATCAGAGACAAGTTTTCCATTGGAATCAAATAGTTTATCATCAGCCTTATCATAGATGTTTAATTTCAAATAATTGCTCACCAAAGATTTTGTAGCTTCATCATTTGCAGATTGAACTGTTGGATAGGATGCCGAATTGTTAGTTAGTAAACTATTTCTATATCCCTGCCACATGGCTTCCATAAATTGCCTATCATTCACGCGATCGTATTCGGCAATACCTCTCGAGTAGAAACCCTGGTCTGTTGAGATATTAACCTGAGAACGGCCAGCCTTACCCTTCTTGGTGGTAATAATAATTACCCCATTACTAGCCCGACTTCCATAAAGTGCAGATGATGAAGCATCTTTTAAAACTGAAATACTTTCCACATCATTGGGGTTGATATCGGAGATATTGCCACCAAAAGGTACACCGTCCACGACATAAAGCGGGTTGTTAGATCCATTCAATGATGAAAATCCGCGTATCCGTATACTA
The DNA here is from genome assembly GCF_902706145.1 of Sphingobacterium sp. 18053. NCBI lineage: Bacteria > Pseudomonadati > Bacteroidota > Sphingobacteriia > Sphingobacteriales > Sphingobacteriaceae > Sphingobacterium > Sphingobacterium sp. 18053. Next base: position 622,099 of record NZ_CACSJW010000005.1, read on the forward strand.
GGTTCTGCGCCTGGCATACCAGAAGTATTGTTCAGTTGAATACCAGCAGCAGATCCCTCTAAAGCTGCAAATGCATTGGTAACAGGTCTCTTTTCGATATCTTTTGCAGAAACAGAGGTTACGGATCCCGTTACAGATTCTTTCTTAGCAGTACCATAAGCGACTACAACGACCTCATCTAATGCCGTATTCTGATCCTCTAAAGACACATTGAATAATGATTGTCCTTCTTTAACGATTACAGTTTTATCAGAATGACCGACAGATCTAAAAACCATCATTTTACCAACTGAAACTGATAAAGAATATTTTCCATTTGCATCTGTTTGAGTAGCAATGTTTGATCCTTGAACGGCAATTGTAACTCCTACCAACGGTTTCCCATCAGCGCCAGTTACACGACCGCTAATCTTCTTCTCTTGCGCAAAAGCAACAGACGACAGGATCATACTCCCCACGAAAAAACTGAGTAGTTTGTGTTTCATATGTTTATGTTTGTTTAAATAAGTAGTTTATCTAACTAAATACGATAAAAGCACCGAAGAAACTTTTAATATATGTTTTTCAAAAGTGATGAGCCCAACAGGCTAATACAGTTAGTGTGCAAAACCAGACATGAAATGTTAAGGTTTTGTTAAAAGCAAAGATAAAACAATCTTTTAAAGATGCAACAAGAAGTTAGAAATAGAATTAAAAAACTGGAAAACAAACGATATAAATCATAGTATTTCACACAAAAAACGACACAAAAAATACTAAATACCAAACAATTACACAAACAACTCACCTTAATCCAAAAAAGTAAATATTTTTTTCATGAAGTAACAATAAATACTGTAATATTTTGTGTTTTTCATCATAAAACTATCATTACAATCGATAACAATATAAAAAAAACACATAACTACTATCAAAAAGACAAAACAATAGTTCAAAACAATCAAAGGCAAATAAAGATGAACTACAAAAGCTTAAATCCAATATTATATACAAAAAACTTAGATCAAACTATTCAGTTCTATACTGAAAAACTCGGGTTTACATGTGTTGAAAAAAACGAAGCATTGAACTGGGCTCTACTGCGAAGTGGAACCATCGAAATCATGTTTTCGCATCCTGTTGAAAGCATTGCTTTTGAAACAGCACAATTTACAGGGTCCCTTTATTTTAACATAGCTGATGTTGATAATTTATGGGAAAGTTTGAAAGATAATGTCAAAATATGTTATGAAATAGAAACTTTCGAATAGGGCATGCTTGAGTTTGCTATTTATGATAATAATGGATATGTGCTTCAGTTTGGTGAAAAAATATAGAGGTAGCAAAATACTTGCTACCTCTATATTACATAAAAATTCCTTTTTGATCTAATTAAATATGTGTTCTGAATTCTTTCAAATTCAATTTGAATGGAACAACAACAGAAGACTTTACAGCCTCCCCGTTTTGGGTTGCTGGTTTCCATTTACCTGCTCTGTTAAGTGCACGTTGCGCACTCGTTAATACGCCATAACCAGGATCATCTTTTAATTTAACACCAGTAATTTTCCCATCTTCTTTCACAATAAAATTTAACTCATAATCACCAGACAAGCCTGCTTTCAGTGCTTCAGGTGGATATTGGAAATTTTTATAGAATTTTTCAATGAAAGTAGACATGCCTTCAATTGGTTCTGCCTTTACTAGCAGCGACGAACTAGCAGATTCTCTCAAGCTTAATACTTTGTAAGGAAAACGAACCCACGAAGCTACTGGTGATCCATTCTTCTTAGCAGGTTCCCAATCCCCCGATCGTTTAAGAATATCGATCAAGCGGAGTGAAATTTTATCGCCCAAATCCCGAACGATATCAATTGAATCAATTTTCCCATGTTCGTTGACACGAAAATCAAGAACTACTTCGCCCGAAATATCACGTTGTATTTCGGAATTCGATAATTTTAATTGCTTATTCAATTTCGCTGCGAACTGCTCATCGCCCTCTTTAGGACGGGCTAGGTTATTCTGGCCATATAGACTTATGGACAAAGCCAGAAAGCATAAGGTACCTAATAATTTCATAATATAAGTTCTAGAGATTGTTAACTAAATATAGGTAATTATTACATAAAAACATAGACTAAGGCACCACTAAAGAAAATAATTTCACATAGAAAAGGTCGTCTTTTCAGACGACCTTTTCTATGTGAAATTTGTAGCACTATGGTCTAGGAGAATCAAATTTGATCTGAAGATCAAGAATTTCTCTCTTATTCGTTGTTTGTGCCCAGTCAAAATTTAATGTAAATGTTTTTGTTGCAGGATCATATTTATTGACCTTCCCCGCAATATTTCTTAATGTCGGTGCACCTAAAGCAAACATAGTGACTTCATTAGTAGCAGGGTTAATTGTCGCCCGCAAGTTGTCGATACCAGCAATACCAGAAGTACCACCTGCCCATCTCATATTTGTAATTTCGACAGTGTTTCCATCTATTGATTTAAGCGTAACCTTTGGATTACCAGCCAAACTTCCGTTCAATGCATCACCAATATTTAAAGCACCGCCAGTATAACGTTGTACAAGCCCTTTTTCAACGGTGTAAACACCGTCATATAAGTTTTTCGGTACAACACCTAAGACTATTGCTCCAAAATTACCAGAGATTGTCCCCTCACTTACAGATTTGATTTTTAATCCCAAAGCATAGCTTTCTTTAAAATCGAATTTTTCAGGAAAAAACTTGATGTTTAAGTTTCCAATTTTTTGACCTTTTGGAATTGTAATCTCGTAAGTTGAAATAGTATAATTCGCTGTTTGCAACGGTTGATATTTCGATCCATTCTGTGCATTATAAGCAGTAATTATACTATTATCCAATTCTAGTGTAACTTTAACATCCGCTTTCGGATTATACACCCCTGCTATTTGAACAGGAATTGCAAAATCCGTTGTTGGAACCATATCAAAAGCCTGAATATACAGCGGATATTTACTAGATGTCCCCGAAGATGGCGCTACAAAGTTTTTAAACTCGATGATATTTTCAACATTCCCACCTGCATCGGGACCGATGATTGCATCATCCTTCAAACAACTTGTGAACATAAACGGTAACAACAGTACCGAAATATAATTTATAATCTTTTTCATTTCAAATCAATTTATTTTGCCCAAAACAATTTATCAGTGTATTTATTCACCGTCGGGATATTTGCACCGTTATAACTGAACTCACTTGCTGGATAAGGTAGCCTAGCAAGATTTTTATCAGGAGCGGTCGAGCGTGACTCAGTAGAAATAAAGTTCAACTTACCATTACCAATCACATTTCCACCTGCAATTTTCGGATAACCAATTCTACGGTATTCATTATACGCCTCGTGCCCAAATAAGAAGTTCATTGCTATATATTTCTGTGTCACAATAGCCTCTAATTTTTGGTCTTTTGTTTGTGCTGCAGACCAGTCTGCCAGGTATTTACCTGCATTGGCAGACACGTAACTTGTCAAATAAGTAGCCGCATTTGCACCATTTGATACAACATCGGACTCATTTTTATTTAAATAAGTGAAAGAAGCTTTAATTCCGTTTTCAAAAAATGTTTTCGCATCACCTGAAAGTAATCCTTCAACGACAGCTTCTGCACCAAGAAAATTACCTTCTGCACCAAGCATTAAAGGTTGACCTGCAGATGGTCCTTTAATAACACCATAACCTCTATAGTTTGTTGCACTGATTGTTCCTGAGGCTGGTTTCATAACCCAAGCAGAAGGAGAGATTCCCACTGGCGGATTGTTTGTATTTCCCAACTGGTTTACGTTTGTTGAAATACCATTGGCAAAAAACAAGTTCGCACGTGCTTCATCACTTAATTTAGATCCATCAAAAAAAGCCATTACAAATGGTGTAGGGATAAATTGCGTTCCCCATGTACCTACAGCAGCACCATCAGCACCATATGCCCAGGTATTCCACATTGGATTCTGTTTTCCCGCAATTTTAGTAAATCCAGGTTGTACAATCACATCATCTGTAATTACACCAATAGGATCTATCGTCTTATTTGCAAACGCCGCTTTACTGCCTGCACGCAATACCAACCTTAATTTAAGTGTATTAGCAAATTTAGCCCAAGAGGTATTATCTCCTTTGAAAATGATATCCGATTTTTTAAATACATCAGAAGAAGCATTTGCCTTAAAATACGCCACCGCTCCATCGAGCTTTTTAGCCAAATCGACATAAATATCACTTGCTTTATCGTATTTCGGTGTTAAGAATGCTGCTCCTTGCAGTGCTTCAGAATAAGGAATGTCATTGTAGGTATCTACTAAATTAGCATAGTTGTAGGCCATCAACACTACGGCAGCTTGATTTAAATCCTGATAACCCGCGTTTCCGGAGGTATTTTTAACAACATAATCCAAATCCGTAAGTGTATTATAAACCCCGCTCCATAAACCACCGAACGCACTTGTTGCATAATCGTATGTCAGGATATCTCCCCAACCCGAGACCCCACCAGATGTCGCATAGTATCCTACAAAGCGTGCTCCATAGGTATTAAAACCTGGAACTTGCTGAGCTGTAGCGACCATAGCTTGCGGTAACACCAATTCAGGTGTAGAATAAGTCGGTGAATTTGGGTTAGTATTTATATCTAACGCTTTATTACAGGATTGTAAACCTTGTGTACAAAGTGCAGCTACCAATCCCAACATTATATATTTAATATTTCGTTTCATTTGTAGTAAGATTAAAAAGTTAAACTAACAGAGAATCCAAGGTATCTCGATGGTGGCGTTTGGCTCAAACCAGTTAAACCAATCGCATTTCCGTTTGAAGAACCATTTCCGTCAGAGTATTCTGGATCGGTGTAAACGTTCGTTGCTGGAGTCCATAAGAATAAGTTACGACCTTGCGCACTTACTCGAGCTCTTTTAATTACTTTTTGTCCAGCTAACCAACTTTTAGGAATGTTATAGGTTACTGACATTTCACGAATCTTCCAGAAAGCTGCCGAAGTCACATAAGTTTCATCAATATCCCTTCTTCCGGTTCCCATTGTCCAATAATCTGAACCGCCATCATACACTGTTATATTCGTGTTAGCGACATAAGATTGTGTTGCATCATCCCAATAAGATGAATTAGGGATAACAAAACGCTCTCTATCATAACCGACAGTATTGATTCCTGATCCAGAAAAATCAAAAGTGCTTGCTCCTCTATGATAGATATAATTTCCAGTGCGGTATTCAGCACTCGTATAGAACGTCAGGTCTTTCCAAGATAAGCTAAGATTCAACCCAAGTGTATGCGTAGGCATTGCAGGCCCCATATTGATCAAGCTTTCTGTTTTTGTTGGATACCCCGTATTTTTATCTACAATAATCCGTCCTTGAGGGTCTCTGTTATAACCATAACCCATGATCACTGGAAACTTCTCTCCTGCAATTGCGTATGATCCTGTACTTCCTCCATATGTTCCCAAAGCCAATTGTGTTAGACCTGCTCCTACTGCCTCTACTCTATTATCAATATAGGTAAAGTTACCGCCTACCGTTAAATCCCAATCCTGTGTTCTGATCGGTGTAACCGTCAATTTAGATTCAATCCCCTTACCAGTTGTAATACCTGCATTGACCAGGTAATTGCTGTATCCAGTTGCCCATGAGATGATAGCTGGAACGGTATTATCTGTTGTTCTATTGTTAAAATAGGTTGCATTTGCAGTTATCCGATTATTCCACCATTGTGACTCAAAGCCCAACTCAATTGAGCGAGTCATTTCAGGCTTTAATCCAGGCTGAACAATCTGATTTCCGATTGTAAAACCGCCGACGCCATTATATGGATATCCTGAGCCTTGGCTGAAAGTTGGAACAGTTGCATAAGCTCCAAATGTAGAAGTACTACCTACGTTAACTTGTCCCACTTTTGACCAGTTAGCAATCAGCTTCAAGAAATTTAATGGTTCAAAATCTTTCAATCCGTCAATAGCATCAGTCGCTACAAAAGATAATGCTACACCTGGATAAAAGAACGATCTATGATCTGGATCAAGAATAGAAACCCAGTCATTACGTCCAGTCAGACTCAAGTAAAGATAATTTTTGTACGCAACATCCACTTTTCCAGATAAACCAAATGTACGGGCGAGGTATGAAGATTGACCCGCGCTTGGATTGTTCAATGAGTTCCCAAGATTATAAATATCAGGAATGACCAAGCCACTTACAGAGGCGTTCATACCTGAATATTGATTTTGTAAAAATTGGAAGAGTAAAGTATAATCAAACTTGAAATCACCATTGGTATGTGTCGCATGGGAAATAAAGTCTGTTGCTATATTTGTAGTATAGTTAAATGCATCTGTAACATTACCCGTAATATTATTAGCCTTATAGGAACCATGAAGCCCTGCTGCATAAGGTGTAAATGAATATTTACCCGTCGTATATTTATAAGACTGATTGGCAGTTGTCATACCAACACGGCCTGTAAAATCTAACCATTGTAATGGTTTGAAACTTAAGTCAATGTTCCCCATAAAATAGTCATTACGGATATTCTGACGATTATTAGCAGCCACAAAATATGGGTTATTATAATAAGCATTGTAATAACCGCTAGGGTCAGCAAACGGATTATTTTTCCAGTCTTTATAACTTAATAAAGGGATTTGTCCAGGTTGATTCAAAACTGCATCATAAATGGAAGAATTCGCTGATGTCTGATCATATCGATTTTGTGCATAGTAAGAAGAATACGAAATATTCAACTTATCACTTAATTCTCTAGCCCCATTTACGCGAGCTGAAGCTCTTGTGTATTTATCTCCTGGAACCGTACCTGTAGAATTTAAATACTGACCAGAAAAACGGAATGAGCTTTTATCGAGCTTTGATGCAACAGACAAGTTGGTCATATTAGTAACGCCGGTTTCCCAGAATTTATCTTTATCACCGCTATAAGAATATGGTGTATATTGCGTGCTTCCATCTTGGAGCGGATCGCCAATTAACACATTTGAACCGTCAAATTTAGGTCCATATTGTTGGTTTTCATAAGGTGTGTAAATCTGAACATATTTATCCGCACCAGACCCGAATAACTTCTGCATCTTAGGTAAAAAAACCGAATTTTCAAAAGTTGTTGTGTTATCGATTGTCACTTCTAGGCCTTGGGAAGCAGCACCTTTTTTCGTTTTTATGATCAAGGCACCATTTGATGCTTGTGATCCATAAAGCGCAGCAGCAGAAGCACCATTCAGTACGGTGATATCTTCCACATCATCAGGGTTTAGATTACCCAGCATAGCTGAAGGAGAAATGATATTATCAATAACAATTAAGGCTTGGTTATTACCCGTTAAAGAGCGCATTCCCCGCAATACTACGCGGTAATTGGGATTTACACCACTACCAACTCCTTGTACTGTTAGACCCGCAACTTTTCCAGTAAGGCCGGTCACGATGTTTGTCGGTTTTGCCTTTTGTAGATCATCTGCTTTAATAGTTGTTTGGGTAACACCAATAGAACGACGACTGGCCTGAAGACCCGCACCAGTTACAACGACTTCATCAAGAACAGAAGCATTGTCATTCAGTTGTACGTTATATAAACTTGAACCTTGTGCAACGGTAATTGTTTTGTCTGAATAGCCTACAGAGCGAAAGACTAAAATTTTTCCAGTAGGAACATTAATAGAATAGTTACCGTTTGCGTCGGTTTGTGTGGCTTGGTTAGTGCCTTGAATAACAATAGTAACGCCTGGCAACCCCTCGCCATTTGTACCTGTCACTCTTCCACTAACCTTCTTTTCTTGGGCGAATGCTACCGAAGTTAGGATAGCACCACCCAATAAAAAACTGAGTAGTTTGTGTTTCATATGTTTATGTTTAATTAAGTATGTTTATTTAAATTCTTGGCAATAAAGCAGCTTGGCTAGCAATTTTTTTACTTCTCAATAATTATTATATGCTATGTTAGTTAGTCATACATCTATTAATTCAGCAATGTCAGCTGTTAAAAAATGTTAAATACAAATTTATAACTTTTTTTAACTTTTGCAATGCAAGCATAACTTTGTGATAACATTTATTTTATAATAAACTACAAGCAACTGAAAAACAGTACATTATTTTCACCTTTAAACGTAACAAAAGTAATTTGGCTTGATTATTCGCTGTAAACTGTCCTAATAACCTAAAATAATCAGTCGACGATGGAAATCCTAAGTTTGCGTAAAATAGAGACAAACAAAGACGGTAACTTATCATAAAACCAAAATATTTACTTTAAGTAAATCTAATGCGTAATTAATTCGAAATTAAATCTCACAGGGACTGTAAAACGCACTCGCACTGGTATTCCTTTTAGGTAGGCAGGAGTCCATTTACTTAACCGTTGCATTGCCTCAATCATCATCCTTTTGACATTTAGATCATAATCTCCCTCAATTTCGTAATCTTCAGTAGCACCAGACTTATTAACGACGAAACTGACAAGTATCGTTTTCTTTTTATATTTCTCAAAAAATTCTGAGGGAAACTGAACTTTACGCATAACCAATCCAATGTCAGCCATTAGATCACCACGATATTTGGGTTCTTGCTTCATGGTCTTGGCAGTATATGTATTAATTTTTCCATCGGGCAAATAGCGCTTCCCATTTATTAATATATCTTCTTTATAAAATTCTTCATATTTTGAATGATCCCAACCAGTCCAAATCCCTTCTCGTTTATCATTAACTAATTCACCTTCGATATATTGACCATTTTTATAGTCAAATCTAAAAAAGCCATTTCCTTTCCGAAGTAGCATATTTCCTACCGAATCCAAATACAGCAAATAATGAGGGAAATTGGACTTAGCCTCTGTTTTATTGGGCTCATAATAAACCAAAGCTTTTAATTTTCCATTTGGGTGATAATAATATGCGGTATCAATCAAATAGGAAAGCTCATCATAAAGTTCCACAGATTCCACCTTTCCGGTAGGAAAATAAGACACGCTCTCGCCAAAGTACTTTAATGTTTTTCCATCATAATTTAAACTCATATCTTTGAAAATAATGTATAATCAATATTTTTATATTAAAAACTAACAGAGCTAAAGCAGCAACTTGAACATTAAACTAGGCACTTTTCTTTGAGGATGCTGGGACACAGAGAAACCTG